>JBAYIE010000021.1:0-73625 GCA_041665785.1 Bacteroidia bacterium | reverse complement strand
GTTCACTTTTATTTGAAAATCTGTTATTGCCGATTCTAATCATTCGAAAATAGTGATTATCATATGGGCTATAAATAATATTAAGAAACTCCCCTTGATTAAAGTTGTTAAATTCCTTGTATGGCGTTATCAATGGATATATTGTATCTAATGAAACTGATTTTATTCTTTCCTTGCGTCCATTTTGTGTAGAGTCAATTATTATTAGATTCGAACTATTTCCTGTACCTATTATAAGTTCATTCGTCTTTGTATTATAACAACCTCTGATGTAGTGAATATCTATTCCATAATAGTAATTGGAATCGAACTCAAGAAGGTCGGTTTGCTTTATATATTGGAATGCTCTTCCATTCAAAAACGAATACCCTAGTTCAGATCTATATTGTTTAACATCGGGTGAATCAAATTGAAATCTCGCAAGAGTAGTTATAATGGCATTCTTTCTCCTATCATAAAGTAGAGGCAATTTCATATTATTGACATAATATGGATATCTATAACGCAAGGGAACTTTACTAATAGTTCCATTTGGTACTTTATTCCACGTGATTACATTAGCATCGTTCATATTCACCGTGGACAAAAAATTTCCTTTCGAATTAATAAGTACAATTGAACTATCGTGAGTGCCATACTTTTGTGTTGACGCGTTATAGCTCACTAAAAGACTATCCAGAGAAATCAAAGAATAACTCATTAAGTTTTGGTAGCCGCTTTTAAAATCCAAATGCAGATTTATTGTGTCTTGTCTAATTACTTTATCAGTACCACTTAATTGGTTCAAAAAGAGATATTGCGTTTCATAATCATAATATGTTAAATATGTTTTACCTTCAAACTCGTAAATTTTAGGATTTACAGGCAGAATTCTTTGATTAGATAATGTATAACACTCAATTTCACCAACCTTTCTGAGTTTCAAAATATGAAATTCAGAAATTAACATTGAGACTGATAAAATCCACAACAAACAAATGCTTATTATTGATATAAATTTAAAAGAGACTCTCATCTGTATTATTGCAACTCTAATCAATGACTAAATGGGAATGCAATATAGGATTAAGTCAAATAAAATTTAGTAATACTCATTAATTGGGAAATACAACAAATGAAACTCCTATTTGCCTTGCTTATCCTCTCACTTTCTGCATCCGGCCAAACTAACTTTAACAGTGATTCTAACAACTTCAAAAATAATAATTGTACTCACGAAACAATACGGATTGGTCTGATACAATTTGATACAAGTTTAAATTATTTGACCACATTCAATGATAGTAAACCGGTTGAGTCCGACATAATACCATATGACGATCTATTATTTGAAAAAATAGATTCCCTTCTCAAAGCAGCAGTTGTTAAACTCAATCAGGAGTTACGTTCAAAAAAGAATCTTATTATTAACGACACCATTGATCTGAATAAGTATAGCCGGCAATACATGAGTGCAGTGAGCGAAAAAAGAGGCCGGCTGGTTTGGGTGAATTGTTACTGCACTGCTACAGGTGCCCCCATCTGGCCAAAACCGGTCATCGTGCCTAAAGGAGGGAATTGCTACTTTAATCTCCTTATTTATCTGGATGAGAACAGATATTCTAACCTGAAAATTAATTCTGAAAATTAAATTGGTTTTAATAATTGGTATATGAAAACAGCTAGAATGAGTGAGTTAATTCACAATGTTCTGGTAATTCTTACCATTATACCAGCTTTGTTCCTGTTTCAGGCATGTAAAAGACTTCCTTGCGCAAATGCACCACCCGACGCCCGGCACTTTATGACGGAAGAAGAAAGATCCACTATCCCGTTTAAGCTTATCGACACACTTATATATGCTACAGAATTCGATACTGTTCAATATTACTGTTACAAGGGTGAATATGGATTTACCCAAACATACCGGAATCGTGAACCGGATTGCACTACTTATGATTATCATGAAAGTGTGCTTTATCAATATGAGAGCAATCCCTACAAAGCTCCAAGTCTCATTTACTATAATTATGTACCGGGTATTCACCATCAATACGAATTCGGACCCAGGAAAGTGCTTATAAAACTGGAAGGAATATCATTTGAACTGGCTCCTTCTACTAAAGATGAGGATCTTGATTATACAGAAAGTATTACCATTAACGGCCAATTTTATCGCGCACAGAAAGTCTATTGTACAGACGATTCCTTAAATTATATTTTATACAATTACAAAGAAGGTATCTTAAAAATGAAAACCGATAATAAAGACTGGTATAAACAATAAGATCATCTGTTTTAAAGGAGTGTTTTAAAGACTTTATATTTTACAGATTGTAAATTCATTTAGAATAAAAACGGCGCATAACAATCACTACTCCTCTTCCCTGATCGACAAAATCTCCCTCAGCTTCACACTCACATTCGTTTTCATTTCGCCGGTTATAAAAAACTGCAGCATCGGTCCGGCTATGATACTGGTCAATACCGCCATTACCACCAGGGCTACAAACAATTGCTCTGTGATCAATCCGGCCTGCAAGGCCAGTAATCCCAACACAATTTCCATCGCTCCGCGTGCATTCATGCCAAATCCAACCGCCATGGCTTCGCGCCAGTTCATGCGCCCCCACAAGGCTCCGGCACCGGCTCCGAGTATCTTACTCACCATCGCCAAAACCAACACAATGGATACAATCTGCAAATTGAAATTGTGGATGAAATCAATTTTAAAACCAATAGAAACAAAAAACAAAGGCGCAAAAATATTGGTTACAAACTGGTGGATGATCTCCCGCGTTTTTTCATTTAGGTGTTGCGAATCGCCAATGGCAATGCCCACAATAAAAGCCCCGAAAATGGCATGGATCCCGATCTTCTCGGTAAAGGCTGCTCCTAAGAAAGCAAATCCCAAAGAGAAGGCCAACACTCCGCCCGGCCATGATAAATTCTTTTGTGCCCAGGGCAATGATTTGTTGATAAAAAACCTTCCCACCGTAAGCATGGTCACCGCAAATGCAAGCGTCAGTCCGATTGTTACCCATAACGAAGTTGGATCTGTTCCTTTATTCATCAGACCAAGAATAACACTGAAGAGAATCCATCCGGTCAGGTCGTCAAACATGGCTGCAGTAATGATGGTCATCCCGATTTTGGTTTTGAACAAATTCAGATCCATCAGTGTGCGTGCAATCACCGGCAAGGCTGTAATCGCCATGGCCGTTCCAATAAACAAAGCAAATACAAACGTGCTTTGCTGATTGGTTCCTCCCAGTAAATCGCTGTAATAGTATCCGGTCAGAAAACCCATCCCCAACGGAACGATCAGACCTACAAAACTGGTTTTAAATGCCGCATTGCCTTGTTGACGGATCAACGAAAGTTCCACTTCCATTCCGGCTACAAACAACAGCATCACCACCGAGATGGTAGAAATTCCATTGAGTACCATGCCCACATTTCCCTTGGTAGTAAAAACAATATCGTTGAGCAGCGGATAAAATTTTCCCAATACACTCGGTCCTAATAAAACACCTGCTACAATTTCACCCACCACCAATGGAATGCGCATCTTGCGGAAAAACTCCCCGAAAATTCTCCCCACCAGCAGCATTACGCCGAGGGCTACCAGAATATTGATGACTTCAAGATGTTGCATAATGGGGTATATCGAAGCTTATTTAATCAGGCCTTACTTGGTGAATGCACTATGAGCAGGTCGCATGGTAAATCGGCCAAAGCATATTCAATATCGTGCGGAAAAACACGATCAATAAAACCCAGTTTCATATCGGGCGAATTGAGCATGAGCAAATCGGCATGGTGTTCGCGTGCAAAACGGCTGATGATAAATCCGGGTTTGCCTTCGAGCAATTCAATCTTTACTTCCACTTTTCCGCAATCGGTACACTTAATAATTTCTTCGAGTCGTTTGGCTTCTTCTGTCGTCATTTTTTCTTTCTGCCTTTCTGCTTCATTATCGCTCAATTCAGGCGAACGGATCAATGCCAGTTTTTTGGCATCCTCTTCCTGAATCACACTGATCTTATCAGCTTTGCATTGCCGTGCAATATAAATTCCGGTCTCAATGGTATCCACCGTTTTCGGATGATCGCTGCCTTCTACTACTATATGCCGGATGGGTTTGGAATGCAAACTGGGTTCGCGCAACATGAGGATGGAACATTTAGCCCTGCGGCACAATTTACGCGCCACCGATCCCATAAAATATTTTAAGAGACTTTCTTTTTCCAATGCACCTGCAACCAATAAATCAATCTGATGCATTTCGCATACCTGCAAAATTTCTTCCACAGGATCACCCTCTTTCCAGAGTATCTCGGTATGCTCTCCCTCCAATCCGAACCGATGTGTCAGGTGTTTCAGGTATTGTTCTTCCTGCAAATTCTTTTTGCCCACATGCACCAGAAATATTTTTGCTTCAAAAATTTCCTGCAATCGTTTAGCTTCCGACAAGATCGCTTCAATCCGTGGTGAAAACGCAACCGCAACAGCAATGCGCTTAAACGGATAGGGTAAAGGTTTCGATGATGCGTTCATAATTCAAAAATAGATACGTTAAAGGTTTGATGGGTTAAATCTACATGAATAATTAGGTTTACCCAACTTGCATTCACTACCGGCTTCAACTACAGGTTCTCCGGACTCCATCTTTACCCCCTCATTTTCTGAAGGTTAATGCGGGTAAAAAAAGCATCTGAAATCCATAACATTGTTGTAAAATTGCCCCCTGAACTATGGTAAATAAAGAGATCCTGATTGAGGCTTATACCCTGATGTGCACAGCCAAAGCGATGGCTGAAACCTACGATGCCAACCGCCCGGTTTGCAAGTATGTGCATTCAACATCACGCGGGCATGAGGCCATACAACTGGCAGTGGGTATGCAACTGAAACCGTACGATTTTTGTTCTCCGTATTACCGCGACGAAAGCATGTTGCTGGGAATGGGTCTGAGCCCGTATGAACTGATGTTGCAATTGTTGGGCAAAGCCGAAGATCCGTTTTCGGGCGGACGTACCTACTATGCGCATCCGAGTTTGAAACGCGAAGGGTTTCCCCGCATTCCGCACCAGAGCAGTGCCACGGGCATGCAAGCTATACCTACAACGGGTATTGCGCATGGTGTAGCGTATAAAGAAAGTCAGGGACTGGGAAATAAAAACGAATTCCCTGTTGTAGTATGTTCATTCGGCGATGGATCCATTACCGAAGGCGAAGTTTCGGAAGCTTTTCAGATGGCCGTGCTCAAAGAACTTCCCATCATTTACCTGGTGCAGGATAACGATTGGGGCATCAGTGCAAGCGGCGATGAAATGCGCGCCATGGATGCTTATGAATATGCAGCAGGATTCAAAGGCTTGAAACGGATCCAACTCGATGGCAGCAATTTTATTGAATGCTATGAGGGTTTTGCCGGTGCCCTGGATTATGTACGCCGCAAACGCAAACCCATGCTCATTCATGCGCATGTTCCGTTGCTGGGACATCATACTTCCGGAGTACGCAAAGAATGGTACCGCACCGATGAAAACCTGGAGAAGCACAGTAAGCAGGATCCGGGTCCTTTATTGCGTGCCCTATTGCGTAAAATCGGATTAACCGAACCGGAGCTCAACGATATTGAAACCGATGCCGCCAATAAAGTAGCTCAACAATTTAAACAAGCTGTCGATTCTGCAGATCCTGCTCCGTCAACCGTAGAAGATCATATTTTTGCGCCCAGCGGTGCACCAATAGAAAAAGGAAATCGCACCCCTGAAGGCAAAGAACCCACCCTGATGGTGGATGCTGCTTTGCATGCCGTGGATGAATTGATGGCGAAACATCCCGAATGTATTTTTTACGGACAGGATGTGGGTGCTCGACTTGGCGGTGTATTTCGCGAAGCGGCTACATTGGCAGTAAAATATGGAAACGACCGTGTATTCAATACTCCTATTCAGGAAGCCTATATCGTAGGTTCAACCGTAGGAATGAGTGCAGCCGGTGTGAAGCCGATTGTAGAAATTCAGTTCGCCGATTATGTGTGGACCGGTGTAAATCAACTCGTATGCGAGATCACCAAATCTTCTTACCTCACCATGGGAAAATTTCCTGTGAGTGCCGTCATCCGCATTCCGATTGGTGCTTACGGAGGCGGTGGCCCCTACCACAGCGGAAGCATCGAATCTACCTTGTTAACCCTGAAAGGAATTAAGATCGCATATCCCAGCAACGCCGCCGATATGAAAGGGTTGATGAAGGCTGCTTATTACGATGGCAATCCGGTAATCATGCTCGAACATAAAGGATTGTACTGGAGTAAAAATCCTGGAACCGAAGCTGCCAAATGCATCGAACCCGACGAAGATTATGTGCTGCCTTTTGGAAAAGCCAATACTGTTTTACATGCGTCAGCAGAAGCAATTGACAATGGAGAAAGTTGTGTGATTGTTACCTGGGGCATGGGTGTGTATTGGAGTTTAACAGCAGCCAAACAATTCCCCGGACGTGTTGAAGTGCTGGATCTGCGTTCGCTGCAACCGCTCGACGAAGAGGCGATCATGCAGGCCGTTCAACGCCATGGAAAATGTTTGGTGGTTACTGAAGAAGCTTTGTTGAATTCATTTGCTGAATCACTGGCCGGACGTATTGCACAAACCTGTTTCAAATTCCTCGATGCTCCGGTTTCAACCATTGGATCAAAAAATATTCCGGCCGTTCCGCTCAATATGGGTCTCGAAGCCGAAATGCTTCCCAATGCCGATAAAGTTGCAGTGAAACTGGAAAGTTTGTTGAACTATTAACAGCTCTTACTCGCGTGCAGTTGTTTAGATGTTGGAACTAAATGCACAACTAATGATAAGAACCGTAACCGCATTAATTCTACTTTATCAGACTTTGAATTCGTTTCAGGTATGTGCACAGCATGAACAACTGAAAGGATATACAATTCACATTGAATTGCTGGGCACTGGAATGCTACTTTCAGGAACAATTGAAACCGCATTGCTAAATAAAAACTCAAATGCACTTTGTTTCAGTCTTGGTGCTTCCGGATGGTTTTTTAAGGGCAAACCATTTAATGATCAAATCTTAACCGGCTTTACAGGTGGGCTCAATTACCTGAGAGGTTCTGATAGAATTTTGTTTGAAACAGGAATAGGACTAACCTATTTGATGAGTGGAGAAGTAAACAGGAATTCCAGTGCCTTGTTTATTATACCCCGGGTTGGAATCCGGATGTATTCCAAAAACGGAAAATTCATTTGGCGTGGCGGTATTACACCTCCGATCCATTTAAAATCTGCGGTAAAAGATGATTTCACACCCGCTTATATTCCGTTTATAGGGGTGTCTGTTGGCCGGTATTTAGGGAGATAAGTTTGTTGAACTACGTTAACGTAGATCTTTATTTTATACCATCTGAAGGCCTTCAACGAATTGTTGAGGCACCCACAATCCCACTTCAAGTTCAAAAGTTTTTTTATTTGGACGCGACCCCTGAAGTATGCGCCACAATTAAACTATTATTTAATACACATCTCACGCGCTTTACTTCAGGGGTCGGGCTTTTCGTTCCAAGTCCTCGCTGCGCTGCGGGCTTTCCCCATAAAGGATGCGCTCGCTTACCTTTAGGGCAATCCCTCGCGCGGCATCCTGCTACATTCAGCCTTATCCTTTCAAAATGATGTTAGGGATTTTTTTGTATCTCCGTTTTCGCTGACTTGCAGTCCGTGAATTACAATATATGTAAGCCAATTAAAATATTTATTGAAACAGGATCCTTGTTATTTAACCGGAAACCTCATCTTATAATTTACTTCCACATCCCCTTTCGAAATGCGCATCAGCCTGTTTTTGAGCAAACGTTTTTTGAGTTCCGTCAGATGATCCACAAACAATTTGCCTATGCAATGATCGTATTCATGTTGAATCACTCGAGCTGCAAGACCTGTATAAGTTTCTTCAAAGGATTGGAAATTTTCGTCCTGATAACGCAATACCAATGTATCTTCCCTCCACACATTTTCACGAATTCCGGGAATGCTCAGGCAGCCTTCTTCAAATTCCCATTCATCACCACTTTCTTCCACAATCTCGGCATTGATAAAAACCTTTTTCATAGGTGGTTGTTCTTCGTCTTCAAACGCCGCGGTGTCGATCACAAACAGGTTGATCGATTTACCTACCTGCGGTGCGGCCAATCCTACACCCCGCGAAGCATACATGGTTTCGAACATATTTTCAATCAGTTCGTTCAACTTCGGGTACTTGTGATCAATGTTCACACCCTTTTTGCGTAATACAGGATCTCCGTATGCCAGTATTGGTAAAATCATATTAAAAGTTTATCGGTTAACGGTTCATCTCCATCCAGGTTTGCAGAATAATAGCTGCACTCACCTGGTCGACATTCCCCTTATTTTGCCGGTCCTTTTTCTTCATACCCATATCCAGCAATGATTGTTGTGCCATGCGGGATGTAAAGCGTTCATCCACTTGCTGAACAGGAATATGCGGAAAAGTTTGGCGCAGCAAAGTTACAAATTTTTCTACGGGAAGAGAAGCGTGGGTATCAGAGCCATCCATGCGCGATGGTTTTCCAACCACAAGGGTTACCACATCCTCTTCGACCACATACTTTTTTAAAAAGGCCAGCACTTCCTTTTCCGGCAAGGTGGTCAGGGTATTGGCCACCAGTTGCATGGGGTCGGTAACAGCCAACCCCACGCGACGGGTTCCATAATCAATAGCGAGGATGCGAGGCATAATGGCAAAGATAGCTAAACATGGGGTCATGCCCCTCACTAACTCAATTACGAAGTACAAATTACGTAGTACGAAGTAGCTGACCAGAGAACTTTTACTCAATAACTAATAACCCAATAACCATTAACAAATAACCAATTACGTATTACAAAGTACGAATTAGCTAACCAGCGAACTATTGCTCAATGACAAATAACCAGTTCTCAAAAAAACAATAACTGCTTTCGGATAAGGAAAATTTGTCTTTGGAACGAACACAATTACATAGTTACATAATTACAAATTACGAAGTACAAAGTAGCTAACCCGGTAGCCTCTGCTTAATAACCATTAACCAATAACAAATAACGATTAACTAAATCTTCAATCTCAATCCCACATAAGTCATCCTCCCAAACAGCGGCCCCCAAACCATGCTCGCATCAAAATAGGAACTGTACGGATGGTGCCCGTCGATGATCGGATGCAATTGTTTGAAATTAAAAATATTCTCAACGCCCGCGTAAACATCCAAACGTGGCTTTTTAAAGGCTTTGGTTATTTGCGAACTGACCACACTGAAATTGGGCGAATAATCACTAAGCTTTTTTCCATCCGGATTGGAACTGGTTGAAGGCAAACGCTTGGCTCCGTTCCATTGCCAGGTGGCATCAAAACTCCATTTGGATTTGGTGGCATAAGCCAGATTCACAAACGCACGATTTTGTGCAATCAGCGGAACCTGCAACAATCCGGTTTGGTATTGTGTTTTCACATCGTAAAACCGATATGCCAGACGCATATCCAACCGGCGAAGAATTTCATAATCTACCTGCGCCTGAAAACTGTTGGAAGTGGAGCTGCCATTCAGGTTAGAAAAAATTACCTGCTGTGTATTGGCATCACGGTCTACTACTACCTGATTCACAAAATCAGTATAATAATAATCCAGTGTAAAAATACCGCGCCGGTAATTCAGTTTAAACTCATGCGTAAAATTCAATCCGTAATTCCAGGCTACCTCAGGTTGGAATCCATAAGCATAACGGTTCGAATCCGATGTAAATACAAAACGGCGTGCGCTTACCAGCATGCCGGTATTCTCGGCCAGTACATTGGCTGTGCGTTGTCCGCGACCAGCAGAAATCCGCCATACCGACGATGTACTCGGTGCATAACGGATATGCAAACGTGGTGTAGTAAACCAGCCAAACAGATTGTTGTAATCCTGACGAATACCACCCACTGCGGTAAATTTTTCTGAACGCGAAAAGGTGTACTCAAAAAATCCTCCACTTACAATTTCTTTGCGTTTAAAATCATGCTGTCCATAATTAAACAGGGATTCGTCGTACACATCGGTTTGATTGCTGAAACCTGCACGGAATTTATGATCCGAACTGTAAATGATACTTTGGTAAATAAAATTTCCATACAGACTTTGTTGCTTACCGGTATAGGTATTGAATCCAAAATACGAATCAAAATCCTGCAGCGATCCTGCAACTTGTATGCCTATACTCTTGTAAACCTTCTTCGAAAAAGTATATCCGAATTTCAGCCATCCGTCTTTACGTTCTGATATCACCCGGGTTCCATACATCGGAGCGGCCATTTGCGTATCGAGTTTATTGTTGAAATTTAACATCCCTCCCATTTTCACATCCCGCAAAATCCGGATTCCCCCTTGTGTTGAAATACCTTTTGCAGCATCCAGCTTCCAACGGTACAATACATTCCACTGATCGCCCAGGGGATTATCCAGATACCCGTCGTGGTTGTGATCCGCGCGCTGGTTGATGGTGCTGGCATGGGTCATAAAACTGTGCGAGAATTTATCCCCCAGTTTTTGGGCCAATATCAGGTTCACTTCATATCGTCCGCCCTCGCTGGCATACAAATTCAGATACACTTTGTCTTTCACATCTGTCTTATGCAATTCGGTATTGATCAATCCGGAGATGCTTTCAAAACCATTCACCACCGATCCTACTCCTTTGCTTACCTGAATAGAATTTACCCAGGTTCCGGGAGTATACGTAAATCCATAATTTGTAGCTAATCCACGCACCGAAGGAACATATTCCTGTGTGACCTGGGTATATTGACTGGATAATCCAAGCATTTGAATCTGCCGCGTTCCTGTTACGGCATCGGTAAATGCAACATCCACCGAAGGATTTGTTTCAAAGCTTTCGGCCAGATTGCAACAGGCCATCTTGAACAATTCCTTTTCGTTCATAATGGTCGTTTTCCAGGGATCGAGGTAACTGACTTCAGTTGCTTTGCGTTGATATACAATATCCACCTCGTTCAGGCGATTCTTGCTGATCAAAACCACACGTACATAATTCAGGTTCGGAACAAAAATGGTATCGGTTTTAAATCCGACATAGCCTACAACCAGACGCTTGGTACGATCGGTTGTAGGGATATAAAATACTCCGTTGGCATCGGTAGTTGTTCCGATAGAGGTATTGATCCACATCACAGTTGCTCCCTGTATCGGAATGATATTTCCTTTCTCGTCGGTTTCAACCACAATACCTTTCAGCGTATTGCCTGTTTGGGCAAAGCTCTGAGCAACGCCGATTATCACCCCAATAAGGGTGAATAACAATCTGATTTTCATAAGATGATCTGAAAATTAGTCGTGGTGCGTATTCGGATGTTCGCGATACTGGCAACAATCGGGAAGTTGCTTGTATATCGAATCCGGTGCCAGTTCCTTGTCGGTATCGTGACCTACCGAAGCCACATAATGGTGGATCTGTTCGATGGTTACTTTTTCCGGAACATAAATTACTTCCAGCACCTTGGAATCGATATTCCATTCGGCACTTTTCACCCCTTTCTGATCCAGCGCCACTTCGATGCGTTCTTTACACATTCCACAGTTTCCTGAAACTTTAAACGTTGTTTTTACAGGAGGTACCGGAAAGGCAAAGGCCATAAGAATGGTTGAAACAAAGGCTATAAATAAGAATTTTTTCATGATTGAATATTTTAATGAGCGATTATGATTCGCTTGTTTTCTACAAAATGATCAGACTGAATCTGCAGGAAATAAATTCCTGCTTCTAATGATGAAGTAACCAGTATATGAACCGGTGCCTCCGATAAGGTTGCACTGGTAATTAACCTGCCGTCTGAGCTAAACAGGCTATAGGTTCCGGTTACTTGCTCTGATAAAACAATGTACAGTTTTTCGATTGCGGGATTCGGATAAACATTGAAAAATGATGTTGCGTGTTGATCAGAGATTCCTGTAGTATTGGTATACGTTATATTGTATTCCATTACAGCTTGATCTGCAGTATCAGATTTATGGGCCACGCGGTAACTCAATTTCGATTTTCCGCTAAATCCTCCCGTATTTACATGAAACATGATAAAACCGGTTGTATCGTTGAGCCCGAAGTCGGTTATAAAATCTCCTTCTGCCGGTAACCCGATTTTGCAATCTCCATTCATGCATGCCTGAAAATCCCAACGCGCATCCAGCGAGTCTTCAGGCATTTTATACCAGCGGTAATCTGTAACCTTGTTGATACCGGTATTAAAATAAATGCCGGTTTCAGGATACAGAAATGCTTTATTGGTATTCAGATGCAATACCGTTCCTTTCGGGAACGTCAATTGCGCCCGTACCAGCATTGCCGGAATCAGCAACAGAAAGAAGAGAATGATTTTTTTGTTCATGTAAAATGGATTTAACTTATGCATATGTCTTTCAGAGGCATTGCAGTTAAATCCGTAGAACCACATGGCGCAATATATTTAATTGCCCCGCTCGATGATCGTCTGTTAAAGATATCGTCTGTTTGTGTATAGTGGAACCTGCTGCCAATGCATAAACCGGCTGTGCAAAAACCTGAAAGAGCTGTTTAACCGGATTGCGTTCAACTTTAAGACTTTGCGCTGCAGTAGATTCCGAAATTACCTGCGATTGAATCCTCACATCGCTGCAACAGTCCTCACGTTTCACCCTGTCGCAAGAGCAATTATCGGTTTCTTCCTCTATCCAGCTCCATTGGGTAATAGTATTGCCACAATAATGAACCGTAGCAAATAAGCCTACACCCGATAAGAGGTGCATAAATATGAGTCCTATGGAGAATAATTTACGCATTACAATACAAAGTTACTGAATTAACGGCCAAATAATCAATTAATTGTTTTTTGTTCGGCCTCGTTGTCTTACCTTTGCGCCTCATTTTCCAAGTATAATGCCACAAAAAATCAGAAACATAGCCATCATCGCTCACGTAGATCACGGGAAGACCACTTTAGTTGATAAAATTCTCCACCAAACGAAGTTATTTCGTGATAATCAGCAATTTGGAGACCTAATCCTCGATAATAATGACCTGGAACGCGAACGCGGAATCACCATTCTGGCCAAAAACGTATCCGTTCGCTATAAAGATACCAAAATCAATATCATCGATACTCCCGGTCACGCCGACTTTGGAGGTGAAGTAGAGCGTGTGCTCAACATGGCCGATGGCGTATTGCTGCTGGTGGATGCTTTTGAAGGTCCGATGCCGCAAACGCGTTTTGTTTTACATAAGGCTCTGGCTTTGGGCAAAAAACCGATTGTAGTTATTAATAAGGTAGATAAACCGAATTGCCGTCCCGATGAAGTACACGATCATGTATTTGAATTGTTTTTCAATCTTGACGCAACCGAAGAACAATTAAATTTCCATACCATTTACGGAAGTTCCAAAATGGGTTGGATGGGACGCGACTGGAAAAATCCAACAACGGATTTCACCCAGTTGCTCGACGATATTTTAGAGCAAATCCCTCCACCGCATGTGGAAGTAGGTAACCTGCAAATGCAAATTACTTCCCTGGATTATTCATCTTTTACCGGACGGATTGCAATCGGACGTTTGCTGCGCGGTTCCATCAAGGTAAATCAACCCATCAGTCTGGTGAAGCGCGAAGGCTCCATTCAAAAATCACGCGTAAAAGAATTGTATACGTTTGAAGGTTTGGGCCGTTTAAAAGTAGAAGAAGCTTTTGCCGGAGATATTTGCGCCGTATTTGGAATTGAAGGTTTTGAAATTGGTGATACCATTGCCGATTTTGAAAAACCGGAAGGATTAAAACCTATCTCCATCGACGAACCAACCATGAGCATGTTGTTTACGATCAACAACTCGCCCTTCTTTGGTAAGGAAGGTAAATTCGTAACCTCGCGACACTTGCGTGAACGGTTGGAAAAGGAAATGGAAAAAAATCTGGCCATGCGTTTGGAAGATACCGCCTCACCGGATTCGATTCTGGTATACGGACGTGGCATCCTGCATTTATCCATTCTGATTGAAACCATGCGCCGCGAAGGATATGAATTCCAGGTGGGACAGCCCCGCGTAATCATCAAGGAAATTGACGGACAGAAATGCGAGCCAATGGAATATTTAACCGTGGATGTACCGGAAGAAAGTTCAGGTAAAGTAATTGAACTGGTGAGCCAGCGCAAGGGTGAATTGATGGTGATGGAACCCAAAGGTGATTTGCAACATCTGGCATTCTCGATTCCAGCACGTGGGATCATCGGATTAAGAAATAATGTATTGACTGCAACTGCCGGAGAAGCCATCATGGCGCACCGTTTCAAGGGTTACGAACCCTGGAAAGGAAATATTTCTCACCGCATTTCCGGTGTATTGATCAGCGGAGAAAAAGGTCTGGTTACTGCTTATTCTTTGGATAAATTGCAGGATCGCGGACGCTTTTTCATTGAACCGGGTGATGAAATTTACGAAGGTCAAATCATCGGCGAAAATATTCGTCCGGATGATATGGTTGTAAATACAATTCGTGCAAAACAATTGACCAATATGCGTGCATCAGGCACCGACGATAAAACCCGTATTGCACCAAAAGTTGATTTCTCTCTGGAAGAATGTATGGAATATATTCAGGGCGATGAGTATGTTGAAGTTACCCCGAAAAACCTGCGCCTCCGTAAAATTTTACTGAACGAAACAGACCGCAAACGTTTGTCGAAAGCTGCAGTACAGTAAGCCTTCCGGCTCATCTGTTTAAATTTCTTTGTAGTTTTTGTATTCAAACAAACGCTTGCCCGTCAGGCGTTCGATTAAATACAACAACCAATTCTTAAAATCGAATTTCTTTTTCGATAGGTCGTATTCAAACGTCCAGTGCATGCGTTTGAGCCGATCTTCCATCACAGCCGGATGCGTTCCTTCAAATCGGTTGAGTGAATCTACCAGCGAGTAATCATAGGCATCAGCCTTGGCTACATTTTTCTCCATCCAGTCATCATCGTGCCACATTTTGTGAAACTGTTCCTGTTTGGCTTGCTGACTGCGCGGATCTTTTACCCAACCGTAATGATAAATAAAGGCATCTATCGGCTTCACCCGCATCAACCGGTTATGCAGGCGAAAACCCTGTGCATCGCGGAAGCTGGTAATCCCCGGATCATGCCTCACAATGCGGATCTCGGTACGGTACCATTTCCGCGAATCGCCGATATAATCATAACTGCCGTAAAAATGTTTGTATCCAAACAGAAGTCCTTCGATGCGTTTATCCGCTAAATATGTTTCGCACGCTTTTAGTATAGCAGGATGATATTGCTCATGTACCACTTCATCGGCTTGCAGGTAAAAACACCAATCGGCTTCTGCAGAAATATGTTTATATGCCCTATCGGTTTCAACGGCCAAAACACGTCCACCCTCCCGCAAACTGTCGTCCCACACCGATTGTACGATGCGAATCTTCGGTGAATCAATAGCCTGAATCAATTCCAGTGTATTGTCTTCGCTGTTCCCCACACTTACCACAAATTCATCGACCATCGGTAAAATGCTGCGTATGGATTCTACAATAGGATAATCGAATTTAACGGCATTGCGAACGATAGTAAATCCACTGATAAAAGGCTTTTTCATGAACTGCTAAATAAAATCATTTTCATCAATAATTGACTGGGGGTGCTTAAATTTGCACTTTCATGAAGTTATCGGAATTACAATTTGGTCAGGTGGCAGAAGTCTGTCAGATACAATCGGAAGATTTATTGCTGAAGCTTTTCGAAATGGGTTTATTGCCCGGAGAAGAAGTCGAACTGGAAAATATTGCTCCTTTTGGCGATCCGATTGCAATTCGTGTAGGTGAATATAAGATGTGCCTGCGCATAAACGATGCAGCACTGGTAGACATTAAGCTTAAATAGATTGAAACAGGAAATAACGGTAGCATTGGTAGGTAATCCAAACAGCGGAAAAACATCGCTGTTCAATGCCCTGACCGGTTTAAATCAGAAAGTGAGCAATTTTCCGGGAACCACCGTTGATAAGAAAACAGGTTCTTGTCGCTTAAGTCCGCTTGTAAAAGCACAGCTCATCGATCTGCCGGGTACTTATAGTTTATATCCGAAGTCGGCTGATGAGTTGGTTACATATGAAATGCTGCGCAATAAAACCGAAACCGGTTCTCCGGATATCGTACTTTTTATTGCCGATGCCTCCAACCTGAAAAGAAATTTACTGTTGATGACACAGGTTGCCGACTTGGGTATACCGGTGATCCTGGCTTTAAACATGATGGATGTAGCCGCCCGTCGCGGAATTTTTTACAATATCGAATTGCTTTCGGCAGAATTGGGTATTCCTGTAATTCCTATCAATGCACGTCAGAAAAAAGGGATCAGTGAGTTAAAAACATTTTTAGTCGATACGGCCAACTATCAGAAGAAAACCTTCTTTTCACTGGATGCACTTCAACCAGCATTTCTGAATGAAGTATGCGAAATTACCGATAAGAAAAACCGGTATGCTGCCTTGCAATTTGCCATCAATGCCCGCGAATTGCTGACTCCAAAAGCCGATGCCATCCGCGATTGTTTTATCAAATACCAGTTCGATGCGCATAAATTTCAGGAAACAGAAGTACTGAAACGTTACCATACCATTGATCAGGCTGTACGCATTTCACGCAAAGAAAAAGGGCAAACCAAACTCCGTTCTATAACCCAGCAAGCCGACAAAATTCTTACGCACCGTATCTGGGGATTAGTTATATTTTTAAGCTTATTATTTTTTGTTTTCCAGGCTATTTTTTCGTGGAGCAGTTATCCCATGCAATGGGTAGAAGACGGCTTTTACATTTCCTCACACTGGATTCAGCAAACCATGCCTGCCGGTATTTTAAATGATCTGATTGTAAGTGGAATTTTAGCAGGACTGAGCGGTGTAATGGTGTTTCTTCCACAGATCATTATACTTTTTGCATTCATTGCAATTTTGGAAGATGTAGGGTATATGGCACGTGTCGGATTTATCATGGACCGTATTATGCGCCCTTTCGGAATGAACGGTAAATCCATTGTTCCCTTAATCAGCGGTATGGCATGCGCAGTTCCGAGTATCATGGCATCGCGCAGTATTGAAAACAAAAAAGAACGCCTGATTACCATTTTGGTTATTCCGTTGATGAGTTGCTCGGCCCGCTTACCGGTTTACACCTTATTGATTGGCATGTTGGTTCCTGAAGACATGCGTTGGGGACCCTTCAACCTGCATGGTATTGTATTGATGTTTATGTACCTCATTGGATTTGTTGCAGTCCTGATCAGTGCATTTATTTTTCAGTTATTTATAAAAACCCGTGAGAAAAATTATTTTATCATGGAGCTTCCAGGATACAAACTTCCGGTACTGAGCAATATGCTCATCACGTTGTACGAAAAAGGAAAAGCCTTTGTATGGGGAGCAGGAAAAATTATTGTTGCCGTGTCTGTCATATTGTGGGCTTTGGCGTCGTTTGGACCGAACGATACCATGCAACATATCGAAACCAAATATTTGCAACTGGCTACCGACCCTGCCAATACACACCCGATCGAAGAACTTGCTGCCATGAAGGATGCAGAGAAATTACAAAATTCGTATGCCGGACAATTCGGACATTGGATGGAACCGGTCATTCGTCCGTTGGGTTTTGACTGGAAAATAGGGATTGCCCTGATCACATCACTGGCAGCCCGGGAAGTATTTGTGGGAACCATGAGCACCATTTACAGTGTTGGGTCTGATATTGGTGACCTTCAAAGTATTCGGGTTAAGATGCGCAACGAAATAAATCCGGCAACCGGTAATCCGGTTTTTTCGATGGCCACGGTTTTATCGCTGATGATTTTTTATGCCTTTGCTTTGCAATGTATGAGTACGATTTCTGTTGTACATGAAGAAACCCGCAGCTGGAAATGGACCTTCATTCAATTTGCTTACCTCACTGCACTTGCGTATATCAGCAGTTGGGTTATATTTAATGCATTTAGTTAATACCGCAAGGATCTTCTAATTTACTCACCTTCAAACAGGCTCGCATTTATTACTTTTTTAAAAGCTTCGCTTGATTTTCCTTTACACGGAACTTTACAATTTCCTGTACCAGCCTTTTGGGAATTCCCTCTTCGATCTGAAATTGAATAGCTCCTTTTGAAGTAGTGTAATTTAACAGCTGCTTACTGAAATGCTCGATGGCCGACGGTATAGGATAAAAACCGATATGCTTTTTATTGCCGGCAAAATATACCAATACTCCATTTAATTTATAGGCCGGCATATTATAACTGATGCACTCTTCGGCATTGGGCGCAGCCTGACGTATCGTGTTGCGCAATTCTTGTAACAGCTTCTGCACATCGACAGGGAAGGTTTCTATGTACTGATCAACATTTATAAATTTCACAGATTCACTTTTCATGATGCTAATTTATTTATGAAAATTTCGGGAACAACATTCAAGGTAACAAGTTTTTTTTACGCTAATGAAATGGGCAAAAAAAAACCTCTTCATTGCTGAAGAGGTTTTTCCACTTGAAGGGAAAACCTTATTTGATTTTTCCTTGAAGACCAGCACCTGCTTTAAATTTCACAACTTTTTTTGCAGGGATGTTAATTTCTTTCCCGGTTTGCGGGTTACGTCCTTTACGGGCTGAACGTTTAGTTACTGAGAAGGTTCCAAATCCAACGAGGATTACTTTGTCTCCTTTTTTCAGCGCACCTTGTGTTGCAGCCATAAAAGAATCTAAAGAAGCAGCAGCTTGAACTTTAGTTAACTTGGCATCGTTTGCCATCTTGTCGATTAAATCTGACTTGTTCATAGTAATTGTGTTATTAATAGATTGGTTATTACTCTAACAAACTTAGGAAAGGTGTTGAATAAAACAAGCGATCCATCAAGTTTTTGAAAAAAAATCATTTGAATTATTTTCACACCTTGTCAACATTTACGGGGACTCACAAGGATTCGACCATTACCTGAGCGGGCGCTAACCCCCCAAACCTATTGATTTTATTAGTGTTTCCACCGATTCAACAGGCAATGGAATAGTATAATGAGCCTGCTTATAAAAGGGTTCCCGGTCATTTAATAGCTTTTTAATTTTCCCTTCCATCTCATCCTCGGTAACCCCTGCCATAAGCGGTCTTTGACGTTTACCCTGCAACAGTCGCTGCTTTAAAAATGCACTATTGGCTTCGAGGTAGATGCTTATCCCATGCGTATTGATCAGCAAGATATGTTCGTCAGAACAAGGCATTCCACCACCTGTTGCTATAACCGCTTTGCCGGATAAAGTGGTTTCTCTGAGAATGCGGGTCTCCATTTCGCGGAATGATTTTTCGCCTGCCTGCCGGAATAATTCTGAAATACTCATACCCACCTGTTCTTCAATAATCTGGTCTGTATCTATAAAATTATACCCCAATACTTTTGCCAGACGCCTGCCCAGGGTACTTTTCCCTGAACCCATAAATCCAATGATATAAATCCGGTCACTATTCAACACAGGCATTCTCTTTCCCTCTCTGTCATCTGCATTATTGAAACGGGAATATAGATTTAACCTGCTAAATCTATACAAATTTTAATAGATAATTTTTATCCGGCGCTGTACGCAATAAGAAGCAATTCCGATTTATTGCGGAAACTTCATCCGGAAACAGGAATCATACAACAGGGTGATGCCTGGTTTGTCTCTGAAGCAAAACACCTTAAAGTATATCCGATCCCATATGGCTTTAACCATTTGTAATTTATTCTCGGTGAAAAGAATTCCTAGTGTATTATATAGAGCGGAACCAGACTATGTTGGTTTGGTAAACCTCTGGATGATGAAACTTCCTTGACGCTTAACTTCAGTACCAGGTCACACCTGAAATTGTATTACAGGATACCGCATTAGCTCTTGACATCATCGTAATTAATATCCTGACATACGATTCATTCAATCTTTAATACAAATAGGTAACAACGTATTAAAGAAAATTACTCTCAGCTATCAGTTACTGCTGCTTGAAAGGATTTGCGAAAGTTGGCTCAAAATCATTCTGATTTTTTTCTGCCTGTCCGGGTGAACGGTCTTCCTCAATAGGAATTATATAAGGTCCGGCATTATTCCATTCTGCTGTTCCTGACCAGAACGAAAAATGCGCATATCCGCATACGGGATCAATATATGCATTGGGCTGAAAGAGGTTCATTAATAGATGCATGTTTCTGGCTATTTGTGCTACCCAAATATAACTGTTTCCCATCCCCTAACCTGATAGTATTAATGGATTTACAGTCATTTTTACGTCATTGAAATGTAACCAATGCGCATATTCATTGTTTATCAGCCTCCTCTTCTGAAAATGACATTCAATAATACTGAGATACAATGCACCGCAACTCATTGTTGATGTTCTGCAATTCTATTCTATTCTCAGACATAAAAGCATCACCTCCAGCGTATAATTCTTCTGCCTTTTTGTATTAAACCGGCTTGAATGTTTCAGTCCATTTTAAATCCTAAAAGAACACAACTTTTCCACATTGTGGGGGAAAGTGGAGAAAAGTGGATTTTTGTTTTTACTTTAGCACTCGAAAAGGACAAAAAAAGTGGCTCAATTGCACGGTGAATATGAATGTAAACTCGACGCCAAAGGAAGGCTTATCATTCCGGCTGCGTTAAAAAAACAGTTTCCCAAAGCCGCTAAAAACAACCTGTTTATTAACCGCGGATTTGAGAAATGCTGTGTGTTGTACCCCGCCAATGAATGGAACCTGATTGCCACAGAAATCAATAAACTCAGCGATTACATCAAAAAAGAGCGGGAGTTTAAACGTTATTTTTTACGTGGTGCAAGTCAGTTAACGATGGATGCAGCATCCCGCATTCTGATCCCAAAACCTCAGCTCGAATACGCCGGAATAAAAACAGATGTAATGTTGCTTGCTTATGGCAATAAAATAGAACTCTGGAGTAAAGCGGCGTATGAAAAAATGTTACGCGAAGAGCCTGCTGATTTCTCGGCACTGGCAGAGGATGTAATGACCCACAAGGAAAGGAGAAGCGATGGCTGAGTACCATGTGCCGGTAATGTTGCAGGAATGTCTGGATGGACTGAACATTAACCCGGATGGTATTTACGTCGATGTTACTTTTGGAGGGGGTGGCCATTCCAGAGCCATACTTGAGCGCCTGAGTGCAAAAGGCAAACTGGTTGCTTTTGATCAGGACGAAGATGCCCGTAAAAACTTACCAGCTGATAAACGTCTCATTTTTATCGATCAGAATTTTCGCTTTCTCAGCAATCATCTTCAATACCAGGGATTGGTTCCGGTTGATGGACTGCTGGCAGATCTGGGTGTTTCATCGCATCAGTTTGATATCGATGAAAGGGGATTCTCATTTCGTTTCGACGAAGCTGAACTGGATATGCGCATGAATCGCACACAGGAAATATCAGCGGCATCTGTTTTAAATACTTACAATGAGTCGCGCCTGGCCGATATATTTTACCTCTTCGGTGAATTGAAGAATTCACGTCAGCTTGCAAAAGCCATTGTTATTTCCAGAAACGCACAGCCTATAAAAACAGTTGGTGAACTTAAACAGGCCATCGGAAAGTTTGCTCCTAAATTCAAGGATTACAAATTCTACGCGCAGGTGTTTCAGGCTTTACGCATTGAAGTGAATCATGAAATCGATGTATTAAAGCAATTGTTATTACAAACACCTGATCTCTTCAAAGCTGAAGGTCGGTTGGTTGTGATGAGCTATCACTCGCTGGAAGACCGATTGGTTAAAAACTTTATGCAAACGGGAAATCTGGAAGGTGTAACCCAAAAAGATTTTTACGGAAATATTCTGCGCCCCTTTGATCCCATTGGCAAAACAACCGTTGCCGGTGATGTTGAACTGGAATCCAACAACCGTGGACGCAGCGCCAAACTCAGAATTGCAACCCGAAGAAAAGAAAATTCCCCGAACTGAATCCATGGCGAATAAAATTATCATACAACGGGAAGAACTGGAAGAACCGGTGGAAGCAACTCCAAAAGCGCCATCGCGTCTGACCAATACGTTTCGTAAGGTAGCCGACTTTGATTTCAATATTTCAAACGAATGGATGTTGAAACAAATTCCGTTTGCCTTATTTATCGTGTTGTTGTTGTTGATCCATATCTGGAATGTTCATTACAACGAACGTATCGTACGCCATACCGATCAGCTGAACAAAGAAATAAAAGAGTTGCGCTCCGAATACATCAGTATTCTCAGTGAATTGATGAGCCAAAGTAAACAATCCAATGTGGCAGCCAAATTGGATACGCTCGGAATAAAAGAATTAACCACCCCTCCGATTAAAATTACCAGTGGCGAATAATCAGGTTAATATAAAAAAGGTTATTCTTATCCGTACCTATACGGCCTATGCACTTATGTGCGCACTGGCTGCGGTAATCATTGTCTATTTGTTCCGCATTCAATTTAAAGAAGGGAAAAAATGGCGTGCACTGGCGGATGACCTGAGCACTTCAGTACAAACCATTGAACCTTCGAGGGGAAATATATTTTCAAGCGATGGTAGTTTGCTCGCTACGTCTCTACCAATTTATGACTTACGGCTGGATGGAAAATCGCCCGGATTTCGTGAAGATGATTTGTTTGAAAATCAGGTCGATTCTCTGGCCTTTTGCCTGAACAAAATTTTTTCGGATCGCAGTAAAGAAGACTACAAACGCATATTAAAAGGCGTACGCAAACGGGGTGATCGGTATTACCTCCTCAAACGAAAGGTGAGCTATCCTGAAATGAAACAAGTGAAGAACTTCCCGATTTTCCGTTTGGGAAAATACAAAGGCGGTCTCACCATTGAGGAAAAAAACCGGCGCGAAAAACCTTTTGATTTTCTGGCTGAACGTACGATCGGTTATTCTGTAAAAGGTATTGCACCTGTAGGGATTGAAGGTGCTTTTAACAAAGAACTTTCTGGCAAACCCGGTAAACGGGTGATGCAACGCATTGCCGGTGGCACCTGGATTCCGGTAAACGACGAAGACATTCAAATTGAAGCACGTAACGGTTTGGATATTCAAACCACCATTGATGTAAATCTGCAGGATGTTGCAGAATATGCTTTGATGCGAACACTGATTCTGAATGATGCCGAATGGGGAACAGCCATTCTGATGGAAGTAAGTACCGGTGAAATTAAAGCGTTAGCCAATTTAACCCGAGTGAGCGAAGGCAACTATACCGAGAAATTTAATTACGCGGTGGGAGAAAGCCTGGAACCAGGTTCTACATTCAAACTCATTTCCTTAATGGCTCTCCTGGAAGATGGTAAGGCGTCGCTCGAAGATCGTTATGATACTGAAAAGGGAGAAAAGAAATATTTCGCAAGAGCAACGATGTTTGACTCGGAACGTGGAGGACATGGTATTGTAAGCTTAAAAGAGGCTTTTGAATTATCGTCTAATGTAGCCATATCCAAAGCTGTATACGAAGCTTATAAAGATAATCCAACGCAATTCTATAACTACCTGGATCGGTTAAAACTAACGCGTCCGATTGGTTTTCAATTATCCGGTGAAGGAAAACCACATATCAAAAAACCAGGTGATAAAGACTGGTATGGCACCACACTACCCTGGTCGTCGATTGGTTACGAAATTAAAGTTACACCGTTACAGGTTGCTACCATTTACAATGCTATTGCTAACAAAGGGAAAATGGTAAAACCGCTGCTGGTAAAAGAAATATTAAAGACCGGGAAGCCGGTAAAGCAATTTCAAACAGTGACCATGGTGGAGCAAGTTTGCAAACCTTCAACCCTGAAAGATTTATACACCGCACTCAAAGGTGTGGTTGAACATGGTACGGGCAATAATCTTAAAAATCCGAATTATACAGTGGCGGGTAAAACCGGAACTGCTCTGGTTGCAGATGGCCGGTTGGGATATAAGAACAAAGTTTACCGTTCATCCTTCTGCGGCTTCTTCCCGGCCGATAATCCAAAATATACCTGTATGGTCATGGTTAATGCACCATCAAAAGGGGTGTATTATGGTTCCGCTGTTGCAGGTCCGGTATTCAAAGAAATTGCTGATAAAGTTTATGCCAACAGTACATCGTTGCATCCTGAATTACGCTTTACTGTTCAACCGGGAACTCTGAAGATTCCACATCTGACTGTTGGAAATCGCGAAGACCTGAGTGTTATTTTAAACCGCATTCAAATTTCAACTCACGGGAATACTGATTCGCTCGAAGAATTCGGAAGTGAATGGGCAACCGGAAGTACTGCAGGCAATTTTGTGATGTTGAAATCATACACGCATCAAAAACTACAAATGCCGGATGTTAAAGGCATGGGTTTGCGCGATGCATTGTACCTGTTGGAAAATCGTGGATTGAAAGTAAAAATCAATGGTGCCGGAAAAGTTAAATCACAATCAATAAATGCCGGACAAATTGTTTCTAAAGGAATGGTAGTAACCCTTCAACTCGGATAAAATGATCATTCGTGAATTAATACAACATATCGAAACAGAGGTGACCGGCAATGATCAGGTTTCCTGTCTGCATTTAACTTTTGATTCAAGACAGGTTGGAGAAGGTTCACTGTATTTTGCCATTCGGGGAACACAAATCGACGGGCATAATTTTATTGCAGATGCCATATCCAAAGGAGCAATGGGTATCGTTTGTGAAAAACTGCCGTCTCATCTGGATCCTGCTGTAGTGTATATCCGGGTTAAAAATTCACAGGAAGCGATGGCTCATTTTGCATCAGCATTTTACGGGCATCCTTCCCGGCAACTAAAACTGGTTGCCATTACCGGTACAAACGGAAAAACTACAGTGGCCACTTTGTTGCAGCGTTTGTTTCTCAGCATGGGGCATAAAGCGGGGTTGCTTTCTACGGTAGAGAACCGGATCAACGAAACGGTAATTCCTGCATCGCATACTACTCCGGATTCTATTCGCATCAACGAGTTGCTGGAAGAGATGGTTAGTGCAGGTTGCGAATACTGCTTCATGGAAGCCAGCTCACATGCTATCGAACAACACCGCATTACCGGATTGCATTTTGCAGGTACCGTTTTTAACAATATCACACACGATCACCTCGATTATCACCTCACATTTGAAAATTATATCCGGGCAAAAAAACAACTGTTCGACAACCAGAATATCGATTCGTTTGCATTAACCAACAAAGACGATAAGAATGGTATGGTGATGTTGCAGAATACCAAAGCAACACGTTATACCTACGCATTGAAATCGATGGCTGATTTCAAAGCGCGCATCATCGAAAACGATTTCAATGGCATGTTGCTCCATATCGATGGTGAAGAAGCCTGGTTCCGTCTGGTTGGATTTTTTAATGCATACAATCTGCTGGCCGTATACAGCACAGCTTTCTTACTTGGCAAAAGTAAACACGAAATTATAACTACACTCAGCCGGCTTGAAAGTGCCAGAGGGCGTTTTGAAACCATTCGCTCCAATGGAGGTATTACCGGAATCATTGATTACGCGCATACCCCTGATGCCTTGAAAAATGTACTGGAAACCATCAACGAAATTCGTACGCGCAACGAAGATGTAATAACTATTGTGGGTTGCGGAGGCAACCGGGATGCAGCCAAGCGGCCGGTTATGGCGGATATAGCTTCTACCTTAAGTACCCGTGTAATATTCACTTCGGACAATCCGCGTAACGAGAATCCGGAAGAAATTCTCAATGAAATGCAACAGGGTGTTAAACCGCTTCACTACAAAAAAACCTTACGCATTACTGATCGTAAAGAAGCCATTAAAGCTGCTGTAAGTTCTGCCAGCAAAGGAGATATCATTCTTTTGGCGGGTAAGGGTCATGAAGACTACCAGGAAATCGCAGGAGTGAAACAGCCCTTCGACGATAAAAAAATATTGATGGAAATGTTCAACCTATTGGAAAAATAAACCATGCTATACTACTTGTTTAATTATCTCGATCAACGATTCGATCTTCCGGGAGCAGGAATGTTTCAATACATCTCCTTCCGTGCAGCACTGGCAATTATTCTTTCATTGACCATCTCCATGATTTATGGAAAAAACCTGATCGGTTGGCTGAAAAAACTACAAATCGGGGAAACCGTTCGCAATTTGGGCCTGGAAGGAGAGAAACAAAAACAAGGAACTCCCACCATGGGAGGCCTGATCATTATTGGTGCCATTCTGATTCCTACCTTATTATTTGCCCGTCTCGAAAATGTATACATCCTCCTGATTTTGCTTTCAACAGTATGGTTGGGTATAATCGGCTATATCGATGATTTTATTAAAGTATTCCGGAAAAATAAAGAAGGACTAGCAGGCAGATTTAAAATACTCGGTCAAATCGGACTGGGAGTTATTGTTGCCACAACCTTATACTACAATGAAAATGTAAAGACCCGAGAATTTTATAAACCGGGAGAAGTTACAGAGTCCTTCATTAAAGAAAATAATTTACAACCAACACATATAGACAATCAGGACTTGCTGGCGCGTGATGTGCATTCCACATCGACAACCATTCCCTTTTTCAAGCAAACCGAACTGGATTATGCCGATCTGCTGAAATTCATGGGCGAGGGGTACAAGGATTATAATTATTGGATCTATCTCATCATTGTAATATTTATTATCACCGCTGTATCCAATGGTGCAAACATTACTGATGGCATCGATGGTCTTGCTGCTGGAACATCGGCTATCATCGGAGTCACCTTAGGTTTATTTGCCTACATATCAGGTAACATTCTTTTTGCCAACTACCTCGACATCATGTATATCCCCAACCTGGGTGAAATGATGGTTTTTGCTGCTGCATTTGTTGGAGCATGTGTTGGTTTTCTCTGGTACAATGCTTACCCGGCTCAGGTATTCATGGGCGACACCGGTAGTCTGGCATTGGGTGGAATCCTGGCCACATTTGCTCTGATGGTACGCAAAGAATTATTGATTCCTATTCTGTGCGGCATCTTCCTCATCGAAAATGTATCCGTTATTTTACAGGTCTACTATTTTAAATACCAAAAACGTAAACACGGAATAGAATATGCACGTGAACATCGGTTGTTCCGCATAGCACCTTTACATCATCATTATCAAAAGGGTGGTTACCACGAATCCAAAATCGTAACCCGTTTCTGGATTATTGGTATTATGCTGGCCATCATTACCATCCTAACACTCAAGATCAGATAAACGATAATGCAAAATCGACTGGTCATATTAGGAAGTGGAGAAAGCGGCACAGGTGCGGCTATACTGGCCAAGCAACAGGGCTTCGATGTATTTGTAAGCGATCTTAGTCAGATCCCTGATACGTATAAAAGTGAGCTCCTTGAACATCAAATTGCATTTGAAGAGCAAGTACATACTCCGGAAAAAATTCTGAATGCCGGTGAAATCATCAAGAGTCCGGGTATCCCGGCTACTGCTGAAATAGTTCAACAGGCTGCTGCCAAAAATATTCCGGTGATTTCTGAAATTGAATTTGCCTCCCGCTATACCGGATCCAAAATCATTGCCATTACCGGAACCAATGGGAAAACTACTACCACATCTCTTGTTTATTATTTATTGAATAAAGCGGGTTTGAATGTTGCGGTAGGCGGAAACATCGGAAAGAGCTTTGCACGTCTTGTTGCGCATGGGAATTTCGATTATTACGTATTGGAGTTGAGTAGCTTTCAACTCGACGATATGTTTGGCTTCAAAGCAGACATTGCCGTTTTGCTCAATATCACACCCGATCATCTCGACCGCTATGCATACAATATGCAATTGTACATCGATTCCAAATTCAGCATAACGCGCAATCAAAACAGCAACGATATTTTTATTTATTGTATCGACGATGAAATCATCGTTCAGCATTTAGCCAAACATCCCGTTTCAGCTACATCGTATCCTTTCTCTTTCGGCACACCGGTAAAACCCGGTGCCTTTATTACCGACGGAATGCTCACCGTCGACCTCAACACAGAAACCCATAATCCTTTTAACATGCATACCAACGAACTTTCATTACGTGGCCGTCACAACGGTTACAATTCTATGGCCGCGGCCATCATTGGCCAGGTACTCAACATCCGCAAGGAAACCATTCGCGAAAGCCTGATGAGTTTCCAGAATGTTGAACACCGCCTCGAACCGGTTCTCACCATTGGCGGGGTTGAATTCATCAATGATTCAAAAGCAACCAATGTAAATTCAGCCTGGTATGCCCTGGAAAGCATGGACAAACCTACCATCTGGATTGCCGGTGGTGTTGATAAAGGCAACGATTATTCAACCCTGAAAGAACTGGTGAAGGAAAAAGTCCGCATCATTGTTTGTCTGGGATTAGACAATCGTAAACTGCATGAAGCATTCGGAAGCGAAGTGGATATGATCGTCAATACCACCTCCATGAATGAAGCGGTACATGTTGCAAAAAAACTAAGTAGAATTGGTGAAGCAGTACTGCTGTCTCCGGCCTGCGCTTCTTTTGATTTATTTAAAAATTACGAAGACCGTGGTCGCCAGTTTAAGAAAGCAGTAAAAGAATTGTAATACAGGAAATGGATACCTGGCAAAAAATAAAACCACGCGGTGACCTGTTTATGTGGGGGATCATATTTATCCTCTCCTTTTGGGGGTTGTTGGCTGTATACAGTTCAACCGGAGCTTTGGCGTATGCTAAAAACGGTGGTCGCGTCGAACTGTATCTGTTGCAGCAGGGAGGACTATTGATTGCAGGTGTGTTGGTTATGCTGTTTATTCATTCCATTCATTACAAGTATTTCATTGGTATCTCAAAATTGCTGTTGTGGATCACCTACCCGCTTCTGATTTATACCCTCATCTACGGTATCGAAATTAATGGAGCCCGCCGATGGGTAAATATTCTTGGCATAACTTTTCAGGCTTCTGATGTTGCCAAACTGGCCATCATTATGTTTGTTACACGCGAATTAGCTCGTAAACAAGATACGATCGATGATTTCAAAAAATCCTTTCTTCCTATTCTGGGTCATATTACCGCAATCTGTATGCTGATTGCACCTGAAAATCTTTCGACCGCGCTGGTACTGTTTGCTACTTGTATGCTGATCCTCTTTATCGGCAGGGTAAAAATAAAACACTTAGCGTTGATTGGCGGTACAGTTTCGGTTGTTGGGTTGCTGCTTTTTCTGTTGTTGTTTGCAATGCCAGAAAAATCCTTGCACGGAACAGGTAGGTTGCTCACCTGGAAACACCGTATAGAATCGTTTGGCAAACAAGAAATAGATTCGGATAAATCCTATCAAAATGATCATGCTAAAATAGCCATTGCTACAGGTGGTATCGTAGGGAAATTCCCGGGAAATAGTACGGAAAGAAACTTTTTACCGGAGGCCTATTCGGATTTTATTTATGCCATCATTGCAGAAGAGTATGGACTGATCGGAGCAATCCTCATGTTGATGTTGTATATGTTTTTTCTTTATCGGGCAATGCGTATGGTACTGAAAAGTCCGAAAGCCTTTGGTGCATTAATTGCCGTTGGTTTGAGTTTCTCGCTGGTATTGCAGGCTCTGATTAATATGGCTGTTGCAGTAAACTTTTTCCCGGTAACGGGATTAACTCTTCCATTGATTAGTAAAGGAGGAACTTCCATTTTGCTCACATCAGTTGCGTTCGGAGTAATAATGAGTGTAAGCCGATATGTTGAACTGGATGAACCAAACGAAGACCTGGAATCTCAGTCAAATAAAATTACGGAAGAACAACCTGCATGAACACATCTAAAAAATTAAAATTTATAGTCAGCGGTGGTGGTACCGGAGGTCATATATACCCTGCCGTTGCGGTTGCACAGGCTATTCGCTCAAGCCATCCCGATGCAGAAATTTTATTTGTTGGTGCCAGCGATCGCATGGAAATGGAAAAAGTTCCAAAAGCCGGCTTCCCAATCATCGGACTTTGGATCAGTGGATTGCAACGAAGTCTCTCACCAAAGAATTTCTTATTCCCTTTAAAAGTCATACACAGTGTTTGGAAATCACTCCAAATCCTGCGTGAATATAAACCCGATGTGGCTATTGGCTTTGGTGGCTATGCCAGTGGTGCATTGCTGTATGCCGCAACCATGCGTGATATTCCAACCCTTATTCACGAACAAAATTCGTATGCAGGAATTACAAATAAAATTCTCCGTAACCGTGTAAATACCATTTGCGTGGCTTATGATCGCATGGAACGTTTCTTTCCGGAACGTAAAATTGTAAAAACCGGAAATCCGATCCGCAAGGATTTAATTGATGTTCAACAATTCAAAAAAGAAGCATATACCCATTTCGGTTTAGACTCATCGAAGAAAACCGTTTTGGTAATTGGAGGGAGTCTTGGTGCACGAACCATTAACGAAAGCATGTTGAATGGCATAAATGAAATTCATCAACAACATGTTCAGGTAATCTGGCAAACAGGTTTAAATTTTAACCGGCAACGATTAGATCCGGTAAAAACACTTATTATTTCAGAAAACAATTCCGGAGGTTCTGTGAATTGTCAATCGTTTATTTATGAAATGCACCTGGCTTACGCTGCGGCAGATGTGGTCATTTCCAGAGCGGATGCATTGAGAATAGCTGAAATAGCTCAGGTTAAAAAGCCGGTTATCCTGGTTCCTTCTCCCAATGTAGCCGAAGATCATCAAACCAAAAATGCAATGGCTTTGGTGGAGCAACAGGCAGCATTGATGGTTCGCGATCAGGATGCAAGGTCAGCTTTAATTCCTGAGTTGATCAGCCTGATGAACAACCCTATGCGCCAGGCGCAGCTGCGTAATAATATTGCCATGTTTGCAATGCCCGATGCAGCAGGTAGAATTGAAAAAGAGGTACTCAAACTTATCCATGAATCGAGTATATGAATTTAGCAACTGTAAAATTGGTTTACTTTTTGGGTGTCGGAGGAATCGGTATGAGTGCCATTGCCCGTTATTTTCATTTGCGTAGTGTAAAAGTTATGGGTTATGATAAAACGCAAACTCCCTTAACGCTTGAATTGTCCAAAGAAGGAATTGAAATACATTATTCAGATCTGGGAAGCGAATTGGAATCCTTGCAATTGATGCCCGAAAGCACATTGGTTATATACACACCAGCCATTCCCAAAGATCATCAGGAACTCCTTTGGTTTCAGCAACACACCTTTACCCTCCTTAAACGTTCGCAGGTGTTGGGATGGATAACCGATGCTTATCGTACGATAGGAGTTGCCGGAACACATGGCAAGACTACTACTTCAACATTGATTGCTCATTTGTTAAAACAAAGTACTACGGGTTGCGCTGCATTTCTCGGAGGCATTTCTACCAATTACCAAACCAATCTCCTTACCGGCAATGCCCATCTGGATCCATCGAAACAATATATGGTGGTAGAAGCGGATGAATTCGACAGATCCTTCCTGACTTTGCATCCATCCATTGGCATCATCACATCCACCGATGCCGATCACCTGGATATCTATGGTGAACACAGCGCTTTACTGGATTCATTTGCAGCTTATGCATCGCAGGTAAGGGATTTGTTAATTATTAAGCAAGAACTGGAATTGAGCAAAATACTCCGGTCACTCAAAAATGCATCGCATCGGATTCTTACCTACAGTTTGCATGAGAATGCAGATGCTCATGCAGAAAATATCCGGATTAGCAAGGATCAATACTTTTTTGATCTTCATTATGCGAAAAAAATAATCGCTAATCTTTATTTGGGTATTCCGGGTTTGCATAATGTTGAGAACGCCATTGCTGCTTCAGTTGCAGCACTGGAAGCAGGAATCAATGAGGAAGAATTAAGGACCGGACTGGCTACTTTCAAAGGAGTCAAGCGTAGGTTTGAATATATTATTCAACAACAAAACAGAATATTTATCGACGATTATGCGCATCATCCTGAAGAGTTGAATGCCATTCTTTCTTCCGTAAAACAAATGTATCCGGAACGAAAAATTACTGCCATTTTTCAACCGCATTTATATTCCCGAACACGCGATTTTGCAGAAGGCTTTTCTAAAAGCCTTAGCCTTGTAGATGATATTGTGTTGCTGGATATTTATCCTGCCCGTGAACTTCCTATTCCGGGGGTAAGTTCAGCCATGTTACTGACACAAATTTCTGCTCCTGAAAAAGCATTGTGCGCCAGGGAAGATGTCCTTTCAGTCATTGCACAAAAAAACCCGGAAGTGCTGATAACTGTAGGTGCGGGCGATATCGATCAATTGGTTGAACCCCTTCGTCAATTATTGAATTCATTAACCCCCCGTCCTTATAATGGCATTCGATAAAGTCAGGTTTTGGCAAACAACAAAAAAGGTATTCATCGTAATCGGGTGGGTTTTCCTCGTTGGCGGACTTGTTCTTAGTTTATCCTTTGTACACAAACAGGAAACAGCCATTAAATGTACATCCGTCAGCATTCATATCGAACCTGAAAACGAATTGCAATTCATTGATCGCAATCGCGTTTTGCGGGTAATCCGGGAAGATGGAGATGAAAAAAAGATCCCCGGCACCTTGATTCATGCATTGCATATTGATGCTCTGGAAAAGAAACTGGGGACAGATCGCTTCGCTAAAAAGGCAAAAGTGTTCACTGATATGAACGGTGGTTTAAATATCCACATCGTACAACGGGAGCCCATTTTGCGTATTCTGAACGTAAAAGGAGAATCATTCTATCTGGATCGTACAGGTGTTAAAATGCCTGAATCCTCTTTGTTTACGGCACGTGTGATGGTTGCTACCGGAAATATATATGAACCGGGTGTCCCCTCCGACAGCCTGCAATCATTCATTGGGCAGGAACTTTTGAAGATAGCCACATATGTTGATAAAGATGCCTTCTGGAAGGCACAGATCGAACAGATATTTGTTAATGCTGCAAGTGAGTTTGTTTTGATTCCTAAAGTCGGGAATCACACCATTCATTTTGGCAACACATCAGATATGGAAACGAAGTTCAATAAACTCATGTTGTTTTACCGGGAAGCACTAAACCGACTGGGTTGGGAAAGGTACTCGGATATTGATGTGCGCTATAAAGGACAAATCGTTTGTAAAAAAAATAATTGAGGTAATGGAAAATATCAAAAATGTAGTTGTTGGGTTGGATATTGGTACCACCAAGGTTTGTGCAATTGTAGGTACACAAAATGAGCATGGGAAAGTTGAAATTCTGGGAATGGGCCGGGCTGAGTCACTCGGGGTAATCCGTGGCGAAGTTCGTAATATTGATAAGACGGTAACGGCTATCCGTGAAGCTGTTGAAAAGGCCAAGCAATCGATGACGAACGGAAAATTCAGAATTGAAATCAACTCCGTACATGTTGGCATTGCCGGTCAGCATATCAAAAGTTTACAACACCGGAATTCGATCAGTCGTTCCAACAACGATGAGGAGATTACACGCGAGGATGTAGAACGTTTGGTACAGGATACCTATAAACTGGCCCTTCCTGCCGGTGATGAAATCATTCATGTACTGCCTCAGGAATTCCAGGTTGATGATTTCAGCGATGTTCCGGATCCGGTGGGTATGACCGGTGTGCGCCTATCAGCCAATTTCCACATCATTACCGGCCATCTGGACGCAATCAAGAATATCCATAAAAGTGTGAATCGTGCTGGTCTGGATGTTGCCGATCTTATACTCGAACCACTCTCTTCTTCTGAATCAGTTTTAACTCCGGAAGAACTCGAAGCCGGTGTTTGTTTGGTTGACATTGGCGGTGGAACAACAGATGTAGCTATCTTCAAAAACGGAATCATCCGCCATACCGCTGTTATTCCATTTGGTGGCAATGTGATTACTGAAGATATTGTTGATGGATGTCAGGTATTGCGCAATCAGGCCGAATTGCTGAAATTAAAATTCGGTTCTGCACTGGCCGACGAAAACAAAGAAAATGAAATCGTTTGTATTCCCGGATTTCATGGCCGCCCTCCAAAAGAAGTATCCGTACGTAATCTGGCATTAGTTATACAGGCTCGTGTTGAAGAAATATTTGAATCTGTTTTGTTTGAAATCAAATCGTCGGGGCTTGATAAAAAATTAAATGCAGGGATCGTCATTACCGGAGGCGGGGCGCAATTAAAACATCTCGATAAACTGGTTGAGTTTGTAACCGGTATGGATGCACGAATCGGTTATCCAAGTACACATATTTCCAAGTCCATTGTCGAAGATATCAAGAGCCCGATGTATGCTACCGGAGTAGGTTTGGTCATCAAAGGATTGAATGCCATTGCGAATGAACCGGCTACAACACCGGATGCCGCTCCTGCTGCAGATGTAAAAAAAGGTTCTGGCGGATTTTTAACCAAAATTCTCGAAAAGAGTCGCGCATGGCTCAACGACGAGGAAGACATGAAGGATTTCTCTTAACAAAAGTCGGCTTCCTTCGGGTGGCCTTCCATAACTAAATAACCAATGTTATGAACACATTAAAATTTGATTTGCCCAAAGACCGGTCGAGTATCATCAAGGTACTTGGAGTAGGAGGCGGAGGCGGAAATGCCGTGAACCATATGTTCAACCAGGGCATCAAAGGTGTTGACTTCGTGATTTGCAATACCGATTTGCAGGCACTTGAAGCCAGTCCTATCCCCAACAAAGTTCAGTTGGGTTCCGGTTTAACTTCCGGTCTTGGAGCCGGAGCAAATCCGGAAGTTGGAAAAAAAGCGGCCATGGAGGCCATTGAAGATATCATTGATATTTTTGGTGTACATACCAAGATGTTATTTATAACTGCCGGAATGGGCGGAGGTACCGGTACCGGTGCCGCACCAATCATTGCAAAAGCTGCACGCGAGTTGGATATTTTAACGGTTGGTATTGTCACTACTCCTTTCGCCTTTGAAGGTAAAAAGAGAAAAGCACATGCCGATGAAGGAATAGAAACCTTAAAGCGCAGTGTGGATTGCCTGCTGGTAATTAACAACGACAAGATCAAGGAAATGTATGGCAATCTTCCCATTCGCCAGGCCTTTAGTCATGCCAACGATATTCTGACTATTGCAGCCAAAGGAATTGCAGAAATAATCACTTTCCCTGGTTATATCAATGTGGATTTTGAAGATGTTAAAACCGTAATGCAAAACAGCGGTGTAGCATTGATGGGATCTGCTATGGCTGAAGGAGAGAATCGTGCAATTCGTGCTGTTCAGGCTGCTCTGGCTTCACCACTCCTCAACGAAAATCAAATCAGCGGAGCAAAAAATATTCTCCTCAATATCACTTCCGGTAATGCCGAAGTACTGATGGATGAAATCGATCAGATCTCCAATTATATTCAGGAGGAAGCAGGATTAACTGCTGATATGATCCTGGGAACATCGTTTGATGAAAACATAGGCGATAATCTTTCCGTTACCTTGATTGCAACCGGATTTGAAACCCGCGAAAACAGAATCATCTATACCTCATCCAATACAGCCGAGCCGAAAACGAAGCATGTACTATACGAACAAGCTCGTCCCAATGAGATGGTAATTATCAATCCGGAAAATAAAGTGACGCAGAATGAACTCCCTGTTTCCGAAATTCCGTCAAATGAAATACCACCCGAAACTTTTCCAGAAAAGGAAACTATCCGGTTTGAGTTGCGCATTGAGGAAGAAACAACGCATCTAGAAATGCAATCGGAATTGGAAGAAGATGAAGAAATCCGTAACCGTGTGAATGATATTAAAAATAAAGAATCCATTGAACACAGTTTGGATGAGGTAATTGAAGAACAAATCCATTTTGAAATGGTGAACCATACTTCCGAAGAAGACAATCTCACTGTAGAACAACAGGAAATGCGTTTTGAAAAACATATTCAGCGACTTAAAGAATTGAAGAACCTGAATGTGAATATCAAATCTCCGGGAGGCATTCGCGATCTGGAGAAAGAACCAGCTTATATCCGTAAAAATAAAAAGCTGAATGATGTGCCGCATTCCTCTGAAAACCAGGTTTCACGCCTGAGTTTGTTTGAGGAACCCAATACCCAAAAAACAGGAATCAGGACCAATAACTCCTTCCTGCACGACAATGTCGACTAAGTTTAATAACTGAATATCAAAGGCTTACAATATTATTGTAGGCCTTTTTTGTGGGATATTCTCCCGAATACTTCATCTTTGCCCGCCAAACCAAAAGGGCGACGCATTCAAAAGTTTTAATACGTTCATGGAATAAGATGATACTGGCTAAGTCATATAATAAGGAAGTTTTCTGTCTGGAAGGCGACTGGAGTAAAAATCTCAAGCAGCAAACCTCTGTACAGGAAGTATTGACTTTTTTGAAAAAGAACAGAGACATCAACTACATCCACCGTCATTGCGGAACACGTGAAAATCTGGAATACTACCTGAAACAATGGAAACACAGAAGGTATAAAAACTACAGTATTCTTTATATCGCCTTTCACGGTAAGCCCAATCAGATTTTAATAGGAAACGACAGTTTAACACTTGAGGATTTTGCCAAAATTCTGGGGCCCCGTTGTCACAATAAAATCATTCATTTCGGAACATGCCATACCCTGAATACAGATCTGCGACATATCAAAAAGTTTTTGCGCGATACAAATGCATTATGTGTTTGCGGTTTTGGTAAGGAAATCAAATTTGTTGAAGGTTGTGTATTCGATATTCTTCTGATCGATATGCTTCAGGAATATAAAGACATTACGCGGGTGAAAGCACATATCAATGTTTACTATCGAACACTGGCGAAGAAACTTGAATTCAAGTTGGTTCATTTGTAACCTGATACCTGATTTTAAGCAATGCCTTTTCCGGATCATTAACCGGTAACTCGCAGGTAAAGTCCCTGCACAGAAAGTATTGGTTATAGGCTGCTGATTTCTTTTCGCGTAAAACAGGGACTGAAGTATTTTCCAAAACCGGTAATATCATAAGTCCTGGATAGTAGTTCCTGAACAAGGGAAAATGAACAGTACCTGTAACTGTTAACTGATACCAACCGAAATGCTCCCATAAAAACAATTGCAACCAATTTCCATATACAGATGGTATTTTTAACATCGTTGGCAGAATAACCTGTTTCATTTGTTTGACCTGTGTGTGAAAGATCTCTTCATCCATCAGGAATCCCAACTTGAACAAACACTTCGCGAAAATGCTGTTGGAGGAAGCAATTACATCATCGTGCGTTGCGAACTTTTGTGTAACCAATTGTAGTTGCAAACGCGAGTTGAAGGCGAATAAACCGGGGTCCGATTGAAAAAACAATTCATTGGCTACCGACATAATCACTTTTGCCTTACTCAAATAAGAATCTTTACCGGTTACTTCAAACAGTGAAATCAAGGCTTCGCACAAACAGGCATAATCTTCGGCAAAGGCCGGAATACTGGCTTTACCATTTTTATAAATGCGAAACCATGTATCATGTACTTCGAGGTTTTTCAACAATTGATCCGCACATCTTTCGGCTGCCTCCAGAAATTCGACACGACCGGTTGCCTTAAAAGCATCGCAGCAACCGGTAATGGTTAATGCATTCCAGGCTGTGATGATTTTATCATCGAGTCCCGGCCGGATACGGCTTTCACGTTTCTGCAACAATTTAGCATTGCATCTGCGGATCCGTTGCCGGATTTCATCCAGAGGCAATCCGCATGCCTCAACCATTTGTTTATCCGATAACACCCGGTGCAAAATATTGCTGCTAAATTCCCAATTCCCGCTTTCTTCTACAGCATAGTACATAGAAAATACAGGCTCATCATCACCCAGGATGGTACGCAATTCGTTCTTACTCCAAATATAAAACAGCCCTTCGTGCCCTTCGCTGTCGGCATCCAGTGCGGAGTAAAACAAACCATCTTCCGACATCATCTCCCGTTTTAAAAAAGCGAAAGTATCTTCCAATACTTCCAGATAGCGTGGGTTGGCCTGATGCTGATACGCATGCGCATAGAGCGAAAGCAGTTGAGCGTTGTCGTACAGCATTTTTTCAAAATGCGGAACCTTCCAGAAAATATCAGTAGAATATCGGGCAAAGCCACCACCTACCTGATCGTAGATGCCACCATCTGCCATACGGTTCAAAGTAATATGTACCGCTTCCGTAAATTTATGTTCACCTGAATACACACCATAATCCAGTAACAGTTGCAAATTTAGAGGCATTGGAAATTTTGGTGCCCGGTTTATTCCCCCATATTCAAAATCCAATGATTCAGCCCACTGATGCATGATGGATTGCATTTGCGTCCAGGAGAACGTAAGTGTGTTTTCCTTCTCACCAATCAGATTCATTTGCTGAATACCTTTGGTCAGGTTAGAAGCATAATGCAAAGCCTCTTCCTTTTTTGAAGCATACAGTTGGGAAAGGTTATCCAACACCTGCAACCACTGCGGTTTTGGAAAATAAGTTCCACCATATAACGGACGTCCATCCGGCAAAGTAAAACAATTGAGTGGCCAGCCTCCGTTGCCGGCGACCAGTTGAACAGCATCCATATAAACCTGATCTACATCCGGTCGCTCTTCCCGATCCACTTTGATGCAAACAAAATGTTTGTTCATCATCTCGGCAACTTCCACATCTTCGAAACATTCACGTTCCATAACATGGCACCAGTGGCAGGCAGAATATCCGATACTGATCAGCACCATGCAATCTCTTGCACGGGCTTCTTCAAATGCCGCTTCACTCCATTCCTGCCAATCGACCGGATTGTGGGCGTGCTGTAATAAATAGGGGCTTGATGCATGAACAAGCCGGTTGTTGAATTTTTCCATGCGTTGGTTACCGTTACAAAGTTATTGGAAAACCAACAGCATTGGATTATTCCAGGTTAGCAGCAGCCAATGCTTTTATATCGTTTTTAATTTTCGGAACAGTTTGCAGGTAAGCATAGATGGCTCTGATTTCCTCATCCGTTAACACTGCATAGGGTATCATAGGATAACGTACCTGAGAACCATCTCTCTTTTTACCGGTCTTCAAAACCGTTAAAAACTCCTCCTCTGAATATGCCCCGATTCCAGATTCATCCGGTGTGATATTAGCTGAATGAATCACCTTGCGTTCTTTGTTCAACAATGGATTTCCTCCACCAAAATATCCAACCGATTTTTCCGGTTCCAGCTCATTCATGGTCTTGAAGTCAGCTGAATGACATGGATAACACTGAAACAATGCTGTTGACAAATACCGGCCAAAGGCCACCTTATCGCTGGTGTCCGGCATTTTTATTTCTTGTGTTGGCAATGCAAATGGTTTGAATGCCACATGCGTCAGAAATTTAGTTAAAAAAGAGGGTTCTGCCGGTGGTGCTTCTTCCTGACTAGCCTGCACACCATGGGCATCTGACCGTAACCAGGCAATAATACTCTTCACATCTTCATCAGATGCCAACGGATATTTCACCATATAAGGTGGAATATACTGTCCATCTTTACGGATTCCGGTTCTTAACAGATAATACAATTCACCATCCGTCCAACTTCCGATTCCAATTTCCGGATCATGGGTAATGTTTCTCGAATAAATAGCACCGAATTCAAGAGGTACATCAATGAGCAATTTACCGGTAAGAATTCCATTCTCGTTGGCATGGCATTCGATGCACATGACAGATGCAATTTTTTGTCCCCGTGCAATTCGTTCGGGTGTTGCTTCCACCTTCATCTCGAGTTTGCCGGGTTCATACTTTGGAATTCCGCTGATGCCAATGTAGGCCATGAATCCGAGGATCACCAGCACAGCCAGTCCGATGATCACTCCAAGGATCTTCAATAATTTTTTCATAATGTGGGGTATAGGTTAATCAAACCTACTAACAAAAAAGGAGAATTCAAATCCGTGTTATCCCTGCTTTGTTTTACTCATGGATGATTGTCTTTACCGGTGGTTTTGCATTTACGGTCACAGAAACATTTTTTGAATCCGTGGTACAGATTCCATTTACCACATAAACCTGATAAGTTCCTGCCTGCGTTAGAGCAATATCTGAAATAATGGGTGAAGCTAAAGACGAAGAAAATGATGATGGACCAGACCAATAATATGTTCCTCCATTGGTACTGGAGCTGGTCAATTGGAGCGTTTGTCCTTCACAAACAGTTTGCGTTGATACCGGCGTAACATCACAACACGTTGGTGCTGTTAACTGCAAACTGCGCGAACAGGAAGGAATAGCCGAGAATACTGCAGTAATAGTGCATGACTGGCCTTTACCGCCAACCAGAGGCAAAGCATAATTCATTGTTGTGCTGAATGGGGCATTATATGAAACACTCCCTCCACAACTTGAACTTACTGTAAGCGTTCCTGATGTAGGAAATAAATAGGTTGAAATGGTTCCGCTAACCGTATACCCCCCGGTTTGTGCTCCTGATCCGCACGCACTTGCAGTTGCATTGATTCCATACAGGTTACACTGCACATCGCAATTAGCGGTTCCACTTCCGGCTGTAACGTCAAATGAAAGGGTCGTATTATTATTGGAAAAATTGGAAATCAATAAAATATAATACAAACCGGTCGATGTATTGTTTAAGGTAAAATTGTTGTGCGCGCTATTGCGTACTACACTGCACGAAAGAATTTTTGACGCGGTAAGACCTGTATCGCATTGATACAATGGAGTGGTGAAGGGCCCCCATAACACATAATCCACATCCCGCTGCGGTGCTGTTTTAATTTGTATGGTCATCGCTCCGGTGTCCTGAACCTGCATAAAAAACCAGGTAGCATTCGGTTGAGAAGTAAGGCAACCGTAATCGGGCCCTGATGGAGCGGATCCGCCGTTTACAGCTGCGGAGAATGAATACGACTGAACGGCACACATACCTACTGCACTATCACAACGCCAGGATGAAATTGTACTCTGACTCCATCCCTTCACTGACCATAGCATCAGAAAGAATGCCATTAAAAAGAATACTTTAATATACCGTTTCATTCTTCAATCATCTTTAACGCAACAAAGTTATACTTCCTGCTTCAGCGTGATACTTTCCAGATCGCCCGGTGGCTTCACATTGAAAGGTGTATGCCCCTTCCGGAGCTTGTGCACCTTTCCAGGTTCCATCCCATCCCTGTTCCGGTTCGTTGTTCGAAAATACGATTTCACCCCATCGATTTACAATAACCATCCGGAAGTTCTTCATGTTATGACTGGATACTTTAAACACATCGTTTAATCCGTCACCATTCGGAGTAAATGCATTTGGAATGAACAGGTTTTCATCCCGGATTTCCAGTTCCCGGTAAAACGTATCCAGACAACCAAAAGAATTAATAGATACAATTCGTATGACTGCTAATCCGGTATCCATAAATATGGTGTTTATCAAATGGGCATTTCGGGCTCTGACATCAGCCTTCTGGATTTCCCAAAATACATTGTCCTTCTCATTTCCCGAGTAACGCAATTCAACTTTTTGATTCAGAAATATTTCTTCGGTACTGGTATTGAATCCTGATTGTGGTCTTTCCCGGGCTTTCACCCACATATTCAAAGTATCTACCCGATTGCCACATGAGGTATCGCGCACGATCACGGAAATGGTGGTATCGTGTAAAAGGCGGATGCGAATAAAACTATCTGTTTGACCATTACTCCAGGTATACCAGTCTGCCCCATTGACTTTGAATGTTACGGAATCGTTGACACATGCTTCTTTCGGATAGGATGTTTGAAAGGAGTCGCCTTTCAGGTAAATCATACGTTTTACCAAATCGCCAATACACCCTGATGCATTTTGTTCTACTACATTTAGCTCGTAATGGCCGGGAATGTTGCTCCAGTTTACAGTTACCGAAGCGGTACCGTTACCGGATGCAACCACTCCACCGCCTGCACTCCAACTGTATCTTGATCCCGCATTTTCCTGCACGCCATACCGGACTTGTGCAGTTCCTGCGCAAAGGGTGTCAACCTGCCCGGGTTGACAAAATCCTGAAAAAGTAAAGCCGAGTACATACAGTATGATTAAACACGTGTTGTGTTTTACCCTCATACCATTCAATTCCTAATAATGAAAGATTGCCGACGTAGCTGGTTTTGAAAAAACAGTTACACTACCCGATCCGGAACCTGAGCCTGAACAACCCAAACGGCCACTCACAGTACTGACACTGTAATTCTTTACACCGGCTGAAGCAAATACCTGCGAATCGAAGGTGTACGGATTATTGCTTGTGGAAATATTCCTTGTGACCCCATCCTCAAGATAATCCACTGTCCATGGCCCTACTCCTGTAAAGCTTAATTGTAAAGGAGCCCCTCCAGTTGAAGAGTTGATACAAATTGAATCTGTTCCGGAAATGGTTGCAGTGGGTGCAGGTAAGCGAACTACAGCTAAGCTGATGGTATCGCCCGGACAACCGATCACATTAAACTCAACTACTTTCAGGGTGTCTGTTCCAGGTGTTGCCGACCAATCCACTGTAATGGAATCTGTACTTCCTCCGCTTGCCTGCGTTCCACCGTTAATAACCCAGGTGTATGTACTTCCTGCGGTTCCGTTTACCTTGTAACTTTTACCTGTTGCTCCCGCACAAACAGAATCCGGGCTAGTGGAACTTTGAGCTATGGCAACAGAACCAATCATGAGAAAAATAAGGGTTAAGTAGAGATTAATTGTTTTCATAGTTATATAAGTATTATGTTTTATAATATAAACTGCTGTTTTATGCAATAACCGACTTAATTATTACACGATGCTAAATTATGATGTTTATATATTAAAAACAGCTACTCATATAATCCAAATTATACAATACGTTGATTTTCAAGACTAAATTTTAGTCACTGTGTATAAGTTCCTAAAATGTACTTAATACTTGAAAATTGTTTCTAAAACTGTTTGACCAACGGCCTTGAGTGTATTCCGGTCAATGTTTTCCATTGTATCGTGGATGGTATGCCACCACGAAGGAAATCCGGTTTCCTGATTGAAACATATGATGTCGATAGCCGGAATGGAGGTATAATCAAAAATGTATTTATGATCATCAGTTATGGCACCGCTTCGGAAATAAAAGAAATAACCGGAATAGCCCAATTGAATTGCGTGATCCCAAACGCGACGTAAGACCGGTTCCGCTTGTTGGATGCTGTATCCTTCCCAAACAAACTTCGCTCCCCTGCCGCCAACCATATCCAGGTTAATAGCAAAATCTGCTTTATAACCGGCCTGATGCAAATTTCTACCCCAATATTGCGAGCCCAGGCAATAGCTATCATCGTATGCGGTTTTGCCTAAATCTTCCGCATCAAAACAAATAAAATCCACACCCACATCGGGCATTTTCTGAGCCAAAACTCTGGCCATTTCCAGCATTACAGCTACACCACTCGCACCATCGTCGGCAGCTGTAACCGCTTGCCGGTGATTGGCTACTACCGGATCATTGTCGGCATACGGCCTGCTGTCCCAATGAGCTGTAATTAATATACGTTTCGTATGTTTTGGATTGAAAGATGCGATTATATTTCGAATGGGGATTTGTCGTTTGTCCCAATTCATCATGCTACCTTTCTGTTCTATTACCGTATGGGCATATTTCTTAAACGATTTAACGATCCAGTCGCCGCATGCAATATGTGCCGCTGAAGAAACAACCCGGGGTCCAAAATCAACCTGCTTTTGTACAAAAGAATACGCCGTATCAGCATTGAATTCGGGAGATGCCTTGACATAAACAGACGTCTCTTTACTTTGGGTTTTCACCGTCTTTTTCTTTTCAGGTTCTTGTGTACAACCTGTCAACAGGCTGAAAAACAACAGTCCTGTGTAGAAACAAAGTAGCTTTGAAAAATAAATTCTTTTTGACGACAGCATGCTTTATGCGTTGAGAGTAAAAGTAGTTCCTTCTTTACCATCTTTTATTTCGAATCCAAGCTCTTTCAGGCGATCGCGAATGAGGTCAGAAGTTGCAAAATCGCGTTTTGCTTTTGACTCATTGCGTATCTGCATAATCATTTGCATGAGCCCATCCACTTTATCTGAATTATCCGTGCCTTCGGCTTTCAATCCCAAAATTTCAAAGACAAAATTATGCATGAGTTTATGCAACATGGTTTTATCTTCTTCCGTAATTTTTTCTTTTGCATCGTTGATGGAATTAATCATGCGTACGGCATCAAACAAATGCGATAGTACAACAGGAGTATTGATGTCCTCATTCATCGCTGCATATACCCGGCTTTCCAATGCGGAAATATTCACAGTTGAAACATTACCAACAGGCAATGCATCCAACAATTTTACGGCAGCCATCAAACGGGCAAACCCTTTCTCGGCAGCTTGCAACGCTTCGTTACTGAAATCCAAAGTACTGCGATAATGTGCCTGCAACATAAAAAAACGAACCGCCATCGGACTGTATCCTTTATCCAATAACTTATGTGTGCCTGCAAATAATTCATTGGGCAAAAAAGAATTGCCCAAACTTTTACTCATCTTCTGACCGTTTACTGTAAGCATATTGGTATGCATCCAGTAATTCACCGATCGCGGGTGACCCGAGCAAGCAATGTTCTGTGCAATTTCGTTGGTGTGATGTGTTGGAATTAAATCCATTCCGCCTCCATGGATATCAAAATGATCGCCGAGGTATTTTGCACTCATGGCCGAACATTCTAAATGCCAGCCCGGAAACCCTTCTCCCCATGGACTCGGCCACCGCATGAGGTGCTCGGGCTTTGCTTTGATCCAAAGGGCAAAATCTAGACGGCCTCTCTTCTCCGTCTGACCTTCCAGCTCTCGTGTATTATTCAGGAGTTCTTCAAGATTTCTGCCGGAAAGCTGGGTATAAGAATATTTCGCTGCAAACTTTTCTACATCAAAATACACCGAACCCTCTTTCTCATAGGCATACCCCGATTCCAGTATTTTTTTAACCAACTCGATTTGTTCAACGATATGACCGGTAGCTGTAGGCTCAATACTGGGTGGCAATGCATTGAAAGCATCCATCACCTGATGAAAATCGTAGGTATACCGCTGCACAATTTCCATCGGTTCAAGTTGCTCGAGGCGGGCTTTGCGACTAACTTTGTCCTCCCCTTCATCGGCATCGCTTTCCAGATGACCAGCATCGGTAATATTTCTTACGTATCGAACTTTATAACCCAGATGCAAGAGGTATCGATAGATCAGATCAAAAGAAATAAAGGTGCGTGCATTGCCTAAATGCGCATTGCTGTATACAGTCGGGCCGCATACATACATGCCGACATGGCCTTTGAGTATGGGTTTGAACTCCTCGTCCTGACGGGTTAAGGTATTGTATAATTTTAACCGTTGCTCCAGCATAACCGCTCAAAAAGGCAAATCGTCGGTAGCGGTATCGGCTGTAAAGCTTGGTTCTGAATCCGGATAGAAATTTTCAGATGCCGGAGCGGCAGCACCATTTCCTCCAGTTTCCAGTTTCCATGCGCGAACATCGGTATACCAGCGCCCGTTGTATTCACGCGATTCAATATTCAATGACGCTTTAATTTCGTCACCGGTTTTAAAACGTTTGAGTTCCTGTACCTTATCTCCCATTACGCTGATCATGATTTTTTTGGGGAACTTGTCGTATGTTTCAATAACGAATTCTTGTTTGGTCCAGGTATTGCCGGTTTTCGACTGTCCGCTGGTTTCATTCATAATCTGAAGAATCTTGCCTGTTATATCTAATGCCATAAAAAATGTGGTTTTAAATCTTTAATCCACGAAAATATTGAAATAAACGGTGAAGGGAAATGGTGTTGAAAAGATTTGACGATCTCCCAACGGGGTTGCGGCATCAGGAAACGGTTATAATCGGATACTAAAAGTACAACTTGCACACCACAATGGCAGTCAGCACGCATACCAGATCCACCAGCAACATGATTCCCAGCGTATACCGCGTGTTTTTTACGTTTACAGATCCGAAATACAGCGCAACTACATAAAAGGTTGTTTCTGCTGCACCCTGAAACAGGCAAGACAGGCGACCGGCCAAACTATCCGGACCCAGCGATTTCATAGCGTCGAGCATAAATCCGCGTGAACCACCTGCACTGAAGGGTCGCATCAGCGCAACAGGAATGGCATTGATGATTTGCTGATCAACCCCGAACCACGACATAACATTTCCTACACCTCCCATCACAATCTGCATCAAACCGGCATTGCGGAAAATGCTCAGGGCAACCAACATGGCTATCATATATGGCAATACACGAACGCCGGTGGTAAATCCATCTTTGGCGCCATGTACAAAAGAGTCGAATATATTGGTATTGTTTACCTGAAACACCTTCTCGCGGTAGATAGAATACATTACGATCATCAGAATGATAACCAATAAAACCGCATTGCTGAGGTTGCCCGTAAAATGTATTTTCTCTAATCCTTCGAGACGCATAATGTAAAACATCATCAACCCCACAACTGCACTAACTGCGGCGACTAATCCGAGTATAACTCCATTGAATAAATTGATACGCTGCCGGATGCTTACAAAAAACATTGCCGCCAGAGTTCCAACAAAAGAGGTGATAATACAGGGAATCATCACATCGGCCGGATTGGCTGCATTCTGCGCTGCACGGTAACCGATAATAGACGTGGGAATCAGGGTTAATCCGGCGGCATGCAAGCACAAAAACATGATCTGACTGTTGCTGGCTTTTTCCTTTTCCGGATTTACTTCCTGCATGCTGTCCATGGCTTTTAATCCGAACGGAGTTGCCGCATTATCCAGTCCCAGAAAATTTGCCGCGAAATTCATGGTCATAAAACCATAAGCAGGATGGCCTTTGGGTAACTCCGGAAAGATGCGCACAAAAAAGGGAGTCAATACCCTCGACATTCCATGAATGGCCTTGCTGTCGTTCAACAAATTCAATAAACCACAGAAAAAAGTCAGGTAACCGATTAGTGGCAACCACAGATCCATCATGGTATTTTTGCATGTAGGAAAAATACCATCGGCTGGCAAAGTTCCAACACATACCTGAACCGTTCCGGTTTCGTTTGCCCGGTATAAGGTATCATTGCTTCGGTAACCAGTTGTCCCTGCCACAGCAATATTTCGGGCTAAGTTGGAGTCAGTTTGCAACAATTGTATTAAAGGAAATTCGGCAACAATAAGCGGCTCCTGTTGCTTTCCGTTCACCACTTGTCCAAGGGTGTACATTCCTCCGGTTGCCAGGAGGTATAAAATATAAAGAATGCTGCCGGCTACAAGCCACGACCAGAATCTGCTGAGTGCCATATTATCGGTTTACAACATCAATGCTAAGGAATTAGGCAGAAGAAGAAAAAATAAGTTGTTCGGGAATGTGAATAAGCTCATCCTTCATTCAGCCATTTCGTACACCCGCATACCGTTCTACTCTGAATGAGTCCACACGGTCGAACGTCCGATCATAGAGACTCCGATATATCCGCGAATACTTAAATCTCCACTTTCCGTTTTAGTGATTTTGCATTTATACGATTTACCGTTTTCGGGATCGTATATGGTGCCGTTATGCCATTCCCCCGATCCGTCATACTCCAGACTTCTTACCAGCAACAAACCCAAAATACGGTGATTCCGTTCTTTGGGGTCCGGATTATTCTTATCTATTTTGGGTTGTCCGTTTTCGTTGTTAGGATTTTTCAACCACACAATTTTTCCGTAAAATTTTCCGTTCGATTTAAATATTTCAATTTTAGCTTTTCCCGATTCACTGAGCCATCGGCCCAGAATGGCATCTTCATTTACCTGAGCCAACAGTGTCTGCATCAAACAACACAGCAGGGTTAGCATAGCGAGTTTTTTCATATTCATGGGGTGGTATGTTCAAATATAGAAAAAATGCAATAACAAGCCTACGAGTATGACTCCTGAAAACCCATGCAGGAACTTTATCTGTAATTTTTACAGTGACTCAAAGGTCTTTAAATCAAGATTTGAATTTAATCCAATTTACGGAGCTCTTCAATATCGTTCAAATCCTTTGGTCTGCCAAGAGCCAACTTTGCTTCTATCAAATGATTTTTATGTAAAAAACGAACAGGTACATCATGTATTAAAATTGTTGGGGCTAAATTATAACAATCTTCAAATCGCTCTTTGGGAAATCCTTTTAACGATGTCATAATATCCAGCTCGATTCCAGAATTCAGATAAATGGAACTCCATCCGGGAATCATTTCAATAGTTTCCAGGCTCTCAAAATCTCCAATTTCAGCTTCAGCTAACGCCTTTCTGAATAGTTTTCTGTTAGCTGCGGTATCATCCAGCCACAAATCCAGATCAGCTGTGAATCTTGAAAAGCCATTCAAATTTGTAGCAAATCCTCCTACCAGAATATATCGTACCTCGTACTTATAGAGAATTTTCCATAATCTGAGTACTTCTTCATCCAGCACATCCATAAGACTATGGCTTTTTAAGAGGAATGGCAGTTTTCATCATCCGTTGCAGACGAATTAGCTTCATGAGCAAATCAAAACGCTCAGTATAGGTTGATGACTTTCGCAGGTAAATACGTTCCTGTTCGTTTACAAGGGTACCGGTGTATTTTTTATCTGACATTGCAGCGCTAAGATACGCTTTTTTTCAATTCAATGCTGAGTTCATTCAATTGTTTGGCATCGATGGTTGAAGGCGCGTCAATCATGGTATCGCGGCCGGAATTGTTTTTCGGGAAAGCAATAAAATCACGGATAGAATCAACCCCACCAAAAATTGAACACAAGCGGTCAAATCCAAACGCAATCCCGGCATGCGGAGGAGCACCAAATTCAAACGCGTTCATCAGAAATCCGAATTGATGTTGCGCTTCTTCCGGCGTAAAACCTAGAATTTCAAACATGCGCGATTGCAGTTTTTTATTAAAAATCCGGACGCTGCCACCACCTATTTCAACTCCATTGATTACGAGATCGTAGGCATTAGCCCTCACTTGCCCTAGTGACGCAAAGTCGTTCAACAAATGCATATCCTCGGGCTTTGGTGAAGTAAACGGATGATGCATGGCAAAATACCGGTTTTCTTCTGCGTTGAATTCAAGTAATGGAAAATCCAGGACCCATAAACAACTGAAGGTATTCTTATCGCGTAAACCTAAACGATTGCCCATTTCGAGGCGTAATTCACTCAATGCTTTGCGGGTTTTATCGGTATTACCGGCCAGTATCAAAATTAAATCACCGGGTTGTGCATCCATTGCGGCAGCCCAGTTTTTCAGATCCGTTTCATCGTAAAATTTATCCACCGAAGACTTTATTGTTCCATCGGAATTAACACGGACATATACCATTCCATTGGCTCCAATTTGCGGACGTTTCACAAAATCAGTCAACTCGTCGAGTTGCTTGCGGGTATATTCAGCACACCCTTTGGCACAAATTCCGGCAACGAGTTCGGCACTTTCGAATACCTGAAAATTTTTCCCTTTCACAACACTGTTCAATTCAACAAACTGCATTCCAAATCGGGTATCCGGTTTGTCGCTGCCGTATAAGCGCATGGCATCGGCATACGTCATTCGGGGCACTTCACCGATGTTAATCCCCTTCACCTGCTGAAACAAATTTTGCACAAGTCCTTCAAACATATTCAGTACATCTTCCTGTTCTACAAAACTCATCTCGCAATCAATCTGGGTAAATTCCGGCTGACGGTCGGCACGTAAATCTTCATCGCGAAAACATTTCACCAACTGATAATAGCGATCGAATCCACTCACCATCAGCAATTGCTTGAAGGTTTGGGGCGATTGAGGCAATGCATAAAATTCGCCCGGGTTCATACGCGATGGTACCACAAAATCGCGTGCCCCTTCCGGTGTAGATTTAATCAATACCGGTGTTTCAACTTCAATAAAATCTTTAGCATCGAGGTATGCCCTGGTATAACGGGCAAGCGAATGGCGCAGTTCCAGATTAGCCCGCACACTTGCACGTCGTAAATCCAGATACCGGTATTTCATGCGCAAATCATCGCCACCATCGGTATGTTCTTCAATCGTAAACGGAGGTGTAATGGCTTCATTCAATACCTCCAGGTTAGAAACTACGATCTCAATTTCACCGGTTGGAATTTGTTTGTTTTTATTTTCACGCTCCTTTACAGTTCCTGTAACTTTCAAAACATACTCCCTTCCACATCCCCGGGCTTGCGCACACAAACCGGGTTGATCTTCCAGATTGAAAACCAATTGGGTAATGCCATAACGATCGCGCAAATCGATGAAGGTCATCCCTCCCAGATCGCGTGAACGTTGCAACCAACCGCACAAAACAACGGTTTTGGAAACATCCGAAATATTTAATTCGCCACAGGTATGAGTTCGTAACATGATAATTGCGTTAAAAGTAGAATCCTTATCCTGTATCACTTAATACAGGCCGGGCAGCGAAAATAATAAAATTTAGGGGGACAGGTTGCTTTTTTACAAAGCAGTTGGCACGTGCTCAGCTTGCTTGTTAAACCGGCTCTTGTTATATGACTTCACATCTTTAAACACATTCCAGCTCAATGCAATATAAAATACATTCACTTCCAGTTTTTCAAATGGCTTGGTAGCCACTCCGGCAACGGTTTGCGAGAAATTCCGGTTGAAGAAAGGATCGATATAATATTTGAACTTCAGGTTGGTCCCTCCTTTGAAGTTGATACCAAAAAATACCGATTGTGTGTACCAGTTTACACGGTCAGTAAACCACACGTCAAATACCTCTTTCTTTACTTCGTCGATAAAGGTTTTTTCCTTGTAATTGAAGGGCATTTCAAACTCGTATCCTCCATACAGAAAAGTACCATCGAGGTTCCCGAGCTTAATCCCAACAGGAATACCCAGGTTATACGTTCTGAATTTTTTAAGGGTATCGGCCGTTGGTTTATAAATAAATCCAACGTTGCGGTAAGCCAATCCATAAAATATGCCCATATGTTGGGTAAAATCATGGTTCATCAAACCTTCTCCGTTGAATACAGGCGACCAGCGTAATTCGCTGCTCATTTCGTTTCCGTTTGAAATGATCTTCCCGAACGAGAAGATCATTTCACTGGAACCGGAAACGTAAGTACGGGTTTGTGCCTGTGTATTGAGCATCAGATGCAAACAACTGATGGCCATAATTATCCTGACTTTCATAATTTAAATTTCATTTATAAAAGTAAAACAAACAAAGGTCATACCAAAATTACGAAGTACGAATTATGAAGTACGAAGTCGGAGTTATGAATTAGGAGTCGCGGCGACGGGTTCTTCCGCTTCCGCCACGGCTTTCGAATCCACCACTTCTTTTGCGGTCAGAACTGCCACCACGGTTAAAGCCTCCGCTACCGCCACGGTTGCCCTGGCCTTCGCTTCTTCCATAACCACCTCCGCCACCGCTTCTGTTACCGTCGCGGCTTCCGTAACTGCGACCGCCGCTGCGACCACCACCGCCACCGCCATAGCTGCTGCGCGATCTTCCGCTGTCGGATTGCTCACCCGATGCTTCGATTCGCACCTTACGGTCGTGGTACATAGCACCATGTACGGTTTTCATAATCGCATCCACATGTTGGGGTTCAATGTTCACAAAAGAATAAACTCCTTTTACATCCACACGGATAATGTCCTTTGCAGGCACATCGCTGAGGGTACAAATGAAATCTTTCAGAGATCCTGCATTCAATCCGTCTTTGGATCCAACGCTTACAAATAAGCGCGTACCACGTGCAACTGCTCCTTCTCCATCACGTGAAGAGGTTCCGGTTACGTTCAGATCCGGACCAACCAGGTACTCTGCCGAGAAACGTTTCAATTCGAGCGACAACATTTTCTTGATGAGTTCAACTTTCGTTAATTCATCCAGACGTTCGAGTGCCGACATTACGTTTTCGTCGAATATTTCTTCTTCAATTTCTGTTTTCTCGATGGTCGACATAAAAGCCAGCAATTTTTTATCGCGTACTTCAATGGCTGAAGGAATCAGGATCCGTTGAAATTTGATATTTGTAAGGCGTTCAATTTCCTTCAACTTATATGCTTCGCGCATATTGAGGAGTGTAAAAGATACCCCTTTCTTACCCGCACGACCTGTACGTCCGCTACGGTGGGTGTAATTCTCAATATCGTCGGGCAAATGGTAATGGATAATATGTGTTAATCCGCTTACATCGATACCACGGGCAGCCACATCGGTTGCCAACAGAATTTTAATGGCCTGATGGCGAAAACGGTTCATCACTTTCTCGCGCTGACCCTGGCTCAAATCGCCATGAAGGCAATCGGCATTGTAACCATCGCGGATCAGTTTATCGCTGATATCCTGCGTTTCGTTTTTGGTAGTACAGAAAATAATTCCGTAAAAATGATCGCTGGTAAAATCTAGCACGCGCTTAAGGGCAGCAATTTTATCTTTTGCGTGAACTACAGCATACTCGTGAACGATATTTTCGTTACCCGAATTCTTTTTCCCTACAGTAATTTCAACCGGATCGTTCAGGTATTTATCGGCAATCTGGCGAACTTCCTTCGGCATGGTTGCACTAAATAGGCATACACGCTTGGTGTCGGGAGTTCCTGATAAAATTTCTTCGATATCTTCACGAAAGCCCATATTGAGCATTTCGTCGGCTTCGTCGAGCACTACATAATCGATGTTTTGAATCTTTACCGCTTTGCGGCTCATGAGATCCATCAAACGACCAGGTGTGGCTACAATAATTTGAGCACCACGTTTCAACTGATCTACCTGTTGCATAATACTTGCACCGCCATAAACGGCAACAATATTCACATTGGGAATAAATTTGCTGTAACTCAACAAATCGCGTGTAATCTGATTACACAGTTCGCGGGTTGGGCAAACTACCAGAGCCTGGGTTGTTTTGCTGCTAAAATCTATCTTTTGTAAGATCGGGAGGCCAAATGCAGCGGTCTTACCCGTGCCGGTTTGAGCTAATCCTAAAATGTCTCTTTCGGTCTCTAAAAATACAGGAATGGACTGCTCCTGTATGGGAGTGGGTGTTTCAAAACCCAGTTCCGAGATGGCGCTTAGTACGGACGCGTCTAAGCCCAATTCGTTGAATGTTGTCAATGTACGTTATTTAAAATGAGCGGCAAAGATAGACCAATTTTTGGAACTACCTGACTTTTATTCCATTAAGCATGAATAAGGCTCAGTCATTCCATTTTTCTTTTGCAAATCAATGAAGCATTCATGTTTGGGGCTGTCCCCTGAAGTTAAGCGTGTGACATACTCCTTAAATAGAAATAGGCGATAAACGCATGCTTCAGGGGTCGGGCTCTTCGTTGCAAGTCCTCGCTGCGCTCCGGGCTTTACCCGTAAAGGATGCGCAAGCTTAACTTTAGGGCGATCCCTCAGCCTCCTGCCGGAATGCTCTGATTCAAGTTTAAACTATATTTGATCTTGTGAAAATTGGGCACCAGGTACTTTATCCACTTTTCCCGGATGTTTAACAATTCCTCGATTTGTGCCCTTGACCTGCTGGTGAGAATGCTCCTTTAGATAATCAGGTTACTTGCCCGATAAGTAACTGGACTTCTTACTTTAACCTTTTCGGTAATCCGGCAAAAAATGACCGAATGATAAATGAATGAATTCCTACTCCTTTCTCGCGTAAACAAACTCTGCAAACCCCAGCAAATCCCAAAACACACCACCCGGTATGTATTTGTATTTCATCCATTGGTGCACAATGGCAAAGGGAAGCAACAGTATAACCGGCCAATGGCGGCGGGTTCCGGCTTTCAAAATGGTAAACCCGTTTTTGCTTAAGATGCCCGAAACTTCCTTGTGGCTAAACAAGCGCACATGGGTTGAATCGTCGTAAAAGTTTAACGTGTCGCGCATGCTGGGCAGACGTGTGCTCTTTTCGCCGGGAAACTCAATATAGATGTACCCACCTTTTTTCAGTTTGGGTAAAAGTCCTTCAATCACTTTGTCGCCGTTGTGCAGGTGTTCAATCACATGCGACATAATGATGATATCGAAATGATCATTGGGAATAACATCAAATTTCAGTTCCGTAAGATCCATTTCGTAATACGCCGTCATGGCCTTAAAATCTGCGTCGCTGTTGCGGTAATTTCCACGGTCGATTCCATGGTAATTGCATTGCGGATAAAACTCTTTGGTTTTGGTGGGGCTATTGCTTCCGGCACCAACATCCAACAGATTAAACGGTTTGCCGGTCAGGTTTTTATCGAAGTATTTAAACTTATGCGGTTTTAGAAAAGACATCTACGATGGATTGAATTTGAGTTTACGATAATAAGAAAAAAGGCGGGTACCTGTTAATGCCCGGATTAATTTCACCTTGCACCAGATTAATGGATACAAAAGAAAATTATACAGGTTGACATACCAGGGAAAATAGCGTGGTGTATATTTCAAGAATTCACGGTATCCCTGCATGCGCTTGTGGTACGAAGCTCCCTGCACATCATAAAATGCAATGACCTGATTTACAAAATGTGTTTTGCGTTCGAAATCGCGAAACAGGCGGGTAAACCATTCGGTATCTGCCGTCAGCTTTAAACGGGTATCAAATATGCCAATGGTATCAAATGCACGTTTGCGGGTAAATGTAGCTTGATGGCAAATGGGATAGGAAAAATAAAAATCACGGAACTTCACCGGCTTTCCGTTGTGATAATCCACTCCTGTTGGCTCATTGATGGTTTGCACCTTGGCATAGATAAAATCGTATGCTGTAAAATCGTGGTGCATGAATAAATCTTCCAGCGTATGCTTGCTGAAAAAGTGATCTCCGGCATTCAAAAAATAGATCCACTCTCCTTTGGCTGCTCGTATGCCTTTGTTCATAGCATCGTATATTCCCTTGTCCTTTTCACTGATGAGGGTGCCTGTATGCGATTTGTATTGTTGAGCGATTTCAAGGGTCTTGTCCGTAGAACCACCATCCACAATCACCAGTTCAATATGTTGGTAGGTTTGATCCACCGCCGACTGCAGGGTTTGCGCCAACACCTTTTCGGCATTGAACACTACGGTAATTAAGCTGATCAGGGGCTGACTCATTAAAATCCGTTAGGGCAATTGCATTTCTTTTTTAAGCCCGGTTTGGAGGTGCTGCACGATTGCATGGTTAACAAGGTTAACGACAAAGCGGCGATCCACAAAAGAGGAAGGAATCTTTTCACCCTGCAAAATTATTAAATATGCTTAAAATTGCAGCACTTAAAATAACCGCATGGAATTTAGCTTCACCGATCTTATTGACTTTGTCATCCACATCGACAAACACCTGGAAACCTTTATCAGTACTTACGGAACACTTGTATACCTGCTCCTTTTCCTGATCGTGTTTTGCGAGACCGGCCTGGTGGTAATGCCTTTCCTGCCGGGCGATTCCCTGTTATTTGCTGCAGGAGCCCTGGCCGCAAATCCTGCCAACAACCTGAACATAGGATTGATCATGATCTTATTGATTATGGCTGCACTGGCCGGCGACAATACAAACTATTTTATAGGCAAATTTTTAGCCAAAAAAGGAGAAGGGGCAAAACTCTTTGGCATTTTTACCATACGCAAAGACTACCTCGATAAAACCCACGCTTTTTATGAGAAGAACGGAGCACGCACCATCATCATTGCCCGCTTTATCCCTATCGTACGTACCTTTGCTCCGTTTGTGGCCGGTGTGGGCAGCATGACCTATTCGCGTTATATTATCTATTGCATCACCGGCGCTGTTTTATGGGTTGGCATGCTATCGCTGGCCGGATATTTCTTTGGCGGCTTTGATATTGTTAAAAATAATTTCGAAACGGTGGTCTTCGCCATTATCCTGATTTCGTTGTTGCCGATTCTGGTTGAAGTGATCAAGCATCGCCTGAAAAAAAATTAAAACCCATTACCAAACCAAACACATATGAAAAGTTTATTTTTTTCGCTTTTGTTCTTTGGCTTTTTTGCTGCCAATGCACAAGAAGAGCACGAAGCATTTAAAAAAGATGCCGAATTGAAAACAGCATTTATGCGCCTCGATTTGACTGCATTTATGGAAACACCGGTTAATGTAATCTGCGATACGCTGGATCGTACTGTGAATACTCCGTCATCCCTCAATGCATTGATGAAAACCTGTGTTGAGTTTCCAAAAAATTCAAGCGTTCGCAAAGCTTCTGAAACCAATAACGGGTACGTGCAGACATTTGGAATCTACAATAAGGCAGAAGATGCACTGATGTATGTACGCTTTACCCTCAATCCGGAAAGCGGCAAACTGGAAGAAGTAATGATAGAGAAAAACGACTAGCTAAACCAAATACGTCAATACATATTCGCCCATTTTTTCGAGTTGGATAATATGTTCTGAAAAGTAAGTTCCTTTTTGAATCCGGCCGTGAAGTTGCGTCAATCCATCATTCAATTGAAACGGATGTACATGCAGGTTGCGTTTGAAATCCAATTCCTTTTTTCCATACCATTTATACATCGTTTCCTTGGCTGCCCAAATTAAAGCCAGGCTTTGTGATTCCTGACCGGATATTTCAGAAAAAACCAGTTCGGCATCTGAACAAAATTTCTTCTTAACACGAACAATACGCTCGTCCATTCGCTCCAGATCTAAAGCTACCCGCTGATCCGGACTGATCAGTACAGCTGCCTTCTCAAAGGAATGGGTGATGGAAATGTTCCAATCCTGATCATCAACCCGTAAATGTGGTTTATTGAAAGGATCCTTAATAATTTCTACTTCTTCGTTACGGAAATGTTCCAGTATCGCCAGTCTGCTGGCCAGCCAGTGTCGGTTCTCGCGATGTTGTGCCGTTGCTCCCCAATCGTGCAAACGATGGTGGAGCTGGTTTTGCATCTGATCCGCAGTTTCGGTGATATCCCAAAGGATCAAATACGTATTATTGTGCAATTGTTTAACCCGATTAACCGGCATGCGTATTCATTCTGTAACAAAAGTATATCAATTCAGCGGACACAAAAACTGTATTTATTCTTTAAATTATTCATTGCATGCCGATGCATTTTATAGCGGAGGTGCCGAAGGATATTTAGTGGAATGGAATCATAAAACACGCCAGGATGGACAATTGGTAGCCAACGTAAACAAAGCCATCTACAGCATTTGTGCATTGCCTGAACAACAACAGGTATTGGCCGGCACAGCAATTGGCGGTATACATGTGATTGATCTGAAACAAAAAAAAGAAACCCGTCATATTGAAGCGCATACGCTTGGTGTTTTTTGCATGTTGCTGCATCAAAATAATTTATACACCAGTGGCGAAGATGGAATGTTGCACCAATGGGATCCTGCTGATTTTAAATTATTGCATTCGGTAAAAGTGAGCAACAAGAGCACACGAACCATTGCGATATCGGCACAACGCAATGAATTGGCAACCGGTTCGAGTGATAACAAAATACGTCTATATGATTTGCAGACACTTGAACTCAAACAGGAAATAGACGCGCATACACATTCGGTTTTTGCCCTGGCTTATTCACCGGATCAAACGCATCTACTCTCCGGTGGTCGGGATGCACATTTGCACAGTTATGTCTGCGATGATCACTATAAACAGGTACAAAAAATTCCGGCACACCTGTTACATATCAATCAGATTCGCTTTAACCCTTCAGGAAATTTACTCGCTACCTGCAGCATGGATAAAAGCATAAAAATATGGGCTGCACAATCCCTGGAACTGTTAAAGGTTATTGATCGGGTAAAATCAGGCGGACATATATCCTCGGTGAATGCTCTTTTGTGGCTGGATGATCACACCCTGCTAAGTGGCTCCGACGACCGGGAGATTATGTTGTGGGAGGTGCGATAAGTTTATTCTTCTTTTCCCTTTTCTCCGGTGAAATGATCGTGCGGAAATTTAAATAAGACATTGAAGGTAGTGAGCGAACCATAAATGCGGGTAAGGTATTGCTGCAGGTTAACTTTGTCTTCGTCGGTTAACAATTCATGTGCATTGATACGTTGCTCCATTACACGCAAACGGTCGCGCAACATCACAATTTTATGAAAAAAAGTTTCAATCGGAATTTCCTTGCCCTGCAAATTCGGATCAGAAGGTTGTAAAATCATTTTGCCCCGGATCCATTTTTGCCCGAGGCTCACATCTTCCTGAATATCGCTCCAGCGGCGCAGGATGCCGATCAACGAACGCTCCACATCGGCGCTACTGATCATATCGTCGGGCGATTCAACGGCTTCAATGACTTCAAGTACATTGTGTTCTCGCGCAACTTCTTTCCGACCGTATTGCATGAATGTAATACTGTAGGCAGCTGATTTAACATTCACGATTACACCTTCTCCGTATTGGGCATGACGAACCCGCGATCCGATTCCTAATTCCATATGTTGTTTTTAATAAGACGAAACAAAAAATATTTCCGTTGCTTAGTTGCTCAAAAAATTCTTAAATCGTATGCGGTGTGGTTGAACATCGCCCAGGCGTTGCTTTTTATTTTCTTCGTATTCGCTGTAGTTACCTTCAAACCAATACACCTGCGAATCGCCTTCGAAGGCCAGAATATGTGTGGCAATGCGATCGATAAACCAACGATCGTGGGAAATTACAACCACACAACCGGCAAAATTCTCGATGGCTTCTTCCAAAGCACGCAAGGTGTTTACATCTATATCATTGGTAGGTTCATCCAGCAACAATACATTGCCTCCTTCTTTGAGGGTCATTGCCAGATGCACACGGTTACGTTCTCCACCCGACAAAACTCCTACCTTCTTACTTTGATCGGTACCACCAAAATTGAATTTCGAAATATAAGCCCGCGCATTCACCTGTTTGCCTCCTACTACCATGGTTTCAGTACCACCGCTGATGACTTCAAACACGGATTTATCCGGCACTAAGTCTTTATGGCTTTGATCTACGTATGCAACCTTAACAGTTTCTCCCACTTTGAAAGTTCCTTTATCCGGTTGCTCAAGTCCCATGATCAGTTTAAACAATGTTGTTTTACCTACACCATTTGGACCAATTATTCCCACAATTCCTCCTTTTGGTAAAGCAAAATTCAGGTTTTCGTACAGCAATTTATTTCCGAATGCTTTGCTCACTCCCTGCGCTTCAATAACCACATCGCCCAAACGCGGACCGGCAGGTATAAACAATTCGAGTTGTTGTTCCTTCTCTTTTTGTTCTTCACCCAACATGCGGTCGTACGATTGTAAACGTGCTTTTTGCTTGGCATGTCTACCCTTTGGACCCTGGCGTACCCATTCGAGTTCCCGCTCCAATGCTTTAGCCCGCTTGCTTTCCGACCGCTCTTCGGCTTTCAAACGATTGGCTTTTTGCTCAAGCCAGCTCGAGTAATTTCCTTTCCATGGAATTCCTTCTCCGCGATCCAGTTCAAGAATCCATCCCGCTACATTATCCAGGAAATACCGGTCGTGGGTTACTGCAATTACAGTTCCAGGAAAATTATGCAGGTATTGTTCCAGCCAATCTACTGATTCGGCATCGAGGTGATTCGTAGGTTCATCGAGCAATAAAATATCCGGACTACTCAGCAACAAACGGCACAACGCCACGCGACGGCGTTCTCCACCCGAAAGCACATTGATTGGCATATCCGGTTCCGGACAACGCAATGCATCCATGGCCTTATCCAGTTTGGTATCCAGCTCCCAGGCGTCGTGCTGTTCGAGCCATTCCATTAAAAATGCCTGACGATCCATCAGTTTGTTCATCTCCGCATCGTTCAAGGGTTCGGCCAGTTTGTTGTTCACTTCATCAAATTCGGTGAGCATATCTACAATGGGTTTCACCCCTTCTTTCACTACTTCGATTACCGTTTTGGTTTCATCCAATTCCGGTTCCTGCTCAAGAAATCCTATTTTATAATTCTTGTTATCGAATACCACTTCACCGTTGAAGTTCTTATCTACACCGGCTATGATGCGCAATAGGCTCGACTTACCCGAACCGTTCAATCCGAGTACCCCAATTTTTGCGCCGTAGAAAAAAGAGAGGTAGATATCTTTCAGTACCTGTTTGTTTGGCGGGTAAATTTTACTGACCCCCGCCATGGAGAATATGATTTTGTGATCCGACATAATTGCTGCTTGCTGTTTAGGTGGCCAAAGATAGTCGCGAATCCGAAATTGTGAAAGTCGGTATGCGAATGCTCAGAAAATTTTACCCGGATTCAGGATTTCATTGGGATCAAAAGCACTCTTGATCTTGCGCATAAGCCCAAGTTGTACTTCCGGCATCACCAACTTCATGTAGGGCTTTTGTACCAATCCGATACCATGCTCCCCGCTGATGGTGCCTTTGAGTTGTTTGCACAACAGGAATATTTCACTTATTGCTTCTGTTAATTTTTCGTTCCAGAAAGTATCGTCCAGATCATCTTTCAGAATATTTACATGCAAATTACCATCGCCTGCGTGTCCGTAGCAAACAGTGCGGAAGCCATAGCGAGCTCCGATTTCTTTTACTCTTTTAAACAATACGGGCAATTCTGCACGCGGTACAACCGTATCTTCTTCTTTGTAGGTATTGTTGAATTTGGTTGCCTCACCAATGCTGCGGCGAAGTTTCCAGAAGTATTCTTTTTCATCGGCTGTTTGTGCAAACTGCACTTCTCCACTTTGGTGTTGATACAATACCTCACTGATGGTTTCACATTCCTGCATCATCCGTTCCACATCATTGCCATCTACTTCAATTAGTAAATACGCATGTGCATCATCCGGAATTTCAAATTTCAGATTGAGCATATGGGCGGCCAGGCGAAATCCTTCCGGTTCAATAAATTCGCAGGCACTTGGATTGCAACCCGCAAGAAAGATGGCATTCACCGCTTCGCAAGCCTTTTCAGGTGAACTGAATGGTGTTAACATCAACAAGGTTTGCTGAGGATGCGGTATAAGTTTCAGGACTATTTTAGTTACCACTCCAAGTGTACCCTCGCTACCTATCATCAAATGCGTAAGGTTGTATCCGGTTGAATATTTTAAGGTATTTGCACCGGTCCAGATAATTTCTCCTGTTGGTAAAACCACTTCGAGGTTCAACACATAATCGCGCGTTGTTCCGTATTTCAAGGCGCGCGGACCGCCGCTGGCATGGGCAATATTTCCACCCAAAAAACAACTGCCCTTGCTGGCCGGATCGGGCGGATAAAATAAACCCACTTCGCGTACGGCTTGTTGCAATACTTCGTTGATGACCCCCGGCTCAACCGTAACCTGAAAATTGCGTTGATCGAGGTGCAGAATTTCATTGAAGCGCTCCAAAGAAAGCACCACTCCTCCTTTTGCCGGAAGAGCCCCGCCACTGAGACCGGTTCCGGCACCACGCGGAGTTACCGGTATTTTCTCGTGCTGGCAATATTTCAGAATGGCAGAAATTTCTTCGGCTGTTCGCGGACGAATAACAACCTCGGGCATATACACCAAATCCTCCGTCTGATCTTTGGCATAAGCCTGCATTTGCTCCAGATCCGACCATACATATGCCTTACCGGCCACCCCTGTAAAAAAATGAATATGCTCCTCAGAGACTTTAGTATATTGCACAAGCCAAATATAATTCCTACAAATGGAAGTCAATCCGGAAATTATAAACAACAGTATGTTGAGCTGCTCAAAAAAAAATTAATGATATACTCAATCCTGATTTTGCATTTGTGAATGCTATGCTTATCAATAAAAAGTGCTGACTAAGGATTAGTTTTTAAATAAGACCAACCCTTGAAACATTAAAACTCAATAAAACATCGTTTTGCCAATAAACCTTACATCTCCCGGAATACATACAAAGCGTGAAAAGCATCTTGCTCTTTACGCCAAGTTTATATGCGTAGGTTGCGCGAGGGATAGAAGTGAAAAGCCCGCAGCGCAGCGAGGACTTGTAACGGATAGCCCGACCATGAAGTTAAGCGCGCAAAATGCTGATTAAATAAGAAGAATACCTATTGCGCATACTTCATGGACGCGCCCAAAAATAAAATCCCTTTATCATACCAAAAAACTGACCAATAGAACATATGAGAAAATTAATTTACTCCGCATTCCTGATTACCTTTTCATTTACAACTTCCACGGCTCAGCAAGCCATTACCCTGGAAGATATTTTTACCAAAGGAACTTTTCCATCCAAAGGTATACCCGGTTTCAATTCGATGAAAGACGGGCGTTATTACTGCATTCAGGATGCCGATCAAAATCTGATCCGCTATGCTTTTGCAACCGGAGCACTGGTAGACACTCTGCTCAAAGCCGACGACCTTCTATGGGAAGGTCAGGCCATCAAAAATTTCCGCTTTAGCTGGAGTGCGGATGAAAGTAAATTGCTCCTTGAAACAAATCTTAAGTCGATTTATCGCCATTCGTATACCGCACATGTTTATGTATTTGATTGCAAAACCAAAAGTGTGATTCAACCTTCAGCTGAGCCGGTGATGTTGGCTGAATTATCGCCCGATGCACAAAAAATTGCCTATGTGAAAGACAACAATTTGTATTGCTATGATCTGGCTGCAAAAAAAGAAACGGCCATCACCAAAAACGGGAAAGTAAACCATATCATCAATGGAACAACCGATTGGGTATACGAAGAAGAGTTTGCTTTATCCAAAGGCTACGAATGGAATGAAAGCAGTTCCCATATTGCTTTTTACGAGTTCGACGAAACCAAAGTGCCGGAATACGGCATGCCTTTGTACAACAAATTGTATCCCGAAGAAAGTAAATTCAAATATCCAAAAGCAGGAGAAGTAAATTCAGTAGTGCGCATTCAGGTGTATGCGCTGAACGATGGCAGCAGCAAGGTGATGGATACCGGAAAAGAAACCGATATCTATTTACCACGGATCTATTGGATCAATGCCGGAAGCTTGTGCATCGAACGCATGAATCGCCTGCAGAATAAAATGGAATTGCTGACGACCGATATTCAAACCGGGTCTTCCAAAGTGATGTATACCGAAGAAAGTTCAACCTACCTGGATGTACCTGAAATCCGTTTCATTCAGGGTGGAAAATCGTTTCTGATTACCAGCGAAAAAAGCGGATGGATGCATTTGTATCATCACTCCACTTCGGGCAAACTGATCAAACAAATTACAAAAGGGAATTGGGATCTGGATCAATTTTTAGGCTTGAATGAAAAAGCAAAGATGGTGTACTACACTTCCGGCGAAACCATTTCATCGGACCGGCAGGTGTATTGCATTTCGCTGGATGGGAAGGCAAAAAAAATGCTGACTTCAAAACCCGGATGGAATGCAGCAACCTTCAATACCGATTTCAGCTTTTTTCTTCATGTGAATTCGTCCTTAAATAACCCGCCGGTTTATGCCTTGTGCGACGGCAATGGAAAAGAAGTGCGTATGCTGGAATCGAACGAAGCACTGCAACAGAAAATGAAAACCTTCGGGTTGGTGAACGCCGAAATGAGTTCGTTTACCAATGCATACAAAGAAAATCTCAATGCCTTTATCATCAAACCGGCTCAATTCGATCCGGCAAAAAAATATCCTGTATTGATGTATGTATACGGAGGTCCCGGCAATCAACTGGCCGTAAATCGGTGGATGGGTGGAAATTATTTCTGGTTCCAGATGTTGTCTCAAAAAGGATATATGATTGTGTGTACAGATGGAAGAGGAACCGGAGGAAAAGGCGAAGCATTTAAAAAAGTTACCTACCTGCAACTGGGCAAATATGAAATTGAAGATCAGATTGAGGTAGCACGTCAATTGGGAAAATTACCCTATGTAGATGCAAGCAGGATCGGAATCTGGGGATGGAGTTATGGAGGATATATGTCGAGCCTCGCCATTACCAAAGGTGCCGATGTATTTAAAGTAGCAATAGCTGTGGCCCCAGTAACCAACTGGCGCTATTACGACAATATTTATACCGAACGCTTTATGCGCAAGCCACAGGAAAACGGAACCAACTACGACGATAATTCCCCCATCAACCATGTCGATAAAATAAAAGGCAATTACCTGATCATCCATGGAACAGCCGACGATAATGTGCATTTTCAGAATACCGTGGAAATGGTAAATGCTATGATCAACAAAGGCATTCGGTTCGATTCAGAAATTTATCCAAACAAAAATCATGGTATCGGTGGTGGAAAAATTCGTTTGCATTTATACGAACGTATGACCCGTTTCATTCTGGAAAAATTATAAGTGTGTGAAGTACTTCAAAAAAATCACTTCTTATTCTTTCCTGCTTGCATCAGTATTGCTGCTGCTGAGTTCCTGTTCAACTAAACCATCCATCGATCTGCTGGTAAAAAATGGGCACATTCAAACCGTGGATTCGTTGATGCAGGAATTTTCGTGCATGGCCATTCGCGATGGGAAAATTGTTGCGTTGGGTGGAAATGAACTGAAAGAAAAATACAGAAGCGATTCAGTTTTCGATGTTGGCGGTGCGTTTATTTATCCCGGCTTTATCGATGCTCATGCGCATTTTTACGGATTGGGATTAACTACCCAACGCGTTGATCTGGTTGGAACGCGAAGCTGGGAAGAAGTACTGGAACGTTGCAAAATATTTGTAGAAACCCACCATCCGCAAACCCTCACCGGACGGGGCTGGGATCAGAATGACTGGGAAGTAAAAACCTATCCTGACAACGCAGCACTGAACCGTTTATTCCCCGACATTCCCGTATTGTTGAAACGTGTTGACGGTCATGCAGCCATTGCCAATGAGCAGGCTTTGCAATTATCCGGCATTACACCCCAATCGGTTATTGATGGAGGCGAAATATTAACGGTGAATGGTAAACTTACCGGAGTATTGATTGACAATGCCGTAGATGAAGTGCAGTCGAAATTGCCCCAACCATCGGTGAGTGAACGTACAACTGCTTTATTGCAGGCACAAGCGCTTTGCTTTGCAACCGGATTAACGAGCGTATGCGATGCCGGACTCGAAAGTGAAATCATTGAACAAATCGATTCGTTGCAACAAGCAGGAATATTACAAATGCGCATCGATGCCATGGTCAGCATTTCAGATAAAAACCTCGACACCTGGTTGGCAAGAGCTCCTATTCAAACCGATCATTTGCGGGTTGCTTCATTTAAAATGTATGCCGACGGCGCCTTGGGTTCACGTGGTGCTTGCCTGTTGGAACCTTATCTGGATCAACCCGGACATCAGGGATTTTTATTAACTCCACCCGCAATAATTCACGAATACATAAAACGCGTAGCCGCTTCTGATTATCAACTTAACACACATTGCATCGGCGACTCGGCCAACCGCTTTTTGTTGCATGCATACGGAAAAGCCCTGGGGCTAAAAAGCAATCGTCGCTGGCGTATAGAACATGCACAAGTACTAAATCCCGGTGATTTTCCTTTATTCAATGCTTACGGCATTATTCCATCTGTTCAGCCCACGCATGCCACCAGCGATATGTATTGGGCGGGTGATCGTATTGGAAAAGAAAGACTCAAGGGTGCTTATGCTTATAAACTGTTGATGGACCAACATGGCTGGATACCTCTCGGAACCGATTTTCCAGTTGAAGAGGTAAATCCACTTTATACCTTTTACTCAGCCATTGCCCGAAAAGATGCCACAGGATTTCCGGAGAACGGCTTTCAGCCACAACATGCCCTGAGTCGCGAACAGGCTTTGAGCGGCATTACCATCTGGGCGGCAAAAGCCTCGTTTGAAGAAAATAAAAAAGGATCGCTGGAAGCCGGCAAACTGGCCGATTTTGTGGTGATGAAAGAGAACCTGCTGTCTGAAAATTTAGAAGTGATTCGCAATGCAAAAATAGAAGGGGTGTATTTGGGAGGGAAAAGGGTCTACTAAAAAAAAGTATTCCAAAAACTTTACTAATCATTTCAATTGTTCAGTTAATTTGAGATTGAAATCAGCGTTGGACTAATTAAAATCTTCGAAGCTTTTTATATATAGCCCCTTTGAAGTTGAAACAAAAACATGGCTGCCCAACTTCAATACACTATTGATTTCACAGCTGTAAGGCTGTTCCTCAAATAATCCTCTGCCGGCCATTTCTTTAAAGTAATACATCATTTCAATATTGTCCAAATGAAACCTGTGCATTTTAGTATAATAGCTAAATACAAGACGCTTATTGACTTGATGTAAGGAATAATAATCCAATCTCAGATTTGAAATAACATGATACCAGGAATTACCATTATCAGTCGAATAGATCATTCCATCACCTGAAAGCGTAGTCCAAAAAAGTACGGCATAAAGGGTATCGTTACATTCTACCATATTACTTATTCTGTATTCACCTATGGGTTGAATTATTCCGGTGTTTGAATTGAACTTGTACGTCCAATTGTTCAGGCCAGTTATATAATGATTTTCGCCAAAAGCATAAATTCTTGAAGCTCTCTCACCGCTTACAATGGTATCCACAGCCCAATTGATGTCGTCAGCTACAGAATTGAAAGTTAACTTGATAATCTTAGCAGATTGTAAACCAATAGCAATCTCATTTTTGTAATTCAACTGACCAAAGGCAGAAATACTTACAGCATTATCGAGCTCAATAAATTTATTAATCTGAGGGTTCAAAATTTCATAAATGAAAATGGATCTTCCACTTGCATTAACCTGAATAACATATTTGTCATTGAAGGTGGGCTTATAATAAAAAGCCGGATGGAGTTTATGTATCAAGGGTGTTGACATAACCAAATTGCTATTGCTGTCAACAGCCATGAATACACCATCTGCAATTAAATAAAGCAAATTATTCCTGATGAATGCATTTTCAATATTTATGTCCGTATTCCAATTCCCTTCAACCTTCTGCCAGACTTTAACCTCTTCTATGAATGGATTAATGGGCTCTATAGGCATCTCCTTTTTGCAACCATAGTTGAACAAAACAACCATGAAAATCAATATTAGTGTGCCTTTCATTGTTTTACACGCATCATACATTTTGCGATTAATCATTAAGTTGCAAATTACTGCTTATTTGAAAGTTTAAATGGAGTATAAGAATTGTATTTGCTTCTACAACGCTCTGGCTCTGCTATAAAGTATATTGACTGTTCTATTTTCTTCATGTGCTATTGCTCATTCCAATTAGCTTCGACAATTGCAACCACTTAAAGAGAATGAGTGTTCGAAATTGGCAGGATGAACACAAATTATTGAATTTATAGCATCTTTTGAATTGCATCAAAGACACTTCAAATTTTTCATAATCTTTCTTCCCCGGATTGATTTATGCGCAAAATCATATAATTTTATATCTTGTAGTCTTATTGAAATATCTTCACCTCTCAACTCCCGATCATTTCTTTTCCCTTGGCTAATTTTCCTTATAGGGTCAATTCTGGCTGACCACCACATATGAAAAAATGGAATCCGGATCCATAAAAACCGGGGCGAAAACCGAAAAGCCTATAGAGTAGGTACTTTAAAATAAACAACACATTATGAGTTTTACTTCAATTTCTTACACCTGGAATATAGTAGGTGGTGATCAAAACGCCGGCATTCCATTTTATGGATCCGGTTCAACACTCGACCATGTTACACAGATCACTTTTCACGATGACAATACCTGCACCTTTGTTTCAACCATGGGTTTGCCGGTACAAGGTACCTGGGCTAATAATGAATATGGAAACACCCTCATGTTTACTGTAAACGGTGTAGATCAAAGTACTCCAACTCCATGGGTTACGGTATGTGCTGTAATGCTGATTGGCAGCACCTTGCTGGGTGCATCCTGCATGGGTGTAAACGCTCTTCCAAACCTGCCGGGTAATCTGATGAATTTCTTTCTGACTCCGGTTACTTCATAAGTATTACCGGATATAATAAAAAAAAGGGAGCTGTGCTCCCTTTTTTGTTTTGCTTGTGCACTACTAGAGACGAATTACGAACTTTTTTTACAGGATGTTTCTTTATTTAACAGGGGTTGAATGTGTTCCTCCAGTAGACAGAAATCACTCATTAGCCCTCCATCAAGGAAATGCATAAAAATCTGTTCTCGGAAGGACAGTCCATTCACTACAAGGGACTAATTAAGAATTCTTTTGCAGGATATAACGATAGCAAATGTTAATCTTTAAATGTTCCACTGCTTTAACTTCTCATCTATCACTTTAAAAATATCCTTATTCTTTATCTCTTTTAAATCATTTTCAATTCTCTTGTACGAATCCTTTTCTTCAAAATCGCTCATAAGCTTTTCAGTGACTTCGCGTACTTCTGGGTTTTGAGAATTAATCTCATTCATAAGCACCATGGCTACCTCGTTTACCCTTGCAAGTTTATCCCTTACCTCGGTATAAGCTTTCTTGTCGACATGGATAGGGCTTAATAATTCCTCGTCATAATCACAATAAAAGCCTTTTTGTCTCAGTGATTCCATTTCGGAAAACCAGTCGCCTTCCTGTCTTATCACATCGCGTTTGTTTCTAAAATAATCGGCAATCCTATCTTTATTTACTGGAAGTCCACCGATATTTATTTTCAAATCTGTTCCGGCTTCTATATCTGGGAGAACAATCTCAATCTTTAATTTCTGAAGCTCCTTTATTGCATCCTGGATAACCTCAAAGTAAATTGGAACATTATACATTGCATATGCAATAAAGAGACGAATTTCATGATCTTTAAATAATCTCCATATTCCATTTACTTGACGAAATCGAAAACCCTTACTATCAAGAAATATCACGAAAGCTTTTATCAATTCCTCTGTGCTAACTATAACAAAGGACATAGCTCCCCCAAAGTCACCTTTTTTAGCTAGGTGTTCAGCCGATTTCCACCGTTGAATTGAATTGTCCAAAATGATCCTATATACGCTCCCACATTCTTCCTGAGTTAATGTGGTAAAGTTCTTACGAGTACCGATTGACTTTTTCATAGCATGAAGTTATGGGGTCGCATTATCAATTATTAAACCATTTTGTTTGCTAAACAGAGGTTCCAACTAAACATACTGAAAATAAGGTAATTAACAAATCTTTTTTGAGTACATTTGATTATAGCAATATCTCATGTGCAATAAATTCATGACTTCAATACTAGGAGGTTTCCTTTTAAGATGATCGCAAATCCTGTAGTAATGAAACTCCTGCTGGAGTTTGAAGCAATATTTCCAGATGAGCAATCAAGAAAACCTGCCGAATATCTGAAAGGCGGAAGTAGGCATACGATACTAAATGTATGCGCTTTCTTTTTGGGCTTTAAAAACCATGGATCGAAGTATGAGAGGCCTAAAGATTTTCTCAGTATGCTCTTTAGGCAAGAAAATGGAAGCATTGGAGATCAGATACTTTCGAAAATTGAGGCTCAAGAGCGGGCTATTAATAAGAAGATCATAATAACCAATCCCTACAGCAGTTTAAAATTATTCGAATTGTTTTTTCAGACAAATAACGAGGAGGAAACCCAATCTGCGGCTGAATTTGAAGTCAACCTTTTTAAAGCATATTTGACCTTAAATTCAGACTTTACCAAAAGACAGTTGCTAGCCGGTGAATCTACAAAGGAGTTGGACATTGAACTTAAACTCCCCATGATGAGATTTTGTGCAGACTACCCATACTCAGACAAATTTAATTACAATCTATATGGATTATGGATCACACAGACAATAAAAGCTATCCTATTGTTCCAGTTCCTTGCAAATAATGATCAAACTAAAACTTTGTTGGTGAGTTTTCTAGACCATTTTCAGTGTAAAACCTGGGAAGAATATTTAAAACGTCTACTACCTCTTACTATGTCAGCAATAGAGGCAAGTAAGGAAGCCCACATTGATATCAATGTAAACCATGATGAAAACTTTGAAGGAAACTGCTCGTTTGTTGAAAAACTTATTATACTCGACGATGATCCCTTAGAAGAAAATGACTTCCTATCCCTTAGAGCCAAACCGTTCTACAAAATAGAACCTGGAAAGTACCGAGTAATCTTCAATCTATTTGTAGTTGAAAAAATATTTAAGGGGGTATACTTCCTTTTGCGAGATGTAAATGCACGGCAACCTATTAATGACAGGATTTCTGACCTAAAAAGTCTTTTCGGGAATGACTTTTCGGAGAATGTTCTCTTGTATCAAGTGATAAAATCAATTTATCCCAATAACTGCTTACAATTTTCAGGACAAGAACTTAAGGATAAGGGTATTTCTGCTGAACCGGATTACTACGTTCGGAAGGGAAAGGATATTCTACTGTTCGAATCCAAGGACTTCTTGATTCCCGCAAAGGCAAAAGAATCATTTGATTTTTTTACTTATGAAAGCGAATTTGAGAAAAAGCTCTACTTTGAGGAGGTTAAGGGTAAGCAGAATCATAAAGCAGTTATGCAGTTGATAGGAAATGTTAAACGTGTTCTAAAAAAAGCATTTGAAGCTGACAAAGACTATTTCTATAGAGAAGTCACCATTTATCCAATACTGGTAACTCATGATCATCAATACGATACGACTGGTTTTAATAACCTAATTGATTATTGGTTTCAAGCCGAGGTTGAAATATTAAGAGAAGAAGGATACTTTACGAATAAAATTCAGCCCTTGGTTGTTGTAAACATAGATGCAATAATCTATCACCAAATTGCGTTGCAAAAGAACTTTGCTCTACATAAAGTCCTGAAGGCTTACATAAACTACGTTCGAATTAGAAAGGGTATCAAATTTCCGACAAAAGAGGAAGCCGAAGATTATGTTTTATCAAAGCTAACCCCGTTTTCAGTGTTTATGGATAAATTCTTCATAAGGAATAATGTAAAAGTCGAAATTCCAGCTCTTATTCAAGACCTGAAATTAGCATTGTTTAAGGATGACCTAGCCATTGATCCTACCGCAAGTCCATAAGCTACCTTATTTTTCCCAATTGAGTAAGCCATTCATTGATATGGCTGCATCACTTTCGGAGTTTCTTTAATCCGATTTCTTTTAATCAAGACTACATGTAATTCAAAAAATAGCGAACTCCTCCTAAATGCATGTTGAGTGGAGCTTTTAGGTTTCTTTGTTGAAAATATTGAAGTCTCCTATAAGTAAGAAAACCCTTGCACAGCAAGGGTTTTCAAATAGTGTGCGCGGGAGGAGACTCGAACTCCTACAGTGTTACCCTCTGGCTTCTGAGACCAGCGCGTCTACCAATTTCGCCACCCGCGCAATAAAACAAGAACATTAACCTCACACAATTCAAAGCGCGTCTCCCATCCCGATAGTTATCGGGATCGCCACCCGCACCTGAATTAAAGAACATCGACCCCACGGAATTAACCGTTACCTACTTTCCGCCTTTAAAACAAAGGAACTAAAGGGATGCAAATATATATGCTAAAAACCAGAATTCAAGAACCCGCAAAAAAATACATTACCATCTGATTGTAATTGCAAATATTTAAATCTTTAATATAATCTATCAATACTCCGCCTCTTCTCCCCTGCCATAATACAATTCACTCATGGTTCGGCCGGGCTTTCGCGAAAGCGCCACATACCCATTATTTCCCCATTTCCACATCACTGCATTGGAGCCGGACATTCTCTCCGTTTTCTTAGTTAAGGCAATAATAATATGTTTGGCTTCCACCGAATCCACCTCTATAGAAGTAGCCATGGCATTTCGTTTTATGTCGAACACCAAAACAAGATTCCGGTTTGACTTTCGCAACTTGTAGGTTAACCTGTTTTGATAAAACGCTTTTTGGTACTTAGGACTGAAAGTTTGAATGCTATCCAAATCGATCAATTGCAATTCCAGTAATTTGCTGAAACTATCTCTGACTTCCGTTACCGATTTGCCAAACACAATATACTCCTCGTAGAGCGGTGATTCTTGTTGTAAAGCCAACATCAGCAGTCCCGATATTAGTAAGGTTTTCACAGTTTGAATGGGTTAAACCAAGATACAACAATCGCAAGCAAAATAAAATGACTTTTATTTCAGCGTATAAATCAACAGCCGGCCATCCAGGTCGAGGTAACAAACAAATTGACTGTTCATGCGAGGCTCGCAGTTTTTATAACTGGTTGGTATCTCCGTCGACGAAATTACCTCCATCGTTTTGCTGTTTACAGTATATACCACCAATTGCTTTCCTTGCTGAACAAGTGACTGGATTTTATCCTGTGTCTGGTATAAATCCATCAGCCAATTAATTTTCTTGTTCCATTGGCGGATATCATAGGTTTTCGCTGTATTCATTTGGTAAATGACCGGAGAGTTGTGAAAATAAAAATACGGTTCCGCCAACCTGTATGCATACGCGTGATGCGGTTGATTCAGGTGTTTATCCTTAAAATCAAAGATCGGTCCTATGGCTAACTCTTTCTTCACTCCTGAAAATTGAAAAATGCCTTTTTCATTTTTTCGCATTTCTACCAACATCTTTATTTTGGTATTTGTATCGGTAGAAAACTTATCAGCTCCGCTAATCAGAATGGAATCCCCGATGGTTTTCCGATACATCTGATCGAGGATCCTGACCGGGTAGCCATCCACTTTGATCGAATCGCTCCACCATTGAAACGGAAAATATTTTCTTTCACCCGTTGATGGACTGTACCGCATTTGAAACACGTACCATTCCGGAGTAATTTCATGTTTAATTTTTACACTGTCGCGGTTTACGATCAACATATCTATTGAAAGATAGAAATCGTTGCCGGAAGTATTTTGTCGCCACGAAAACTCTGCCACTTTATATGGCAAATTAAATTTCTCATAATATTTCTTTAACCCGGGTACGTCCACATTATAAACTCCCCGCATTTGCAACAATGCTGAGATCAGGCTATCGGTAAGAACAAGCGAATCAAGGGCACCCGACCTTGAATCCACAATATACGCTACCTCCCGGCTCTGATACGCAAGAATCATGATCTTGTTGTCGAGCACTTCCATATATTTTGGTCCATACAGGTTTTGAATCGACGGAATTTCAAAAATGGTTTCCTTTACCTGCATACTCAATCCGGCAATCCGGAGAATTTCATCCTGAAAATACACCAGACTATCCATTGATCGCATAAACAGAATTTTTTTATCTACTTCATCATACACCAACATATATGGATTTTTGAAATTGTCAATTCGCTGTGCAAAGCGGTCGAACAAGTCTTTGTTCATTACCAGTTTGCACGATTCGCCAAACATATCAGACAAAAATAGATTGGCTTGCCGGCGTGTAATATCTTCATCGGAAAACAGAAATTCGGTATGGGAAAACAAGCGTTCATTGCCTCGCAATTGTTTGCTGATGAGTGCACAGTTGGAGCAGGAATTCATGTTGAGGAGCAGGAAAATTCTCCTTGTGTTCGAAGAAGCATGAAAGCTGAACACAAGGAGAATGAGTAGATTGAGAGAGAATCTTTTCATAAGTGAAAAGTATGTTGAATGATCAGGGTTGATCAATTCCGGGATTGATACCGATGATCACAGAACCATCCGGATTTTCACAATCCTCAGTGACAGTATTGAGTTCATAAACGGCTTCTCCTGCAGGACCATTTATCCCCAGATAAATAAACGATT
>JBAYIE010000020.1:0-79280 GCA_041665785.1 Bacteroidia bacterium | reverse complement strand
CCATACTTTATTGGCTTCATCCACCGAAATGGAAATGCTGTCTTGTTGAGGAAGGTTATTGCGTAAAGATCTTAAAACAGTTAAGCGATAGGCATCTTCGCGGTATATAGTCATGATGCTATCAGGTGCAGTGCAGGAAGAGGGGACAACTTGCCCAAAAGAATATCCTCCCGATACCAGAAGGCATATACTTAAAACTAACTTTTTCATAATGTGTTTTTATTAGCTTTTACATGCATTGTCAAATGCAATTGCAAGTTAGTTGCATACCAGTTTTAACTGGTAAAGGTTTGTGATATGTGGTTACCGTTGGGGGAAATTTGGGACCACGCAAAGACGTGATTCGGCCTGATTGTCAAAGCTGCGTCACCAAAACCTTGTCAATCCTGGCACCGTCCATATCCAGTATTTCAATTTCGAAATTGCGCCATCTCAGGGTATCACCGGCTGCCGGGATTCTGCGAATCTGATGCAGGATTAAACCGCTGATGGTGTTGAACGGATAATCATTGCTCAGGTCGGCCAGATCAAATTTGAGCAGGAATTCAGTCAATGGATATTGCCCATCGATGAGCCAGCTGCCATCCGCCCTTTGGGTAAATACAAATTCAGACTCGTAAAATTCAGATACATCACCCACCAGAGCTTCCAACAAGTCATTCATGGTAACCAAACCCTGCATCTGACCAAATTCATCCATCACAATAGCCTGATGCGTTTTACCGGATTTGAAGAGTTTAAGTGCCTCGTAGGCCGACATATTTTCGGCGATGTATTGAGGTTTTCGGATATGATCAGTTAGCATGAATTGAGGATCTTGCAAATGTCGAAACAGATCTTTCAAGGCAATCATTCCAACCACGTTCATTTCCGGGTCGGTTACCGGATATATAGAATGCATTTCACGATTAACGGTTTGCTGCACTTCTTCACGGCTGAAATCCGTTTTTAACATGACGGTATCGTTGCGGTGGGTCATTAGCGAGGATACCAACCGATCGCCCATGCTGAATACACGTTCTACAATATCCTGTTCTATTTCCTGAATAGCACCTCCTTCAGTACCTTCCTGAATGATGGCTTTTATTTCTTCTTCGGTAATTTTTCCATCGTGCGAAGGTTGAATGCGAAATAGTCTGATTAAAAGATCGGATGTAAATGTTAGCAACCAGGTAAAAGGTGCGGTTAAAATAGAAATCCAGTACATCGGAAATGCCAGGAGTTTTGAAATTTTCTCCGGCATAGTTAATCCGATTCGTTTAGGAACCAACTCTCCCAAAACCAGCGAAAAGAAAGTCAAGGTAATTACAATGATGGTGATAGCAAGCGTTTCGCTGTATGCAGCAAGTAATGCGAATTGGTTTAAATAAGCGGTTAAATCATCTTCTATTTTTTCTCCGCTATAAATACCTGTTAGGATACCTATGAGAGTAATGCCAATTTGAACCGTAGAAAGAAATTTTCCCGGATTGCGCGAAAGGTCAAGTGCTTTTCCTGCTGCCAGATCGCCTCGTTTAAAAGCCGTTTCGAGCCTTGATTTGCGAGAAGAAACCATTGCAATCTCCGACATGGCAAATACCCCGTTTAATAAAATCAAACCCAGAATAATCAGCATTTCCATGACACGAAGATACGTAGAGACGCGATTTATCGCGTCTAATTAATGAATGCGATTTATCGCATTTAATAATCGGATGCAATTATTGGAGCAAGAATATGAGACGAGATAAATCGCGTCTGAATATGAGACGCGATAAATCGCGTCTGTACGAAAATTATGTCCACCTCCGCCAAGGCTACGGTGGATGAAATAATTATGTAATTCAACCCATTCTCTTCTATTGCCTTAGATCCTGAACAACATCGCCAGAATGATCCTGGTTTCAGATTTAACGAGGTCGGGTCGCCATGTTGGATCTAAGGGAGTAGTTGCATATCCGGTTCGGGAAGTTACACCGCCCCGGCCTGCAAAATAAGGCACACTGGCATTCCGATAAACCCATTCGAGCCTGATCGTGAGACTTTGATTGGGCATAAAATCCAGATTGGTCGAACAGTCCCAACCTTTGAAAAGATCTCCTGCTTTTGCACTGAAGGGATAAGCACCTTCGGTTTGTGTTGGGTTTGTGGGATTGGGTAATGGACTTGCCTGTCCGGTTGGATACAGCACCAGATACCTCCCGGGATTGGTCATCAGACCCCCTCCAATTGTCCAGGCCCATTTGTTTTGAGCAAACCAAATGCGGTTGTAAAACATCACGCTAGCAAAATATTGTGCCGGTCCCTGAAGGCTATCGCCATTCGAAAAACCATTTACACCGGCGCCTTTTTCAAAACCAATATCACCGGTAAGTGAAAATGCCATGCGGGATACATTATGCGATTGCGGGTTGTTGTAATAACGCACCAGAACACTGTTATCGGAATGAAATCGCTTGCGTGCAGATAAACCGGCAGCATCGGTTCCATAATAATTATTGGTAAGCAGTTTCAGGTTGTCGGATGGCACCCAGGTAATATTACCACCCACTCCCGGCATGGAATTGAATTTGCCATAGCTTTGCCAACCGTTGATAATCCACGGTTCAATTTTCAGATGACGTGTTGGATGAAATTGTATTCTGATTCCATTAAAAAACCAGGGTGTATTATCGGAAGTGAAAGATGCCTGATACTCCCAATTCTCGGCCTGATAAAAGGAATTTAATCCGATATACGACATAAAGAGGCCGGCATCCACATTGATTCCATACCCAACATTGAAATGATAACCTGCATAAGCTTCGCTCAAATAGCGGTATACATTTGCCAGCTGATACTGACCGCGGTATGGGCTGAAGTCGTTGCGGGGTACAACCTGCGAACGTGTTCCAAACTGAGTCATAACTCTGGCCCGCGCTCCCTCATATTCAAAATCGCCACCCAGGTGCAAAGCTGAAAGTTGAACTTCGTTGTTGCGTGTTAACGCGGTTGAACCCACAACGGTATTATCGATGGGATTATGTAACGAATAAGTATAGTTCACATCCAGAAACATTGAAGGCTTAAAATACCTCAGATCTTTCCAGATATCACGTTCCCTTCGGTCGCTTCCGTTTTGCCAGGTCATATCCAGATCAGCAAAGGGTGTCTTACTCTTTTGAATATCGCCGGTATGTACCAAATCTGATTCCTGTGCTGTGGCAGAAATGCAAACAAATAACAATAAGGTATAAATGAAACTTCTCATAACTGATTGGATGATGGGTTGCGTGTTAATTCAATGGATTGTGCAGGTTGATAAATCAGGGGAATTTGTTCAACAACAACATCACTTTTGTCGAGACCAAATGCTTTTTCGTCGCTCAGACCTAACATTTTAAGATAGAAATAAGCGTTTAACAACAAGCCTTCCCTGAGGGTAAATTCATTTTCAACCGACAGGAATTTTTCGATGACCACAAATTTAAAATCGGGTTCGGCGTTGTATTTGGTACTGCCATCAGGTCGTGTATGCAGGTGCAGTTCTTTGTTGTTGACCAGATCCTGTACAATTTTCTTGAAAAAAAGCTCTGTTCTCGGTTGAATCCGGAAACCAACATGAATATTTACCTTAATTATTTTGTCATCCACCAGTTCTGTAACATCGTAGGTGAGGGTATAAGGTTCCAGCGTACGATGGATATGTACAAACCAATAAACATTAGCACGTTTGGGTTTCTTGGCGAAGATCGATTTGATGATTTTCTCTTCGATCTGATGACGCGAATTTGCTTTGGTCAGATAAATGAGATGGGTTGAGAATACCGGAATGGATGGATCAATGCTAAGTTCTTGTATCTGTTGTACATGTTTACCCAGATCATTAAACTGTGTATACCGGTTGTTGATTTTACGGGCATAGTACCACACGTACATGATCAGGAAGATGAATAACTCGAAAAACAAAAACATCCACCGCTCTTTGATTTTGGCAACATTGGCCACAAAAAATGAAATTTCAACCGAAGCGAACAGAAACAGCAGGAAAATAATAAACACCTTGTTCCATTTCAATTTATACCAAAGAAAATGCGCCAGCAGATAGGTAGTCATCATCATGGTGACTGTTATGCTGAAGCCATACGCAGCTTCCATATGTGTTGAGTTTTGAAAATAAAGGATCATTAGAATACAGCCGATCCATAGAATGGTATTAACCGATGGGATGTAAATCTGACCTTTCATCTCAGTAGGTTGTTTTACTTTAACCCTTGGCCAGAAATTGAGATTTATTGCTTCGCTGATGAGAGTATAACTACCACTGATCATGGCTTGCGAAGCAATGATTGCCGCCATTGTAGCAATGAGAATGCCCGGAATCAGAAACCAATGCGGCATAATTTCGAAGAATGGATTACGACCATCCAGAAAAGTATTCTTTCCCTGATTCATCAGCCATGCTGCCTGTCCCATGTAGTTAATCATCAGTGCGGTTTTAACCCCGACCCAGGTAATCCGGATATTTTTTTTACCACAATGACCCAAATCTGAATACAACGCTTCAGCACCGGTGGTTGCAAGGAAAACTGCTCCGAGTAACCAGAATCCATGCGGATTTTCGATCAGGAATCTATACGCATAAATCGGATTGAGTGCCTGGAGAATGGCAGGATGTTGAGCAATTTGTATAAGTCCCAAAATGGATAGCATAGTAAACCAAACCAGCATGGCCGGTCCAAATGTTGATCCAACTTTATAGGTTCCATAGCGTTGAAAGAAAAACAAGACGGAAAGGATAACTACAACAAGGGGTACTGTGGGCATATGTTCCAGCCCATTTATGAAAGTCAGTCCCTCAACCGCAGAAGCTACCGAAATAGGGGGTGTAATGATTCCATCGGCCAATAAGGTAGTTGCTCCCAGAATGGTGGGGATTACCATGAATTTACCATAACGCCTTACCAGCGCATACAACGAAAAAATTCCCCCTTCACCATGATTGTCGGCTTTCAGGGTGAGATAAATGTATTTGAAAGTGGTTAGAAAAGTCAGGGTCCAGAATACACAGGATATTCCTCCGTACACCAGTGTTTCGGTTATAGGACGATCTCCAACAATTGCTTTTAAAACATAAAGCGGACTGGTTCCGATATCGCCATATATAATTCCCAAAGCGACCAGCAGAGTTGCTGCAGTCACTTTATTTCCCGATGAATTGGATTTCATTTCCTGCTTGTAATTTTGTCTTTACAAAGGTGCTATGCAGGATATTGGTGAAATATAAAAGGTGTGGGTTTGGAAATAAAGATTTCATAAAGAAGATCTGTTCTTTTTCCTCCACTTTACTTTCTTCTACATATTAAAATGGGAAATGATCACTTCCAGTCAGGAAGACCTGAAGCGCCTGATTTTACCGCCTCAGGCAAAACGATACCCCACACCGCTTTCAGTAATAATATGAGTGGGATTATTAGGGTCGTCTTCAATTTTCTTGCGTAAAGTGCCAATAAAAACGCGCAGGTACTGGGTTTCAGTCTGATATCCGACACCCCAGATTTCTTTGAGCATATACGTATGAGTTAAAACGCGACCTTCATTTTTCGCCAGTAAAGCCAGTACGTTGAATTCGGTCGTTGTGAGTTTAATAAAGACTCCGTTTTTTTTAATAACCCGTCCTGTAAGATCAATTTCCAGATCATTACAAATCAGTTTTGTATCATTGTTTATCGGCAAATTCCTGCGTAATGCCGAACGAATGCGTGCTAAAAGTTCAGCACTGCGAAATGGTTTGGTCAGGTAATCTGATGCACCATGATCGAGTGCACTTACAATATCGGTTTCATTATTGATTACCGAAAGTATTAAGATGGATTTATTATACCAGGTTCGCAATTCCTTCAATACTTCATGACCGCTCTTATCCGGTAATCCAAGGTCTAATATAATAAGGTCTGGTGGATGATGAGCCGCCATTAAAAGCCCTTCTTTTCCGTTTTCAGCCTGCCATACTTTATATTCCTGACTTTCCAGGGTGATTTCAAGCAATTTCCGAATTTGCGGTTCATCGTCGATGATCAGAATCTCTGGTTTACTCATGTTTCAAAAGATTGAGGTAAGATACTTCTGCAGGAATTGAAATGGAAAAGGTAACACCTTTTTCCTCATTTTTTTCAAGCCGGATTCTTCCCTGGTGAGCCTCCACAAATCCTTTCACTATCGATAAACCCAGACCAATACCACCTGTTTTGGATTGTGGTATCCGGTGAAATTTTTCAAACACATGTTTCATTTCCTCTTCCGGAATACCTGTTCCGTTATCCGCTATGCGAATGGTACAACAATCTGCTTCCAGCGTGGCCGAAATCTTAATTTGAGTTCCGGAAGGTGTATGCTTGATCGCATTCAATAATAAATTTTGAAGAACCTGTTCCATTAATCCTCTATCGTATTTAAACAAGGGCAATTGTTCATCGGGTACAAATAAAATGCGATGACTTTGATTCGTAGCAAAAGGTTGGATCACGGTATAGATCAATTCATTGGTGTCGCACCAATCCAGGTTGAGCCGGAGCATTCCACTTTCTAACCGACTCATGTTTAACAGGTTTTCGACCTGTCGGTTTAATTGCATACTGGCTTCATCAATCTGATTCAATAATTCGTCCTTGTTTGTTTTTGACAGTTGAGCCTGGTTTTCTTTTAATGTATCCATTGCACCTACTATGGTCGACAAAGGAGTTCGCAATTCGTGTGAAAGGGAATTGAGCAGGGTATTGTAAAGTCTGATTGAATTTTCTTTCTCCTCTTTATCTCTGTTTTTCTTTTCTTCTTTTCTGATTTTAAAGGTCAGAACAGCGTTTACCAGGGCGATAAAAAAATAAGAAAGGAACATCAGCATATCCTCTGTACTGTGAATATGAAATGTGAAGAGGGGAGGAATAAAGAAATAATTCCAGATCAGGGCACTAAGCAAAGCCGAAATCAAAACCGGAATTATTTCAAACAATACCGCCAGAATTGAAACCGAGAATAGCAAAAGCAAAGCCACAACTCTATATCCAAGTAATGATGCGCTCACAAAACACAAAACTGAAATCAATATAGTGAGGGAAACACAAATGAAAATCTGTGCTTTAGCGGAGTATTTTCTGGTGTTGAGAAAATTCAAGGAATGAATTTGTTTTTCGCACCAAATGTAAAGCAAATTGGGGGAAGTTATTGGTTAATGGTTATTAGTTATTCGTTATTCGTTAATGGTTATTAGTTAATTGTTATTCGTTAATTGTTATTCATTATTGAGTAAAAGCTCTCTGGTCAGCTACTACGTACTTCGTAATTATGTCCACCTCCGCTAAAGCTGCGGTGGATGAAATAATTATGTTTCCATGGTAGCGACATCTTGCTTATCGGGCAAAGGCTCTCTGGTCAGCTACTTCGTACTTCGTAATTCGTAATTCGTAATTATGTCCACCTCCGCTAAAGCTACGGTGGATGAAATAATTATGTTTCCATGGTAGCGACATCTTGCTTATCGGGCAAAGGCTCTCTGGTCAGCTACTTCGTACTTCGTACTTCGTAATTTGTAATTATGTCCACCTCCGCTAAAGCTACGGTGGATGAAATAATTATGTTTCCATGGTAGCGACATCTTGCTTATCGGGCAAAGGCTCTTTGGTCAGCTACTTCGAACTTTGTAATTCGTACTTCGTACTTCGTAATTTGTACTTCGTAATTCGTGTTTTGTACTTCTGTTTGATAAAACTACCTAATAAACTCCTCCAACTTTTCATTCACCCGATCTATATCCTCCAGCGCCAATTGTATGCGCCTGGCCTGTTCCGAATCCTTTTTCTGTTTTTTGAGCATAAGGTTGAGCTCAGTTTGCAAACCATCGTGTTGCGACTTCATTTGCAAGGCAAGTTGTTTGTTGATATAGCGTTCATACGTGTCGGCTGTTTCGTTGAACTTCCTGAGTTCATCCAGACAACGCAGTTGTGTTGCCGGCATTTGCATCATGGTATATTCCCAGAAATCCTGTAACAGCGAAAAGCGGTATGGCCCGCCTTTTTTGATAGCCGGAATAAAGAATGGATATTTTGTAGAGTCACCACTTTGCGCATAAATGGTAGAAACCGCTGATAACAATTCACCGTTGGTTTCTTTTTCGAGCGATGAGGCTATATGCATCGCTTTTTTCGGATTTGCTTTGTTGAGCGCTACCAATGCGGCTGCCGAAACCTGATACGACGAATCGTTGATCCGGTCTTCGAATAATGCGGCAAAGGCCTGTGGATCCTGGTTTTGTAGTAATTCGATCACATCGCGGCGAATACTGGCTATAGAATCAAATTTGCCTATTTGTCGCAAACGGAATTCGTACGTTTTGAATTGTTGTGGTGTTGCTCCGGCTAAAATGATGAGCCCCATTGCCCGAATACCATAATAGGAATGTTGCAACGCATAATCAGCCATCACCAACAGATTAGAGTCGGGAGCTATTGTAGTATCACCGGTATAGTTTTTTAACGCATACCATTTATCGGCATAACGCGGTGCATGTAAAAATTGAAAAGCTAATTCTGATTTGCTTTTATTGTCGGTAATTTCAGCAACCAACACACGCTCCGCATCCGGATTCAATAAATCGATAGAATGTTCCGATTCAAACGTGAAGCTATCTGCTATGTTAGAAACTACAATCGATTCCCGCTTCACCTTTCCGCCACTGTATATGTCCACATCCAGAGGCAAACGGTAGATCCCGTATTTGTCTTTATCCTGATGTTGTTGCACCGTTAGTTGTACCTTTTTTCCATCTGTAGACTTCTTGTAATTGAAGACTACTTTTGGGTGTCCGGCCTGCATAAACCATTGATTAAAAAACCAGTTGAGGTCTTGTCCGGTAACCTGTTCAAAGGCCAGGCGCAGATCATGAATTTCGGCTGTACCAAATTTATGCGCAGTAAGGTATACTTGCAGAGAGCGGTAAAAAGCTGAGTCGCCCACCGCATAACGCAACATATGCAGCATGCGTCCGCCCTTCTGATAACTCACCGCATCAAACATATCTTCACGGTTTTTGTATTTATAGCGGATCGGGGTACGGTCGCTGTTATTGCCATTGCTCAGATAGGCATTCAGTTTTTCTTCCAGCAAATGGTCGGCATGTAACCGGCCGTATTTGTGTTCGTTCCAGATATATTCACCGTAGGTGGCAAACGATTCGTTCAGCGGAATATTCGACCACGACTCACATGTTACCAGATCGCCAAACCAATGGTGAAACAATTCGTGCGAAACCACATCTTCATAGGTATTATCGAGATGAGCACGCGCATCGTGTTGCAAGGGTTCGAAATGGATCACTGCCGATGTATTTTCCATTGCACCGCTCACGAAATCGCGTACTACAATTTGCGAAAATTTCTCCCACGGATAATCCACCCCCAGTTTTCGACTAAACAATTCAAGCATTTCAGGCGTATTACCGAATATCAATTTGGCATAGGGTTTATAAGCAGGTTCCACATAATAATTCACCTCCATATTATCGCGCCAATAATCTTTCACTACGGCAAATTCACCCACTACAATCATGGTCAGATAGGGTGCATGCGGCAATGTTTGCTTCCAATGATCCGTACGCGTACCATCTGCATGGTCTTTGGATAAAACCAATTCGCCATTCGATAACGTGATGTCTTTTTGATCCACCCGCAGAAAAAGATCCTGCGTCATTTTCTGATTGGGTACATCCAATGTAGGAAACCAGCATGAGTTCGATTGGGTTTCTCCTTGTGTCCAGATCTGACGCGGTTTGTTGCCGTCTTCTCCCGTTGGATTGATAAAGTACAATCCTTTGGCATCGGTAATGGCAGCGCTTCCTTTACGGGTGGTTTCGTTAGGGCGGGCAGTATAATCCACATAAATATAAAAACGTTCTCCGGCGGTATATTTTTTACCCAGGTAAATATGTATGACTTCTTCGTCGTAACGGTATTGGAGGTTGGTGGTATCGCGTCCGCTGACCATCGCCACGCGGTGCAGCAACATTTTTTTTGCATCCAGTTGCACACTGTCGGTAGCATAAAAATGGGGCTGCAGTGTTAACAACGCTTTGCCCATAACATATTGCTTTTTATAATCAAACGACAAGTTCAGCCAGGTATGCTGAAGCTCGTGTATTTTGGTTTCACTCGGCTGGTATTCCATGGGTTTAACCGTTCGCGCAGTGCGCACCAACACTTCTTTTATGTGGCGCGTTTTGCCATCATTTGCCGAGGAATTATTTTTATTTACTTTGCAGGCGCCCAACAGCACAAGTAAAAGAATCGGAAGAAGGGATTTTTGCATGGAGTGAATTTGAGCACAAGAAAGGTATTTTAAATGGATTTGAAAAGATGTTACAGGTAAAAACAACAGCAGAAAAAACATATACGGTTGAATTCAAAGGAGAGCGGTTTTGGGTTGATGGGCAAGCCATGGAGTCTGATCTGATTCGTCTTTCCGCAAACAAATACCATGCGCTGATCGGACATCGGTCGGTTACCCTGGAATTGATTTCCCGCAACGAAGCAGACAAAACCATAGAACTTATGGTGAATGGCATCAAGCAAACACTCGAAGTAAAAGATCAATACGATTTATTGCTCAAAGCGCTTAACCTCGATAAGCTGACCGAAACCAAACAAAACGATATCAAAGCGCCCATGCCCGGTATGGTGCTGCGGATCATGGTTGCTGCCGGCGATTCCGTAAAAAAGGGCGATCCCTTGCTGGTACTCGAAGCCATGAAAATGGAAAACATCATCAAGTCGCATGCCGATGCAGTGGTGCAAAAAGTATGCATCGAAGAAAAAACCGCCGTCGAAAAAGGACAGGTTTTAATAAATTTAAGCTGATTCTTTTTTTGGGCACGTCCCCTGTAGTTAAGCGCGTGAAATGCTTATCAAATTATAAAACACCTGCAGCGCATACTACAGGGGTCGGGCTTTCGCTACTCGCTTTTCATAAAGTATGGCTATCGCCTACTTTATAAAAGAGCTCAAACAGGCCGCTCAATCCCTCGTGCAGCCTAAGCCAGAATTTCTTCGGTCAGATTCGGATTTCTATGGCAAAATTTAAAGATCAAAAACAATCCTCAGGTTTTCTTTTAGCTTGTTTTGTTGATCGCTATTTAGTTTTCCCAAACGATTTATCAGCCGTTTATTATCTATGGCCCGAACCTGATCCACCAAGATATCGCTTGGTTTATCGAGCTGATTCTTTTTCAAATGAACACGTAATAGTTTAATTTCAGGATTTACATTCGTGGTAACCGGACAAATCAATGTCGATAAGTGTATATCGTTCAACAGGTCTGTCTGAACAATCACCACAGGTCTTGTCTTTCCGGGTTCCGTTCCTCGGCTTGGATTCAGATCTGCCAACCAAATATCGAACTGCTTAATCTTCATCCGCTATTTTTTCGAATTCTCGTAGCATATCCATCGAATCCCGACTGGTTAATACTGATTCATTGGCCAGTTGATTTTTTAAAAGCCTTCTTTTATTAAAACGGTTGTAAATACTAACTGCTTCGTTGATATAACGATTTCGGGTCCGATGCAGCTTCGAAGTCATCTCTTCCGTTTCATCAAAAATTTTGTCGTCCAATTTTAATGATAGTACTTTCATAATACACAAAGGTATATATTATTAGTATATACTTATAATCATTCCCATTTATTAAAAAATGAGCGTTTAATTCAGTTTTGCGGTTGCTCCTGTATTTATTATTCATGGTTATTTCCGATGCTCTTATTTAATTAAAACTTAATTCCATAGAGGAGAGCTAAAGTTTTGAATGCATTAACAAATGAGCAGAATGCCTGCGCCAGGGATTGCAGCGGAAAGCCCACAGCGCAGCGAGGACTTGCAGCGAAAAGCCCGGCCCATGAAGTTAAGCGTGTGAGATTCTTTTTTATTAGAAGAATATATTCCGCGCATACTTCATGGGCGGCGCCCACAAAAAAGATCTTCCATTCTATGAATACTGCCAGAATCGTCAGCATTCTGTCACCCGTTCTATGTATTTGATTTCGTCGATTTGTTTGGTTATCTTTGAGTTACTGACCAATCCAACATGAAAAGACTCATCATCGTTTTCCTCGCCTTGTTTTCCACTTCCACCGGCTTTGCCCAGTATTCCAACGACGCTGTGCGGACCCTTTATCTGCAAAAAGCAGCCTCATTCGGACTCACTGCCGATGATGTAAAAAGCTGTGTCATCACCAGTCAATACACCGAAAAAACTACCGGAATAACACATATTTATACACGCCAGGTGGTGCAGGGACGTGAGATCTTTGATGCCAATTCAGCCATTCACCTCGATCGCAACGGCAATGTGATTACCTGGCACAACCGGTTTTATGCCAATGCCGATCAAAAAATAAATGCCACCCAACCGGTGGTGCAACCCGTTCAGGCCTTGCAAAATTTTGCACAACAAATTGATAAAGCCATACCAACCGTGGTGGCCAAGGCCGGAGTATCGGCACAAGGCGTGCTTACCATCGAAGATACCCGGATCTCGCCCGAGCCCGTAAATATCAAAGCCTATTACCTCGGACAGGAAAGCGGGTTGAAATTGGTTTGGAATGTGGAATTGTTTGACAACGAAACCGGCGACTGGTGGAATGCGCGGGTTGATGCATTAACCGGCGAAATTCTGGAACGCAACAACTGGACCGTGCATTGCGATCCGGCGGTGATCCATGAAGGTGTTAACAATCATGCACACGAGAATCATTTTCTGCAGGCAAGCGACGAAACTTCGGGTGGCACCTACGGAAAAACCGGAGAAGGCCAGTACTATGTTTTGCCTTTGCCTATTGAAAATCCACAGTACGGGGAGCATACCATCAAAAGCGGATCGGCTACCACCAACGGTTCGCCCTTTGGCTGGCACGATACCGATGGAGTGGCCGGACCTGATTTTACCATTACCCGCGGTAATAATGTATTTGCCAGCGAAGACACGTCCAATAAAAACATTCCCGGATACAGTCCGAATGGAGGTGTAAACCTCACCTTTGATTTTCCGTACAATGTGCGGGGTACAAAACAGCAAAATACCAATGCGTCTATTACCAATGTGTTTTACTGGAATAACCTCATTCACGATATTTTTTACAACTACGGTTTCGATGAAGTAGCCGGAAACTTCCAGTCCAACAATTACGGCAAAGGCGGTACGGCATTGGATCCGGTGCGTGCCGATGCCATGGACGGCAGCGGTACCAACAATGCTAATTTTGCTTCTCCGGTAGATGGAAAAATTCCCCGCATGCAAATGTATATGTGGACCAATGGAGAAGCCGGCGATTCCAACCTGATCATACACAATTCTTCCAATGCAGGAACTTTTAATGCCCCTCAGGCTTTGTTTGGACCGCCCATTCTGACCGATATTTCCGGACAATTGATGCTGGCCATCGATGGATCTTCGGGTAATACGGCCTGCAATACCATTACCAACGACCTTACCGGAAAAATTGCCTTGTTGTATCGCGGTAGCAGTTGTAATTATTTAACCAAAGTTACCAAAGCCCAGGAAGCCGGAGCCATAGCTGTAATTGTAGTAAACAACAACAGCTTTCCACCTTCATCCATGTCGGGTTCGGGTGCCGGATTAACCATACCCGCCGTTATGATTTCTAAAACTCTGGGTGATAATTTAAGAAGCAATCTTCTGGCCGACAGTATTTATGTAACCTTGTTGGGCGACAGCGATGCATATGCCTTGTTTGATTCGGATTTAGACAATGCCGTAATAACGCATGAATACGGTCACGGCATTTCCAATCGCCTTACCGGTGGTCCTGCAAACTCGAGTTGTCTGGGCAACACCGAGCAGGCCGGCGAGGGCTGGAGCGATTTCTTTGGCCTGTGCCTTACTTCCAAAGCAAGCGATTCTACCCGTGCCCGCGGTATCGGTACCTGGCTCAGCGGACAGGATAGTCTCGGGTTGGGTATTCGTCCTTTCCGCTATTCAAAAAACATGAGCATCAATCCGATGACTTACAATTATATCAAATCGGTGTCTGTACCGCATGGTGTAGGTTCAGTTTGGTGTACCATGCTGTACGATTTGTATTGGGATATGGTCGACAAATACGGATTCAATCCCGACCTGTATCAAACCGATATCGGAGGTAACAACAAAATGCTGCAATTGGTAGTAGACGGGTTGAAATACCAGCCCTGCAATCCCGGCTTTGTGGATTCCCGAAATGCCATCATCCTGGCCGATAGCATTCGCAACGGAGGAGCCAACAAAGCCTTGTTGTGGAAAGGATTCGCCCGTCGTGGGTTAGGATATTCTGCCAATCAGGCATCATCCCTCAGCGCCACCGATGGAAGCGAAGGGTATAATTTACCTCCCGACCTCAACAGTGGTTTAAATGAGGCTACCGCCTGGCAGCAAATTCATGTATATCCCAATCCGGCCAAAGACCGGTTAAACATTGCCCTGCCCGATATGGCTGGAAATGTAAACATAGAGTTGTTCGACATAGCCGGTAAACGGGTCTTGTCGCAAGCACATACAATCGACCTCGACGCACGCATTGAACTGGCATTAACCCAAATCGAAAAGGGAATGTATATCCTGCGCATCAGCAACGGCGCCTTGAGTTATCAGACCAAGGTGGTGGTGGAGTAAATTCGTTTATGTGTTCTCGCCGACGGCATCAAGCACTAAGGACAGGCTGACCACGTGAACGGAATAAGATGAAAAGGTTTACAACAAACTCGAAACCTTGCAAACAATGCTTCGGTTCAAACCGGATCATAATATTGTTTTTGATAACATGGTTGTTTTCATCCTGCAATTTTGGAAATGGTCTTGAATGTACAGTTTATCCGGATCTGTATTACAATATTCCGGAAGCTGAATTGGCCTTGATTCCATTCAATGCAAAAGATACGTTAATATATGTAAGCAATCAAAAAGATACTGCTGTATTAGTTGGGAAAGGGAGTAACGGCAATTATACCTGGAAGCATGATCAGGAAGGCATTTATCCCGATTGTCCTGGAAAAGATTTTTATTACGAATACATCAACTATTACTATCAGAGCTCAAATGCCCAATTCAAAACCTTAACATTAACCCTTTCTATTCCTGTTTTAACCTATTATCCGAAGAATCCGCCTTCTTCAACTTTTAATGTTGAGATAAATTATTCCAAAATAATCAGTGGCTTAGGCTTGATGTGGATAAGCGATGAAAAGCGCTATTTGGATAGTGTAGTTATTAATGGTGTTTCGTACAAAGGATATAATCTAAAAGGCTACCCTGATTCATCAAGAACTGTGCTTTATAATGCCAAATACGGTGCACTACGTATTCAATGGGCACCTGATCAGGTTTGGCTAAAGCAATAATTGGAGCCGTTCACGCAGACTTTCAGTCTGTGTGTTGCACGCATGCGTTGAAAGCCTGTCCCGGTCGTAGTATTCCGTTCACGCGGACTTGCAGTCCGTGTGCTTCTTAAATGAGCGGAGTTCTTTCGTATTGCAGGATCCCATCTGTGCGGTCGTTTTCAGTTCGAATTTTCTTGCTAAAAATCATCTGTCATTGATTCAAACAAAGGCTTCATACTAACTTTAGTATATTAAGTTTGAGTTGCACATTGACAAACGTTATCGGCAACTTTTATGAAGACTAAGCTTCTAATCAGTTCGTTTTTTCTTGCGAAGTATCATCAATAATTAATGCAAACAAAACACGAATAGTAATTTATGTTCATTAAGTTTGAGTAGCACACAAAACAACTTCAGTATAAAAGTGTGCTTCGATTTAAAATAAATACGATGAACACCCAGGGAAAAATTGGCACCGCCTTTATCATTGCTTTTGCCATCACCATGTTTATTTCATGGAAGTTTTATGGACACGATGTCGCCACGCTTTCTTTCAACTTTTTATTGCTTAATGCTATTATGAGTAGGGGACGCCAAAAAAAGTATGGTGCACTACTGGATTTAAGAATGGAGATAGCGCAAATATTTGCAGTGCCAGGTGTGCTGTCAATCTATTGGTTTATCAATTGGTTTTTCCATAGGCTGTTATAAACCCCGTTCACGCTGACTTTCAGTCCGTGTGCCACTCCCATGCATGGTTAGCCTTTCCAGATAGGAGGATTCCGTTCGTGTGGTTTTAATTCAGGATTAGCAGATTACAAAGTACGTTAGATTCGTTTTGAAAATTTAATTCTTACACGTATCTTTGTATGCATATTCATACGTGTAATGGCAACCAAGTTAACCCTCACTGTAGACAAAGATATTATTGACCGGGCGAAGGTCTTTGCAGGTAAAACAGGACGCAGTCTGTCCGAAATTATTGAAACCTACCTGCGCGCCCTGGTACATAAAGAAAAGGATCCTGCTGAATTATCACCCCGGGTAAAGCAATTGATGGGTTCTGTAAAAGCCCCCCGCCGATTTGATTACAAGCGCGAACTGGAAAAAAGTTTGGCGAAGAAATACGGAGCATGAGGCATTTTTTGCTGGATACCAATGTGGTAATCGATTTTTTAACCGATCGCCGGCCTTTCTCTACCTGGGCGGCACGCTTGTTTACCTTTGCCGAAAAAGGGAAGGTGAAATTGTATGTTTCCGCGGTTTCGTACAACAACACGTATTATATCATTAAAAAGCTGACCTCGCATAAGCATACTTTGCATATTTTAAATGAACTGGAAGCTATGACAGAAACGATTGACATTTCCGGTGATATCGTAAGGCAGGCATTAGCAACTGATTTTAAAGATTTCGAAGACGCTTTGCAATATTCCTCTGCCCGTAGCAACAAAAAAATCGAGGCTATTGTTACCCGCAACCGTGCTGATTTTAAGACCGGCAAACTCTCTGTTTTAAGCCCTGAAGAAGCGAAAGGAATGCTGGAGAGCGATGAACATTAGTTGGCATCGTTCACGCGGACTTTTAGTCCGTGTGCCTTTGTTTGCGTTGGAATCTTTTCCCGTTTGCAGGACAATCTACTAGCGTGAACGGCATAATTCAAACAAAACACCTTATCTTGAATTTAAATTCAGGCTGATAAAAGATGAAAGCAAACTGTTTTTTTATTCCGTCATTTCTAAATTCAACAAGCCTGATTTTACTGTTATGCATTTTCAGTTCCTGTTTGTACGAAAGGGAACCCTGCCCACCCAATGAGTATTATGTAGATATCATCTCCGATGCAGATAAAGCTTATATACCTTATACCGGACACGACACTCTTACCTTTTTAAATACTCATACCAGCGATACCCATGTTTTTATTGGAACTGGTGTCATTCAATATTTCAGTTCTACCACATTTCCTTTAAATATGGAGTGCCCCGGAGGTCATGCAGAGTTGGAAACTTATGGATTTGAGTTTATAAGCAGTACAAGTACTAGTAAATTAATTGTCAAAGCATTTATTTCATCTCATAATGACCCAGGTGGATTTACAATTCAATTTACACCAAGTATTTATGAAACAAGTTTACCATGGATATATGGCGTTCAATACAGTTACGATTCTATAGAAATTTCTAATAAAACGTATTATAAAATCAAAGAAATTTTTATTACCAGTTTTCAAGGTACATCCGATAAATTAATTTTGTTCAATTCTCAATTTGGTGTACTGAGTATTATCACAAAAGACGGCGTGAAATGGGAATTGATCTCCAAAAAATAGATCCATTTGAGGAGCAAGCAAGCACAAGTTTTTTGATACCCCGTTCACGCGGACTTTCAGTCCGTGTGCCTTTCCCATGCGAGGATAACCTATCCCGGCAATAGGATGTCGTTCGTGTGGTTTTCGTATACGCAAACAACACATTCGTGCATCAGCTAACACAATAAATGACATTGTAATTCGTAATTGATGATTAGGTTGCCATGCAATATATGCGCACACGGACTGCAAGACCGCGTGAACGGCATAATTCAAGCAAAACAACTTATCTTGAATTTAAATTCAGGCAGCGTTCATTAACAACAATCAACTAAATATATCACATGTACCATTTTTCGTATTTCAAAGAAAAAGACAAGCAAACTTTATTAGCATTCATCGAACAAAATCCATTTGCCCTTTTAACAGGCAGTACCTTAGCGGGTGAGCAGGTGGCTACTCAGATTCCGGTTTTATTTGAAGAAAGAAATGGTGAACTCTTCATGCAGGGACATATCATGCGAAATACAGATCACCACAAGGCTTTTATCGAAAACTCAAATGCCCTGCTGGTGTTTACCGGACCCGATTGCTATGTAAGCGCCTCCTGGTATAGCAACCCGCAAATTGGTTCTACCTGGAATTATATGAGCGTGCATATTGGCGGTCAGGTAAACTTTATGTCCGATGACGAGCTGGTTGCCTTTATGCGAAAAATGACTTTGAAATTCGAAGGAGGCAATACGCAATCGCTTACCTTTTTCGACAATCTGCCGGATTCATTTTTAAATCATATGCTTCCGGCCATTGTAGGTTTTGAAATTAAAGCAGAGAAAATAGAAAATGTATTTAAGCTCAGCCAGAACAGAGACGAAAAGAGTTTTCTGAATATCATCTCCAAACTCGAAGCACAAGGTGGCGACAGTGCCCTGATTGCACAGGAGATGAAAAAACGGCAAGCAGAGTTGTTTCCAGCGGGAGTAGAGTGGGATGCTTCAAGATTTGATTCGTAACGTTCGCGCCGTTCAAGCCGTTCACGCCGTTCACGCGGACTTGCAGTCCGTGTGGTTTTCTTTTGCGATAAAGCTCATGCCGAATAAATGCAAGATTTATTGTACTAAGATTCTTCCCCGTTTTATAATCCGTTCACGCGGACTTGCAGTCCGTGTGGGTTTACCTTGCTATGAAGCTCACGCTTAATAAAACCAGGATTTATTGTATTAAAACTCTTCCTTGTTTTAAAATCCCACTCTCATTATAAATCGAATAGAAATAAATTCCTTCAGGCAAATGCAAGGGAAGGTTTTCTTGTTTATTAATTAATGCATAGCGCATGTGTTGTTTTCCCAATGCATCACACAATTCAAGCATTGTTCCGGCTTGCGGTGGATACGGGCATTGCACGTTTACCGATGCATGGGCGGGATTAGGGTAAAGGTTGAATTCAGCTGAAGGTACCTTTTCGTCGATACCCGTATAACAATTCACCGAGCGGTTATTGAACCACGAGGCAACATGGGTTTCGGCAGCCGGGAAAAGTCGTTCAATTTTTACATACCCGACACCGGCAGCATAATAAAAATCCTCAATCAACACCGGAGCAATATTCTGAAACCGGGTAGTACGTATTTTTAAACAATTTTGATACGTACCAACCGTTTCGGTATTGCTGATCACCGAATCGCGTCCGTTTATATTACCTGCAATAGTATAGTCGCGCACATAACCCGGTGTGAGCATTTCAGTACTCAGATAGGGTATGGGCGGAATCAGAATTGTTGCCGAGTCGAGCAAACCCGAATTGGTATAGTCTACAGCAGCCATCATGATTTCTCCCTGTGCGGTACGCTGCAACCAGATGCATTGAAAGGTTTGGGTATCGGTTTGATTCGAATCTTCAATTGAATACCCTTTGAGAAAATAATAGGTATCGCTGCTCACCGTTTCGTCCCACATTACGCGGTAATAGGTATGCCGGGCCATAAAAGTACCGTTGCCATCGGTATGCAATTGGTTGTAATTGCCGTTACACAAAGGCAAAAAATAGTCAGCCGGGGTTTGCGCCCCGGTATGAAAGGTAATGGCCCACAAAGCCAATACAAGGCTAAAGGTTTTCATGATGCGTTGAAAAGTTTAATGCAAGTTAGTATTCCTGCATGAAAACCGGTACCAGTTCACGCGGACTTTCTGTCCGTGTGCCTCTGCCTATTCCAGCAAACGCAGCAACAATTGGTTTTGCTTGGCAATCTGCTGCTCAATTTTCTCCAAACGCTGAACCAGCATTTGAGGCGTTTCAACATGATGCGAAGTAATCACCAAAGGCGAAGTCTTGTGCTCCTCGCTTTGTGCCAGAAAAAAATTCACCAGCTCCTGGATATGAATATCCAGAACCTCGCAGAACTGAACCAAACGGCGTATGTCCATTTTGATTTTTCCGTTCTCGAAATTGCTGATGGTGCTTTGACTGATGTTGAGCTTAAAGCTCACGTACTCCTCGGAGTACCCTTTTTTAAGGCGTATAGCCTTCAAGTAGTTTCCAATAACCTTGCTTTCCATAGGCGGTGCATTTATTAGTACAACGAATTTAATAAGAACATTCGGGAATCAAATAATGCCTTGTCAAAAATTTCTTAAAATTTGTTTCTCAATTAATTCAACACCTATGAAAATTTTAAAACATCTGCTAATGGGCGTCTTAATGAGCCCCCTGTTAGCACAAGCACAATCTGTATTGTATGAAGAGTCGCACAAGGAAACGGAGTACCGTTATGGCGTTGTCGAAGACAATATGCTTGACAGTATCAACGAAATGGAAAAATTCAAGTACCGGTTAACGTTCACCGACAAAACGGTGCACCGCGTAATTGATCCGCAGTACAACTCTTTATTGGAAGTAACCCTCGACAGTATCAGCGACGAAGCACCCTGGATGAATCTGGCCCGGAAATTTGCTTACGATGGTACGCAAAGTATCATGTATGGAAAAGATGGAAGCATTGTTTCATCTGAACCTTTTTCAGAAGAGCAACGCGCTGAAGCAGAAGCTGAAAAAATGAGTATCAGCAACGAAGGGTATCATCCGGGATTAAAAGAATTTCCTTCTCTGCCGGATTCACTTCCGCAATTATCTTTTGTAGATGGAATCACGATTGAAAGATTAAATGAAGAGTCTTTTCGTATTTCTCACGAAGACATGTCAACTGTTTTCGATAAATCGGTATTCACCATTACCAACGCATGGACCGATGGAGATGGTTATAAAAACACCCGAACATTGGGGTATACACCCTTTGAAGGACAAGGCTTTTTACTGACGGTTAATAAACACGAAAGGGTAATCAGATCGTACAACGGACCATGCATTACAGAAGTAACGCTTTCTCATTTATATGATTATGTTATTCAGGATCCTGGTAAACTTATCGAAAAAGCTATGACTCAATCTGAGTCAATAAGCATTTCACCGAATCCAAACGACGGACATTTTTCAGTTAAGGTGAATTTAGCATCTCAAAGTCAGGTTTCTGGAGTAGCAGTAATCCATGTACTGACTAATCAACTCATCACTTTACCTATTCCTGCCTCAGCAAATTTTACAGTGGATATTTCAGGCGAAGTGGCCGGGCATTATGTACTGCGCGTTACTACTTCGCAATCTGTATTGACCACTCATTTTATTAAAAATTAAAACATACACCTATGAAAACACTTATAAAATTAACATCTTTGATAATTCTCTCTACTTTGTTAAAGAATCAAGTCGCATTCGCTCAAGAAGAGTCAATAGACACTGTTTTTTTCTTCCGCCAAGATTCAGTTATGATGGAAATATCTTATAGAAAGTTTTTATTAAATAACTTTAGCAATAATGATCCTTGTTATAGAGAAGGCTTGGGTATAATGTCTTTTACTAAGGTGGATTCAGTTGGTATTGCTTCTCCAGAATTTTATGAGAAGTTACCGATAGATACTTCAGAGAAAAGATACGGTAAAATGGACGGTGATAAGAACATTTATTGGATTCACGGTTTAGGTGGAAATACTTCAACGTGGAATTTACCAGCAATGGCCTCCCAATATGGGAATAGTGAAGTTAACTTCCCTGCATATAAAGTTAACTCACAAAATTTCGGAACTTATGGTAGTACTCAATCATATTCTGAAGACTTCGGTATAACTGTTGCTGCTCAAAATTATGCAAATAATGCACGTGGTATACAGGATAAGCATACAGAATTTGATTTTATTATTGCTCATAGTCAAGGTGGAATTGTAGCAAGAGAATGGTTAAGAAAAATGGAAAAGGAACCTAATGCTTATGAATATTATGCACATGGTTTAGTAACATTTGGTACTCCTCATACAGGTGCAAAAGTCATTAATAACACTCGTAAAGAAATGGGAAATAAGCTTGAGCCATTCTTGAAAGATGCATGTATAAGCCTGTCAAAGCCAGCGTTAATTGATAAAATTAATGAAAGTTTTATTACAAGACTCGTGATAAAAGATGACGCAATTAATTCAATATTAAATTCCTCTTGTTCTGGATTGTCAGGTTTTGTCGTTCCAATTGTTCTAGACAAATTTCAAAAAAGAACTACGAAAGACTATGCAGTTGGGTCTTCTTTTTTGGAGGGTTAAACAAATGAAAATGGTCAACATATTGAGGGATTATCCGAGCATATTTTAAAAGTGCCTTTCGTTCAAGTATATGGAGTAGAAACTGAACCAGTGTTTTGGAAATTTATGTCAAGTGTTCAAAATATGGGTGAAGATGATATTAGTAATCAAAAATTAGCCTTTAATTATGACAATGATGATGTATTAGAAAGAAAGGTTAGCTCTTATATCTCGTATTTGTATATGAGAAATCAGCAGGAGCGTGAGAAGTTATCAAAGGAATCGCAAAAGTCAATAGTTGCCTGGAGTAGCTTTCTTGAGTTTATGGCAACGGGTGTAGATCTACTTCAAGATATGGCAAAAACTTTGAATAAGGTTAAAGGTTACGAGATGAGTATGAATGCATATCATGGAGCTTTATTATGGATGAAGAATTCTAATGATTACTATAAAATAATGATTACCGGATCGAAAGTTAACACAAGTACTGAGTACTTTTTATTAAGCGAAGTAATTAATTTTTGTAGTTCAAATAATGGTAAAACAGTTTGGCAGTATGAGTCTAAACCAAATATGATAAAAGTGGATGAAAAATTTAAAGCATTGCCAAAAACTACTTCTTATATTGGGTATTTAGGACTTGAACCTTACTATTGCAAGAGAATTGAACTGTCCAGTAAGATAGCTGTTAGAAAATATGCCGATTACCCAAACGATGGATTGATATTATCTGAATCGGCTGGAGCTGAAATTCCTTTGCACGATTTTAATAAACCAAGATTTGTTGTACATTTAAAAGAACAAAATCATTCTCAAATGATAAATAGTTCAGCTACAAAGAATCTTTTATTCAAGCTCTACAATGGCGATTATCATAAATTTTTCAGAACTGAAAAGCGTTAATTATGTCACAAGTAAAATTTTTGATTTTGGTGTATGTAATGCTAGGATCAATATGCTTTGCCTGCAAAAAGGAAAAATTGAGAACAAACATGATCAATCAACCTAAAGAAATTGATTCAACTTGTAAATTGATATGGCGCAAACCGATTTCTCCTGATTCTCAAACGGCACAAATTGCATCTCCGATAATTAATGCAGAAGGCAACATTGTTGTGAGTTTTTGGGGAACTAGTGCAAGTCCAAATAGAGAGTGTTTTGAGTTATTTGATGGAAATACTGGTAATATAATTTGGAAATGGGATGATTATCTTCGAAATGAATCAGGATTTAGTAACCGATCACGTGAAGTAATTGATAACTCATTGATTCTGAGTAATTGGAATGCAACATATTCCTTTGATTTAATAACAGGAATGACCAATTGGAAGCATTTTTATGATACTATGTATGGTAGTACAGCATTATATAGTTCAAATGATAAACATGTATATCATGGATTTCAAGGTGAAAAGGGGCGCTATTCATTTCACCTTTTTCGTACGGTACCAGAATCTCCCTATTGGGAGCTTTGTTATCAACATTTCGACACGCTTAAATTACATGATAAAATTTCTGAGTCATCGATTTCATTCTATGAAGGAATTAATGGAAATCAATTAGCATACATTACATTGGTAAGCTACACTTCATTTCAAAATCGACTTGTTCAATTAGCTTGTTATAATTTGACTGAGAAAAGAATCATTTGGAATAAAGATTATTCAAGCGAATTTGATCAATTTGATCAAAGAGACTCAAAAATTATAAATGGAAAGCTTTATCAATTTGCTACAGGAACGGATGGTTTTTTCTATTTGGTAACTTTTGATATTGAAACTGGTGATATTATTTGGAAGAAAAAATTGAATGATTATGGCGTTAATATATTTTCATATCAAGAGAAAGTAATTGTGATTTGTGCTAACAATAGTCCAATAATAGCATTAAGCAATACTAATGGGGATTTAGTATGGAGGCAAGACTTCGAGATTCCTGAAAAAGCATGGTTGTTTTTTGGGTTTAACGATGTTAATTTATATAAGCACTACCTATTCTTGACTTTACATAGAAATATTATGATCTTAGATATCTACGATGGAAGAATTATTTTTATTCAAAAAATAGTTGATGATACTTCTACAGTTGGAGAAGGTGTCGCCATCAACGAAGCCAAACGCTGCTTCTATGTGCAGGATGGTAAATACCTGAATTGTTATAAATTCCCGGATATAATCAAGTGAATCACCTTTTAATCAACCAACCTATGAAACGTAAATTTTTGATTCTCCTGGTTTTGCTGAGCCGAAAAATTTCAGCCCAGTTTGCAGAATGATTTAAACAAAAACGCCACCCAAGAGAGTGGCGTTTTTTTATTCATGCAGTTACAACCCTTGCCGTATCGCTTCTTCCACACGTTTGCTCAAAGCTTCACCCCGCAGGTTTTTGCCAATAATCAGTCCGTCTTTATTGAGCAGCAGGGTAAAGGGTATGCCTTCTATGCTGTATTGTTCTACAACAGATGAGTTCCATTTTTTGAGATCCGATACGTGGTTCCAAAGCAACCCGTCGTCGTTGATGGCTTTGGTCCATGCCTCGCGGTTATCGTCGAGCGACACGCTTAAAATATCGAAGCCGTAGGTTTTAAAACGGTTATAGAGTTTTACCAGGTTGGGACTTTCTTCGCGGCAGGGGCGGCACCACGAGGCCCAGAAATCGACCAGGATATATTTGCCGCGCAGGGCCGAGAGGGCAATGGTTTTGCCGTAAGGATCGGGCAATACAATATCGGGAGCGGCCTGGCCTTCGGCCGTACGGCGCAGTTTCTCTACCCGTGCATGGTGCTCACGCGCATAGCGCGATTGATTGAACCGGTTGTATAAGGTTTTATCTACCGTTTCCATAAAAGCAAAATCGCTTTCGGGCATCAGAAAATTGGTGGCAAAATACGCTACAATGGATTGGGTATGTTGCAATACATATTGTTGCAACTCCGCTTTGCGGGCCAGCATCACCGAATCGTAATCCTTACGAATCTGATCCTGCACCGATGGAGGAGGCACATCGTTGCCATACGATGCATAGCGGTCTTCAATTTGCTTGACCTGGCGTATATAGGTCGAGTTGATTTGCAATAGCTGGCGCAGCTCTTCACTTTCGTCCGATCCGTTGATGCCATACACATCGGGTGTTTTTGCGTCGAGCGAAACTGCAATTTCCGAAGCGGTATCAATTACCAGCACCACACTGCCCGATGCCATATTGATCACGCAAAAAGTTTTCTCGGTTACTTTTCCGGTGAGTTCAAAACTACCGTCGGCTCCCAGTGTGGCTGTATCGAGCAGGATCAATCCTTTGGGAGTAAGCTCGTTCAGCGTGATGCGTTTTTCGGTGGCGTTTTTAAGGGTCCCGCGTACCACAAAACCACTGCGTTCTGTTTCTTTACTGCACGCACCATAAAGGAATAAGGCAATAAATGCTAAAAAGAAATTTCTCATATTATGCGTGTTGGTCTAATACTTCTTTTACCAGTTGACTGGCCACTTTGGGGTCGGCTTTGCCCTTGCTCAGTTTCATCACCTCACCCATAAACAATCCGATCAGCGATACTTTTCCGGCTTTGTATTCTATAACTTTATCAGGGAATAAGGCAATGGCCTGTTCAACCAGTTTGCGCAATTCGCCCGAGTCGCTTTGCTGCACCAGATTCAGGTGCTCAGCGATTTCCAATGCCGATTTGTGCTGCTCGTTCAACAAAGCCGGAAACAATTTTTGCGAGGCGGCCGAATTGCTGATTTTTCCGCTATCAATCAGGTTGATTATTTCGGCAATACGTGCCGGTTGCAACGGAAATTCGGTGATATCGATCGCCTGCTCATTCAGGTATCCTTTTACCTGGGTCATCACCCAATTGGCAGCTGCTTTTATATTGCCGGTATGGGTTAAGATCTGTTCAAAATAAGCAGCAATGTCTTTGCTCTCGGTAAGTACCTGCGCATCGTATTCGCTGAGGCCATGTGTTTTGGTATATTTTTCAAAAAGCACTTTGGGCAAGGCCGGCATCTGGGCTTTTACCGATTCAATAAAGGCATCGGTGATATGCAAAGGCGGTAGGTCCGGTTCCGGGAAATACCGGTAATCGCTGGCGCCTTCCTTTGTACGCATTACGATGGTTACGCCTTTGGTGGCTTCAAAGGTGCGGGTCTCCTGGTAAATTTTTTCTCCGGCCTCGATGGCTTCAATCTGCCGTTTGATCTCAAATTCAATGGCACGTTGCACGTTGCGGATGGAGTTCATGTTTTTTACTTCCACTTTCACACCGAATTCTTCGCGACCAACCGGACGTACTGAAACATTGGCATCGCAGCGCATCGATCCTTCTTCCATATTGCCGTCGCAGATCTCGAGGTAGCGTACCAGTTTGCGAACCTCAGTCAGGAATTGATATGCTTCTTCGCCGGTACGGATATCGGGATGGCTCACGATTTCAATCAGGGGAGTGCCGGCACGGTTATAGTCAACCAGGGTATCGTACACATCCTGGTCGTGCATGCTCTTGCCGGTATCTTCTTCCATATGTATGCGGATCAAACCGATTTGTTTAACGCTTCCGTCTTTCAGCTTGATTTCAATATGTCCGTTTTCGCAAATGGGAGTGGTATGCTGCGAAATCTGATAGCCTTTGGGTAAGTCGGCATAGAAATAATTCTTGCGGGCATAATAATTAATCGGGGCAATTTGTGCACCGCAGGCCAAACCCAGCTTAACGGCATACTTCACGGCTTCTTTGTTGTGCACTGGAAGCGTACCCGGATGTCCGAGCGAAATCGGACTTACCTGTGTATTGGGTTGGGCGCCGTATATGTTGGCATCGCTGCAAAAGGCCTTGCTTTTGGTCAGCATCTGTGCGTGAACCTCTAACCCGATCACGGCTTCGTATCTATCGTAAATGGAACTCATGGTTGCGCTGAATAAAGTGCGAAAATAAGTGAATTAGACTATTATCTTCGGGTTATAAATTTACCGCATATGAAAACCATGCAGAATTGGTTCGATGAGTATGCCGAAAGCCATCAGAACCCCGTCAACAAAGCCATTCACTGGGTTTGCATTCCGCTGATTTTCTTCAGCCTGGTTTGCCTGCTGCTGGAAGTGCGACCGGTGGCTGATTTCTCGCTGGCTTCCATGGTGATGATAGCTGTTTTGATTTATTATTTCATGCTCTCACGCACCATCGCCCTGGGCATGTTGATGGTCTATTTACTCTGCTTAACCGGAGCAAAAATATGGATCATCAGTTTCGATATTCCGTTGTGGCAAATGGCGCTAACTGTTTTTGTACTGGCCTGGATCGGACAGTTCATCGGACATAAAATAGAGGGGAAAAAACCTTCATTCTTAAAGGACCTGCAGTTTTTACTGATCGGGCCGGCCTGGTTGCTGCATTTTTTGTTTCGTAAAGTAGGAATACCGGTTTAAGCGAAAGCGCTTTAATCCTAGGTATCCGTGCTGTTAAAAATAGAAATTCCGATCCGAAACCCGATCACAAGCTGTTCCATACTTCCAAAACTTTTATAAACATAAGGTTTCATAGCAACGCCATATTTCTTTGTCAATTTTAAGGTCAGATCCACCTCCGAGGAAATATAAAAATCACTTTCAAGATCTACGATATCAGAAGAGAATGTTCCTAATGTAACCTGTGGCATAGCAATAAAAATGCTCCCATGTTTTTGGTACATGCAAAACCAGGTTAATCCCATTCCCGGATAGAGGTTATCGCGTATCCCTAGCTCCAGAGCCAGGCCTGCTTTGTTGTCCGGGTTTTGTTGCAGGAAGGCGTAACCAACCCGGCCCTGTAAAATTGGACCAACCAGGTCACCAGGTCTATTGGTAAATAAATTAAGCAAAGCCTGTATAAGAATATCCGCATTTGCTTGCCAATACCAATCATCATCGCGTATGTGATTGATATCGTATGAAAACGGAATTGCCGTTAAGGTTCTATCCGAACGAATTGAAGACGCAACATTAAAAAATGGGGCATAAATATGGTGCACATTCTGTGAGTGCGCCGTTGAAAGCCAAACGATTACAACAGCCAGGATAGGCAATCGCGTATGCATGCTGCAAGGTATACAACAACATTCAATAAGCAATTGAATTTAAACCGGTGGTTAATTGGTTTTGGAATAACGCGTATATCTTAGTTCCTGATCAGGGTGTTTCATCAAAATGATAAAAACCAAGTCCAATTCTTAAGCCAACTTGTGTTCCCACATACCCATTGGAGAGATGCAAATAGGAATAGGGTTTAAAGCTGATACCGGTAGTTTTACCCATCTTAACTGTGATATCCATTTCGGCCGAAACATACATACCATCGTGGTTGGGAATATCGTCCTTTTTGGCACGGGTCAGGTTTCCAAGGGCAACCTGTGGCTTAAAAATCCAGCGATTTGATTCCGGTTCAATCACCTGGAAATAACTCAATCCGGTTCCGAAATATTCGTTTGTACGTAAAAAGACATCAAAAGCCAATCCATGATTACTCTGTGAAAACAATTGGGGAAATACCAATCCTAATCGGCCGTGAATGACATCTCCGCTAAATCGCTTTTTTGAATGGTTCAGTTCAGGCAACATGAGTTGAGTCAAGGCATCGGCATTCAGGTGCCAGTAAATACCAATATCGCGAATACCGCTTAGTTCGGCAGAGTATGGTGTTGTAAAAACAGGGGAATTGTAATCATTTGCGTTGCTGTAACTCACCTGATAGAATGGGAGGTAAACATTCAGGTAATTTTGCGGTTCAACTTTGAAAGAGAACAGGCAAAACAACAAAGCCAATATTGTCGGCCATTTCATAAGAGCTACTCAAATATAGTATAAGTAGCTGTTTATGCTATACGGTTAAAGATATTTTTTTTGCAAGAATTGCCAAAATGTGGGTGACGAGACCAGAACAGCTCAATAATTCTTAGGTCAAATTGGGGAAAAAGCGGGGTTAACCCGTTATCAATAATTGGCATTGGCAAACGGAGCAATCTGCTGATGACTGAAAATGCCCTCTTTAAATTTATAATAAGCGGCAATGGCAATCATCGCAGCATTGTCGGTACAGTATTCAAACGCCGGGATATACGTATTCCAGTTGCCGTTTTTTCCGGCTTCAATAAGGGCACTGCGCAATGCTGAATTGGCCGAAACGCCCCCTGCCAGGGCCACTTCACGAATTCCGGTTTGTTGTACTGCTTTTTCCAGTTTTTTCATCAGGTGCCGGATGATGGTATATTGAACGGAGGCGCACAGATCGTTCAGGTTTTGTGTGATAAAATCCGGGTTCTTGCGTGTTTCAGCTTGCAGAAAGTAAAGAATGGAAGTTTTTATTCCGCTGAAACTATAATTCAGTTCCGGAATTTGTGGTGAAGCAAACTTAAAGGCCAATGGATTTCCGGAACGTGCATGCTGATCAATCAGGGGACCGCCAGGATAAGGCAATCCCAACATTTTTGCCGCTTTGTCGAATGCCTCACCTGCGGCATCGTCGATGGTTTTACCCAACATGGTGCTTGAAAATGGTCCATCCATTCGTGTTAAATGTGTATGTCCGCCCGATACCGTTAAACACAAAAACGGAAAGGCCGGATGCGGTTCTTCAATGAAATGGGCCAGTACATGAGCTTCCATATGATGAATGGCAATCAACGGAATATCAAGCGCCAGAGCCAATCCTTTGGCAAAGGAGGTTCCCACCATCAGCGAGCCCAGCAATCCCGGACCGGCTGTAAATGCAATGGCACTGAGTTGGTCCAATGCAATTCCGGCTTCTTTAAGAGCCAGTTGAGTTAATGGAACTATATGCTGCTGATGAGCCCTGGAAGCAAGTTCCGGAACCACGCCGCCGTATAATTCGTGCACCTTTTGAGAAGCAATTTTGTTGCAAAGGATGCGTCCGTCCTGTAAAACAGCAACTGCAGTATCGTCGCACGACGACTCAATGGCCAATATTATCACGGATGTCATCGTTATTGTCTATATTGTTATGTTAACGGTTCTGTTGTATTTTTGAGTTTTCCGGTTTGAGCAAAAAAGCTGTCAAATATGTACTTTTCTCGCTTTTGGGAATCCTGGTTCTACTGTTGAGCCTGATTTATGCTGCACTTTATAACCGTTCCGTTCAAAACTGGATGGGATCAAAATTAACGACTTATCTCAGTGCGCAATTTAAAACAAACATTTCAATCGGGCATATAGGCTACGAACCCTTTGGTACCATTACTCTTGAACAGGTTTATTTTGGCGACCAACGCAACGATACCCTTTTTTATGCCGGCAAGGTAAGTTTTAATCTGGGTGAGGTGAATCTGGATTCGAGCTTTTTTGAATTGCGCAATGTACAGGTGGATCAGGGTTTGTGTAAGTTAATCACCTATCCCGATAAATATTTCAATATTCAGGTATTGCTTGATTTTGTAAACCGCGATACAAGCACAAGTGTTGGTCCGCCTTTTCATTTGCTCATGCGTGAAGTGCATTGCACACGTACCCGTTTTAGTTTAACCGATCATACCGAGAAGCCCGAAACAGAAGGGTTCGATCCTTTTAATCAGCACTTCTTTAATATCGATTTATTGGCCAGTGATTTCCATATTGTACAGGATTCATTGAATTTCAATATGGAGAAAATATCCTGCAGGGAACGCAGTGGCTTTGTACTCAATAAGCTGAAAGCGCATACCGTTCTTTACAACAAGGGTATGTTCTTTGATGATCTGGAGCTTATTACTCCGCAAAGTCATATCACCAATTATTTCAGCATGGAATATACCAGTTACGAAACCATGGCTGATTTTATAGATAGCGTGCAAATGGTAGGTCACCTCAAAGACGCTCATATTGATATGCGCGACATTATTTATTTCGCTCCGGTGATGAAGGATTTTAATCGCATAGCCACCGTTAGTACTGATTTTAGAGGCAGTGTAGCCGATTTTAAATTGAACAAACTGCACTTAAAATTTGGTGCAGGTAGTAAATTGGAAGGTCGTGTTTCCATAACCGGGATGCCTGATCTGGACAATGCATTTATTGATGCGCGTTTAAAAAATGCCAATACGGATGCGGGTGATTTAAGTTATTTATTGGGGTATACCATGCCGGGTGCATTAAATGAACTGGGTAAAATGAAATTTGAAGGAGACTTTACAGGCTTCGTTAAAGATTTTGTGGCCTATGGTGCTTTTGAAACCAGGCTGGGTAAAGTAGAGTCGGATCTGAATATGAAGCTCAGAGATTCGATTAATGAATCTTCTTACTCGGGCAATCTGAAACTCATTGGATTTGATATGGGTACATTAACCGGAAGCAATGCTTATGTTGGTAAAACGTCTTTGAATTTAAACGTTAGGGGAAAAGGTTTTGACCTCGAACACCTCGAAACATGGTTCAGGGCGGATGTACACGAATTGGAGGTAAACCGATACAAGTATCATTCCATCAACATTTCGGGAGATCTTAAGCATAAAATGTTCAATGGAGATGTGGTGGTTAACGATACCAACCTTCGCCTGAACTTTGGCGGAGTAATCGACCTCAACAAAAAAATTCCTGTTTATCAGTTTCAGTCACGCATCGATTATGCTTTTTTGAGAAACCTGCATCTCGACACGGCCAATACCGTATTATCTGCGGATATCGACATGAATTTTGCCATTCGCGATATCGACCATAACGAAGGATATATTTCAGTTAACAATATCAGTTATGTGAAAAATGGCAAGGATTTTCGGATTGATCATGCCATCCTGCAATCCAGCATCAACGGAAACCAACGCATCCTGAATTTACAGGCGGATGAATTAACGGCAAAACTTTCGGGCCAGATAACTTTGTCGGAACTGGGAACAAGTTTACGTGGTGTACTGGTGCAATTGTTTCCTGCGTATTACAAACCTGTGCTTAAACCGGTGCATTATGCGCAGCAATTTGATTTTCAACTCCGGGTAAACAATTCAGAAAATCTTAGTTCCCTGCTTTTTCCCGAATTGGAAATGGAACAGTTTGAACTCGAAGGGAATTACCGGAGTTCCGATCAGCGGATTCAAATGAACCTTCAGGCCGGCACACTGCGGTACAAAAAATATACGATGAAGAACCTTTCCTCATCGCTTAATACCGGATCACGTACAGGGAGTTTCCGATTGGGAGCAGAGTCTTTGCTCGAAAACGATACCCTTGTATTGAGTCGCTGGGAATTGCTGACCAATGCAAAAATAAATGCGGCAGACTTTACATTTAATGTAAACGATACGGCCAATCATATCCGTTCTAATTCAAAGGCGCATGCCTTTTTCCGTGAACAGGATATTGAATTGTTATTCGATTCTTCATTGCTCGAGTTTCGCGGTTATCCGTTCAGCATCAGCAGTCAAAGCAGGATGGTATTCGGAAGAACGCAAATTGATTTCGACCGGGTGCGTTTCACAAACCGTGAACAACATATTGAATTGAATGGGTTTTACGATTACCAGGGAATGCACAATCTCAAAGCCGGACTTTCCAATATCGACTTATCTATAATCAATGCATTTTACCGAAAATCGGATGTGAAATACGGAGGAGTTGCCAATGGAGAATTGGTGCTGAAGGGGAATGCTGGTGTTAGCCTGATTGATGCCTATTTAGACGTGAAGGCTCTAAAACTGGATGACGATCTGATTGGAGATTTTTATGTGAACAGCAATTTCAACCAAAAGCAAAATCGCTTTGTGGTTTATGCCAAATCGGTTTCAGGCAAATTAAAGAACCTCGAATTTGGCGGGTATATTGAAACCAACACCTGGCCATATACAGCAAACCTGAATATTGCTTTCGACGAATCTCCCCTGAATGCGTTTCAGGCATTTTTAAAAGGTCAGGTTTTTATTTTTGAAGGAACTACAAGCGCACGTTGCAAACTGACAGGCAGAGTGAACAACCTGGCTCTGTCTGGAAATATTTATTTCAATCAGGTTAAAGCGCGGATAGAGTACCTCAAAACTACTTATACATTCGCCACATCGCTGAGTCTCGATAATAACAGGATCATCATCAATTCAACTAATCTGTTTGATGAAAATGGACGTTCAGCACAACTATTGGGCGAAATCAAACACCGATCGTTCAGTGAATTTGAACTCGATATCCGCCTCGAAAACCTGAAACGTTTTAAGATTCTCAATACCACAGCCAGAGATAACAATATGTATTATGGTACAGGATATGCCTCAGGTAGTTTGAAATTATACGGAACGTTGAATAACCTGGTTATGGATGCCAATCTGAGAACAGAACAAGGAACTCAATTCAATATTCCGCTCATGTCGGGTGGACAATCCGACAATGCGATGTTGAATTTTATTAATTCAGATACAGCCGTGAAATCGTCGAATTTGCTGGCCCAAACCAAGCTCTATGGATTCTCTATGAATATTATGCTGGAAGTAACTCCCAGTGCCGAAATTCAAATCATCATGGATGCTGTGAATGAAGATAAAATCCGCGGATCGGGAAGGGGAACTTTGAAAATGGAACTCACCCGGCAAGGGCAATTCAATATATACGGCGGAGTTACCATCGTTGAGGGAGATTATCATTTTACTGCTGTGGGCGTGTATTCCCGGAAATTTATCATCCAGTCGGGAAGTACCATTTTATGGGCCGGGAATCCATTGCATGCCATCCTCGATATCAATGGGGTATACCGGGCACGTAAAACATCCATTGCCAATTTGTTGCCCGGCTTAACTACCGAACAATACAATCTGGCGAAAGCGCAACGGGTTCCGGTTGAATGTTTACTGGTTTTGAAAGGGAATATGTTATCTCCGGATATCCGTTTCGATCTGAATTTTCCGGATCTTTCTTCCAATCTCGGTGCCGAAAATGTAGCCTTGTACAATACATTGGCCTTGTTGCGCAACAATCCCGACATGATGAATCAGCAAGTAGTGAGTTTACTCGTTTTCAATAATTTTGTTCCGATCAATAATACTACCGGTGCAGGTGGAAATCTGACAGCCGGGGTGAGCAATACCCTGAGTGATTTAGTAACCAAGCAGGTCAACAAAGGCGTTGAAAAAATTATCCCTGGTCTTGATTTTAACCTGGATGTTCAAATGAGCACACAGCAGAAAACCCAGTATATTTTATCGGCATCGAAAAAGTTGCTTAACGACCGGCTGGAAGTTCAGGCCAGTTATGATGTGGTTACCTACAACAACAATTTCATGACCCAGTATAATCTGCGCCGGGACGGAAGCTTACGCTTGCGGGCTTATCAAAAAACCACAACCACCACAACCGACCCCACCTATTATAAAAATATTACCACTCAAGGAATTGGCTTATATTACCGGAAAGAATTCGACAATTTTGCAGAGTTGTTTCGTAAAAAACAGCCACCGCCAATAAATAACTAAACTTACCACCATGCCACACAACGCAGGTATTCCTTCCATTGACCTTACTGATTTTATATCAGGAGATCAGGATCTGAAACTTCAATTTGTTCAGAAATTAGGCAAAGCGTATCATGAAATTGGATTTGTTGCCGTGAAGGGGCATTTGCTGGATGACCGTTTAACATCAAAATTATACGAACAGATTCAACAACTGTTTGCAATGCCTGCCGTAATCAAGCAAAAATATGAAATTGATGGGTTGGCCGGACAACGGGGCTACACCTCGATTGGAAAGGAACATGCCAAAGGACGCACGGTTGGTGATCTCAAAGAATTCTGGCAAATAGGTAACGAAGTAGACGATAACGATCCCATCAAAACGCAATATCCCGATAATGTAAAAGTCAGCGAATTACCTGAATTCAATGCATTGAGTATGCAGGCATACCGGGCTTTGGAAGAAACCGGAAAATATATGCTGCGTGCAATAGCGCTGTATCTGGGTTTGGATGAATTTTATTTCGACGCAAAAATTCATCACGGCAACAGCATTCTGCGCGCTATTCATTATCCGCCGATAATAGAAGAACCTTCTTCTGCTGTACGTGCAGCAGAACATGAAGATATCAACCTCATTACTTTGTTGATGGGAGCATCGGCTGAAGGTCTTGAAGTATTGAATAAGAATAATAAGTGGATACCAATTACAGCATTGCCCGATCAGCTGGTAGTAAATGTGGGTGATATGCTGCAACGTCTCACCAACAATAAATTGAAATCAACCACACACCGTGTCGTAAATCCACCGAAAGAAAAGTGGGCATCGCCACGCTATTCCATTCCATTCTTTCTGCATCCGCGTTCAGAGATGTCGCTGGCTTGCCTGCCCGATTGCATTGATGCAACGCATCCATTGGCTTATGAGTCCATTACTGCAGGCGAATATTTAGATGAAAGACTAAGAGAAATCGGATTGAAAAAATAAATTCCATTATGCAATTAAACCGTTACAACTTCACCTTGACTTTAACAATTTGTCTATTGTTTTCAGGGCCATTCGTGTTAAAGGCACAAAGTCAGAAATTACCGGCATTCCGGACCGAAACGGAAAAACTTTTGCTGAAACAACAGGCAACCCGACAGGTTTTTGGAAAAGCCGGAGGGATCGTTCTTCCCGTTAACCTTCGCTATCCGGGTGAGTTTGAAGAATCGCAGGCCGTAGCCATTTCCTGGGCAGATGGATACGATGATTTTGGATCTCCTACCGGTAATGTGGATACGACCTATGATTGGGGATTAATCTCCGCTCAACTGTGCGATTATATTCAGGAAGAATGTCCTGTCTGGATTCGGGTCAACAAAGCAACCGATACTATTCGGGTAAAAGCATTTATGCAAAACCGGGGTAAGCCTCTGTACAATTATCGTTTCTATGTAAAGCCCGGAAACGGTTGGTGGATCCGCGATTTTGGTCCCAATGGCGTGTACTACGGCGACAAGGATAGTGTGGCCTTTATCGATTTAAAGTATTATCCCGGACGTGAAGAGGACAATACATTTCCCAAATACCTGGCCGGAGAAATGAATATTCCCAATTTCGAAACCACCCTCAACTCAGAAGGTGGAAACCTGATCAGTGATGGATTCGGTATGTTGTATTACAGTTCGGTAGTTACCGATGTAAATACAGCCGGAGGTGTACATAACCCGGTGTGGACACCACAAATCACCACCGACAGTATGCGTTATTTGTTTAACTCTCCGGTAATCATCGAAACACAGACACTGGAATGCGATGGAGGTACCGGTCATATCGATCTCTATTTAAAAATGACGGATGAGCAAACCATTTTTGTTTCGCAATATCCTAAGATAGTCAGAGCACAGGACCGGCAAATCATTGAAGACAATCACCAACGATTAACCACTTTAAAATCTACCTACAACCGACCCTTCCGGATATTTCGCATTCCACACCCAACAGGCGACAACGGAAAATACAAAGATACTACCTGCAATCAGATCAACAACGATGCCCGTACCTTTGTAAATGGAATTACGGTGAATAAAACATTTATTTATCCCAGCTATTCCAATGCACAAAACGGTAACAAGGCGCAAACCGATTCGGCCACTCAATTGTTTAAGTACCTGATGCCGGGATATAAAATACGCGAAATTGACTCAAGGGCGCTAAGTCCATATGGTGGAGAGATCCATTGCATAACCATCCAGATTCCGGCTGAAAACCCAGTACTGTTCTGGCATCCCAGCATCGATGGTCAGCAATCGTTGCGCAATTCATACCACATACTTGCCAAAATCAGTAACAACAGTGGCATTGCTCAGGCAACGTGCAAATGGCGTAAGCGGGGTGCAGCATCCTGGAGTACGCTTAACTTAAGCGATAGCGCCGGATTCTTTGTTGGAGATATTGCAGATGCCAGCCTGACACTGGATGATAAAATCGAATATTATTTAACGGCTACAACCAACAACGGAAAAACGGCGGTAAAGCCAATCACTGCTCCGGAAGGGTATTATACTGTTTATTTTCAGACTGGTGTGGGCATTGATGAAAATCAGGTAACAGAGAAAGATTATCTGTTTGGAGCTTATCCCAATCCGGCAGCTTCGCAAGTCACTTTACCGTATTTTGTAATGAATGCTGCTGAGTCAAGTGTTATGAGTATAATGGACTTGAATGGACGGAAATTAAAGGAATATTCCTTGCATCCTCATTACGGATTAAACAAGCTGGAGCTGGATCTAACCGGTCTCGACAACGGTATTTATTTTTATTCTTATCAAACAGGGGGTACGTATATTGCGACCCGTAAATTTATTATTGCGCGCTAATGCTATTTAGAAAACTCTTTTTACTGCTGGTTCCCGTTTTTTTGCTTTTCTCTCAAACAGCCTGTGCAGGTGATTCAACAGCCTATTCGAAAACCGGTTTAAAACCCGAACCCCAACATCAAACCGTTTTTCAAACAACCCTCCAGCTGGTGGCTACCTATCATTATGCCAAACCCCGGATCAACGATGAATTTTCGTCACAAGCACTCGATAATTATCTGAAACACCTGGATCCGTCTCGGGTTTATTTCCTGCAAAGCGATATTGCATCATTTGAGAAATACCGCAACACGCTTGACGAAGCAGTGTTTGAAGGAGGTCCGGATATGGCATTCGACATTTTCAATGTATATCGCGAAAGGTTGAACGATCGTATCGATTTTGCTTTAACCCTGTTAAAGGATTCATTTGATTTTAACCAGCAGGATTCGTTTGAAATCGATCGTGAGAAAAGCAGCTGGTGTGTTGATTACCGGGAAATGGATCAGCTCTGGAGAAATAAAGTGAAATACGAATGTCTGGGGATTGCATTAACCGATAAACCTTTTACATTCTATGCTGAAACCATTCGTAAGCGATATGAAAACCTTCGTAAGTTCTCTGCCAAAACCAAAAGCGAAGATGTATTTCAGTTGTTTATGAATTCCATCCTGGAACTGGCCGATCCGCATACCAATTATTTCTCGCCGCGATCTGCCGAAGATTTTAAACAGGCCATGACACTCTCACTGGAAGGAATAGGGGCAACTTTGCGCACTGAAAACGAATATACCAAGGTGCACGAAATTGTAAAAGGTGGTCCGGCAGACAAAAGCAAAAAAATACATGCCGGCGACCGCATCATTGGGGTAGCACAGGGTAAAGACAGCGAAATGGTCAATGTAATTGATTGGCGTATCGATGATGTGGTTGCTATCATTCGCGGTAAAAAAGGGACACTTGTAAGGCTCGAAATAATTCCGGCCAATGAGCCCAATAAAACAACCGTTATAGAAATTGTTCGCGATAAAATTGTATTGGAGGATCAATCGGCTAAAAGCAGTATTCGTACCATAACCCGTAAAGGAAAGAAATACAAAATAGGTGTAATCACGCTTCCAACTTTTTATATCGATTTTGCGGCAGCTCAACGCGGAGACCCTAATTTTAAAAGCACCACACGTGACGTTAAGCGCCTGATCACTGAATTGAAAAAAGAGAAAATCTCCGGTCTTATTATCGATCTGCGCTACAATGGAGGAGGATCATTGAAAGAAGCAGTTGATCTTACAGGATTGTTTATACCCAAAGGTCCCGTTGTTCAGGTGAAAGATCAGGCTGAAAATGTGCGTTCAGAAGTGGATTATGACGAACAGGTATTTTACAATGGTCCTTTGGTAGTATTAGTAAACCGCCAGAGCGCCTCAGCATCCGAAATTTTCTCGGCTGCCATTCAGGATTATAAACGGGGCCTTGTAATTGGCGAACGTACTTATGGAAAAGGGACAGTTCAGGAGCAAGTTGATTTAAACCAGTACAAGAAAAATGCGTGGGATAAGAAATTCGGTCAGGTAAATTTAACCATTGCAAAATTTTATCGCATTAACGGATCCACAACCCAGCATCTGGGAGTTACTCCCGATATTCAGTTACCTGGAATATACGACGATGCAAAATTTGGAGAAGATGCCAGTCCATTTGCATTGAAAAGCGATCAGATCAACAACACCCATTACGATGTGATTTCCTTTGAAGGGTTGAAATTGCCGGAACTGATTCAGCAAGCCGAAGGACGGTTAAAAAGCAATGTTGAATACGCATATCTTTTACAAGATATCCATGATTATAAAACGATTGATGCACGCCGGTATCAAACATTGAATAAAGAAAAGTGGAAGACTGAAACGGATGAACAAGACAAGCGAAAAAAAGTACGTGAAGAGGAAAGGAAAAAACGTACAGGAACGGATACACATCCTTACGACCTGATTCGCACGCTGGGAGAAGAAGCCATTGCAGATATGTTAAACAATACTGCAAAACGATAATGAATTTAAATTCGATACGCTTAAAAACGGTGTGATCCATGAAGCGTACTTTAAAGTATTACCGCATCGTTTGGTTAAAACATGATTTACCAGCTGGGTTATCCGTATTCCTGGTTGCCTTGCCCTTGTGCCTGGGAATCGCACTGGCATCGGGCGCTCCCTTGTATGCCGGACTGATCTCTGGTATGATAGGAGGATTGGTTGTTTCGCTCATCAGCGGGTCGCAGTTGGCTGTATCCGGACCTGCAGCGGGATTAACGGGAGTTGTGGCAGCTACAATTATTTCACTAGGCGATTATCGTTTGTTTTTGCTGGCTGTTGTGGTAGCCGGACTCTTTCAATTATTGCTGGGAATATTGCGACTTGGAGCTATTGCCAATTATTTTCCTTCGTCTGTTATTAAAGGAATGTTGGCAGCAATCGGAATTCTGTTGATTTCCAAACAGATTCCTTTCATGATCGGATACGATGAACCCGATTTCTGGACCAGCACTTTTTTAAATCTCTTTTCTGAACATAGTGTAAACGGATTATTACATCATTTACGAAATACCACATCGCGCGGAACAGTAGTAGTTACTATATTCTCTCTGTTTGTGTACTGGCTCTTGCAACGCCCTTTTGCCCAACAGATAAAGGCCATTCCGGCACCCTTGTTTATTGTGCTTGTCGGTGTACTGGTTAATTTGTGTTTTGAATTAATGGTTCCGGGATTTTCACTGAAAGACAATCAACTGGTTAATATTACGGATAATATTTTTTTGAATATCGAATTTCCGGATTTGTCCATGTTGTTTTCCAATGCTGAGATCTGGAAATCCGGATTGATCATTGGCTTGCTGGCTACGCTCGAAACCTTATTGTGCATTGAAGCCATCGATAAACTCGATCGTCGTAACCGCATAACACCTGTTAACCGTGAATTGGTAGCTCAGGGCATTGGAAATATGGCTTGCGGAATGGTAGGGGCAATTCCGATGACTGCTGTGGTGGTGCGTGGCGCAGCGAATATTGATGCTGGGGCAAAGACCAAATTTTCAGCGTTTACACATGGTTTGTTTCTGGTGATGGCTGTAATGTTGGTACCCTTTGTATTGAACAAAATTCCATTTGCCTCCTTATCGGTCATTCTCTTTTTTACCGGGTATAACTTGAGCAAACCCAAACTCTTCATCAATATGTGGCAATTGGGATTGAAGCAGTTTTTGCCCTTTATGATCACCATTGTTGTTATCCTGCTTACCGATCTGCTCATTGGAGTCAGCATAGGATTATTGATTTCGGTATACTTTATTGTGCAAAATAATTTTAAGGCGGAGTATAAAATCAGTAAAACCACCTATCAGGGAATTGAGAGTTACGTGCTGGCTTTAAACAGCAATGTAACCTTTCTGAATAAGGTAAAACTACGCAAAGTATTGGATGAAGTACCCGAATACAGTAAGTTAATTATTGATGGCGAAGGCTGCAATTTTATCGATTACGATATTCTGGAAATCATCAGCGAGTACGATGCTAAAGCACGGGAAAAGCATATTGATCTGCACCTGAAAGGTATTGAACGGGTGAATGTTACTGCGATCCATTAATTCGTTTCACAACGAGTTAAAACGTTATACCCAATCCACCTACCACATTGATTCCCAATACGGGTAAATTAAGCCAGCGCTGGTACTCATTGTTGGTGAGGTTGTTGATATTCAGGAATACTTTTACGTTTCGGTTATACCTGTAATCAAGACCTGCATTTATATCCACCAGACCTTTGAGCGCATATTCCATATTGGAAGGCAATTGCAAACCGGTTCGCTTATTCATGGTAAAGAATTCAGTCCTCAGATTAAATTTACTTCCAATCGCATACAATACATTTAATGCTGTTGTAAAAGTAGGGCGCGAGTAGGGGGCTGTAATGGATAAATCGTAGCCAAAATACTGCATCACAAATCCAAAACGAAACTGTTCTCCGAATTCGTGATTCAGTTCGGCCTTGATCCGCGATAATCCAGCCTTGGATGGATCATATACCACAGCCTGTTGGTTCAAAAGGGAATCTGCTGCATAAAATACCATGTTACGGATAGTAGCAAGTGAAGCCTCCATAACAAAAGATGTTTGCGGACTGATGATTCCTTTTAATCCGATATACATTTCAAATTGATTCACTGTATTGTTCAGAACAAAACCGCGCAGAAATGGATTTTCAGTAGTCAGACTGCGTAAGGTATGTCGTTGCAGTCCACCGGTAAATCCTGCGTATGCAGTGATGGAGTTGGGAATGAGTTTATAACCCAGTTCGGCTTGTGGAAAGAAAAGGAATTTGGTTCCGTTGGAATCATTAAAAAAGGTGGAGTTGAAACCTACCATCAGATAAGCCCTGTCGATCAGCAATCGGTAGGTTGGATGAATATCTACAAATACTCGACTGTAAGTATTGGATGTAACGGAATGCACGATGCTATTGGTTTGCAAAGCCGTAATTACCTGCAATGGATTGCCTTGCACACTTTGCTGAAAAGTTCCACTCAGGCGAAAATCATCTTCGTGCAGGTCGTAATTTGTTCCGAAACGATAGTATACTGCACGCAGGTCGTATCCCAACTTGCTGGTATCCTTTAATACATTGCTGAAGGCGGTTTGGAACTGAAGAAGGGAATACACATTTTCAGTGGCTGTATTGCCCGGGGAATTTGCAGCAGCATTGTAACTACCATCCGGAAATGCAAAACCATAGCGATTAACCACATTTTGGTGAAACATCAGGTCTCCTTCTAAAACCGACTTATTGATGAAACGTTTACCAAATGTCGAAACAGTATTGTTACTGAATTTTCGTCCATCAGAAGGACTGGAAGAAAGGTGTTTCACAAAAGCTCCGGCCTGATAATTGCGGTTACGCGTAGTATTGAGATAGAGCTCGATCAAAGGGGTATTGTAATTGCCATACCCTAAACGTACATAATTGTTTTTCAATTTAGGCAGCAGCGAAGTTCCAAGCGATAAAGGTTTAATCGTATAGGCAGTAGGAATGTCAACACGCTCAATCACCGGGGTTGGATATACGAATGTATCGTTAACTACCACCGGTATTTCCGGATTTGGATTGCTTTGAATTTTTATGGCTTCACCCAGGGTTGCAATAAAGGGCTTCAATACATCAATGCGCATGGTATCCTGTGCATGGAGCCCAGGTTGCAATGCAGTCATCAGAAAGATAAGTATGCTCAACTGTTTTTTCATATCACCTTTTTTGATTTTATTCTTCGATCACCGGTTTCTTTCCGGTGTCTTTTAATTTTTCTTCTACTGCTATGATGTAGGTTAACTTTTCACGGGCAACCACGCGCAAGTCTTCCCCTTCATAGTTTTCGATCAAACTTTCGAGGGTAGCTTTGGCCTGGAAATAATCTTTCTCTGCGATATAAGTATCGGCAAGCAGTAAATAAGCCATGGCTACCCAATACTCGTAAGCAGAATAGTTGTCGGCCGTTTCAAAAATTAATTTTCTTGCTGCTTTGTAATCCTTATTCCCGTATTTGATCAATGCCAGGTTGTACTTGGCTTCTGCAGCCATTGCGTTTTTAGTTTCCTTAACCACATACTGAAAAGCAACCAAAGCCGAATCCGGATCTTGATGTGTCATGTAGAATCTTCCTGCATGCAACTGTGCTTCCACCAATCCATCGCGTTGGACGATCGTTGAATTCAGATAACGGAAAGCCACCTGAGCTGCTGTATCGCGCCTGTTCAGGTTGTCGGCCGAACGCATCTGACCAAGCAATGCAATTCCAAGGTTATCCCGGTTGCTAGCGATACGCTCCAGCGAAGCATAATAGTCAAAGGCCTTCTCGTATTGTTTCTTCAGAAAATGCAGGATGGCAGATTGTCTTACCGCTCTTTCGGTATAATCGTTCCGGTTTTGAGCGGCTACAAATTCATACGCGGTTAAGGCTTCGTCGTAATTCTTCAATTTAAAATCGCACTCGGCTTTCTGATAATTTGCTTTTAGAATGAAAAATCCTCCGGCGAATTTCTGGATATAATTGCCAAAAGCTTTTGATGCCTTGGTGCAGTCTCCATTTTTGTACCACACAAATGCTGACTCATAGGTAACTGAATCCTGATAGGATGGAGAAACCGTTACATTGGGCAATACGCTGATAAAGGCAAGGTATGCATCGCTTTCTCCTTTGTTGATGAAAATATTTTTTATAACAGTCAGCGCTTCCCTTGCTTCTTCCGATGTAGAGAAATCAGTTATCAAACGTTTGAACGCAGCCAATGCTTCCTCGTCTTTGCTCATGTTGTAATATGCCAGACCTTTGTTCAAATGCGATTTCCGGATAAATGCACTCTTCGGAAATTCGTTGATGATCTGATTGAAACCATCCACTGCAGCTTGATATTTCTCAGTCTGCAAATACACATTTGCCATTTCAAAATAGGCATCATCGATATAGGTCGAACGTTTGAATTGGGTAGTAATGGTTTTTAAAGCGGCATTTTTTTCCTCCGGTTTATTCAATACTCCCAAAATCATGGCCTTTTGATAAAGCGCATAATCCGATCCTGGTAATTTCCGGGAGATAATCAGGTCATAAGATTCAATAGCTTTGGGGTATTGATTCAATGCAAAATAACAATCAGCTATGCGCATCATACCATCAGTATATAATTCGGGATTTGCCAGCGCATATTCGGTGATTATGAATTTTCGCATTTCATCGATACACTGCGAAAAGTCCTTTAATTTCAGATGGCAATAGGCACGGTTGTATGAGGAGAGCGGATAAAAACGGGTTTCCTGTATTTGCGAAAACGAGGCAAAAGTCCGGTAAAGCTCAAGTGCTTTATCGAAGTTCGAATTTTTATACTGGAGCTCGGCCAGCCAGAAATAACTTAAGGCATACAGTCTTTTGTCGTATTGGTATTGCTGCGATTTAACAAATAGTTCGTTCGCCTTATCGTATTCGTTGTTCAGGTATAATTCTTCTGCTCTGTAATAACAAACCCGCTGATAAGCCATTTTGTTATTTTCATTCATCACATGAATGCTTTCCAGAATACGTATGGCTTCCTTGTAATTTTTCGTACTCAACAGCAAATTGCTCAGTTCTGAGCGTGCCTCATCGTTGTATTTGGAATTGGGGTAGGTATTAATAAATGTTACGAATTCTTTGAGTGCTTCCTGTTGAACTCCTAGTTCGGCACAAATGCGGGCATAATTAAACAGCGACTGTTCTGTAACCTCCGGATTGAAATTGAGTTTATGTGCCAGCTGATACGCCGATTTGGCCGCCTGTTTCTTCCCCATTCCCAGAAAAGCTTCAGCAAGGTAATAATTGGCGTATTGTGCAGTGGTATCTTTCTCGCTGGTAATGGAAGTGAAAAGATCAATCGCCTTGTCGGGTTGTCCGCTTCTTAAATACGCATAGGCCAACCGGTATACATCTCCATTGGTTCGGGATACTGGTGGATTGGCATTGTAGCGTTCGAGGTAAGGAACAGCCTTGTCGTATTGCCCGAGGTGGTAATAAGATTGCCCGATAATTCCGGCTGCATCATCCAATACCGATTTTTCCGAAACACTTTCTCCTACTCCAATTACTTCCCGGTATTGTTTGCGCAGAAAATAGATTTGTGCAACATACACTTTGGCCAGGGGCCCGAATGATTTGCTGTTGAGGATTTTGTTGAAATGGGTCAGCGCATCTTCGTAATCGCCCTGTTTATATACCACATAGCCATAATAGTAATTCGCTGCTTCGGCATATTTACCTGCCTTGTCTTTGATCTCACTGAAGTTCTTTTTGGAAGGTTCAAACTTATCGGTTTTAAAATAACAGTACCCTTTGAGGAAATTGAATTCTTCGGCATCGGCAGGAGTGAGGTCTTCGGCGCTTACATATTCAAAATACTTTATAGCTGATTTATTGTCTTTAACCCGGTAAAAATATTTACCCAATTGAAATAAGGCCTGTTTCGATTTGCTGTGTTCGGGATAATTCCGGTTTACTTTTAACAGTAAATTTATGGCATCGGGATTAAACAATTCCATGGCACACACACCGGCATAATACTGTGCATTGATATGTGTTTCACGATCAACCGCCTTGTCCGAATAAATCAGAAAATGTTTTTGAGCTTCACCGTATTGTTCGTGCTGAAACAATTCGTGAGCACGGTTGTAAATTCGCAGGGGTGATTCGTTGACCAGGGTTTTTTGAGCATAAGCTTCCATTCCTCCCAGGCACGAAATCAAAACAAAAAATATCCGGATGCGCAATTTCATCATGGCGTTGATTGATTTGGATCAATAACGTCAAAGCTACCGAGGAGGGCATTTTTAGAAGGAATAATTTATCCCCAATGTGGGAATAATAGGCAGCTGATCGATACGCTCGTAATTGGCCCGGTCAAAGTAAAAAATATTCTGACGGTTGTATGCGTTGGTAACAGCAGCTGTTAGCGTCACATGACGTGTCTCGCTGAAAGTAATTTTTTTGGACACTGAAAGGTCGAGCCTGTGGAAATAAGGTAATCGGCCGGTATTGAATTCGGTATAGTAATAGCCCAACTGACCATTTTGGTTGGTATAATCTGTAGATACACCATTGATAAAACTAACTTGTTCGTAAACACCCTGAGTCTGGGTAAATGGAAATCCAGAGCCAAAGTTCCAGCGGGCATTTACATTCCAGCTTTTGTCTTTTCCCAACGCATAAGTAGCTACAAAATTGAGGTTATGTCTGCGGTCGAAATTGGGAAAATACGAGCGGATTCCATCGTTTCGCGTTACATAGGTGAGCGAGTATACCGACCAGAAATAAATTCTCCGGTATTCATATTTGAATCGGATATCAGCTCCGTATGCATTACCTCTTTCAACCACATAATCCACACGTAACCTTTCCGGTTTATCGTTATGGACCTCGTCGTCGTCGTATTGTTTATCGCGGTTGATATTGGTAAGTTGTGTAAAGTCTTTGTAATACGCTTCCACATTAATTTCGGCATGTTGTCCGATATCAAATTCCATTCCGGCAACATAATGATACGCTGTTTGTACACGCTGAGCCAGCGACTGGTCGCCAAAAGCACTGCCAACACTTCCTTCCGGACTGGATAAAAATCCATAAAACAAATTCACCACATCCTGATCGGAAACGGCTGCCATGAGATTTTGAGAATAATAACCGAATGCACCCTTGATACGGATTTTGTCGGTCATGTTGTACTTGGCACCTATGCGTGGTTCCAGCGTGAGATTTCCCAATGATGCATAATATTGAGAGCGTAAACCGGTTTCAATAATCACCCGGCCACCCAGATTTTTTTTGTATTTCACAAAGGCACACAATTCTGTTGTGTTTTGTTGTTCAGACATTTTACGTCCGTATGAATTTACAAACGCAAAATCTGTGCTAAAACCATTGATTTCAAATCCGTATTTGATATCATCTTTACCTATAAAATTGGTAAAGTTGATCGCAATATTGAATCCTGATATTTCACTTCTGCGGGGCAAATTATCTCTTTCCACCTGTTCAATGGCATATTTCGAATACGAACCGGCGCCGTTAATAATGGTTGATCCTTCCGGTATGATAAAAAAGTTGGTACCCAATCCGTACGAATTCCAATTGTATTTGGTTTGAGGATAATTCACCTCATCCAGAAAATTAAATCCATAAACGTTGATTTTACTTCCATTGGATCCAACCAGAGAGAGTTTGCCATAGGTGTCGTTAAAACTGAATGGTAATCCATTGCGTTTTTGTTCCGGATCTGCATAAGGATACAAGGTCTCTGAAGTGCGGTTGAGATAAGAGGTTTTATTAGAGAGTATATAAGAAAAGCTGCTTCCATCTGCAAACTTACTGATGGGTCCTTCCAGCAAAAACTTGGAAGCCATCGTGTTGACCGAAATTTTCCCGGCCGTATGACGTTTATTGCCTTCGCGCGTGGTAACATCTACAATGGATCCGATCCGGCCACCATACTGTGCATTGAATCCACCGGCCGATACATCTGCCGTACGGATAATATCGGCATCAAATACCGAAAACAATCCGATGGAGTGAAACGGATTATAAATAGTCATACCATCCAGCAAAACTTTGTTTTGAACAGGTGTTCCTCCCCGGATATACAATTGACCTCCCTGATCACCGCTGAATACGGCTCCGGGTAAAATCTGCAGGTATTGCGCCAGATCAGGTTCCCCGCCAAATGACGGCAATTGCTTCATGTCGCGCGTAGTAATAGTAATATTGGATACACGGGTATCGGTTTTACGCTTTTCACGCTCACCCGAAATTTCCACTTCTTTCAATTGATGGGTGAGTTTTTTCAGATAGATATTCTGCGTCAGAATGCCTCCATCACCAATGTTTATGCGTGTAGACGACGTATCGTATCCCATGGCATAACATTTCAGGGTATAACTACCCGGTTTGATACGTGAAATGGAAAAGAAACCGTTGATATCGGTAGTCTTACCCACCATGGTTTCCTGTATGAATACCGGGGTGAAGATGATGGGTTCTCCGCTTTCTTTATCATAAACTATACCGCGTACTTCTCCGGTTTGTGACCAGGCGAACGAGGCAAGGAACAACAGGCTGAATAAAAGGGGAAATTTTGAAAGGGAAGGTTTGGTCATTTCGGGGCGCAATATATTATTTACCGGTCGATTTATTGGTGATATCCCCGTAAGACACCCATTTTGCCGCTTTCGTTGTATGCAGGTATCGATAAAGTTTTACCCATGTATGGCAGGAACTGAGCTCAATACCAACGAACCGCTAACTACCATATCGGCATCAATCGCTTTGAGTTCGAATGGTGTAATTTCGTTTACCAGCATCGGGTCGTAAGCTGTTTTAACACGGATGTAATTTTCGGTAAAACCATACATGGTTGAATGATCGTTTTCGGCTTCCCACAATACCAGAGATGATTTACCCAGTTGCGATTCATAAAAAGCCCTTCTTTTCTTCTCACTGAGTATACTCAGCATTTTGTTGCGGTCAAAACGATCTCCCTGTTTCACCTTGCCCGGCATCTTTATGGCTGTGGTGTTTACCCTTTCGCTGTAGGTGAATACATGCAGGTAGGAAATGTCCAATTCATTCAAAAATTTGTAAGTATCCAGGAAATGTTCCTGTGTTTCACCCGGAAATCCTACAATTACATCTACACCAATACAACAATGCGGAATCAATGATTTTATTTTCTCCACGCGGGATGCATATAATTCCCGATCGTATTTTCTGCGCATCCATTGCAATATTTCATTGGAACCCGATTGCAAAGGGATGTGAAAATGCGGGACAATAACCGGCGAAGCTGCTGCCAGTTCAATAATTTCATCGGTTAATAAATTGGGTTCTATCGATGAAATGCGGATGCGTTCCAGTCCATGCACTTCTAACAATGCTTTCAACAGGCCATAAAATGTTTCCCCGTTTTGGGTTCCAAAATCTCCAGTGTTTACCCCTGTCAGCACTATTTCTTTAATTCCCGATTCAACCACTTCACAGGCTTGTTGCACTACATTCGCGATGGTGTCGCTCCGGCTTTTTCCACGAGCCAGTGGAATCGTACAAAACGAGCAGAAATAATCACATCCGTCCTGCACCTTCATGAAAGCCCGGGTGCGGTCGCCAATGGAGTAGGAGGCATGGTAATCCAACACTTCCCTGATTTTACCTTCAGCTACCAACGCTTCTGGTTTTTTACGGATATCGGTTAAATACTGGTCAATATTGAATTTCTCTGCTGCACCTAAAACCAGATCAACACCTTCGATCTTTGCAATTTCATGCGGCTTCAATTGTGCGTAACAGCCGATTACGGTAATAAATGCACCGGGATTATGACGCAACGCTTCTTTGACAACCTTTTTGCATTTGCGGTCGGCATGATCCGTCACCGAACAGGTATTGATTACATATACATCTGCACCTTCGTGAAATTCAACTTTACGAAAACCCGCACCGGTCAATTGACGACCAATGGTTGAAGTTTCGGAAAAATTCAGTTTACAACCCAGGGTATAATATGCAGCTGTTTTATGCATGGGCCGCAAAGATAAGGAAAAGGATAAATATGTACTTAGGTGATATGTGTTGATGCTTTAAGTGTTCATGAATTAAGCGGTTGAGGGTCATTAATTATAGCAACAATAAAATATCGATTCGCTGTTGAATCAAACTAATATAATTCAATTTGATTTTTTTACTACTTAGTAAGTGGGAGAGCGACCCATTTACAAATTGGTGCACTGCGTTTAGAATTCAAGCTTGGTTTGAATATAAAAAAGGTACTAAAGTATACCGACAGATTTTAAAATGGTGCGAATACTAAGAAAGATGATCAGCAAACCAATTACCGACATAGCAGCCCGCACATTAATCTTGTGACAGACATAAGCACCAATAGGCGCTGCTATGGCACCACCCACAATGAGACCGGCTATGACCAACCAACTATTGATCCCAATAAACAAAGTAAATATTCCTGAAGCCGTTAAGGCTACCAGGAATTCAACCGCATTAACAGTACCAATGGTGCGTTTTTGGTTTTTTCCAGATCCAATCAGAGTAGTTGTAACTACTGGTCCCCAACCTCCGCCACCCGAAGCATCGATGAAGCCACCCAACAGTGCCAGTTTGCGCATGTGCCTGTAATTTTTAAACGCCACTGTTTTGCGTGCAGCTTTAGCCAGAATAATGAAACCCATAATCAGTAAATAAACGGAGATATAAGGCTTAATCAGATCGCCATCAAACGATGTTAAAAAGTAAGCACCAAGAGCTGCTCCTATGGCACCCGGTATCACCAGTTTTTTAAACATGTTCCGGTCTATATTTCCAAATTTCCAATGCGAAATGCCGGAGATCCCTGATGTAAAAACTTCAGCAATGTGAACACTGGCACTTGCCGTTGCCGGGGAAACACCTGTACTGATCAGAAATGAAGTTGAACTAACTCCATATGCCATTCCCAACGAACCATCTATTAATTGAGCGACAATTCCAACCAGAAGGTAGTTGAAAAATTCTTCCTGAATAAAATACTGAAAAAAGGATACCACGTGTTGGAATGTTTGTTTTCCGGCAAATAAATAGACACCAGAAACAGTGGTGATTGTGGTCAAAATCAACAGTGCTATGACGATAATATACCAGCGCATCAGTCTGGAAAAAGAAATACTGCTTACAGCTTCCATTATTAAAAGAGTTATTTATTTTTTCAGGTAGAGTTTATGAAATACAATAAGACGCAGGATATCACGCTCAAAATAAGCGCCATTCGATCGTTGTTGCAGGTAATGCATATAACCTGTTTCAATGGCCAGGTGTTCTGTTGCCTGCAGATTTAAACCGAGGTATATTCGGTTTTGATCAAAAGTGTTTTTCACTATTTTTTCACCTGCATTAAGGTGAATTTCATCACTGAGTTTAAGGTTTAACAAGGTTGTGGATGCAGATTTCCAGATTGGAATGGTAGCTTGTAAGCGATAACGAAATCGAAAATTTTCAAAATGATAGCCATCTTCCAATATGGATTGCTGATCGTTTGTATTGTGATAATACCGGAGTTCCATCCGGTAGCGATGGTCAAGCGTAATACCGGGAGATCTTCGCTTACAGGCAAATTCAACATGCGGCCTGATCTCCGGTGTGGTTAAGGGAGAAAGCGCTTCCGGATCATTCGGGTTGTGCAGAAAGAAGGCCAGGCCTGCAGAGGTTTCCCAACCGCTCTTCCCTAAGCTGCGGTGCAAATGAATCCGCAATAAACCCTGATGCTGAGCTTCAGGATGTATGAAATGTCTTTCCTGTAATTCCGCTTGCACATACCACAGTTCGTTTATATAGAGAGAAGAAAATATACCATACCACATCAATTGTTGATGTGTAACCGGCTTACCCGTTGCTTGTCCGATGGCTTTCGTAGTTTGCACAAAGCAACTTGTTGCAGCCAACAGAATCAGGATTCCTTTTTTGATTTTCACGGGTCAAAAATAAGTAATTCTATCAAATTGGTAGAGTATAAAGCGAAATTTTTTTATCTCCTTGATTTAGATTGAGTTAAAAATGATTGTAAGGTTGTTTTTTTCATCACCTGACGGGTTTGTTCTTTGATTTTTATGAATTCCCTGCGAATTACGCAAGTTGCTTCTGTGGTACAATCTTCACATTTTTCGTAGTACTGAACTGCAGCGCACGGCACCAGCGCAATCATCCCGTCAAACAAACGGTAAATGTCGGCTACATTAATATCTTTCGGTTGTTTTTTCAGGTAATATCCACCTCCATAACCGGATTTACTTCCAACAAAACCGGCATGTTTCAATTCCAACAGGATTTGTTCGAGAAATTTTTTAGGAATATTTTCAGCAGTGGCGATGTCGGCCGTAAACAGGTTGCCTTTTTCAAAATGCATACCCAACCTCACCAGGGCTTTAATGGCATACTTACATTTCATCGACATCATAGTACGCAAAAGTAACAAAAAGAGACGAAGGTCGCTGCGTAAGATGTTCAGAAAGAAACCTGGGTCAACTGCTCAAAAACTATAAACTCAAATTCTTAATCAACGCGTGCAAACAAGATCATATAATTGGCCCCGAATTTCTTTGCACATTTCGGACAGTACGCATAATGCACATAATAATCCTTTGCCTTCAAGCCCTCGGTCACCAGCCATGCATCCATTTGTTTCATAAATTTGGGTATGGCATTGTAATTTCCGTCAAAAACACGGCTTACAAATTTCCCGCTGATGGCCACATTGTTGGCATGAGGTACGGTTCCGGTGGTCGATAAATACAATTCAGAGCGAAAAGCAGAGGGATCGCGAAACAAGAACAAAGCATCTTCTTTGTGTTCTTCAGTCACCTTCGCAGCTTCTTTCAACCGGGTCATTTTTTCGGCTTTCTTACCAATCATCGGTGGAAAAGGGATATGGAAGAGAGTGGGAATACTTTCCATGATGAAAGGTTTGTGCTTCCAATCATGGTGTTTCTTATCCCATTTTTCGGGTGAAAAATGAGGACAACATTCATCGGTTGAGTATGTCATATTTCAGGTGTTTTAAGGAATACTGCATTTTCTGATTGAACGCAATTCAGCGACTACACAAAGGCAATATTCCAGGCATAAAGTTATAACCCCATGTTATGGAAGACTATGACATACAGCAGTAGTTTAGCTGATTTTTACCCCTGCTTAATTTCCTCCCGCCCATCAGCATGCCGGGCAAAACGGGATTTGCTGCGCGGATGCACCTGATCGTACCTTGGCCATGGCCAACCGCCAAATTGATCGCGGTTATAATCTTCAAAGGCCTGATGGATCTCTTCTTTGGTATTCATCACAAATGGACCGTATTGCACAACAGGTTCTCCAATGGGTTTACCCTGCAACATTAAAATGCTCGCACCGGTATTTCCGGCTGTTAATATGACTTCCACCGTTGAAGCCAATTCCACTGCATGATAAGAGGGAATGGGTTGTCCGTTTATTTGCAATTTTTCACCCTCGTAATAAAAGAGGGTGCGATTAATCCCGGCCGAAGCTGCGGGAAGGTTCCAGGTTGCACCGGCTTCCATTTTTATATTCCATATGGCTACTTCATGATCAGGATCAGCCGCCCATGAATCGGGTGGAGGCGCAGAAGCCTGAAATTTGCCAAGCTTTCCTGCAATCACTTCAATCCGTGTTTTTTTGTTTGCTAAATCCTTGAATTCAGCATTCGGAATACTTTCGGCCCATAGCATCTTGAAATGAGGCTTCACCATTTTTTGTTTGGCGGGAAGATTGAGCCAGATCTGAAACAATTCCAGTGGATTTTCGGCATCCATCTTCAACAAAGGAAACATCTCCGAGTGTTGCACGCCTTTGCCTGCTGTCATCCACTGCACATCGCCGTTTCCATAACGACCCGATGCACCCATGGAGTCGGCATGGTCTACCAGTCCGTTTCGAACCACCGTAATGGTCTCAAAACCCCGGTGCGGATGTCCGGGAAACCCCGGCACTCTTTTTCCATGATACATTCTGAAACCATCTTTGATGATAAAATCATCACCCATCGAACGCCCCTGCAGCATCGACGAAGGTGGTCCGCATTCCGCATTGCCTTTAGGGAACCGGTCTTCGTGGTGTACACAAAATAGAAAGGGATCGGCAGTTTCCCATTGAAAACCGAGCCGTTTTATAGATTTGATGGGATTCATATGATCAGCACTTAATGGATCGATTGCCCGGATGGTATTGGAAAAGGCATTCACCGGTGCAGTAACGGCTGCAGCAAAAGCCAGCGACAACCGGGTTAGAAAATTTCTTCTGGGTAAGGATTCACGCATGGCAGAAGGGGTTTATGTGGTATAACAAATATAGCACCTTTGGGTTTTAAAAATGCAAGAAGATGTACTGCCTGAAATTAGTTCAAATGGCAGGATTGTTGCAGCGAAGCAGATGCGATAAAGAGTCCGGACAATCAGCGATCAAGCCACTGCTTGAACTCCGGTGCACGCTCGCGACTCACAATAACTTCTTCCGTCATCTCAGGTTTCAATTCTACTTTAAGCTTGCCGTTAAAGTAAGTATGGATTTGTTGAATGGACTGGAAATGCGTTAAAAATTGACGGTTCAATTGGAAAAAACACAACGGATCTAGTTTCTTGTTTATTTCGTCCAACGATTGGTCCATGGGGTATTTCCGGTTGTCTCTGGTATGCAACCACACCGCTTTGTCGATGGCATGAAAATAGGCAATCTCATCAGTTGAAATAGACAAAAGCTTGGTACCGGCCTTAACCAAAAACCGGGTTTTATGGTTTTGTTGCTTTATGCTAAGATTCGCAAGAAGGCTCTCAATATGGCTTTGTTGCGGTTGTCCCTTTCCATGTAAATATCTAAATTTATCAAACGCTTTTTGCATTTCTTTCTTGTCGATGGGTTTTAACAGATAATCAATGCTGTTTAGTTTAAACGCTTTCAACGCATACTCATCGTAGGCTGTTGTGAAAATAACCGGACAGGGAATTTTTATGCGTGTGAATATTTCGAAACTCTGTCCATCGGCCAGTTCAATATCCATCAGGGCCAGATCTATATCTTTCGTTTTGGAGAAAAGGTCAATAGCAGAAACGATACTGTCTGCAGAACCGGCAATATCAATGTCGGGAACAATTTCACGAACCAGATTTTGAATCCGTGTCAGTGCAGGACCCTCGTCTTCCAGAATCACTATTCTCATACTTCTGCTAAATTAAAGGTAATGCAACCGTGAATTGGAATCCATCGTCCGAAATATCAACTTCCAGTTTGGAAAGCAAACTATAGCGATGTGCAATATTGTTTAATCCTATTCCATTGCTTTCGTGCATCACCGTTTTACGTTGCAGGTTATTGCTCACAACTACCTGATTTTCGTTGGTCTCTATTCGAATGGTAAGTGGACGCTGTGTCGAAATGATATTGTGTTTAATTGCATTTTCGATGAGCATTTGCAAGGAAAGGGTAACCAGTTTTTTCTCCAGAAGCTTTGGATCCACCTGTATTTCTATTTTCAGATTTTCGCCAAATCGAATCTGATTCAGATAGATATAGGCATTGACAAAGTTCAACTCTTCACGCAGGGTAACCAGATCTTTGTCTTTTTGCGTAAGTACATACCTGTAAACACCAGCCAGTTGCTGTACAAATTCTGTTGCCGTTGCCTTGTTTTCTTCTATCAGGCTGGTCAATGTATTTAACGAGTTGAAAAGAAAATGTGGGTTTATCTGGCTTTTGAGGGTTTCAAATTCAGCAGTTAATCCTTCCCGTTTAAGTACTTCTTTTTCATTCATCGAGCGTCTCCAGGAATAAAAGAAAGTGATAGCTGCAAAAATGGTATTTACCAATAAGGTAATGGTAACCGAAATGATCAGTGAATTTATGTTTTCTTTAGAGTGCAGGGAACAAGGGTGACCATGTAAAACAGGGAAAATAATCAGGTTAAAAAGGTAATGTGTTACAACCGGCCAAATGATGGAAATTAATGCCAGACCGATGATGAGTTTCCTGGCCTGATTTTCCCAGCTTAAACGGTGCAATAGCAAACGTATTAAAAGCATATCCCCATTCCAGATCGAAGCGATATAAATGAAATTAAAACTGGTGCTTACGGCCCATTCTGCAGAAAACCACTCTGCACCTTTGCTGAGTGTACTCAACGTACCAAAAAACACAGACATTGCCAGAATGATCAGGTGACGGATAAGCAGATCACGTGGATTTAAAATGCCGGGAATAAAGCGTCCGTTGCTGGCTCTCATATGAAGCAATTTATCGGATTATATAATTTCATCCAATCTCAGAATGTGAAACGAAACATGGGTACCGGGAAAAATCCTTGCTGGTAATTGGATACAATGGCATTACGGTATTTGTCGTAACCCTGACTAAAAATATTTTTGTGGTTGGTGATGTTTTGAAAATCAATGGCAAATTCCATAGAACTTCTCTTATAGTCTTTGCGGTAACCAACCTTCAAGTCAATGCGAAAATAGGGAGCCTGCTTGCTGCTGTATGATCGGCTGTAATCATATACCGCACGTTGATTCAATTGTGAAGCAACAGGATCTATGGGAGTAATGTATCTGCCACCAACCGTAGTTGTTTTGATATTTATAAAGTACACGCTGCTTTTATTTCCGGGCTTGAACTCTTTACCACCCAACACATTCGCCGCATAATTGGTATTGAATGCAGTATTTCTCCAGATGCCATCACTGCCTTTGTATTTACTTTCAAACACCGATCCGGTTATCAGCAAATAGAAACCTTTGTGATAAAAACGTTCAAGTGTGATTTCCGTTCCTAAATTATAACCCGTTCCCGTACTTACTAAATCGGCCGCATTGCTCGGGTCAAAAGAGGCGCCTACATTCAAGGTGGAGTATGAGCTTGCTTGTATTTCTACCGGTACCTGATCAAGGTATTGATAATATCCTTCTATTTTAAAGTTGAAATGCTGTGTGAGCATATTTTCATAACCCAATACCAGGTGATTGGAGCGAATGAATTTTAATTCCCGGTTTGTTTCCGCTCCCTGATCATTGCGAACGAAATAATTGTAAACCGGTAGGCTCTGATGATGCAAACCATAACCAAGGTTTAAGTTGGAATGATGATTTAAGGCATAACGAACGCCCAGTCGGGGTTCTGCTACAAATTGTTTGTTTTGATCCAGGTATTGCATATGGATCCCCAGATTGATGGTAAGCAGCGCATTCACCCTGTGTTTCCACTGTAAATAAGTTTGTGTCAGGTTGATTTGTTCTTCGCGGTCGACCACCACAGAATCAACGGTCCCCATATTGTATACACTTTTGTTGAAGTAATCAATCAGGGTTAAATCGTGCGAAAAACCGGCATGTATAACATTTTTCGCATTGATTTTATGGGTCAGGTTCAATACAGCAGAAAGCTTGCGGTCGGCGAACTGGCCAAAGGCTTTCGGATAGGCAACTTCAACCGGCAGTAAAGTAGCAATGCTATCTGTTTTGTATTCGCTATACACTTCACTCATGGCCACTGAAGCACGAGCCCAGGTCTGTTTCGACAAGTTTCTTTCGTAACTGATACCACCAACCGCTGTTCGGTAACGCGGTCGTGAGTTCATGTTCTTGGAACCATAAAAATTAATATCTGTCGTATCAACGTCTCTTGCCAATAAATCAATAGAACTCATGCCACCCATTCCCCACAGAGCAATCTTACCCTTTTTGCCTACCGGAAGAACTACTTTAAAGTTCAAATCCTGATACAAAGGAACGGCTGCACCGGTACCTACATTGATCCCGACTTTATTCATCAACCCGATGGTTGAATAACGGTAATTGAACATAAAAGAAGCTTTTGACTTCGCACTGAAAGGACCTTCAGCACCCAGTTCAAATCCATTGAATCCGATTTGACCGATATATTCCCGTTTCTCATTGTTGCCTTCTCGCATCACAAGGTCAAAAACACCCCCATTGGCGTTGCCATACTGCGCCGGGAATGCACTGGTAAAAAAGTCGCTCTTGCCAATATTGTTGGCATTGAGCATACTTACCGGACCACCTGTATTAAAGCTGCTGCCAAAATGATTCGGGTTCGGAATGTTTACACCCTCCAATTGCCATAACATGGAGTTGGGGGAGTTGCCCCTTACTACGATATCGTTGCGGCTGTCGTTGCCGGCAACAACCCCGGCAAAATTCGCAGCCATCCGGCTTGGATCTCCCATCGAACCAGCGAATTTTTTGGTGTCGTCCGGGTTGAATGAACGTGAACTAATAACCGTCATTTCATTGTTGGTGACCGTTGGATCTTTGCGTCGATCATATCGAATTGTTACTTCATCCATTTTTGTCACCGATTCCACCATAGTCAGATTCAAAACAATTTCTTTGGCTGCGGTAACTATAATATCCGGCTGTGTTACGGCTTCATATCCGATATAGGTAACCTTTATGGTTTTGCGACCCAGCGAAATGCCTGTAAGCTTAAAATTGCCATGCTCATCAGTTAGCGTACCACCATCTATCTTACCGTTCAATACGGTTACAGATGCACCGATTAAGGGCTGCCGGCTATCACGGTCCAATACGGTTCCACGAATGGTTTGTGTTCCATCTTGTGCAAATACCGGAAAAGCTATAAAGAAAATCAGCGCCCTGATGCAAGTCGCAATGAATTTTGCCGTAAATTTTACAAGTTGTTTGCTGTTACTTAATGTGGTATTCATCAATTTCGATTTAACGCCGGCAAAAGTAAAGTACAATTCATATCACCCCACAAAAGCCTGAGATGAAATGAAGAATTGAATGGACGAAAGTTAAAATCAGGACGATGAACCGTAGTATCCGAGAGCCTAAAGTTTACATTCCCTCTTCCACAAACGGATTGTTATGCTCGGCTTCCTGCTGGGCATGGGCTGCCTGCTGACTCAACCGGCCGCGCGCAAAATCCATCGCAAAATCTACAAACACTTTATATGCCTGCGTAAATGAAAATTTGGTATCCGAAATGCGGTCAATAATATTACGCCTGTTGAGTGTACCGATAAACTGTTTTCGTGATTCGCTGTCGCGCAATTGTTTGTTGTTTTGAATCAACTCCGCATAAGCTGAATTATCGAAGTATTCATCAATTTTTTCCAGCTCAAATTCGGCATATTGAATTTCTTCCATGAAATTCTTGCTGTCTTTGTCGAGCTCATAACACAGGATTCCAAAGAAAATGCATATGTCGCGACTGAGTTGTTCGTTGGTTTCGTTGGAAAGGATAAACGCATAATCGCTGCGTACTTCCAACTCAAATCCAAAACTTTCCTTGAAGAATTTGGTATAAAAATCTTCGTTGTTTTTAATTTCAACAAATTTGCCATCGCTGGCCAGAATGAATTTGCCATCCAGCAAATCACCTACAATGTCTTTATGATATCTTGGAAAGTCCATCTTTAGTTATTTTAATTTTTGGTACGCGTAAATTCATTTGAGAGGTTTTGATTACCTGCCGGTCTGATTTGGGATCCACTTCCAGATCAATGCCATCTTCAAACAACAAACTGCTGAGTGCAAAAAACTTGTCGGTCTCCAGGTTTTTGTATTCTGCTTTGAGTCGCTTGCCTGCCCATTCAAAATAATTCGGAATGGGAAGGGCAGCCATCATTTCGTGACGGTATTTTTCTTTGTTGAATACCCACATTTCTGCTTCATTCAGCGTATCGTCGATGATGATGGTTTCTTCGTTGGCAAATTGTTCTACATATTCCATGGCATTGAAATACATATCGTTGCTGTAAGGATAATTGCGGTACAACTTGAACACCTTTGGTAATGGAGATTTGTACGGAGTTTTCAGGAATTCGATAAAACCGGTCAGGATCAGCGATTCTGTGCGTATCCGATCGATCAGTGGAAGCAATTCGTTGGTCAGTACTTTCGATTGTTTCAACAATTCGTCGTTGGATTGCACCAGAAACACATAGAGTTTTTCAAATTGCTGACGGGTAGGTTCATCATCAAAATTGAGGCGACGGATATTGACAAAATTGGAAATATCGAACAGCTTATTGGTGATTGAACGTTCCTGGTTAATGTCCAGAATGGTATTGAGCGGTGTAATATAATAGTCGATCCAAAACGATGCTTTTCGCACCTTTTCGCGGTAATCAATCTTATCTACATTCGATTTCAACTCGCGTGTTTCGGCTAGTAAGCGAATGGTATTTTTTTCAACCGCTTCCGCAAATTCCTTGATTTCGTTGTACAGGTCGCTGATGCGTTGTCCCAGAATCAACCGGTCTTTACCTATGCCTTCTTTTATCTTACGGAAGAGGGTAGAGATGGAGTGCTCATATTTCTCAATGGTTTCGGGCAACAAAGGCCTGAATTCACTCATGATGAATTCGAGAAAATTGAAATACACACCACGGATTTCGAAATCGTCGCCGAGTTTCTTTACGATTTTATATTCGAGCAATTGTTGCAGAATATTCGAATCAAAATCCTTGAAGGCGGCCTGCATTTTCTCCTTTTTCACAAACCCTTCCCGCGACTGCATATCGAACAACGACTTGATAATGTCGTAGTAATTATACAGGAAGAACAATATACTTTTTGGTTCTGCTCTCATGGGTCAGGGTTTAAGCGTTGGCTGTTTCGTTCTTCTCACCGTAAATCGCATTGAGCTTTTCGTTGATATTGATTTTGCCCGGACTCGGATAAATGAAATAGTATTTTCCAAATCCCGGAACGGCATCCGGAGCTGCAAAGATCGGAATGAAATGATGTTCGCGGCAGAAGCGCACCAATTCAGGCCGGTTCTGTTTGTCGATCGTAGCCACCTCATCAATAAAGAGTGCAATGCGGTTTTCATCATCGTTGATGGCCAGACGATTGATGATACTCATAATAATAACCAGACGAATCATTTTATCGGTACCATCCGATTCGATTTGCTCGCTGAGATCCACAGGCTTGGTGGTTCCTTTTTTGCTCAGGTGAAGGGTGATATCAAACAAATCGTCGAAATCTATTTTCTTACCCGAGTCGAGATAGTTATTCAGAATCTTCAGATTTTCCGAAGTATCAAACTCAAACATCAATTGTCCTTTGATGGTCTGAATCTGGCTGATCTTACGTACTTCTTCCACCAGACGCTTGTTGTCCATCAACTCAATGGTCAGCGATTCAATATCGGAAATGCGTGTCTGTGCCAGTTTCTGGTTGAATTTATTGTAAACAAATTCCTTGAACTCTTCGTAACGTTTTAATAAGGCGTATGCCGGATTTGCAAATTGGGTAGAGATACTCTCGAGCAAGGCCATGATGCTGCGTTCTTTTTCTTCTACCAGAGCCACTTCTTCTTCTACATAATCGATAAACTCCTGTTCATCGGCATAGGTGCTTTGCAGCTTATCGCGCAGTTTATCAAACAGCTTGTCTTTGTTGACTTTGAGCAAATCGCGATCGCGCTGATTCAGTATGATCTTGTTGTACAACTGATCAAGACTTTCACTGGTTTCGTATGCTTCGGGTGCAATTCCCAGCTCATCCAGCTCACGTTTAAAATCCATGATTTGTTTGATGCGGTCTTCGCGTTTCTTTTTATCCTCTACGATTTCCTGCAATTCATTCGATTTCTGCGCTATTTTCTTGCTGATGATGCGCTGCTCGTGTTCATATTTTTCTTTGCTTGCGCTCAGTTCATTTATTTCAGCTTTCAATTTATCGAGCGCTTTGGTTAAAGCAGGTTTCGATTTAATCTTAACCAGTTTCATGCGGATGGTTTCGATCTGGTTGTTGATACCGGCCAATTCAGTCTGGGCTGCCTCAAATGCGCTTACCACCTTCAATAAACCTTCTAGGTTGGCGCGTTCCTGTTTGGTGCCGTTTAATTCTTCCTTGATTTCTTCTACCGATTTAAAATCGCGGATCTCCAGATTTTTTGAAATGTCGATTTCTCCGTCAAAAATATTCAGCGATTCGCTGATCTTCTTGATTTTCTTCAGTACCTGATCACTGGGTAAACTCAATACCTGTTCGCTCAGGATGGAGTTTAACAGTTTTCGGTTTTCGATGGTACCTGAAATTTTATTGATGAGCAGGTCGTTGTAATTCTTTAACTGACCTTCGTAGCGCGTAATCTGTTCTTTCAGGGTAGCCAGACGATGCTCAATCTGAGGGGTACTCAATTTTTGCATTTCTACCATCGTAATGCGCGATTCAATTTCTTTACGCTTCAGATCGTGATTGGCCAATTGTTCTTTTAAGATATTCTCCGGCTCAAACGAATTGATGGTTTTGATTTCAATTTCTTTTTCGTTCAGAACATGCGCTTTGGCTTGAATTTCGGCATCCTTACCACCAATTTTCCGGTCGAGTTCTGCTTTTTCCGGAATCAACTCCTCGTTGACTTCCGTTTTTAACTTGCCTATATTTTTATCGCGCTCAATCAGTTGAGTTTGCAAGGAAGGAAGAGATTCAGCATAACTCCGTGTAAATCCGTCGAACAATTGACTGATGATCCGCGCCTTGGCACCATATTGACTCACCGCTTCACGAAACTCGTCGAATTCGTTTTTAACCGACCGGATATTGCGGATCTCGCTGTTTACCTTCATCAGATCCTGAATATCTTTTTTGTTTTTCTGCGAGAAATTCAGGGTTTCATTTTCGCGGTTATCGGCTACAATCAAAGCCTCTTTCAGGTTTTTGTTGTTGATCAGTTTGGTATTGATCAGGTAACGGTAAATGCGCGAGAAATTATTGCTTAACCCGTCGCTTTTCACCGTATCTTCCAGCCAAACCACACCGTTGTTGCGCTTTCCGCGCTGGTATACGGTATTGAAAACTTCGCGCTTGTCTTTAAACGGTGTTAACTCCAGTCCGGCAGAGGCAATGCGTGCCTGCACCTCATCAAACTTGAGCAGCTTTTTATCCGGATCAATGAAAAACTCTTCTTTGTACTCGCTTTCAAACCGGTAGTATTCCAGGTTACCTTCCGAATCGCGTTTTACAATGATGGAGTAATATGATTTTTTGAAAATTTCAAATACAATATAACTCTGGTTATGGTTTGGAAAGTAATGGTGAATGGTTTCTTTGTCACCTTTACGTTGGCCGCTGAACGTCATTTTATTTCCATCAATAATAAAGAGGAAATTGAGGGCATAAATGAGCGTACTTTTACCGATATTGTTCGGGCCTACCAATTGCAGCGAGTCGCAATCGTTTAACCGGATTTCGGCTTTGCCATACACTTTTGAGTTCAATACAATCAGTCTGGTAAGCATACTTTTTTCGTTTTATCTTATGGCAAGATAGAACCGGCACATGAGCAGTTATACTCACTTTTTGCACAATGTAACTAGCAGATTAAGAGATCTTTAAAAATTTCAAACCTATCGTCTTGAAGCTCAATAATTTCATGATGCAATGGCTTTGGTAAATTCTGTGTCTCTGTTAAATACAGCAATAAGCATCTCAATACCCAAACCCATCGGTATCTGTTTTAAAAGAGAAAAACATTCGTCAGAGGGAGTAAAGCTTTAAAAAATCTGACATACTACAACGGTATGGTAATCAGGTTAATTACCAAATGGTGCAAGTAACTTTTATGCAATATTCAGGAATTCCTGCGTACCTTTGTGTCTTTCAATAAAACATGGGTAGACATATCTCTTTCAGCAACAACAACAACGCCTTTACACTCGAACTCAAAAAACGGGTAGAAGAGTATTTTTCAGGTCAGGGAAAAAGAACTACAGGATCATGGTACCTGTATCATAAAACCCTTGTTCTTTGTGGAATTGCAGTACTCATCTATTTATTCCTTTTGTGGAATATTGCACCGGTTTGGGTTAATATTCTCTTATGTGCCATACTCGGGTTGAATTTTGCGTCTATCGGATTCAATGTTATGCACGATGGAGCGCATGGCAGCTACTCAAGTAAAAAATGGGTGAATGAAGCCATGAGTTATTCTTTAAATCTGATGGGTGGCAGTGTTTATTTCTGGAAGATTAAACACAATGTGATGCATCACGCCTATACCAATATAGAAGGACACGACGATGATATTGATATCCGGCCGTTTATTCGGACCAATGCAAATCAGAAACGCTATTGGTTTCATCGGTATCAGCATATTTACAGTTTTGTACTGTATACCATTACGTATTTGTTATGGATTACTTACAACGATTTTCAAAAGTATTTCAGCGGAAAAGTAGCCAACAGAAAGTTTAGTAAAATGAGTATGCGTGAACATTGGGTATTCTGGGTTTCTAAAATTGTTTACATTCTTATTATAATTGTGATTCCCGGAATATTGCTGGGATGGGTAAATGCTATTGTAGGTTACCTGATAGCAGCCGGCGTTTGTGGACTTACCCTGAGTATTGTTTTCCAGCTGGCACACGTGGTAGAGGATACAGAGTTTCCAATGCCCAATCCTGAAACGCAAAAGATTGAAGAGAACTGGTTTGTGCATCAACTGGCAACAACTGCTAACTTTTCTACCCGCAGCAAAATCATTTCCTGGTTTGTAGGCGGTTTGAATTTTCAGGTTGAACATCATTTGTTTCCACGCATCAGCCATATTCATTACCCCGAAATTAATAAGTTGGTCAAGGAGGTTTGTCAGAAGTACAATATCACCTATATTGAATATCCAACACTCATCAGTGCAATAGGGGCACATATCTCGCACCTCAGAGTGGTAGGTTCACATTAAGTTTTAATGCGCATCCTGCCTGTATGAATCCGATCCTGGAAGTTAGAAATGTAAGTAAGCATTATGCTGCACATACGGCATTGAAAGAAGTGTCGCTGCTGGTTCCACGGGGTAGCATTTATGGATTACTTGGGCCTAATGGTGCCGGAAAAACCAGCCTGATTCGTATTCTCACCCGTATTACCGCTGCTGATAGCGGTGAGGTCTTGTTTAACGGCCAACCACTACAACGTGATCATATTGAGAAAATAGGGTATTTGCCCGAAGAACGCGGTTTGTACCGAAAAATGGAAGTGGGGGAGCAATTGATTTACCTGGCACAGTTAAAGGGATTGAGCAGAAACGATGCGCGTCAAAAACTGAAAGGTTGGGTAGAGAAATTTGGCATTGCCGGATGGTGGAATCGCAAGCTGGAAGAACTGAGTAAAGGCATGCAACAAAAAGTGCAATTCATCGCCACAGTAATTCATGAACCCGAATTGTTAATCCTCGACGAACCCTTCTCTGGTTTTGATCCGATCAATGCCAACCTCATCACCGATGAAATTATCCGCCTTAAGAACCAGGGTTGTTCGGTCATTTTTTCAACCCATCGCATGGAATCGGTCGAACAATTGTGCGAACATATTGCATTGATTCATCAATCTAGAAAGATATTGGAAGGGCGAATTGGGGATATCCGTAAGCAATACCGCACGCATATTTTTGAAGTGGTGTATGAAGGCCGGTTGCAATCAGACGCTGCCTGGGATTGCATTGAACAAAAGCCATTACATGATTTAGAACAGATTGCCCGTTTTCGCCTCCATCCTGGTCAATCTCCCAATCAACTGCTCAGTCAGCTCATACAACAGGTTTCCATTGTCCGGTTTGAAGAACAAGTGCCTGGCATGGAAGAAATTTTTATTCGTGCGGTATCGCTAAATTGAATGAACCACATACATTTGCCCAAACTTTTTTAGGACCATGAAACCCATACAAGAATATATTACCGAAAACAGACAACGATTTCTCGACGAATTATTTGCGCTCTTGCGTATTCCTTCCATCAGTGCCGATTCGGCTTATGCCGGTGATGTTGTAAAGGCTGCTGAATTTGTTGCCCAAAGCATGCGTGATGCCGGTGCAGATAATGTAGAAGTTTGTAAAACTCCCGGTCATCCTATCGTATATGGTGAGAAAATAATTGACCCTGCATTGCCTACAGTTTTGGTTTACGGACATTACGATGTGCAACCTGCTGTTCCTCTCGAACTCTGGGATACTCCGCCCTTTGAGCCTACAGTTAAAATTACTCCTTTACATCCGCAGGGAGCAATTTTTGCCCGCGGCTCGGCCGACGATAAAGGCCAGTTTTACATGCATGTGAAAGCATTCGAATACATGATGCGAAATCAGGCCCTGCCCTGCAATATCAAAATGATGATTGAAGGTGAAGAAGAAGTGGGAAGTTCGAATCTGGCCGATTTCTGTGCTCAGAATAAGGCTAAATTGAAAGCCGATGTGGTTTTGATTTCCGATACTTCTATGATTGCCAACGATGTTCCTTCCATTGATACCGGATTACGCGGATTGAGTTATGTAGAAGTGGAAGTTACAGGTCCGAACCGTGATTTGCACAGTGGTGTTTACGGTGGTGCTGTAGGCAATCCGATCAATATTCTGGCTAAAATGATTGCTTCCATGCACGATGAAAACAATCATATTACCATTCCAGGATTTTACGATGAAGTCTTAACCCTTTCGGAAGAAGAACGTAAAGCGTTGAATCAGGCTCCATTCAATCTGGATGAATACAAAAAAGATTTGCAAATAGACGACGTATGGGGTGAAAATGGTTATACCGTTCTGGAACGTACAGGAATTCGTCCTACACTTGATTGTAATGGCATTTGGGGAGGTTATACCGGTGAAGGTTCAAAAACAGTATTACCCGGACAAGCTTTTGCTAAGATCTCTATGCGATTGGTTCCCAATCAAAGTTCCGAAAAAATAACATCCCTGTTTCAGAAACATTTCGAAAGTCTGGCTCCGGCTTCTGTGAAAGTTGTGGTACGTCCACATCATGGTGGCGAACCTGTTGTAACCCCAACTGATTCGGTAGCCTACAAAGCCGCAGCGCGTGCCATTGAAACTTCTTTTGGTAAGTCACCAATTCCTACCCGCGGTGGTGGAAGCATTCCTATTGTAGCTATGTTCGAAAAAGAACTGGGATTGAAATCGGTTTTAATGGGATTTGGTCTCGACAGTGATGGACTGCATTCACCAAACGAACATTACGGCATAGTAAATTACCTGAAAGGTATCGAGACCATTCCGTATTTCTTCCGGTATTATGCAGAGATGAGCCGTGGATTGGAATCAACCATGAAATAATCGTATGCGTGCAACGACCTGCAATTCAAAATGACAGGATCATGTGACAGCCTGTTTTGTCATCCCAATAGAATTCGTGATATTTGACTCCATTCATGAAGTTTCTTAAAATTCTTGCAGCCAATGCTCTCGTCATCGCGATCATTGTATTTTTATTGCTCAGTGGGGTAGCGCTCGTACTTAAAAATATAACACGTCACGGAGAATCGATGACCGTACCCGATATTACAGGATTAACCATCGATCAGGCGATTCAATTACTCGAAGACCATAAATTACGCTACAGCATTACCGATTCATTATTCTTTGAAGACAAACCCAGGTTGAGTATTCTGGAGCAAAATCCGGAACCTCAGGCCAAGGTCAAAGAAGGACGAATCATATACATTACCATCAACAGCAATACAGCACCGTTGGTTTCCATTCCCGATTTGCTGGATGTATCCCTGCGTCAGGCACAAACCATGCTCCAGAGTGTTGGGCTAAAGGTGGGGCAATTGATTTACAAACCGGATATTGCTCAAAATGTTGTTCTGGAACAACGATTCCAGGGTCAACCTATAGCTATCGGAAATAAAGTCCCAAAAGGCTCAAATATTGATCTGGTATTGGGAACAGGATTGGGCGATTCTTCATCGGTAGTGATTCCCAATTTAATCGGACTCACCCTGCAGGATGCCAATAATTTATTGACTTCTTCTTCGTTAAATCTTGGTTCAGCTGTGTTTCAGGGAAAAATCACCGATTCAAATACAGCAGTTATTATAAGGCAAAATCCGGACTTTGTGGAGGGAATTACCCTCAAAGCAGGACAAGCCATTGATGTTTACTTAAAGCAAGAATGAAGAAAACCGGTTTCTTTTTACTCCTGATGCTCAGTTTTTCGCTGAGGGGATTTACTCAGGGACGAGAAGGCAAATTGCCGGTAAACTATATTCCTTCCTTGTCAGGTCAGTCAACAGCTGGCTCTCTTCATAAACAAACGTTTGGAAAAGCTGAACAGGGCGTTGGCATTTATCCGCTGATTGACTGGTTCAATAACCCTGATCAACATCCATCAGATACATTCTGGAAAAGAGGTAATGCACTCCGGTCAGGTCGTTCGGTAGTATTCAATGCTCAGGATTCAAGCGGTCAAACCTATACCGGATTATTCGGAGAGGCCGATGTACTGCATTCGCAACTGATCAATTTGTCTAAAACAGGAGGGGAGACCTTTATTCAGTTCAATTACAGCACAGGAGCCAGTTGGAGCCCAACTGATTCGCTGGTATTGCGATTGCGTTCAGGAGGAGGAACCTATATCAACTTATGGACATCACCGGGATCTTTTCAATCCGGTACCGATGTCATACTGAATATTCTTCCCCTTAACGACTATCTCAGCTCTCAGTTTGATATAGAATTCGTGAGTTATTCCACGTATTCTTTAGTTAAAACGGAGAACTTTCTATTGAACTATATAGTTCTCGGACATCGGTGGAATATTCCTTTTTACGAGAATTTTTTTCTGTATGATACGGCGCATGCTACACCTGTACCTGCAAACTGGATGCGATCAACTGCATCTATCGGATCTCAGGTTCAGACAGGTTTTGGTATCAGTAATTCCGTTACGTTTGATGGGTTGGATGAATTCGGCTTACCTTACCGGAATGGAAACGGAACATACGGGGCAACCGATACTTTGATGTCTTTTCCGGTGAATCTTACCCAATTTGAATTGACCGACTCCATTTACCTGCGATTTTATATTAAAGCACTTCCCAATGCATTGTTAACGGATTCATTGATTCTGGAATTCAGAAACAATACCGGAATCTGGACTCCTGCAAAGCGATTTAATGGAGCCGTAACCGCAACTTATATTCCTGTGCTTACCCAAATCAATTACGGGAAATTCCGGAGCAATCATTTTCAGTTTCGTTTAATTGCAAAATGCAAAGCATCTGCACTCGATACGTTAAAGTTTGCCATAGCCGGTGTTCTGATTGACCGAAAATTGCAATTACCCTTTATTGATGATTTTTCTACTTCAGTGCTGGTACCTTCGAGCGCCAAATGGACCACAAAAAATACCCATATCAACAATAGTTTTCCGGTTCGTCCACCCAGTTATAATGTAGCCACATTCGATGCCCTCGATCGTTTTGGAAATCCATACATAAAATTGGGAAAATATGCGGATACACTTACTTCCGCCATCATCAATCTTTCAAAACTTACACCCCAGGATACCGGAGTTTATATCACTTTTTACATTCAACCCAAAGGATTGGGAGATCTGCCCAATAACGGCGATTCTTTGTTGCTTGAATTCCGTACATCTGCCACCCAGCCTGGCCTGTTTCGTCCGGTGTGGACTGGTGCACGATCGAATTTCAGTACAGAGCGTTTCACGCAGATAGCTGTTAAAGTTGATAGTAATTTCTTTCACGACGATTTTCAGTTTCGGTTCAAAAATATTACCGGCAAATACGGCAACCTCAATCATTGGCATCTGGATTATGTGCGTATAGATAAAGCGGGATTAATGGCAACTACCAATTATTATGATATCGCAGTTTCATTCGCTGAACCTTCGCTGATTACTCCGTATACATCTATGCCTTATGATCATTTTATGGTTAATCCGGCTGGTTTCTCGCGCACTTCACAAAAAATTATCCTCAGCAACAACGATACCGTTGCGAAACCCGTCAGATACGGGAGAAATGTGTATGATCCGAATGGTATCCTGATAGATTCCATTGCAAATACAACAGGAAATGTTGTACGAGGAGATACTACACTCAACATTACTAAAACGTTTAATTTGACCGGAGCTACACTGGCAGACTCCATTCAGTTCAGTGCCCGGTATTCGGCAACTACCCTGGTGAACAGCGATAATATTCCGTTCAATGATACCCTGCGCGTGAATACTATTTTTAGCAATTACTATGCCTACGATGATGGAACAGCAGAATCCGGATATGCCATCATGAATACGACCGGTTCTGTTGCTCTGGCCTATCATTTGACTAAACCGGATTTGTTGTACGGTATCAGCATGTTTTTCAATCAGGCCGTTTCAGATGTCAGTCAGCGCACGTTTGATCTGATGGTATGGCGCAATATCAATACCAACGGTAATGGTACAGGTGAGGATGAAATAGCGCGCTATTCTTTGATATCACCTGTTTATACCAATACCATCAATGGTTTTTATTACTATAAATTCCCGACTCCTATTGCGTTGCCGGTTGGTAAATTTTATATAGGCTGGGATCAGAATCAGCAATTCAATTTGAATATTGGTATCGATGAGAATTTCAGCATCAATGCAAGCGCTGTAAATCCGCATATGTTTTATTTTCTGGATGATCAGGGTGTATGGGCTGAAACGGATTTAACCGGCGGACTCATGATGCGACCCATTATTGGAAAATGGCTGAATCCTCCAACAGGTCTAAGTAACCTGCAACCTGCAACGACGTTTCAGATCGAGGTATTTCCTAATCCGGCAAATGATCGGATCTACATTCAGCAAAGCAACAACGAAAATGTATCAGCAGATCTGGTTGATATTTCGGGACGTATACTCAATCGCTGGAACAGTATTGAGCGTGAACTCCAATTACCTGCCTGCGAAAACGGGTTGTATTTTATCCGTTTTGTTAATGGAAAAGGCCAGGTTACCACAAAAAAACTGGTAATTCAGAAATAAACGTAGTTTGAATTACGAATTACGAGGTACGAAGTACAAAGTAGCTAACCAAAGTACCTCTGCTCAATAACCAATAACCATTAACGCATTAACGAATAACTATTAACCACAGACATTTTCCTATATTTCCCCCTTTATTTCTAACATCATTATGAGCGACATTACCGTTGAAGAATTAAAAGCACGAATGGATAGCGGAGAGAACCTGCATATTCTGGATGTGCGCGAACCTCAGGAATACGAGGTATTCAATATAGGAGCAACTTTGATTCCATTAGGCACTTTACCCGATAAAGTAGAAGAATTGGAAAGCTTGAAGGAAGAAGAAATTATTGTGCATTGCAGATCGGGAAACCGAAGTGCGCAGGCAAAAATGTACCTCGAAGATCTTGGATTCACAAATGTACGAAACCTGCACGGAGGAATGCTGGCCTGGATAGATCGATTCTCAACCTGAATGGTTAACCCCGAATAATGAAACGGGAAACAAATCCTTTGCACTTCTCTTTTCTTCTCCGGCTGGGGATTCTGTCGGGAATTTTTTTGGTTTTGACCCTTTCCTGGTTTTGTCAGCCTGGAGAAAATGCAACAACCGAATCTTCACCGTTTTTGAATCATCACGATTCTGTTAACTATGTTGGGAAGCAAACTTGTCGCTCCTGCCATTCCGATATATACTCGTCTTTTATCCGAACCGGTATGGGGAGCTCTTTCGAAAGGGCAACCCGGACCAAAAGTGCTGCGGAATTCAAAAGACACAGTGTAGTTTACGACAAATTCAATAACCTCAGTTATTTTCCTTTCTGGAAAAACGACACCATGTACATCATGGAATTTCGTCTTGCAGGTAAGGATACCATACATAAAAGGGTGGAGCGGGTTGATTATATTATTGGTTCCGGTCAGCATACCAATTCGCATCTGATGGAAGTGAACGGGTATGTGTATCAGTTGCCTTTAACCTGGTATGCTCAGAAAAAACAATGGGACCTTCCTCCGGGTTTTGAAGAGGGGAGGAATGTGAGGTTCAATCGTTCCATTGGCTTTGAATGCATGAGCTGTCATAATGCGATGCCGGTGATGGATGAACATTCAGGCAATAAATTTTCATCCATTGGTGATGGTATTGATTGCGAAAGGTGTCATGGCCCGGGTGAAGTGCATGTACAGCGAAAATTAGCCGGAATACGTGTGGATATTGCTAAAGAAGCGGATTACACAATAGTGAATCCGCGTCGTTTGAGTTGGGAATTACAGATAGACATTTGTCAGCGTTGTCATTTACAAGGCAATGCTGTGCTTAAAGAAGGGAAAAAATTCAATGATTTCAGGCCGGGACAAAAGCTTTCTGATTATATGGATATTTATATGCCGCGTTATTCCGGTCGCGACGACGAAATGATCATGGCATCGCATGCGCAGCGTTTGCAAATGAGTAAATGCTTTTTGCAATCGGCATCGTCTGATAAAAAGTTATCTTGTATAACCTGCCATAATCCTCATGTTAGCGTTCAGGTAACTGGGAAAGAGGTATTCAATCAATCCTGTAAGTCGTGCCACAACAATGGCGATAATTGTAAGGAAAAGATGAGCGTGCGTTTGCAGGCAAAGGATAATTGCGTTCAATGCCATATGCCCCGTTCGGGAACAATTGATATACCGCATGTCACCGTTACCGATCACCGGATCAGCAAACCCGTGAAAGCGCATGTAGTTTCCGATATTAAAACCTTTGCCGGAATCTATTGCATCAACAATCCTCGGAGCAATATGGAAATGCGTATGCAAGCTTTGCTGGCTTACCGCGAAAAATTTGAAGGGGAGATTTCCGTACTTGATTCCGTAGCCGGTTACCTGAATGCCATTCAAGATCACAGCACGCTACATAATGCAATGAGCATTCACCTGAATTATCTGAAAAAAGAGTACAGCAAAGTTATTGTTGAATCGAAGCGTTCACAACCTGATCAGTGGAGCGATCCCTGGGTTTGTTACCGGATAGGACAATCTTATCAAAACACGAACGAACCAGTTCAGGCGTTGAGTTGGTATAAAAGGGCCTGCTCGCTGGCGCCTTCCAATCTGGAGTTTGGAAATAAATATGCAGCTATCCTCATCGAAACAGGAGCGCTGGATGAAGGCATAAAGTTATTGCAGGATTTACTGAAACGAAATAATCGCCAAACTGAAGTATATACGAACCTTGGATTTGCCTATGTAAAACAATACAAATACACGGAAGCGTTGGAAGCTTATCATGCGGCACTTCAATTGGATCCCGATCATATACAAACATTGTTCAACAAAGCCGCATTGGTCAATATTCAGGGCGATCAGAAATTGGCCAGGAAATTATTGCAACGTATTTTAGAGAAGGATCCTGGAAATGAATATGTTCGTCAAATTATGCAATCAATTCCTACTCGCTAAGCAACATGCACATTAAAGAGCGTAAGTTGATCTTCCGTACCCTACTGACAGTTGGTACCATACTACTTATTTCAGCAGGTATAAAGTTGTATGAGGATGTATTTGCGTCCAATATAGTAAGCGGAAAGAAAGAGGTGATTTGCTATATCTACACGCAAAAATCCTTTGAGCAAAACATGGAATCGCTCAGAGAGCAAGGAGTGTTGAAAAATCCGGGGGCATTGTCGCGTTTATTTTCCATTACAGGGTACGGCGATTTGTTGAGACCCGGACGTTATGTGGTCAATGCCAGCGCCAGCAATCTGGATCTGATGCGCTTATTTGTATCCGGACGTCAGCAATCCATAGATATTGTGTTTACCGGTGGGGAGCGTGTTCATGATGTAGCTGTATTTTGGAGTAAATTTCTGGAAGCCGACAGCAATGCCATTGAAGCTGCCGTGTATGCTCAGGTGCCGGCTGATGCCCTGGGATTGAATGCCGAAAATGTTATTCAGGTTTTTGTTCCGAATACGTACAATTTCTTTTGGAATACAAATGCCGAAAAGTTCCTGAAGCGAATGATCCTCGAGTATCGTTTGTTCTGGGACAGCACGCGATTGGCCAAATCGCAATACCTGAAAATGACACCGTTAGAGGTTGGTATTTTGGCGTCAATTGTTCAGAAAGAAACATCCAAACAAAGCGAAATGCCAACAGTGGCAGGCGTTTATCGCAACAGGTTGCTGAGAGGGATGCCCTTGCAAGCCGATCCAACATTGATTTTTGCCCTCAACGATAAAAGTATCCGAAGAGTAGGAGGTGAGATGCTCCAGCTGGAATCGCCATACAATACTTATAAGTATACCGGTTTACCACCCGGGCCCTTATGTGTTCCTTCGGTGCAGGCCATTGATGCCGTATTGAATGCCGAAAAGCACGCATATCTGTATTTCTGTGCAAAAGAAGATTTTTCAGGGTACCACAATTTCGCAGCCTCCTTTGCACAGCATCAGCTTAATGCACGCAAATATCAGCGGGCGCTGAACCGGAAAGGAATCAAGTAGGAAAGTACGAATTACAAATTACGAAGTACAAATTACGAAGTACGAAGTAGCTGACCAGAGAACTTTTACTCAATAACGAATAACCAATAACCAATAACCAATAACCTTTACTCAAAAGGAATCGCGCATTCAGAGATGCGCTACAGCTTCCTATGAATGGATAATCTTCCTGCTTAGGAGATACTTAATAACTTAATAACAATTAACCAATAACCTTTACCCAAAAGGAATCGCGCATTCAGAGATGCGCTGCAGCATTCCATAGGTTGAAACTTCAGTAGTAATTTAAATGAACATGAGTCCATCACTACCATTATTGACCGCAACGCGGTTGAACCTGATCTTCAATAACTCAATAACCAATTACTTCCCGCGAAGGCCTGAAGGCACATCGCCATGGCCATACCAGAAACATGCATCCTAAGTTTAATTTTTCTCCGATCTCAACTCAATTGCATTTATCCACCGTAGCTTTAGCGGAGGTGGACACAATTCACAAACCCGAATTCCGCTAGTCACTAATAACTCAATAACTTAATAACCATTAACTAAATAACCATTCCCCCCATTTCCCTATCTTCGTATAAATCACAATCCTATGGATAATAGAATCAATGATACCATCAAACAATGGATGGAAGAATGGAACAAACGCTTTGAAGAATTTTCGCTGCAGTTTAACTTAGGCAAGATGGATGCAATAGAGGCTTTTGAAAAGCACAAGGATCTTATGCGAAAATCAGTTTTGGGATGGAAGGAAAGTTTGGATAAGCTGGATGATCTGGGTGAAGATTACCTGAAGACCATCAAAGGCAAGCTGGAAGAACTTCTGCTTCAGTTAAACCTGGGGAAAGCAGATACCAAAGAGTTGTTTGAAGAACAGCGTAAGAAAATAGAGCAAGCTTTAAACGAATTGAAAGGTTCGGGCAAAACTGCGTACAATGAAAACTTTGACCGCATCATGCAATTGTTTGATCAAAGCACGCAAACCTTTAAAACCGGACTCGAGATCATTCAATTGCAATACACTCTGGGTAAGATGGAAGCCAAAGACAAAGCAGCAGATATACAGGCTGAAGTGGTTAAAAAGATGAATGAACTGAATCAGTCATTCAAAGCGGCACAGGAAATTGGTATGGAGCAAATGGAAGCATGGAAAAAACATATGCTGCAAGGGTATCGCCAGATGAATATCTGGGCTGAAGAATGGCTTAAGAAAATGAGTTGATCAGGCGCGGTTGATGCGTAATTTTTGACCGGGTTTGATGGAGTGCCCTTTAATTTTATTCCATTTTTGCAGTTGTTGCACGGTTACACCATGCTTGCGGGCAATAGCACCCAGATTATCTCCGCGTTTTACAGTATAAGATTTACGCGAACTTTGCAGCGGTACCTCTTTTGGAGCTCGCTGGTTCATGGTCATCAAACGAGAATCCAGTTCAGCTTTGAACTCCGGATTGGTTTGCAATTGAACAAACAATTGTGCTTTTGCATAAGGAAGGGTAATAGCAATTTTATCCTGACCAAATGGTATAACTCCACGTCTCAAAGCTGGATTCATCGTTTTTATCAACAGGGGATCCATCTGTAACATTTCCGATAATGAAGCCAGGTTATAACGGTTATCCACCAAAATGGTATCTGTATGCAATACTTGTTCTACCGTTTCATCGGGGTAAATATTATGCTCTGAAGCATAATTCATGAAATAAGCGGCCGCCACAAAAGCCGGAACATATCCACGGGTTTCCCGGGGAAGATAGCGTTGTATGACCCAGAAATTCTTAATTCCTCCGGCTTTGCGGATGGCTTTGTTTACATTTCCTGGACCGCAATTATAAGAAGCTATTACCAGCAGCCAATCGCCATAGATCCGGTATGAATTTGCGAGATATTTTATAGCTGCTTCAGTCGATTTGCTTACATCGCGACGCTCATCATAATAGCTTCCGGTTTTAAGTCCATATATGCGTGCAGTGGGTGCCATGAATTGCCACATGCCGGCAGCACCAACCGGAGAAGTAGCCATTGGATTCAGCGCTGATTCGATCACCGCCAGGTATTTGAGTTCTATAGGCATTCCGGCATTGTCGAGCGCTTGCTCAAATTGCGGGAAATAGTATTTGGACCAGGTGAGTACTTTGGAGGCCAGTTTCCGCCGGCGTTGGGTATACAGGTCAATATAGGGCCTTACATACGTATTGTATTCGAGTGGAATCTGCGATTCAAGTATGGATAACCGATAGGCATAAACCGAGTCGGAATAAATAGGAATATCATTTTCCTCAAATCCGTAAACATTCAGATCACCCTGGTTTAATCGGGCATATAACTTGTTGTTTACCCGCAGCGTATTGCTGTCGATCAAACTCAACATATCCGCATCCGCTTTAAAGGATAAGCGGTTTTGAGCCATTCCGATTTCAGGCAGGAGAAAGGTTAAAACGAACAGAATTGCTAAATATACTCTCATGATACAAAATGGATGGCTATTTAATCGAATAAACAGCCATCCGTGTCACACAAATAAAGTTAAAAATGCATTAAAATCCTAACAGCTTTGTAAGGCTTAAGTCAAAATATGTCAACTAAATTGGTCAGTATGGGTTCTGGGTCGTAAATGCCTGAATTTGGCAGGATTTGATATTTTTGTAGGTTCCAGATGAAAATTTATACCAGCTTAGATCAAATACCACCCATTCATAATGCAGTTGTAACGCAGGGAACCTTTGACGGGGTACATGCTGCGCATCAGGTAATCATAGACCGTTTGAGGAGCATTGCTCGTCAACACAACGGAGAAACGGTGCTGATTACTTTTGATCCTCATCCCCGCATCGTTTTGCACCCCGACGATCATGGGCTGAAGCTGATTCAAACCCTCGAAGAGAAAATTGAAGTATTGCAGCAGATGGGGATCGATCATCTGGTGATTGTACCCTTTACCCGGGAGTTTTCGCGTATGAGTTCAATGCAGTTTATACGCGATATCATTGTTAACCGTATAGGCGCCCGGTATCTGGTGGTAGGTTACAACCATCGTTTTGGCAAGAACCGCGAAGGTGATCAGGAGCAATTGAACGAATTTTCGGAGCTTTATGGCTTTGAAGTAGAGCAAATACCGGAGCAGGATATCGATCATATTGCCGTGAGTTCTACCAAAATCAGGCATGCGCTTGAGCAAGGGGATATAGTCACTGCCAACAAATACCTTCTTAAGCCCTTTTTAATAAAAGGCACGGTTGTGCAGGGTAAACAGGTAGGACGAACCATTGGATTTCCAACGGCCAATATCGAATTGGGGGATCCCAACAAGTTGATTCCAGCCGATGGGGTGTATGCCGTAAAAGTACTTATTCACAACCAGACCTATGGTGGAATGCTCAATTCAGGTTTCCGGCCAACCATGGATGGAAAGGTTCATTGCATTGAAGTTCACCTGTTTGATTTTAATGAAGAAATTTACGGCGAAAAAATTTCCATAGAATTTGTGGATAAACTCCGCGATGAGCAAAGGTTCTCAGGGATCGAAGCATTAAGAATTCAACTCGAAAAAGATAAATTGCACGCTTTATCCAAATTAGCTCTCTTGTCTTGAAAAAGTATATTCTTTCTATTCCGTTCCTGCTTGTTATAACTTTTTTGCTGATGTCGGACCATGCATCGGCGCAAGTAGAAGAAACAGACTCGTTATTGACCGAAGAGGAGGTGGAGGAGATGGATGAGGACGAAATTGACGCTGAGTTTAGCGGATATAGTGATATCAACTACTGGGATGTGTTACGTGACCCAAATCTGAAATTTGATTCGGCGATCATTCCCGCTACCAACCTGTATCCCTCCGGTTGGGATACCCTTACCATCAATCCATATAAAATGGATTTGAAAACCATGAACGATACCATATTGCTGGCCTTACGTGATAGCATGGATTGTTTTTTTCATCCTCCGGCTATTGGCGATCTTACTTCCACTTTCGGATTCAGGCAATGGGGCAGAAGGGCCAAGTTTCATTATGGTGTTGATGTGCGCATGGAAGTGGGAGATCCGGTATATTCTATATTCGATGGCATTGTACGCATTGCCAAACGTAGTGCAGATTATGGTTTTGTTGTCTTGATTCGTCATTACAACGGTATCGAAACCTTGTATGCTCATTTCAATCAGTTGCTGGTTTATCCGGGCAAAACCGTCAGGTCGGGTGATATTATTGGCTTGGCCGGCAGTACGGGACGCTCTACCGGTCCGCATTTGCATTTCGAAGTTCGTTTTCAGGGCGAAAAAGTTGATCCCAATAAAATCATTTATTTTCCGAATGGTTCTTTGTTAAGCGATACGCTGATGATCGAAAAAGGGTGTTTCAAGCACCTGTATCAGGTAAAGGCAAAAAGCTTAAAATCCAGGTATCATGTAGTTAAAAGGGGAGAGTCGCTGGGTAAAATTGCATATCGGTATGGGGTCAGCGTTAAACGGCTGGCATCGTTAAACGGAATTTCAACGAAGGCAAAATTACGTACCGGACGGCGCTTGCGTATTCGTTAAAACGGCTTTATTGCTGACGGGAAATGAATTTCTGCGCACCAATCAGCTCGTCGTATTTATACATAATATGTTTGTGGTAAATCAGGATCAGGTATTCATTTTCGGTGTTGGAATGGCAGCCTTCTATAATCATTTCATCCGGTTTGCCTTCCCCGTTTTTAATCGCATATAAGTATTCGTACCGGCCTTGTTTGAGTAAGGTGTTCAGATCATATCGTCCCCGGTTTTTGTTGTAGTACATTTTGTATTCGGGCAATAATTTCCAGTCGGTAAATTCCCCGAATACATACACATCACCTGCTTCATAAGGATCCATACTTAAGAAGAAGAAATTCACATCTGCATAATCACCGTCGATATCTCCGTTGTTTCCATCTTTGTTTCCAAGAATGCGCCTTCCATTATTATCGAAGTACTGAAAATATTGTTTGCTCCCCCGTTCCTCATCGTTATTCAGAAATACATGGTAAATGCTGTCGCGGGTTTTGGTGCGTACATTGGGACTCAATTGACGCAGACTCCGAAAATCGAAAAAACGAAACTCGTTACCACCCGGAAATAAGCCTTCATCGAATGAATTGTATTCGAGTGTCTGATCCTGAATAAATTTTGGTTTCAGGGTCGCCAGGGCATTGTCCCAGCGTCCGTTTTGCATGATCACAGCATTTACTGCATTGAACGGATCGAGGATCTGGTAGCCTTTGTGATTCACTTTAAAGGTAATCTCCTGCTTCGTATACCGGTGTTGCGCAAGCGTTGAATTCACAATATTCGCTTCAATGGTTACGGCAGGATTGAGGATCATGAACCGGCGTGT
>JBAYIE010000019.1:0-84068 GCA_041665785.1 Bacteroidia bacterium | reverse complement strand
CAACCGCCTGGAGTTATGCTTCAGGTTCACGGATAACTCCAGTTATCGGACAATTTATGATGCCCAACGGTAGCTATACCCGCATAGATGTATTGCCCGTTTATGCATCCCGCAATGGATTGAAGCTGGCGGATGCGCATAAATTGGATATTAACCTGGTGATTAAAAACAAGCCCGGTAGCCGGTATACATACGAATGGCATATGGGTGCTTACAATGCATACAATCAAACCCAACCTTACCGGTTAAAACTCATCCAACAACCCGATGGGTCATTTGCATACAAACAAGTTGGATTGTTCGGTTTCATTCCATCCGTTAGTTATCGTTTTAAATTTTAAGAACATGAAATATTTACACCTGTTTATTGCAGCATTTGTATTGTGGATGAGCTCTTGCACTCCAGATCCCATATCGGTGGAGATCCCTGTAGCGCCTGTATTGCCAACAGTTGCTGCACAGTTTTACTACGATACCATCACAGAACAATCGGCCCTGTTGATTGTGTTGAGTAAATCATTTGCTCCTCATTTGAAAAGAACTGTTGGGGTTGATTCAAACGGACTGGCAATGGATACCGGTTTGTTGATTGGAAATGCAAAAGTTAAAGTAAATATCGCAGGGGTAACATACCTGTGCGAAGAAGCGGAAAAGGGATTTTATTATCTCTGGAATATTTCTTTGAGCGATTTTCAATCCTGTATCCTGGATGTGAAGGATCAATGGGGAAACACTTTAATCACGGCACAAACGCTAGCTATGCCTTCGATTCGCTTCAGTTCACTTTACCTTTCCTACCATTTGGGAAACCGGTATTTACATTATACCATCAAAGGCATACCCGGTAAGAACTGGTACCTCGTAAATTACCTCACCCAACAAAAAGCAGATACTGCGGTTAATTATCAGGACCCGGCCTATATCGCGCGCCAGTTAACCGAACAAAAGCTTAGTTTCGATTTGTATACCGACGCCGATTTTACGCAAGGACAATTAACCGTAAAAAAATATTTGGGCAATGCCGGCTTTGATACTGTTGCCGTTGCAGTGAGCAGGATAACGGAGACCTATTTTCAGTTTCTGAAAGCGCAAAAGAACTATGGCAAATTCATCAATCAGGTGAAGGGAGAGGTTGTATATTTCCCATCGAATATTCAGGGCGGGTATGGCTTCTTCAGCATGCACCAGCCCAAGGTAGAAGTTTTGGTAGCTGATGATACAAATTAAAAAATGGGATGAGACATCTTTATCCTTGAAACCAGTCCTTGCGATTGAAAACCTGCATAGTTAAGCAAAATGTTCAATCGGAGGGGGACCGGCCTTATAGTTTTGACGTAGCATTCGAGCGCTTTAAAGATGCGCCGGGACTCGTAAGCAATCCGTAAAACTGCGCAGGCCAAGCGGGGAGCGTGATTCGGGTTGCGTGGCCTTTGAAGCGTGTAGAATGCAAGGAGAAACTATACAGCCTTGAATTTCTTTGCTTACTTTCTTTTTTCAAGAAAAGAAAGTGAGTGCGGTTTGGGGCGCATAGCCCCAAGATGTAATTTGAATGTTTTGTATTACGTGCCTTGGGATCTAAATGTCCAAAACAATTAAACAAACAAATCAGCCGCTATGCCATCGGCCAGGAATTTTCCTCGGGCACTTAATTTCAGGAATTTTCCTTCATATAACAAAAGTCCTGCTTGCACGTTTTTTTCGATACGCATTGCAATGGAAGCAAAGTGTTCCGGATAATGAACTTGCAGCGCATCCAGATCGCAGCCCCACATTGTTCGCAAAGCAGTCATAACCGTTTCGTTGAATCGATTCTCAGTCGTTAATAGTTCCGATTCCATATTTCTTATCCCTTGCTCCATGGCACGGATATACAAGGGATTGTTGGCAATGTTCCAGCTTCTTTCTGTTCCGTTATAGGAATGTGCAGATGGACCGATGCCAATATATGCTTCTCCTTTCCAATAGGATGTATTGTGCAGTGCATACCGGCCGGGCATTGCGAAATTTGAAATCTCATAGTGTTCAAATCCAGCACCCGACAAAGTATCCAACATGATTTCAAATTGTTCGAGTGCCTGATCTTCATTGGGCGCTGCAACTTTTTGGGCTTCAACAAAATGATGCAAAGCCGTTTTTTCTTCTACAGTCAGGCAATATGCAGAAAGGTGATTTACCTGCAACGAAATGGCCTTATCCAGATTTGCTTTCCAGCGCTCATGGGTTAATCCGGGTACTCCGTACATCAAATCGATGGTCAGGTTATCAAATCCCATCTTTTGTGCATTTCGTATGGCTTCTTCTGCGGTGTTGGACGAATGCGATCGGTTCATCCAGTGCAGATCCTCATCAAAGAACGACTGTACGCCAATACTCAAACGGTTCACCGGGGAATTGCGCAAAACGTTTAAATAAGATTCTGTTAGATCATCGGGGTTGGCTTCCAGTGTAACTTCTGCTGATTCGGACACGGTGTAATGTTCACGGATCTGAGCAAACAATTGCTGCAACTCTCCTTCAGACAGCAAAGAGGGAGTTCCTCCTCCCAGATAGATGGATGTAATGGTTTCGTTGATCTCGTTTGCGCGCATTTCCAGTTCCCTGCAAAGTGCTTGCACCAATTGGGGCTGACCGGACCGCGAAGTGCTGAAATGAAAATTGCAATAATGACATGCACTTCGGCAAAAGGGGATATGAATATAAATACCAGGCAATATTTTAAATCTTTATCGGTTAATTTGACCGGGTGCAAAGGTACTGTTCCATATGGTTATTGCTATGCTTTCTGCAGGGAAATGCGCAAACAGCGGTTTATCGCAAAATGCATTTCATTGGTAAGGATTCAGCCGAACTATACCGGGAATTTCCGACACGGGAAATAAATGGTGATTCATTACAGCAATTTGTGGAATTGCGTAATGACCTGATTCATTTAAACGAAATGGGTTACCTCACTGCGGTAATTTTATTCAGGCAAACTCTGGAAGATACGTTACGGGTGTATGTACACGAAGGGGAAAAAATACACTGGATTCAAATCAAACCGGGAAATGTACCCGACTATATTTTGAAAGCAGCAGGTTACAGAGAATCCGCTTTTAAAGGAAAAGTATTTCGCGCCGATCAGTACAACCGTTTATCTAACCGTATTTTGCAGGAACTTGAAAACAAAGGGTATCCTTTTGCATCGATACAAACCGACAGTTTAGAAATTGATTCGTCGGGAATTACAGCAGTACTGAATCTCCGACAGGTGTCCTTCATTGTATTCGACACCATTTATCTGCGCGGTTCGGCAAAAGTTCAACCCTGGTTCATCGCAAAAGTGATGGGAGTGAAAACAGGAAGTCCTTACAGCGAACGTACAATTCAGGATGCCTCGTCGCGCCTGAATCAACTTCCTTTTCTCACGGTCGGTCAATCTCCATCGGTTTATTTTTATGCCAATCGGGCCATGCCTGTTATCTGGTTGGATAAACGCCGTGCAAATCTGGTGGATGGAATTTTGGGTTTTGCACCAAACAGTCAGATTGGTCAGGATAAATTGCTGGTAACAGGTGAAGCCAATATTCACTTGCAAAATTTGTTTGAAACCGGAAAATCGTTTGAACTCAACTATCGTAGTTTCTTAGGTAATTCACAGGATTTACGTGTGAAATTAGTATGGCCTTACATTTTCAGAACCCAGGTGGCCTTGGATTATAACCTGACTTTGCTGAAACAGGATACCTCGTTTCTGGATGTGAGGAATGAAATTGGAATGCAATACCGGTTTAAAGGAACCGATCAGGTTCGGTTTTTTTACCAGGTTCAAACCACTACGCTGATTACGGTAGATACCATAACTATAAAAAATACGCGCACCTTGCCGGCAGCCAACGATCTGAGCAATATACAATATGGCATTTCCATGAAAATTGTACGGTATGATTATTTCCGGAATCCGCGCAAAGGTTATGGGTTGGAATGGAGTGGAAGTGTTGGGAGTAAACAGCTGATCCGTAATGCCACCATTGATGCTTTGCGGTTTACCGATGATCAGGGAAACAGTGTGTCGTTGTATGATGGACTGGAACGCGACTGGGTGCAATATAGATTTACCGGACAGGCTGATTGTTTTATTCCTCTTACCTCCTCCACCGTCTTTCGCATTCAGGGAATGGCCGGAAAATTGTATGCTCCCCGGTTATTTACCAGTGAGTTATTCAGAATTGGTGGAATACGTACGTTGAAAGGATTCGATGAACAGGTTATTTTTGCTTCTGCATATATGTTACTCAATACCGAATGGCGATATCTTTTGCAGCGTAATTCATTCTTTACGTTATTCTTCAATGGTGCAATATATGAGAACATAGTACCTGTTCAACCCGTTTCAGATAAACCCATTGGTTTCGGAGCGGGGTTGAATTTTGAAACCGAAGCCGGTATCTTTTCCCTGTATTATGCACTGGGTAAGGCTTTCAACAATCCCTGGGAAGTGTCAAAAGCCAAGGTTCATTTCGGTTATGTAAGTTATTTTTAATGAAGCAGATTATTCTATTCCTTTTCTGCTGTGTATGTGCTTTAAGCCAAATAAACGGACAGCAAAACACTACAGTCAATACGGATAGTTTTCAGTTTCAGCAAGACACCTCTTACCGGATCGATTCGCTGGTGATGGATTCCATGAGCCGGGCACAATGGCGACATACCACTTTTGGATTACTGGATTCGCTGGAAAACGACTCATTTCTACGCAGTTCGATGGCATCGTATCATCTGATCACCAATTATTATACAGAAAAACCTATACCAAGATTGAATTTACCAACAGTAAAGGAAATTGAAACGCGGCCTGCCAGAAATTATGCCTGGAAATTCTGGATCATCTGCTTCATTTTGCTGTATATCGCATTTGTACGCATCTCCAATCCAAACAACTTCCGGGTTTTTATTTTGTCGGTATTCAACCTCAAACTGAGCGAACGGATTTGGGCAGATCAGCGGCCAGTATTCAGTTTCGTGATTCTGCAATTGTTTGCCATCTACCTGTTTATTGCAGCACTCTTTATCAATTACTTTCTGGAATTGAATCATTTCAATCCGCTCAACAGCTATTTTGTTCAGTATATCACCATTGTGTCGGTTTTGCTGATGGTGTATCTGGTTAAATTTATCATTCACGGTTTACTCGGGGTATTGTTCAAAATGAATAAACTTGGTTTTGGGTTTGTAGCCAATACTGTTTCGGTCAATAATTTCATCGCACTGGTAATTTTACCCTTCATCATTTTCATCATATACAACGAGAACAGTTTGATGACCATGATTTTGGCAAAAACCGTGATAGCCTTTTTCTTCATCAGTGTATGCTACCGCATTTTCCGTATTATCCTGTTGCGGCACACTTTTTTCAGCTTTCCCAATGTTTATTTATTTCTTTATCTTTGCACCCTGGAAATTGTGCCCTGGTTCGTTATCGTTAAATTTATTAATCAATACTCCATTTGAAAAACGGAAAAATAAAAAGCATTATAATATCGCAACCCAAACCCGAATCCGAAAAGTCTCCGTATTTCGATTTAGCACGTAAACGTTCGCTGAAGATTGACTTCCGACCGTTTATTTCTATAACACCTGTACTTCACAAAGAATTTAAGACACAAAAGGTACATATTCCCGATTTTACTGCCATCATTTTGAATTCACGCAATTCGGTGGATCATTTTTTTCGCATGTGCAGCGAGATAAAGATTGAAATGCCGCCTGAAACCAAGTACTTCTGTGTGAACGATAGCATTGCCAATTACCTGGCCAAGTATATCCAGGTGCGGAAACGCAAGGTATTTACCGGCAAAGCCACTGAAACAGAATTGCTGAATGTGATTAAAAATCATCCGGAAGAAAAGTATCTGTTTCCTTGCAGCGACTGGCGTAAACCGGAGATTGAAAAATTCATGAAGAAAAACAAATACCAGTACAAGGAATCCTTCTTTTACCGTATTGTTTCTTCTGATCTTTCCGACCTTACCGATGTAAACTACGATATAATCGTGTTTTTCAGTCCTGCCGATATCCGTTCTCTTTTTGAGAATTTCCCCAAATTCAAACAAAACAAAACCCTGATCGCAGCCTTTGGTGCCACTACGGCGAAAGCGATAAAGGAAGCAGGTTTAACAGTCAATATCTCCGCTCCATCACCCGAATATCCATCCATGGTGATGGCGCTCGATCAGTACATCGAAAAGCACAATAAAGCCGCCCGCTGATTTTTTAACAAAATTCTTTCCTTGTTTTTGAAGAATAATTTATAATTTGCAGTTCGACTGGTATTGCAACGATTTGGATTATTTATACAAACACATGAAGAAATTATTACTGACTCTCATTTCCGCTATTTCTTTTCTGGGAGTTGTCAGAGCACAACAAGATCCTCAGTTTTCTCAGTTCTTTATTAACCGGTTAAATTATAATCCGGGTGTTGCCGGAACCGAAGAAAAAATTTGTGCACTGGGTGTCTACCGCTCACAGTGGGTGGGATTTGGAAGTCAGAAGGCTGGACTTTCACCAACTACCTTTTTAGCCAGCATCAATGGACCGGTTGGGAACAATCTCGGTCTGGGTTTGAATATTTACAGCGATCAGTTGGGTTTTGAAAAAAGCATTGCGCCTACACTTTCTGTTTCATATAGGTTTCATTTTTCTAATGGAGGTGTACTTTCACCAGGCTTAGCATTGGGATTTATGCAGAAGACCATTGCAGGGGATAAATTTATACCTCTGGATAAAACGGATCCGAAAATTCCGAATATTCCGGTTTCAGGCCAGACCATGGACATTGGCGGTGGTTTATATTACACCCAACCTGCCATCAGTATCTTTGATAATTTCTATGCCGGTGTGTCTGCCATGCACTTAAATAAGGGTCTGATTGCTTATGAATGGACCGGAAACAAATACGAATACAACCTGGCCCTTCACTATTTCGTGATCATGGGTGCCCAATACCGCATCAGCAACACGTTATCAGTTGATCCGAACCTGTTTGTTAAAACCGATGTAACCAAAACTTCTGTTGATCTGAATGCCATGCTGGTGTATAACGAGAAATTCAAAGGAGGGTTGACGTATCGTACCAGCAACGAAATGGCCATCCTAGTGGGATTCCGTTTTTCAGAAGATATGCAATTGGGTTACTCCTATGATCTCAACATGAGTAACCTGAGTTCATACAATAACGGTTCGCATGAATTGTTGTTTAAATACTGCTTCATGCCTAAATTCAAGCAAAAACCACCTAAAGAACCAATCCCGCGTTTAACACCCCGGTTCTTGTAATTTTTCCTGTTTTTTTTCGTTAACGCTTTGGAGTTCAGTTAGCCACATTAAAATTTGGTTAATTGAAAAATATTTCTAATTTTGCCTTACTTAAACTAAGTATATCGATACTGATGAAAAGCTTAAAATGGTTATTTGGTGTTGTGATGCTCACGGCGCTTTTTGGATGTGGTAATACGGACAGGGGAGAACTGACGGGAGCCAGGAATATTACATGGTTTCATCCACAACCCTATGGTACGGTTTATATCCCTACCGGTTCTATCCATATCGGAGAGAACGATCAGGATGTGCCCAATACAATGGTGGCGCCTAATAAACAGGTGTCTTTTCCTGCATTCTATATGGATGAAACAGAGATTACCAACAACGAATACCGCCAGTTTGTGGAAGCGATTATCGATTCAATTTTACGCGAGAAACTCGGTGAGCAAAATCCTGATATCTACTGGTACTCCAACGATGAAACCGGTGAGCATACGCTGAATTACGAAGCAAAAATCAATCCGGAAGATATGAAGGACAATGATGCTATTGCTGAAATGTACTACAATCAGGCCGAAACATACTACCGCGTTAAACAAATTGATGTACGTAAACTGATCTACAAATACGAATGGTACGATCAGCGCGCTGCTGCCAAATTGCACCGTGAAGAAGGGTACAAAACTTCACGCGAGAAATATAAAAGAAAAGAAGAAGTTAAAATCTATCCCGATACCCTTGTTTTCATCCGCGATTATACGTATTCCTACAACGAACCGATTGCCCAGGTTTATTTCTGGCATCCGAAATACGACGATTATCCGGCCATCGGGATCAACTGGCACCAGGCTCGCGCCTTCTGCCAATGGAGAACTGTTTACCTGAACAGCTTCTATTCGGATATGGATGAGGTTTCAGTTACCGATTTCCGCCTGCCTACCGAATACGAGTGGGAGTATGCTGCACGGGGTGGCCGCGATTTGAACAAATATCCATGGGGTGGTCCTTTTATCAAAAACGCAAAAGGTTGTTCACTGGCTAACTACAAACCTATTCGTGGCGATTACGGACAAGACGGAGGATTATATCCGATTCGTGTTGCTTCCTATTTCCCGAACGACTTTGGATTGTATGATATGGCCGGTAACGTGGCTGAGTGGACCACCAGTGCATATGCCGAATCCGGAAACATTTTCACCAGCGATCTCAGTGCCGATTATCAATACGACGCAAAACAGGATGATCCGGTTACACTCAAACGTAAAACCATTCGTGGCGGATCATGGAAAGACATCGGACATTACATTCAGTGTGGTGCCCGTACTTATGAATATCAGGACAGCGCAAACTCATACACCGGATTCCGTTGTGTAATGAGTTATGTAGGCCGTTCCAACAGAGACAAGAATTAATAAACCAATCCCAATTTCTATAACTAATCAAACCTAACTTAATCTAAACGTTCAATTATTATGTCAAGTTCAAGCAGCTTTTTCGAATCAATGGCCTTCAAAAAGATCATGGCCAAGGTTTACGGTTTCGGTGCATCTGTTGTTATCATAGGCGCATTATTTAAAATCATGCACTGGCCCGGTGCTAACCCGATGTTGATTTTGGGTTTGGGTACTGAAGCAATCATTTTCTTTATTTCTGCTTTTGAACCATTGCACAAAGAAGTAGATTGGACCCTCGTTTATCCTGAATTAGCAGGAATCGATGATCCAAAGAAGAAAAAAGGAACCATCTCTCAACAATTGGATCAAATGCTGGAAGAAGCCAAAGTTGGTCCGGATTTGATCAGCAGTCTGGGACAAGGATTGAAATCCCTGAGCGACAATGTAGGCAACATGAAAAATCTGTCTTCTGCAGCCATAGCTACAGAGGAGTATGCAAAAAATGTTACACAGGCATCTTCATCGGTTGCCAACCTGAGCAACTCGTATTCAAAAGCAGTAGAAGCCATGAGCGGTATGGTTACTGCCAGTGAAGGATCACGCGAATATGGAATGCAAATTGATAAAATGACTAAAAATCTGGCTTCCCTGAATTCGGTTTACGAATTGGAAATTGCTGAGTCAAACAACCACCTGAAATCCATCAACGAATTTGTGGGCAACCTTTCTAAAGTGGTTACCAGCTTAGCAGATACAAAAGATCAGGCCGAATCCTTTAAACACGAAATCGGAAAACTGTCGAGCAACTTATCTTCCCTGAACAATGTTTATGGAAATATGCTGGCAGCTATGAATATTAATGCTTCAAGAAGCTAAGTAAGTATACACTAACGAATAAGAATAGAGTAAGATGGCATCTGGTGTATTAACCCCAAGGCAGAAGATGATCAACATGATGTACCTCGTGTTGACGGCGCTTCTCGCATTAAACGTTTCTGCGGAAATTCTTAAAGCCTTTCACCTGGTAGAAGTAAGTTTGGATAAATCAACAACCAATATTGATTCCAAAAATGCAATGGTGATGAAAGCAATTGAGAAGTATCATGCAGAATTCCCTAACGACGTAAACGGTAATTCTGTTTACGAAAAATCGAAAAAAGCCAGGCAGATTGCCGGTGAAGCGGTTAAATATATTGAGGAAATCAAGCAGGTAGTTATTGCCGGTGCTGATGGCCGTAAAGAAGATACCAATAGCGACGGTAAAGTAGAAGATGAAGAGGTTGCCAAAGCGGATGATATTGAAAATCACGCGAACCTCATGATCAATAACAAAAAGGGCGAAGAGTTGAAGAAAAAGATCAACGAAACCCGTGATCAATTACTTGCACTATTGCCTAAAGATAAAGTTAAAGGGGTTAATTCAGATCTGATCACGCTTGATTTCAAAGAAGAGGGCGAGAACAAGAAATGGGAGTCGGTGATGTTTGAACATACACCTGCCGCTGCTGTTGTAACCTTGCTGGCGAAATTCCAGGGTGATGTTAGAAACACAGAAGCCCAGGTATTGGATATCCTTCGAGCCTCTATTTCAGAGTCCGATTTTACATTCGATAAATTGGAGCCAAAAGTAATTCCGAACAACGGTACGTATATCACACTGGGTAGCGAATACTCAGCAGATATCTTTGTGGCAGCTTCTTCTTCAAAACAGGAAGCTTCCATTTCGGTTAACGGTGCCAATGTACCCGTTGAAGGTGGAATTGGTAAATACAAAGTGATTGCAACCAGCGAAGGAGAAAAGGAATACTCAGGTGTGATTACTGCACGTAAACCAAACGGTGAAGTCACCAATTATCCATTTAAGGCAACTTATACTGCATTGAAACCAATGGCGGTAATCTCGGCTACCAAAATGAATGTGGTGTATATTGGTTTGGAGAATCCTATTTCTGTTTCGGTACCGGGATATTCAGCCAAAGAAGTGAAAGTTTCCATCAGCCCGTCCAATGCCGGATCTATTAAACAAGACAGGCAGGCAGGAACCTATTTGCTCACGGTAAATAAAAGTGCGCGTGAAATCGCAGTAACGGCTACAGTTGATAAAAATGGAAAGTCCACCAAAATGGGAGAACAGAAATACCGTATCCGTGTAATTCCTGATCCTACACCTGCTTTGGGAACTATTGAACAAAGCGGTGGAGTAGCAGCAGCTCAGTTACGTGCTCAAACCGTAATTCGTGCCCCGTTGAAGAATTTTGCTTTCGAAGGTGTAAACTATATTCCATTTGAATTTCAGTTTCTGCTCATTCCTAAAAAGGGTGGTGCTGCTGTATTTGAAACAGGCAGAGGTCAGCAATTGACAACGAATATGAAAAATGCTTTGGCCAGAGCCCAAAAAGGAGATAAAATTATTATCACTCAGATTAAAGTAAAAGGACCGGATGGAGCGAAACAACTTCCAACTCCTTTAGTTTTTGATGTGCAATAAGTATAAAGTATGAAAAGAATAGTCTTTGTATTACTGGTGGGGTTGTTTGGTTCGATGGACCTTATGGCTCAGGGCGTGTATGATGATTTCATCTACACCCGCCAGGCTGTTCAGGAGCGTAAAGTAGTGCCATGGCCGTATTTGCGTGAAGCCGATGTGCATTATGCAAAACGTATCTGGCGCGTAATTGATATGCGCGAGAAACAGAATCAACCGATGCAATGGCCTAAAAATCCATTGAACATCATTTTGTACAATGCTGTAATGGGGGGCAAATTGATCCCGTACAAAGACGACTCTCTTTCGTCCAGTCACACAACAGAAGAATTTGAAGCATACTTCGCTCAAAAGAAACCGGAAAAGCAATTGATCGATCCCAACGGTGATCCGGATGATCCGACGAATTTTTACATGGATACCGTTGAAATCAAACTGGAAGCAAAGGATATCAAGAAATTCAAGATCATGGAAGATTGGATTTTTGATAAAAAAGAATCCAGAATGTATGTGCGTATCATAGGAATCGCATTGCTGGTTCAACCTACTGTAGAAGGTGCTGAAATCCCTGAACAGGAATGGTGCTGGTTAAAATACCACCGCGATCCCGATGATCCGGATCAACAGGACCTGCGTGAAATGCTGGTAAACATGGAAGTGTTTAACCGGGTAAATGATGCAGCCCGGATCACCTATGATGATTGGTTCGAGGGACGCTGGTTCAGCAGTTATATTGTTAAACAGGCCAATCAGTACGATAATGCAATTAAAGATTTTGCTGAATTTCAGGACAACGGAGTAGCTGCGTTGCTGGAAGCTGAAAAGATTAAAAGCGAATTGTTTGAATTCGAACACGATTTGTGGGAATACTAAAATCAATCGTTTAAAACATAGAAAACCCGGGCAACCGGGTTTTTTTTATGCCTTGTTTTTTGAATCCAGGAGCAGCGTTACTGGTCCGTCATTCACCAATTCAACCTGCATATCTGCTCCGAAAACGCCGGTTGCTACCGGTTTGTTTAATGCCTTTTGCAGGGCTTCGATAAATTGCTGATATAATGACTCCGCAAGCAACGGTGAAGCAGCTTGTGTAAATGAAGGCCGGTTCCCTTTTCGGGTAGATGCAAACAGTGTAAATTGACTTACAACCAAAAGTTCACCACCTATTTCCTGAACCGACAAATTCATCTTGCCGGCTTCATCGCTGAAAATCCGTAATTGTACAATTTTATCGCAAAACCACTGCAGATCTTCCGAAGTATCAGTTGCTTCAAAACCGGTCAGCAGAAGCAAACCTTTTCCGATTTGGCTGTAAACATTTCCTTCGATGGATACCGAAGCGCTCAAAACCCGCTGCAATACTACACGCATAGATCAGGCATATAAATCGAGGTTAGCATATAAACTAAGGTAACTTTGATAGCGTTGTTCGCTGATTGCACCGTTTTTAACGGCTTCCTTAATGGCACAGCCGGGTTCCTGTGTATGCGTACAATTGTTAAATTTACATTGACTGATATACGGACGCATTTCAATAAAGTAATGCGATATTTCAGCACCTTGCACATCTACCAGTCCGAATTCCCGGATTCCTGGTGTATCAATGATATACCCACCCATCGAAAGCGGATGCATTTCGGCAAAGGTGGTTGTATGCTGACCTTTTAAATGATAGCCTGAAATTTCAGAAGTTTTAATATGAAGCTGAGGATCGATGGTATTTAACAAGGTTGACTTTCCAACTCCGGAATGTCCGCAGAATAAGGTTGTTTTTTGTTGCACCCGATTTCGAAGCACTTCAATTCCGGTGTTGTTTTTGGCTGAAGTACGAATAACGGGATAACCGATTCCTTCGTACAAGGCCTGTACCTCATCTGCTACATCAGCAAGTTCTCCAACCAACAAATCTGCTTTGTTAAGAACCAGCAGAGCCGGAATATGGTATGCCTCGGTTGTGGTCAGGAACCGGTCGATAAAGCCTAGCGAAGTCATGGGAAAGGCAAGGGTTACGATCAGGGCCGCCTGATCCATATTACTTGCCAGAATATGTGTTTGTTTGGAAAGGTTGCTGGCTTTACGAATCACATAATTTCTCCGGGGTTCAACTCCGGAAATTACTCCGGTCTCCTGTCCGGGTTCCATTTCGTAAAAAATGATATCTCCAACGGTAACCGGATTTGTATGTTTTGAATCGTCGAGTCGGAGTTTTCCTTTGGTCCGGCACATCAGCGTATTGCCGGAGTCCATATTCCGCACATGATACCAGCTTCCGGTAGATTTGGCAACGATTCCTTTCATCCCCTGATGGAATTAACCATAAAATAGCCTCCGATAACTGCACCTATGCCTAACAAATTACTCCCCGCTACATAACAGCAGGCTTGCATATATGCCCGATTTTCAAGAAGCAACCAGGTTTCTAAACCAAAACTTGAAAAAGTGGTGTAACCTCCCAAAATGCCTACCATCAAAAACAACTGCATTGTTGATGGCATTGAATGCTGCTTGAATAAAGCGAATGCAATCCCCATCAGTAAACATCCTGTTATATTGATAAGCAAAGTATGCCACGGAAACGAAAACACGTAACTTTGTTTCAGCCAGATTGAAAGCAGGTAACGTGCAACTGTTCCCAATGCACCTCCCAACGCAACAACCAGAATTGATTTCATGAGGCTAAAATAACAAATAATTCAGGGAGATGGAATGCAAGCGGGCAATAATTGATTTAGGAACCAATACTTTTCACCTGCTGATAGCCGGCCGGAGCGAAGGACAGGTGAAAATTTGCTTGCGCATGCAAATTCCTGTAAAACTGGGGGAGAAGGGAATCAATCAGAGAAAAATATCTCCAGAGGCATACCAACGAGGAATGGATGCTTTGATGTTGTTTCACCTCACCATGCAGGAACATGAGGTTGAACAGGTAACCGCATTTGGCACTTCGGCAATTCGCGACGCAACCAATGGAAGAGCGTTCATCGATGAGGCCATGAAACGTTTTAATATTGTAATTGTACCTATTCCGGGCGACCTTGAAGCATCGCTGATTTATCATGGAGTATTCCACTCTTTTCCGTTCCCCGATAAGCCGGTATTGGTTATGGATATTGGTGGAGGAAGTGTGGAGTTCATTATTGGATCAGGTAAAAATTTGCTTTGGAAAAAGAGTTATCCCATTGGAGCAGCACGTTTACTGGAGACATACCACTCTTGCGAGCCCATTGCGCACAACCAGATTTCTTTGCTGGAACAATTCCTGGCCGATGAGTTGTATGAGTTGCTTGACAAGGCTACTGCTTATAAAGTGACTACCCTGATAGGTGCGGCAGGTTCCTTTGAAACATTAACGGATGTTTTGAAAAAGGATTTGAGTCGACTTTCGCAATCGCTGAGTCAACATGCATCTATCGTTAATCTATCCGACTTTTATCAATTCCACCGGTTGATGGTTTTGTCTGATAACGAATCAAGAAAAGCATTGAACGGGATGCTCGATTTCCGTGTAGATATGATTGTTGTCGCATCCATTCTGATGAATTTTATTCTGGGCAGGTTACCGGTTCGCGAACTGATTGTATCCGAATTTTCGTTGAAAGAAGGAATGTTATATGGTGAACCGGATTAAATATTCCTTTCGATATAATCAATCAGGGCATGGATGCATTTAATATGAATTTCCTGAGCACGGTCGGCATATTTGCTTTGAGGTGCACGCACTTCCACATCGCATAGACCGGCCATTTTACCACCGTCTTTACCGGTTAAACCAACAATGTGTATGCCCTTTTTTCGCGCAACTTCAATGGCATTCAAAACATTTTTAGAATTACCGCTGGTTGAAATACCCAGCAGCACATCACCTTCGTTTCCGATGGCTTCCAGGTATCGCGAAAAAACAAAGTCGTATCCATAATCATTTCCTACACAAGCGATATGAGACGGGTCTGAAATGGAAATGGCGGCCAGGGCTTTTCTGTCATCGCGGTACCGGCCGGTTAATTCTTCAGCAAAATGCATGGCATCGCACATACTGCCGCCGTTTCCGCAACTGATAATTTTTTTACCTTGTTGCAATGCTGCAACCATGATCGATCCTGCTTTATCAAGCGCTTCAAAATTTCCGGGATCCGCCAGGAATTGTTCCAACACAGATTGTGCTTCAGAAAAATGGGATTTAATCGTATTCATACTGCTTTAGCGTGTTGAGGCATAGGCTTTCTTTCCGGTATCCAGAAATTCAAGAAAGCGGGTTTCGTCTGTATCAAAGAAAGTTGGACCGGATAACGATTTTTCATCGGCATCAATGATCAAATACTGCGGTTGTGCAGAGAAATTGTATTTGCTGATCTGAAGATCCTGGTTTTGTTCACCAATGGTCTTTTTTAACTTACCGTCTCGCGGAGAGGTGTACCACTCGCTTTCGGGCAAAGTGAATCGTTCATCGGCATAAAGACTTACGATGATAAAATCCTGCTGCAGGCGCTTTAATACTTCCGGTTTTGCCCATACATATTCTTCCATTTTCCGACAGTTCACACAAGCATGTCCGGTGAAATCTATAAAGATGGGTTTGCCTTGTTTTTTCGATTCTTCCAGCGCCTGTTTGTAATCAAAATAGCCGGTTAAACCGTGCGGCAATTCAAGAAAATTGGCATGTTTGATAGTGGTTGTAGAGGTAGGTGAATCGGATGAAGTGTTGGAAACATGCGTTTCTCCCAGAATAAAATCTTGGGTATGCATGGGAGGCAACAAACCAGACAATCCTTTTAACGGAGCGCCAAATAAACCGGGGATCATATAAACAGCAAAAGCAAACGATAACAATGCCAACCCGAATCGGGGTACACTTACATAGGGTAAATCGCTGTCGTGACTGAATTTTAGTTTCCCCAACAAATACATACCAAGCAATATGGCCAATACGATCCAGATAGATAAGTAAATCTCGCGGTCGAGAATGCGCCAATGGTAAACCACATCGGCAGTTGAAAGAAATTTAAATGCAAAGGCTATTTCAATGAAACCCAAAACCACTTTTACGGAATTCAACCATCCTCCGGATTTTGGCAGGGTGTTCATCCAGCTCGGGAATAAGGCAAAAAGCGTGAATGGCAAAGCCAATCCGGCTCCAAAAGCAGCCATACCCAATAAGGGTTTTAGGAATTTTCCGCCAACGGCTTCAATCAGCAGACTGCCAACAATGGGTCCGGTACAACTGAATGAAACCAGCACAAGTGTGAAAGCCATAAAAAAGATTCCCAGAAAACTTCCCATGCTGGATTTGGAATCTATTTTATTCACAAACTGATGGGGCAGGGTGATTTCAAACAACCCCAGAAAGGATGCGGCAAATACCATGAAAATAATAAAGAACAAAATATTGGGTAACCAGTGCGTACTTAACCAGTTTCCAAAATCAGGACCCAGACCAAAGAATGAAAATACCAGGCCGAGTGAAGCATAGATGGCAATGATGGAAATACCAAAGATGCTTGCCTTTTTGATTCCTTGAGCTTTGTTTTCACTTTTCTTGGTAAAGAAACTTACTGTCATAGGCAGCATAGGGAATACGCAAGGAGTTGCTAAAGCCACCAATCCGGCAATAAAGGCAAACAACAAAAATCCAATAAATGATTCTTTGGGTTCTTCCGGTTGTGAAATGATGGCAGGTGTACTGGTGGTCTCTGCTACCACGGTATCTGTTTGTGGAACAACTGTGGCTGTTGGATTTGCATCCAATGGCTGGGTAGGTGCAATATTCACCGGGTCAGTCATTTCGTAAGCAGATGAAGTAGCGGTTCCGGATTGAAGTTTTACTTCGAATGTTTGATCGAACGGAGGCATACATACACCTGTAACTTCAGAGCATTCCTGAAAATATAAAGTGCCTTTTATAACCGGGTTGTCGGTTAAAATTTTAATTTTTTGTTTGAATACAGCCTTTCCTGTAAAAATTGAAACATCTCCTTTCCAGATATCTTCATAATGTTTTTTCGATCCAATGGGTTGTATTTTCCCGATTAGCTCAAAAGATTTGTGCGGGGTAAACAGAATTTCTGCAACAATGGGTCCGAGCTCAGGATCGAAATCGCTGGAATACATGTACCAATCCTTTTCAATGATGCTGGTCAGGGTAACCGTTACCAGATCACCCGGTTTAACGGTTGCTTTGTCGGTTGTTACGGCCCATTCAGGAGTGTTTTTTAATACGGATGGCTGATCATGTTGGGCCCATGCCAATTTGCTGAGGCCAAAAAATAACAGGAGCCAGATTTTAGAGAAGGAAGCTTGTCTGATCATGAGCATATAACGTAGAAGGGATCGATTCAGTCGCAAATTAAGGAGAATTTATGAGATGCCCTATTTCAGGAATCTGGAAAGTAGCTTAATAATAGTTGACTCAACATTAACGTATTTGGCTGAAAATGAGAAGATGAAACAACCGAGTCGGGAATGTGGGGTGGAGAATCCACGACATTGTGGAATAGTTTAATTGTGACCAGTATTACACAGGAATGTAACTTGCATTACATTGCTCTATCGATAAATTTGTGCCATGACCAAATCGCGGATTCTCTTTTTTTTCCTGTGTTTTACCCTCTTCTCTGCTAAAGCTCAATTGTCGAACGACCTGATCCAATTTGCCACAGATCTCGAACAATATATATCCAAATCAGGCAATCCATCAGCAACAGAGGCAGTAGCAGATTTTGTGGGATACTATACGGCAAATCAACTGTCGAATCCACAAAAAATCCAGGTTATAAAATTGTGCAATACCTTGATTCAAAAGAATACAGGTATAACCGTTATGGATAATTTTCTAAGATCCATGAACGGAATGATTGAATCGGGTCAGGGAAATAAACTGGAGAAATGGCTCAAAGCGGCAGTACTTGCTCAAAACAAATCGAAAGATGCATTTGCCAATTTCGTAGTGATTTCAAAAAATGTATTTCAGGATCATATTGTAACCCGAATGGGGGTGATGACGTGGGTTACGGATAATGCCGAAGTGGAAATGGATCTGAAATCAGATGATCCGGCCTTCTCTTTCCGCAACATGAACCTGTATTGTTACACCCCCGGTGATACAGTAATCATAAAGCAAACCAGCGGTAAATATTTTGCAACCAGCAATCAATGGGTAGGAGAAGGAGGTTTGTATTGGTGGACACGTGTAGGCTTAGACAGTGCCGATATTTTTGCCGAACTCAAACGGTATACCATCAACCTGACAACCGGAAGCATTCGGGCCGATACTGCATTTCTCCATTATCCTTCTCTTTTCAGTGAACGTATTCCCGGAACCCTGATTGATAAACCCATGGTACAAAATATGGGAAGTCGTTCGATGTATCCCCAATTCGAGTCGCATCGCAGGAATTTTACCCATATCAGTTTTGGTAAAGGAAAACTCACCGGGGCTTTTGGACTGAAAGGAAGGGTGTTGGTGGGCAAAGGGGTTGATTCGGCAAAAGCAGAATTGGTATTCAATTACCAGAACAAACCCGTTTTTAAAATAAGGGCCAATGAATTTATGGTCCGTGAAAACAGAGTTGGTACAAAAAAAGCGGAGGTTATTGTTTACCTCGACAAAGATTCGATTTACCATCCTCAGGTAGAATTTTCATACCGGCTCGATAATCATAATTTGCAGATTTACCGTAACGATGAAGGAATTAGTTCTGCGCCGTTTTACGATACGTATCACAACATAGAGTTTTATGCCGATGAATTGAAATGGGATTTGATTAATCCAAAGATTGATGTGGATATGATCAACGATAAAGAACCCGCCAGGTTTGAGTCGGTTAATTATTTCAGGGATCTGCGCTACGAACGTGTGCAGGGTATTCTGGATTATAATCCTTTGCAGCGGATTAAATTATATTGTGAAAAACGCGATATAAAAGGGTTTTATATTCAAGACTATGCGGCCAATTTTCGTGCAAATCTGAGCGATATACGTATACAAATGATCTGGCTGCACGACCGGGGATATATCAACTATAACCAGAACACCGATTATGTGCAGGTCAGAAGAAAGCTGAGTGATTATGTAAATGCCCATTTTGGCAAAACAGATTTTGATGCCATTGCATTTTTCTCCATCATCAAACGTTACCCCAATGCCTCCATCAGCTTAATCAATAATGATTTGCAGGTTCAGGGTGTACCTCGTTTTCAGTTTAGCGACTCACAAAATGTGTACATCGTACCCAAAGATCAGATTCTTACGCTGAAGAAAAACAGGAACATGGATTTAGCCGGAAAAGTGCGTGCCGGGAAAGTAGATTTTTACGGTACAGGTTTCACGTTCGATTATACCACTTTTCAGATTCGTTTAAACAATGTGGATTCTATGCGTTTCTTTTTGTACGATGAAGCTACCGGATCAGACATACCCATCAAGAGTGCCATTCAAAATGTTTACGGAACACTGGCTATCGACCATCCGGGGAATAAAAGCGGGAGAAAACGCTATCCCGGATATCCGTTTTTTAAATCCGATGTGGGTTCTAAAATCTATTACGATAAGCCCTCAACACAGCAAGGGGTTTACGATCGCGCCCGATTTTATTTTGATGTAGATCCTTTTACGATTGATAGTTTAAATACCTTGAATTTCGAGACACTTGCTCTTGATGGTACGTTGATTTCAGGAGGAATTGTTCCGGATATCCGGCATGAAGTGTATTTGCAACCGGATCGCTCCCTGGGTTTTGTTTTGGGTAAACCGGGTGCGCCATATCCTTTATATGGCGGCAAAGGTACGGGTGATGTGATATTGTCGCTGAGCGACGAAGGATTTTACGGCAACGGAGAAATGCGTTATCTGAGTTCACTTTCAACAGCTAAACAATTTCTGTTCCTGCTGGATTCAATGAATGCCGCTTGTCAGACGTTTACCAATGAACGTACAAGCATCTATCCGACAGCAACAGCATCAGAAGTCTATGAACATTGGGTTCCTTATCACGATAGTCTGTATGTGTATAGCGTGCAACAACAAATAAAAATTTCTGAAGAACGTGTTCGTCTCGATGGAGTATTACACCTGACTCCGGTTCGTATGAGCGCAGCCGGCGTGAACCATATACGGGGTGCGGAATTGCTTTCGTCAAATTTCTGGATGCAACCCGATAATGTTTTAGCTGATACCTCTCAATTGCGTTTAAGGAATTATACCGATAGTTCAAAGTTTGCTTTTTACTCAGGATCTGTTAAAGCGGATGTAAACCTCAATACTTCTACCGGTTTGTTTGTGTACAATGAGCCGGGAATCAATACCACGTTCAATTATAATTTGTATCAGGGAGCATTCAAACAATTCACCTGGAAAATGGAGGATAAGACACTCGATTTTGAATCCCACACTGAGAATGGAAAGGATATTTCATATTTGCTATCCAACCGGACTTCACAAGACTCCTTAAAGTTTGTATCCGGCCTTACGCGATTGGATTTGAAGGACTTTACTCTTTACGCGCAGAAAATTCCATACATCGCGATTGGCGATGCATGGTTATTTCCTGATAGCGGCAAAGTGACTATTCGTGCAGAAGCCAACATGGATGAAGTGAATAATTCGAAAATTACAGCCGACACGCTATTGAAATACCATACCATTGAAAAAGTGAGAATGACTGTTTTGGGAAGATTCAATGTGGTTGGTACAGGTAATTATCAATATACGGATAAGGACAAAACCATTCAGCAATTCTTCCTCGAAGAAATTACCATAGATGAACAGCATCGGCTTTTAGGCAAAACCGATATCCCCGACTCGGCTAATTTTACCGTTGGACCTCATATTGCTTTCTTAGGTCATGCCGCCCTTAAGAGTATCAATAAGAATCTGGAGTATGCAGGTCATTTCCAGGCTAAACATGAGTTGCCTTATCCAAAAACAGATTGGTTCCGGAATTCCGCGGTGATTAATCCGGATTCCGTTTATCTGATCGTGGATACCATGCAGCAAAACCTGATTCGTCAGGCGTTGATGTGTGGTATTAATGTATCGAATGACTCAACGCATGTTTATCCGCTCTTTTTTAGCCGCAAGCGCAATGGCTCTGATCCCGAATTGATGCGTGTGAGCGGAACCCTGATTTACGATGAGAAATTGAAGGTTTTTAAATTCGGACCTCACGATAAAGTTTATGGCAACGGTCGGAAAGGGAATTATATGGAATTGAGTGAAGGGAAGAAGAATATATTTTATGAGGGACGTTTCAGGTTTGGGTTAGACAATAGCAGTTTTACCATGAAAACTGCCGGTAATGCAGTATACAATTACGCTGATACTACTTTCCGCATGAAACTTATGGTAATGTTGGACTTCCCTTTTCCGGAAGAAGCACTTAAAATCATGTTCGATACCATCAATATTCAGTCTTCCGGAACAGAAACCAGTGAGTTCGATGAACCCTTGTTCAACAAAGCACTCAGCGATTTGATTAGTGATGAAAAATCACTGAATAATGTATTGGAAGAATTGCCCGACAAAACAATCCGATTGGATGATGAGCTGAAGAAACCCATTAATATCTCATCGGTATTGTTGCGATGGAATCAGCCTACCCGTTCCTTTATATCGGAAGGGGATATCAACCTGAATTCGATTGATAAGTTCAAAATAGAGCGCAAATTGAAGGGAAGGCTTGAATTGACCAAGAAACGGTCGGGCGACGATTTGACTTTATATATTATTACGCCTGAAGGAAGCTGGTACTTTTTTAAATATCAGCGTGGAATCTTGTTTGCACTCTCTTCCGATCCTGTGTATAATCTTTATATCAAAAATAATATTGATAAAATCTCGAAGAAGGATAAGAACTTTGCATTGCGTTTAGCCAATTATGGTGATCGCAATAAGTTTGTGCGAATCATGAAATCCCAGAAGTAATGGAACAACTCAATGTACTGGCCGGAATGGCCGTTTTGGCGTACTTACTGGGATCTGTCCCCAATGCAGTTTGGTACGGGAAAGCTTTTTACGACATGGATGTGCGTGAGCATGGAAGTAAAAATGCAGGCGCAACCAATACCCTCCGTGTTTTGGGAAATAAAGCAGGCTTTATAGTGTTGTTTCTGGATTTGTTGAAAGGGTTTTTGGCCACTATGCTTGCGTTGTTTATTCCCGGTATGGCCGAAGATCCAACACTTTTGTTCCGGTATAAAATGTTGTTAGGTATGATTGCCGTATTGGGACATGTCTATCCGGTTTTTGCTCAGTTCAGAGGTGGAAAAGGCATTGCCACCTTATTGGGCTTAGCCATTGCTCTTGATTACCGCATTGCACTGATTTGTGTCGTGCTGTTTATCCTATTGGTATGGATTACCCGCTATATTTCTGTTGGAAGCATGTCGGCAGGAATTTTTGCTGCAATCTTATCGTTATATTTCTATACGGATAATATATTTGCAAACCTGTTCTTTTCAGCCATTGCCGTGTTGGTATTATATACGCATCGTGCAAATATCAAACGATTGGTGGCCGGAAATGAAAATAAATTCAGTTTCAACAAAAAGGAATCGAAAGAGTATGAGTAAAGAGTATGTAAAACACGAAGAACTCCTGGAGGTGCTGGATGATGTTGGAACTATTCATAAATTGATTCTTTTCAACGATGATGTAAATTCATTTGATCATGTGATTGAGTGCCTCGTTCGTATCTGCGATCACAATGAAATACAGGCTGAGCAGTCTGCACTGATTGTTCATTATAAAGGGAAAGCTACGGTGAAGTCGGGCGACCGGGGAGAGCTGGCAGCCATGTGTCAGGCGCTGTGCGAAGAGGGGTTGAGTGCAGTAATCGGTGAATGATGCACTTCAAAATTTAATTAATTAAAACATGCTGAATAAACTTGTAAACAATGCCGATGAGGCAGTACGCGATATACCGGATGGTGCGGTGCTGTTGTTGGGAGGATTCGGTCTCTGCGGAATTCCGGAAAATCTGATTTCGGCATTGGTTCGAAAAGGAATAAAAAACCTGACGTGTATCTCAAACAATGCAGGGGTTGATGATTTTGGTATCGGGTTGATGTTGCAAACCAGGCAGGTGAAAAAAATGATTTCTTCTTACGTGGGAGAGAATGCCGAGTTTGAGCGTCAGTTGTTAAGTGGAGAATTGGAAGTAGAACTGATTCCCCAAGGGACGCTTGCAACACGTTGTCTGGCTGCGGGTTATGGCATGCCGGCAATTTTTACCCCTGCCGGTGTAGGTACCGAAGTGGCCGATGGAAAAGAAATGCGCGATTTTAATGGGAAAACTTACTTGCTGGAATCAGCCTTTGAAGCCGATTTTGCTTTAGTAAAAGCATGGAAAGGGGATACGCATGGAAATTTAATCTTCAGGGCAACAGCCCGGAATTTCAATCCACTGATGGCAATGGCGGGTAAGATAACTATAGCCGAAGTAGAGGAACTGGTACCTGCAGGAGCATTGGATCCGGACCAGATTCATACCCCCGGAATCTACGTAAACCGGATTTTTAAAGGAAGTAACTACGAGAAACGCATTGAACAAATAACCACCCGTAATAAGCAGGAGAATTAAGGTATGTTAGATAAATTCGGAATTGCTAAACGCATAGCAAAAGAGTTAAAAGACGGGTATTACGTGAACCTTGGTATTGGAATTCCAACGTTGGTTGCCAATTATGTACCCGAAGGAATTGAAGTGGTATTGCAATCAGAAAATGGTTTGTTGGGTATAGGACCATTTCCGTATACCGATGAGGTAGATCCGGACCTGATCAATGCCGGTAAACAAACCGTTACCACCACAAAGGGTTCTTCCTTTTTTGATAGTGCCATGAGTTTTGGCATGATCCGTTGCGGAAGGGTTGATCTGACAGTATTGGGAGCCATGGAAGTAGCCGATAATGGCGATATTGCCAACTGGAAGATTCCGGGAAAAATGGTCAAGGGAATGGGTGGAGCCATGGATCTCGTAGCTGCTGCAAAGAATATCATTGTTGCGATGCAACACGTCGACAAACATGGCAATTCAAAATTATTGCAGCAGTGTACTTTACCTATTACCGGCTTAGGTTGTGTGAAAAAGGTTGTAACCGAGTTGGGCGTTTTTGATGTCACACCGGAAGGATTTAAATTGTTAGAAAGGGCACCCGGAGTAACCGTAGATTATATCCGTGAAAAAACACAAGGCAGGTTAGTGGTAACAGGTGAAATACCGGAAATGAACTTTTAGCAGAAGGATGGTCTCCTTTTCCCGGAACGGATTTTCCATCAGGTACCCCCTCTAAAATCATATTTTCTTTTCTTTTGTATCTGTCTATTTTCGCAGGCAGATTATCAACCATTAAATAGAAATACAATGACTAAAGTATCCGTAATCGGTGCAGGTGCCGTAGGCGCCACAACGGCCGATGTGATTGCTTACCGTGAACTGGCCGATGAGGTCGTATTGCTCGATGTAAAAGAAGGTTTTGCTGAGGGCAAAGCGCTTGATATTTATCAAACCACTTCCCTCCTGGGAATGAAAACCCGAATTACCGGAATTACCAACGATTACAGCAAAACTGCCAATTCAGATGTTGTCGTGATTACATCCGGAATCCCACGCAAACCAGGAATGACCCGTGAGGAACTTATTGGCACCAATGCTAATATTGTACGTTCTGTAGCTGAAAATGTATTGAAGCATTCACCGGAAGCCATCATTGTTGTTGTTGCAAATCCGATGGATACCATGACTTACCTCGCTTTGAAAGCAACCGGATTACCCAAAAACCGCATCATTGGAATGGGAGGATTGTTGGATAGTGCCCGCTTTAAAGGATACCTCGGTTTGGCTTTAGGTCAGCCTACGGCCGATATACAAGGAACCGTGATTGGTGGTCACGGTGATACAACCATGATCCCATTAACTCGACTGGCTACGCTGAATGGTGTTCCTGTTTCGTCGCGTCTGGATGCAACAAAACTGAAAGAAATCAGTGATGCCACCATGGTGGGCGGAGCAACCCTGACTAAATTGCTGGGAACTTCGGCCTGGTATGCGCCGGGTGCCGCCAGTGCTTTGTTAGTTGAAAGCATTGTACGCGATCAGAAAAGAATCATGCCTTGCTGTGTTTACCTCGAAGGAGAATACGGTCAACAGGATATTTGCATGGGTGTACCGGTAACTGTTGGTAAAAACGGATGGGAAACCATTATAGATTATAAGCTGAATCCCGAGGAGCTGGAAGCCTTTGCAAAGAGCGCAGAAGCAGTGCGTACCATGAACAATGTATTGAAAGAAATAGGCACATTATAGGAGTTGATTCAACGAAACAAAAAGGGAGATGCATTTTGTTGTATCTCCCTTTTTTATGAAATTGAATGCAATATTTTTAATTGAACCGGAATTTTTTACCGGCTTATTGCTGATCGAGGTTTTTAAGTACTTCCTCCAAACGGATGAGATCGGTTACCAGCACTTCACGTGCTTTGCTGCCTTTAAACGGACCAACTATACCCGCACGTTCCAATTGATCGATTAATCTTCCTGCACGGTTATATCCCAGGTTTAATCGACGTTGAAGCAACGACGTTGAACCTTGTTGATGTTGTACAATGATTTGAGCTGCTTCTCCAAACAGGGAATCTCTTTCGCGGGGGTCAAAGTCTTCGCCACCCTCTTCCGATTCACTTTTAACTTCCGGTAACAGGTAGGGTTCTTTACCCTTCTGATTGCCAATAAAGTTGGCGATACGATCCACTTCCGGTGTATCAACAAATGCACATTGTAAACGCAACAGGTCATTGCCCACTGAATACAGCATATCTCCTTTACCGATCAACTGATCCGCTCCGTTTGCATCCAGAATGGTACGTGAATCCGTTTTTTGAGAAACGCGGAATGCAACGCGCGCAGGGAAGTTCGCTTTGATCATACCGGTGATTACATTCACCGACGGACGTTGGGTTGCCAGGATCATATGAATACCCACTGCACGCGCTAATTGGGCAATACGGGCTATCGGATGTTCAACTTCCTTGCCCGCTGTCATCATGAGATCGGCTACTTCGTCGATCACCACCACAATGAATGGTAGAAACCGATGCGGAATTTTATCGGTTGGAACCAGTTTACGGTTGATGAATTTGGTATTGTATTCTTTGAGGTTTCTTACCTGCGCCTCCTTTAGTAAATCGTACCGGTTATCCATTTCAATGCAAAGTGAATTCAGCGTATTTACTACCAGTTTGGTATCTGTTATGATGGCATCTGCATCACCCGGAATCTTGGCCAGAAAATGGCGTTCAATGGTTTTATATATACTGAGTTCTACTTTCTTCGGATCTACCAGTACAAACTTGATTTGCGACGGATGTTTTTTATACAACAATGAGATCAGAATGGCATTCAGTCCTACTGATTTTCCCTGACCGGTTGCACCTGCCATGAGTAAATGGGGCATCTTGGCCAAATCGGCAACAAACACTTCATTCTGAATGGTCTTACCAAACGCAATGGGTAATTCCATATCGGCATTCTGAAAGCGCTGACTCGCTAAAGCAGTTCGCATAGAAACCATGGCAGGTTTTTCATTGGGCACTTCAATGCCAATGGTCCCGCGACCGGGAATAGGAGCAATGATCCGAATTCCAAGAGCTGCCAAACTCAAAGCAATATCATCTTCCAGGTTTTTTATTTTGGCGATGCGAACTCCGTCTTGTGGAACAATTTCGTATAGCGTTACGGTGGGTCCGATGGTGGCAGAAATCTTTTTGATGGCGATATTGTAGTTCTTAAGCGTTTCCACAATCATGGTGGTTTTGGCCTGCAACTCATCGTTTTCTACCTTGGCTTTATCATCACCGTAATCATTCAAAAGATCCAGTGTTGGAAACTGATAATTGCTGAAATCGAGTGTAGGATCATACAACGATGCGAGTGAGCCATAGGCCGGTTTATCGGGGTTCTCGGCAGCTTCTTCCTCTTCCGGGGTTTCCTGCACTTCCAGAATCAAACCACCTTCTGTAGTAAAAGCAGCGGGTAAAATGGGAATATCAATAGCCGGAACCGGGTTAATTTCTTCAATGGAAGTTTCAACCGGAATAACTTCTTCTTCAACCGGAACCTCTGCCGGTATTGCCTCTTCTGATACAAAAGCCGGTTCTTTTTCTTCAGGCTTTAGTTGAAAGTCGTCGGGGTTTAAGGGAATATGCTCTTCCGGTGATGCACTTAAAGTGTTCAGATTTACCGGAGGTATTTGCAATTCTTCCGGCAGCTTATTATCCGCCACCGGAGCTTCAACGCGAGGCGTATAAAAAACAATATTGAATACATATACCAGAAAGATCAATGCAAAGCAAATCAGCAGGAGACCTGTACCCAGACTCCCGAAAATTCCTTTCAGGTATAAAAATCCAAAATGGCCAAATGCACCGCCCAGGATTTGCCATTGTGCATTAAATACAAAACCAAATGCCAGCGAAAACCAGATCAGTGAGAAAAAGGAATAACGAAATGTTTTGCCAATGGGAATGGGCTCGGTTTGGGTAAGCAATTTTATTCCAAGTGCGGCCAGAAACAGACTGATCAATACAGATGCAATTCCAAATCCCTTGTATACCAATTCATATCCCACCCAGGCTCCTGTTTTACCCAAAATGTTTTGAGCGGCGTCAGGATCTACTTGCAGAAACATATTCCAGTTCAGGTTCAACACCAAACTCTGGTCTTCGTCCCAGGTAAAGAGAAAGGATGCAATCGCAAAAAGGGTGTACAGGCTTAGCAGGATCAGAAGTAGACCTGCTGTTTTATGCAAACGTTCGTCGAATAGAAAAGCAAACCTTCCTTTACGCGGTTCTTTTTTTACAGGTTTTTCCGGCTCAAAGTCGACAATAGGTGTATCCGTATCGTCAAGTGTACGTATGGTATTTTGTTTTTTCGGTTTCATCCGTAAACAACAAATTTATTCACTCTGAACTTTCAGCCTTACAAAGTTTCCCACCTATACACAAAGGTTCGTGTTTAGTGCGTTGTTTAATTGACGTAAAAGGTGCTAATTTCGTTTCAAAAATCCGGACATGGAAAACATAGATTATTTCGCGTTATTTCTTGAGTTATTGAAGTATTTAATCCCGGCCCTCATGGTGTTCATGGTGGTCTATTTTCTGATGAAGAACTTTTTCGATAGTGAAAATCAACGCAGAAAACTGGAAATCCGGATCGAACAGAATAAAGTCATTACACCACTCAAATTGCAAGCCTATGAGAGGTTAGTGATTCTGATGGAGCGCATGACTCCCAACAACCTGGTTCTGCGGATCAATAAACCCGGCATCTCTGCCTCGCAACTGAAAATGGAATTGATTGAAGAGATCAACAACGAATTCAATCACAATCTTTCACAACAGGTATATGTTTCGCCTCAAGCCTGGCAGATAGTGAGAATTGCAAAGGAAGAAATGGTCAATATCATCAACACAGCTTACACCCGGTTAGGTCCGAATTCGGTTGGTTTGGATTTAAGCAAAGGAATTTTTGAAATGATGATACAGATGGAACATATTCCAACACACAAGGCGCTGGAATTTCTCCGGAAAGAGTTTCACCTGATCTTCGACTGAGTTTATTTCAGAAGGAGGGAACCTTTGCCAATATTCATTCCTTCGCAATACAATTCAATCTTGTATTCGCCGGCTTCATAGGGCGATCCTTTCTCCCAATAAATGGAAACAGCTTGTCCTTCCTGCGTAAATTCGATTTCCTTTACTGCTGTATAACGGGCATCTTCTCCTTCAAATAGGAATGTCCCTGAACCGGAATTCTCGTTGTACAAGGTTCCCCCATCCGGACCAACTACTTTTAAGAATATTTGTTTGGGACCCGGATTGGTCACATAATTCGGTTCTATCAGAAAGGTAACTTTTAATTTTTCGATTTGAGAAACCTTAATGGTCAGTTTTTCTTTTCCGCTGCTGCGCACTCTTATACCAGTTACCACCAATTGTTTGGTAAGTAGTTTTGATCCTATGGCTACCTTATTGCCCAATCGCACATTTTCCATGGTAAGGTCTTCATTGCGACGCTTTTCTTTATCGATCGTAGATTTTAGTCCGGTATTCTCACGGTTCAGCAAACTGATCTGATTAGACAGGGAATCGATTTGTGTAATTGATTTCCGCTTATAATACCGCAACTGATCTATTTCTTCCAATGCCTGATCCAACTGATCCTTATTCACCCGGTTTTGTCTGATCAAAATGCTGATACGATGCGCAAATTCAAGCAACGAATCATTTTTCTGCTTTAAAAATGCATCCAGTTCAGCATTCTTGCCTTTGTAGTTTTCCAGTTCCAGATCAGTTTCCTGCAACAACTTACCCAAGGCAGTTTTGGCTGAATCCGTGGCAAACAGTTCTTCTTCCGTCTTTACCAGTTTCTTGTCGGTTGTGAAATAATTGTAAACGAAGATTCCATTACTGGCCAGCAAAATAAGAATGGCAATAATAAAATAAATTGTGCGTGTACGTTTCGGTCTTTGTTGTTCCATCCGGCAGCAAAAATAGTGTTTAACAGGTTATAGCCATACAAAACAACAAGTACTTTTATACACGGCTTAATTTTTTGTACTTTTAATCAGATTTTTACCAAATTATTATGTTTGGAAAGGACGAAAAAGTCAAGTATACTATGGGAAAGATCGAATATTCACTGATCTGGTTTTGAAGTATTGAAAGCATGGAACAAGGATTTGCTGGTTGAATAACCTACATTGATTTATTCTACTTTCATATACCATGAACTGAGCAAATTTCAGTTCAAAGCAAACATGAACTCAGGCCAGAAATAACTCCGCAATAGCCAGGTCTTCAGGAGTTGTAATTTTAATGTTTTTATAGTCACCCGGTATCAAGGTCACTTCCTTCTTTAAGGTTTCAAATACACCCGCATCATCGGTAAATGCTGCATCATAATACTGATCATATGCTTTCTTTATCAGAGAACTCTGAAATGTTTGAGGCGTTTGAACCATAAAATAATCGGCCCTGTTCACACTTTCGGTATGCCCTTCGGTGGATCTGACACGAATGGAGTCTTTCAACGGTAAAGCGGCAATGGCAGAACCGTGCTCAAGCGCTGTTTCAAAGCTTCGCTGTATGAGTGAGCCCTGAATAACCGGTCTGACCCCATCGTGGATAGCAACCAGGGCTTGATCTTCTACCAACCGAAGTCCGGCCTGAACAGATGCAAAACGGGTATCTCCTCCTAAAACAGTTTTATGTGGAATAATAAATTGATGAGAACGGCATAAGGAATGCCAGTTTTCGATATACGCTTCCGGAAGCACCAGAATGATTTCATCTACCCTTGCGCTGGCAAAGGCGTGCAACGTATGCATAAGAATTGGTTTTCCCTTTAGGTTCAGAAACTGTTTCGGCACCGTGGATCCCATGCGGGTTCCGGAACCTCCGGCAACTATCAGCGCGTATCGTTTCATAAAAGCGTTTAACGGATTCCTGATCAGATGATCAGCATCGCATCGCCATAAGTCATAAACCGGTATTTCTTCTTGATGGCTTCTTCGTATGCTTCAACCAGAAAATCATAGCCGGCAAAGGCAGCTGTCATCATCATCAGGGTTGATTCAGGCATATGAAAATTGGTAATCATGGCATTTGGAATCGAGAAATCATGATGTGGAAATAAGAATTTATCCGTCCAGCCTTTGTTTGGATTCAGCCGTCCTGTGGAGGAAACAGAAGATTCCAGTCCTCGTACAACAGACGACCCAACTGCTACGATGCGTTTCTTGTCTTCCAGTGCTTTGTTTACAATACGGGCTGTATCGGTGTTGATTTCATAATATTCCGAATCCATTTTATGCTTGGTCAGATCTTCCACTTCAACCGGTCTGAAAGTACCCAATCCATTGTGCAGGGTAAGTTCTGTGAAGTGAATGCCTTTTATTTCCAAACGCATCATCAATTCTTTGGTGAAGTGTAAGCCAGCGGCTGGTGGAGATACAGCGCCGGTTTTATGGGCAAAAATGGTTTGAAAACGTTCTTTGTCCAGTTTCTCTACCGGACGATTCATATACTTTGGAATGGGCATTTCACCCAACTTGTCAATGAGTTTCCACAGTTCTTCATCGGTACCGTCAAACAGGAAACGAATGGTGCGTCCGCGCGAAGTTGTATTATCAACCACTTCGGCAACCAGGGTATCATCTCCAAAATAAAGTTTATTTCCCACCCTGATTTTACGGGCCGGATCCACCAAAACATCCCACAACTTCATTTCCTTATTCAATTCACGCAACAGAAATACTTCAATTTTGGCACCTGTTTTTTCCTTGCTGCCATATAACCGGGCCGGAAATACCTTTGTGTTGTTCAATACAAACACATCTCCATCGTCAAAATAACTGAGAATATCGCTGAACTTCTTGTGCTCAATCTTTTGTTTAGCCCGGTCAAGCACCATCATTTTGGCATCGTGACGGGTATCAGAAGGGTACTTGGCAATAAGGTTCTCGCTGAAGTTGAATTTGAACTGTGATAATTTCATTCGGGTTGCATTTATACACCGGACATAGAATGCCCAATGTAGGGGTTTAAATTTTTTCGGACTGCAAAAGTAACCCTTAATGCCAAAATATCAACTTAATAAGGTTGTAGGGGTTAAACAAAAAGGCCAACCCTATGGGCTGGCCTCTTCTTTGAGATCGAAAGAAATCGAAATAATATTAACGAATGGCAGTTTGGAAAGCCGGATTTGTCCAGTATTTAATGAATTCCACGTCGTCTTTAGCCAAAGCACGTACTGCTGGATTCTTCTCAATGGCGCGGGTCAGGTTAGTGGTCATCTCATCCTGGTTGCCCATTCTTGCACCTGCAATGGCGCGTAGATAATAGCAATCCCAGGTAAGGCTTTCCGGTTTCATGTTATCAATTGTAGTTTTTGCTCCTGCAGCATCATTGTTCAGCAATTGAGCAAGTGCATAATTGAAGTCGTTTTTAGCAGATTTGCCCAGTTGATTCAATGCATCCTGATAGTTTCCGCGTTTTATGGCAATAATGCCTAAACCGTAACTGGCATCAGCACCTTTAGCTGCAGCAGATTTGTACATTTCGGTAGCCTTTGCAAAATCATTGTTGATACGGGCAATGTTAGCCAGATTCAACATTACAGTTGGATTTTCAGGCGATAAAGTGTTTGCCTTTTCGATGTTTGCAGTTCCATCCGCCATTTTACCCAATTCAATCTGAATGGCACCAAGATCGTTGAATCCTCTCCAGTCTTCAGGGTATTTGGTAGTTAGCTGGGTATAAATGCGTTCGCGTTGAACGGCATCTTTCTGAAGGGTTCCTAAATGAAGGAGTTCAACATCGGTTAATTGATCCAGTTTCTCCATATAACCCAACAATTCTTCATCTGTTTTCAACGGAGTAGTTCCGGTTACAACCAGTTCAGATTTCCTCAAAGAAGGGAGAAGGGTATTTTTGGTAGCTTCCCAGAAAGCCGGATAGGTTTCCTTGATCTTATCTTCACGTGCGTCATCGTTAATCGATTTATCATTGATAATTGCAACCACAGCCGCTTTATCCGGATGTGTGCTCTTCTCAACGTTTTTGCCATAACCGGCCCAATCTTCAGAAAGGGTATAGCCAACCTTGAAATTCTGATCATTGGCTTCTGTGAATCCAAGCTTTTTCAATTCACCTTTCAGGTATTTGTAAGTGGAGTTTGAACGGCCTTTGGCCAACTCATCATTGCGGTTCAATTCACCATCAGGTGAGGCAAATGCATTTATGGTAACACCTTTAACTATCCAGTCTTTGCTGGCTTTCAATACCTTCTTCAACGAATCCAGTTGCTTTTTGTTCTCAAACAAGCCTTTTAACTTGAATGACGGGTTAAAGCGATCCACATTGATCGGGAAATAGATATTTACCATTTTGCTGGATGTAGATGAACTGTAATCGGTTACATCATACGCCATACTTCCGGCAGCATTGTTTACCAATAAGGCAGTAACATTTGTTCCTTCGGCCAGAACGGAACTTCCTTTAGCGTTGGGAACAGCCTGATAGGTTCCTTTAACATTTACGGCAAAATCAGGGTACAATGTTGCCCGTTTCATGTCGTCGGTGTATTTGATCTTTTCGTTATACGTGATCTTACCACCGGTTTTAGAGTTAACTTTGGCGTCAACCCGTGTTTGTACAGCTTCACCTCCAATAGTCATGGAGTGCAGGGGAATTTCTCCGGAAGCGGTTTTCAGGTATGGATTAAACTGAATGTTTGCTTTTGGATTGATTGATTTAGGAGGGATAGTGGCTACAATGGTAAAGCTGACTGAATCACCCTTCATTTCGAGGGGATTTGGTGTCACCGTGTAATTGTTTTTGAGCATATCCGTCTTGATTCCACAGGCACTGACCAAGAAGGCAACAGCTATGAGAAATAGATTAAAATTCTGCTTTCTAAATTTCATATTTAATATAGTTTTGCTGTGCAAGTATACATTTTTTTAATTCAATATTAATCCACCGATTAAACTTTAGCTCAAATTGTACCTGATCAAGATCAAAGGGAAAGCGAAAATTCCGGATTATGCCCAATTAAGAGACGATAATTTTACATTAATCGCCTACTTTAGAACCGATCGTCCGGAGCGGGCATTGGAAAAATGCGGCTTAGCTGAAAAGACGATACAAATCATGAAAGTAATTGCTGGAATGCCGTTTGGAAAAATGATCAAAATAGAAATTTAATACATGGAAAGAGATCTGGTTATTCAATTGAAAGATGTACAGGTAATGCAAGGACCGAACCTTGTATTATCCGATGTAGATATAGAAATAAAGCGGGGAGAATTCTGGTACCTTATCGGTGAAACAGGCAGCGGAAAATCAAGTCTGCTCAAAACGCTTTACGGTGCATTGCCTTTTGAAAAAGGCTTGGGTTATATTGTAGATTACGATTTATCGAAATTGAAGGAAAAGGAAATTCCATTCCTTCGCCGGAAACTGGGTATTGTTTTTCAGGATTTTCAATTGCTCACTGATCGTTCGGTTTTCGAAAACCTGAATTTTGTATTACAGGCTACCGGTTGGATCAACGAGAATGATATTCGTATCCGCATTAAAGAAGTTCTGGAACAGGTTGGACTCGCTACCAAGGATTTTAAATACCCTTACGAATTGAGTGGAGGAGAGCAGCAGCGCGTTGTTATTGCGAGAGCATTGCTCAATCATCCCGAAATTATTCTGGCAGATGAACCAACCGGAAACCTGGATCCTAAAGTAAGTGACGACATCATGACGCTCTTGCATCAGATCAGCAAAACAGGTACTTCGGTACTGATGGCCACACACGACTATCGCATCATTCAGAAATTCCCAGCCAAGATTTTGAAATGTGAAAAAGGCGTGGTTCAGGAAACCTTCGCACTTGCAACGTTTTAATGCATGCCGGGATCATAACATTTTGTCATTTATTTGCATTTGGTAAAACTATTGACCCGCAAATCGTATTTAACTCATTAACTAATCAATACTCAACTTATGGATGGAAGAGAATTCAGAAAATATGCAGTAAAGCATAAAGGTATCAGCAGCATTGCCGTAGATGCCTACATAGAAAGTACAGTGGAAGACATGACACGAACCGTAATCGAGGAGCGTCCGATGAATTTCCGCGAAATCGACGTGTTTTCCAGATTGATGGCAGATCGTATCATTTTTCTGGGAATGCCGATCGACGATTATGTAGCCAATATTGTGCAGGCACAACTCTTGTTTCTGGATTCGATGGATGCCCGTAGAGATATTCAAATGTATATCAATTCACCGGGTGGTTCAGTTTATGCAGGGTTAGGCATTTACGATACCATGCAATGGGTAAATCCTGACGTGGCCACCATATGTACCGGACTGGCAGCTTCCATGGGAGCAGTGCTTCAATGCGCCGGAGCCAAAGGCAAGCGGACTGCTCTGCCGCATGCACGTATTATGATTCATCAGCCATTGGGCGGAGCTCAGGGTCAGGCTTCCGATATAGAAATCACAGCGCGTGAAATTCAGAAACTAAAAAAGGAATTGTACGAGATTATCGCCAATCATTCGGGACAGGAGTTTGATAAAGTACAAATTGACAGCGATCGCGATTACTGGATGACCGCAGAAGAAGCAAAAGCATACGGGATGATTGATGATGTATTAACCAAAACAAAAGCTACAGATAAGAAATAATGGCCAAACAGGTGAAAGGGGAAGTGTGCTCGTTTTGTGGACGAAGCAAGAATGAAACAACGTTTCTGATTTCGGGAATTACCGGATTTATCTGTGATCAGTGTACCGAGCAGGCGCACAAATTGCTGCACAACGACCTGATGAAGGATGTTGAAAGCAAAGCACGGGCATTCAATTTACTCAAACCGGCCGATATCATGGCACATCTGGATGAATATGTGATTGGTCAGTATGAAGCAAAAAAAGTATTGTCGGTGGCCGTGTACAATCATTTTAAACGCATCAACCATTTAAAAGAGTCGGGTGATGTGGAACTGGAGAAGTCAAATATTTTAATGGTGGGCGAAACAGGAACGGGTAAAACATTGTTGGCCAAAACTCTTGCAAAAATTCTGCAGGTTCCTTTTTGTATAGCTGATGCTACTGTGTTAACCGAAGCCGGTTATGTCGGGGAAGATGTGGAAGCCATTTTATCGCGTTTGCTGCAAGCTGCAGATTACAATGTGGAAGCAGCACAGTTGGGTATAGTATACATCGATGAAATGGATAAAATTGCCCGCAAAAGCGATAACCCAAGTATTACCCGGGATGTGAGCGGAGAAGGAGTACAACAGGCTTTGTTGAAATTACTGGAAGGTACCATTGCCAATGTGCCGCCTCAGGGTGGCCGGAAGCATCCCGAGCAGAAAATGATACAAATCAATACGGAAAACATTCTCTTCATCTGTGGTGGAGCCTTTGAAGGAATAGACAAAATCATCGAACGGCGTTTACAAACACAGGCCATCGGATTCAAAACCTTTGGAGATAAGGAAATCGATCAGGAGAATTATTTGCAATACATTTCACCTGCCGACTTGCGCAGCTACGGTTTAATACCTGAAATAATCGGAAGGTTACCGGTGCTGAGTCATTTGAATCCATTGGATAAATCAACACTCAGAAGCATTCTTACAATTCCGAAGAATGCCCTGATCAAGCAATACCGGAAACTGTTTGAAATGGAAGGGGTGAAACTGATCATCGATGAAGCCATGATTGATCTGATTGTTGATAAAGCATTTGAATTCAAACTCGGAGCCCGCGGATTACGCAGTATTTGCGAAGCTATTATGCTCGATTATATGTACACTATTCCTTCATCAGAAGGAATTACAGAATTGCATTTAACCAAAGAAACAGCACTCGAGAAAATTGAGTTACTGAGACTGCGTAGTCTCAAAGCCGCATAAAGCGTATTTTACCGAATCGTGTAAGAAATTCAGTAATTGAATTGATTGAATATTAAGCCTGCACGGCTTTTTTAGATTTCAACAACGAAAAATCCGTATCCACCCTGCGAATTGTATTCGACAAATGGCCAAGACCTGTTATTTCCATTTCAACTATATCGCCATCCTGCAACCATTGTTGCTTAAAGTTTTTGTCGTGAAGTAAACCAGTACCATTCAATTCAAGAAAACAACCGGTACCCACCGTTCCGCTACCAATCACATCGCCCGGGAGAATATCTACCCCATAAGCACAACGTTCCAGGATTTCAGCAAATGTCCAGTCCATATCGGATACATTTCCTTCGCTTACCTGAATTCCATTTACCAGGCATTTCATCTGCAGGTTTAAACTTTTTCCTGTATGTCCGGGCTTTGCCGGCACAACGTATGATTCCAGTTCATCCGGAGTAACAAAATAAGGACCAATTACAGTAGAGAAATCTTTTCCTTTTGCCGGTCCCAGATTAAGCAGCATCTCTTCCATCTGCAGGGTACGGGCACTCATATCGTTCATGATCATATACCCGGCGATATATGCATCGGCTTCGTTCGCTCTGATGTTACGACCTTTTTTTCCTACCACAATCGCAACTTCCAGTTCGAAATCCAGCTTGTCGAAATGATCCGGCATACACCAGATTTCACCAGGACCCTGAACGGAATTGTGGTTGGTAAAATAAAAAATCGGATACTGATCAAATTCCGGAATCATGGGAACACCTCTGTTTCTGCGTGCTGCAGCTACATGCTGACGAAATCCGTAGCCATCGCGACAAGAGGTAGGATTGGGAATCGGAGCATCTAATTGTACAACTTTTTCAGCAACCGTTTCGGCTTGAACGTTACCTGCTTTTATTTTTTGATCCCATTGCAGAGCTTTTAACATGGCATCTTCGCCAGCCCATAGCAGGTCTTTCAAATTATCGGGAAGGGTCGCATCCAGCGCATGTAAATTCCAGATTTGTCCCTGATGTATGATGCCCAGTTGGCTATTGATCGGCGTTTTGTATGCTACTAGTTTCATGTCGTGAATTATAATTTTGGAAGGTTAATCCGATCGGGTACAATGAACATTTTTTCGAATTCGGAAATTAGTTTTTTGTAAGTAGCCTGCGCTTCGTAACGTGTCCGGTAATCGCCCACTCGTACCTTAAAATAAGGCTGCTGATATATCAGATAGGCTTCCGTTTCCGGAAACAGTTGCAAAAATTTCGTTTTAGCATCCAGTGCGCTTTTGCGATCAGACCCGAAATGAATCTGAATCCGGTATCCCTGTAAAAAAGCATTTTCCTTATTTTCCCGGGCCGTGGCTTCTACGATAGAATCCAATACGGGTTCAGAAATAATTTCTACCTGTTGAGCTATTCCACGCTGAATCAGCAATGCAAAAAAGAGGAAGCAGATAAATTTTGAAAACCAATTATTCATGAGCGGTTACAAAAACATGGCCGGAAGATGTACCAATCCGTGCTGCACCGGCTTCTATCAATTCAAGTGCCTGTTCAATGGATTTGATGCCACCGGCTGCTTTTATTTTTATTTTTTTCGGCAAAATAGTATGCAACAATTGTACGCTTTCTACTGTTGCACCCTGGTTGGCATAACCGGTTGAAGTTTTCACAAAATCCGTATCTGCATCAACGCACATTCTGCATACCTGTTTGATTTCTGCTTCCGTTAAGTATGCTGTTTCAAGAATTACTTTGCACACTTTGTTTTGCAGATGACATGCAGTTACAACGGCCTGAATATCGTTCTGCACCGTTTGCAGATCACCCGATTTCAGCGCTGCAATATTGATCACCATATCTACTTCATCGGCTCCTGAAATGATGGCTTTTTTAGTTTCTTCCACCTTGGCAGAAGTAGTGGAATACCCAAGCGGAAATCCAACAACGGTGATGATCTTTACCGGAGATTTTTTCAGTATTTTTTTTGCAGATTGTACATAGTATGGCGATACGCACACGCCATAAAACCCGGAGGTGATGGCTTCTTCACACAAGGAAGTAATTTGTTGCAGAGTACAATCCGGTTTCAGATTGGTGCTCTCCACATATTCGGGCAATGCAATGCTTTCTTGTACTTCCATGGTGTGCAATTTGAGGTGGTTATTCGGCATCTTTACCGTGACAATTTTTGTATTTTTTTCCACTGCCACAAGGACAAGGATCGTTACGGCCAATTTTAATCACGCCTTTAATTTGTTGTTGACGTTGTGCTTCCTGACTGTTGCCTGAAGCTGCTCTGGCTGCTGCCATCTGGGCTTCTGCCAAATCATCGGTACGACTGGTTTGCAGCCGTTCCTGTTTTCGTTGCGGAACCGGTGCTGCCTGAACAGGGTTGTTGTTTTGAACAGGAATATATCCTTTAAACAACATGCTCAATACATCCTTATTAACCCTGCTTAACATGTTCTTGAATAAGTTGAAGGATTCAAGCTTATAAATCAACAAAGGATCCTTTTGTTCAAATACGGCATTTTGTGCAGACTGTTTCAATTCATCCATCTCGCGTAAATGTTCTTTCCATTCATCGTCGATGATCCACAAGGTGGCGAGTTTTTCGAATGTGCGGAAAATTTCGCGCCCTTCAGTTTCATATGCGCGTTGCAGGTTTACGGGAATCTGCATACCACGGATGCCGTCGCTAAAGGGTACGCCAATGGAATCAATTTGTTGACCACGGTTCTCGAAAAAATCTTTGATCAGCGGAAATGCATCGTGAGCCAGTTTATCTGTTTTATGCTTGTAATGAACCAACAAGGCTTCAAATAAATCCTGCGCCAGCATTTCCGGTTTAGAACTGAAGAATGCTGCTTCGTCTATGACTGGTTCAAAAGCAAACAAGCGTATGCACTCAAACCTGAATTCTGCATAATTTTTAGCATCCTGATGGGTTTCTATCAACTCATGGCAAAGATCGATGAGCATATTGTGAATATCAAGCTCCAGCTTATCTCCGTACAAAGCATTGCGACGTTTGGTATAAATTACCTCTCGTTGCGAATTCATAACATCATCGTATTCCAGCAACCGCTTACGTACCCCAAAATTATTTTGTTCTACTTTTCGCTGTGCTCTTTCAATATTTCGGGTAATCAAAGAATGTTCAATGTTTTCCCCTTCTTTCATGCCAAGGCTATCCATGATACGCGAAATTCGTTCGGATCCGAAGAGGCGCATCAAATCATCTTCCAGAGATACAAAGAAACGCGAAGATCCGGGGTCACCCTGACGACCGGCGCGTCCGCGTAACTGACGATCCACGCGACGGGATTCATGACGTTCTGTTCCAACAATGGCTAACCCTCCGGCTTCTTTAACTCCGGGTCCCAGTTTGATGTCGGTACCTCGACCCGCCATATTCGTGGCGATGGTTACAGTTCCCGGTTGTCCGGCTTCTGCTACAATGTCAGCTTCGCGCTGATGTTGTTTTGCATTCAACACATTGTGCCTGATTTTACGCAAGGTCAGCATCCTGCTCAGCAACTCGGAAACTTCAACGGATGTAGTACCTACCAGAACCGGTCTGCCTACTGCTGTAAGCTTTACAATCTCATCGATAACGGCATTGTATTTTTCACGTTTGGTTTTGTAAATGATATCATTTTCATCCTTACGCGTAATGGATCGGTTCGTTGGTATAACGATTACATCGAGTTTGTATATCTGCCAAAATTCTCCCGCTTCTGTTTCAGCGGTACCGGTCATTCCCGCCAGTTTGTGATACATGCGGAAAAAATTCTGAAGGGTGATTGTAGCATAAGTTTGTGTGGCAGCTTCCACTTTCACATTTTCTTTTGCCTCGATAGCCTGATGCAATCCATCCGAATAACGACGTCCATCCAGTACACGACCGGTTTGTTCATCCACAATCTTTATTTTCCCGTCGGCGATGATGTACTCTACATCCCGCTCAAACATACAGAAAGCTTTGAGCAATTGATTGACGGCATGAATGCGTTCAGATTTCATGGAAAAATCCAACATCAACTGATCTTTTTTCTTCAGTTTTTCTTCCGGTAGGAAATCGCTTTTTTCGATTTCTGCAATTTCGCTGCCCACGTCCGGAATGATAAAAAAATGAGGATCCTCACCGGATGTAGTAATTAATTCAACTCCTTTTTCAGCCAGTTCAATGCTGTTGTTTTTTTCATCAATGGTGAAATAAAGTTCGGCATCAATTTTATGCATTTCCTTGTTTTGGTCCTGCATGTAATAATTCTCCGTTTTATTCAGAATCTGGCGCATTCCCTGTTCTCCCAGGAATTTGATCAGAGAGCTGTTTTTGGGCAGCCCCCGGTAAGCTTGCAATAATTTAAATCCACCGTCTTTTTCATTCCCTGCAGCAATTAGTTTTTTTGCATCGGATATGGCCGTATTTACAAAAGATTTCTGTGCATTCACTAAACGTTCAATCCGGGGTTTGAGGTTGTAAAACTGCTGGTCGTCGCCTTTCGGTACAGGTCCTGAAATAATAAGCGGTGTCCGTGCATCATCGATCAAAACCGAATCCACTTCATCCACCATGGCAAAATGATGTTTGCGCTGAACCAGATCGGTAAGATCGCGGCTCATATTATCGCGCAGGTAATCGAAGCCGAATTCGTTGTTGGTTCCGTATGTAATATCGGCTAAGTAAGCGTTTCTGCGTTCAGGTGAATTGGGTTGATGATAATCGATACAATCAACACGCAGGCCATGAAATTCAAATAATGGGGCATTCCATTCGCAATCCCTTCGGGCCAGGTAATCATTCACAGTAACAATATGCACACCTTGTCCTGAAAGGGCATTAAGGTATGCAGGTAAGGTAGATACCAACGTTTTACCTTCACCGGTGGCCATTTCCGATATTTTTCCCTGATGCAAAACGATACCACCAATCAATTGCACATCGTAATGTATCATGTTCCAAACAACGGTTGTTCCGGCTGCTTCCCAGGAATTGCTCCAGATGGCTTTATCATTTTCAATCCGAACCGGTTTTTTAATCCGTGTATAGGCTGTTAAGGATTTATCGAAATCCGAAGCTGTAACTTCCAGTTCTTTCAATTCTGTAAATCGACGCGCTGTTTCTTTAACTACCGCATAAGCGGCTGGCAGAATTTCCAGTAATTTCACTTCAAGTTCAGCATCCCGTTGTTTCCTGAGTTTTTCAATGGAAGTAAACATGACTTCCTTCTCATCCAGCGTTACCGTTTCAGATTCGGTTTGAAGTTTTAAGGTTTGGATTTCAAGGTCAGTTGGAGCAAGGTGTTCAGCAATTTGTCGCTTAAATTCCAGCGTCTTGTTGCGTAGGTCATCATTACTTATGGTTGCCAATTGGGCAAATTCCTGATTTATTTCCTGAACCAGTGGAAGAATGGATTTTAGATCACGCTCTGATTTGCTTCCGAAAATTTTGGTAAGGGTATTGAAAATTGATCCTAGCATTATTCAGTTATATCGGTTTTAAGGGCGGTAAAGATACATTTTTTTGTATCGATGAGGCATTAATAGAGCCAAAGAGCAATTTAAGCCATATTGGCACGTGCTTCGGGATTTGTTTGCAAAACAGTTTCAACAAACAACATGTAACCAGGCATATACGTATTTAATGCGATTGGAATTTTCAAAATGAAAGGAAAGTGAAAACTTTTCTAGCCTTTTAAGAATTTATTAAGAAATTGTATTGGTCAATACGGGATAACTTGCATGAACCAAACCAAACTTTACTTATGACTTCCAAGACCCGGCTCTTACTGGGAAGCATATTTCTTAGCATTCTTACATTCGGACTGGGTTATTTTGTTTCTAAAGGAAGCGGAAAACCCATTTCGAAGAAGAATGATAAAGTAGTAACCGCTTCATCTCAATTGTTCCCGTATCTCAATCCAATCAGCGAGTGCATTCGACAGAAGGGAATGAATGTAGATGAGTTGATGTCGTTCCGCCCAAAAATTGAACAACGTATTGATGATTTTTGCAAGCAATACAAAGGTGTGGTTGTATCTTACTATTTCCGTGACTTAAATAACGGGCTTTCGATTGGTATAAACGAGAAGCAATTGTTTAGTCCGGCCAGTTTGATGAAGGTTCCTATACTTATTGCAGTACTCAAGGAAGCAGAAACAAATCCGGGCATATTGGATAAAGCGATTCAGTATAATGAGCGGGATTTTTCCATGGTGGATGAAGAAGCCGGAATTGCGAAAGTCGATGGCAATTTATACCCGGTTAATGTGTTGCTCGAACATTGTATTATGTATTCCGATAATCGGGCGACGTTGATGTTGATGGCTTTAATTGGAAAAGACAAACTTATAAAGGTGGAAGATGATTTGAATTTGCATATCAAAAATGAGTACACCGAACAAACCAATTTTGTTTCAGTAAAGCATTATGCGGGAGTTTTTCGTATTTTATACAATGCCGCGTATCTGAATGAATCCATGTCTGAGAGAGCATTGGAATTGATGCTGAAGTCTAAATATGCCGGAGGAATTAGGAAGGGAGTGGCAGCAGATATCAGAATTGCGCATAAATATGGCGAACGCGATATCATCAATGCTTTGGGTGAACGTGAGGCTATACAATTGCATCATTTTGGCCTTGTGTATCACCCGACCAAACCATTTATTTTAGGAGTCATGACCCGTGGTCCGGTGAGCAAGGTAGAAAAGGAAAAACTGATTTCCGATCTTTCACAGATTACCTACAATGAGGTGGAATTACAAGTTAAACACTCTTCGCCTGAAAGCAGAAAGAATTTCCTCAAAGATTTATAATCAGCTTTCAGATTTGTTGTTGAGTTGAAATTCAACTGCGCATGTTTTCAAATTGGAGGGGCAATTCGAAGTCCTTTGCTCTTACAGCAGCAATTACCTGCTGCAGATCGTCAATTTGTTTGGCGGTAACCCGCAACTGATCTTCATTTATGGCAGCCTGAACTTTTAACTTTGTTTCCTTAATAAACTGCACAATTTTTTTGGCTGTTTCTTTATCTATGCCTTCTTTGATCGGAACATCCTGAAGTACCAGTTTACCACTTGGGCGTGGTGTTTTACTGATATCAAGCAGGCGAACATCCAGATGTTGTTTGCTGAATTTTGACAGAATAATGTCGATCATAGATTGCAGTGCCATTTCCTGTTTTGCACTTAACTGAAGTTGTTTTCCCTTTCGATCCAGTTCAATGGAGCAATCTTCGTTCTTGAGATCATAGCGGTTTAGCAATTCTTTTTTAGATATGTTAATTGCATTATCAATCAATTGCATATCTGTTTTACAAACTATATCAAAGCTGGGCATAAGGTTATTATTATGATTTATTTCAGGTAAAAATTTTGTATATTCGGGTTTTCAAAGGTAAGCGAATGTATACAAAACATTATTGTCACTCATGGGTAGTACTGTTCTTAATCTGGGCAACGCTATTTATGGGATGTAAGAAAGTGAAGGATGAAGATCCCCCGGTGACTCCCACAGAAATTGCTCCGGGAATTACTGTTAAACAGAATGGTTTTTTAACCATTCAGATGAAGCATTTTTTTAAGGCAGATAATTTCGCTTTTAGTCCGGATAGTTTTATTACCAAAGCCAAGGATACAATTCAGGTTGGAGAGTTAAAATATTATGTAAGTCATGTTACCCTGATTAATGCAAATGGAAGTCTTTGGGATGCAGGCAATTTCAACCTTATCAATGCACAGAATACAGAAGATATTACAATCAGTGGAATTCCACCGGGTAATTATACCGGAATGACATTTTTGCTGGGAGTTGATTCATTGAATAATCATACACTCAATCACAACGAACCTGCTCTTGACCCCAGCCTGGGCATGTCGTGGTCGTGGAGTACCGGTTATATTTTTATGCGGGTAAAGGGCACATACGGTGCTGCTAAAAAAGGATTTTCATTTGACCTGGGAGGAGATCAGCATCTGATCAAATTGCCGTTTGATTTTAAAGCGTATAAATTAGCGAAAGACAGTTATCGTATGGGCATTAAAACCGATCTGAATGAATTTTTTGAGAATCCGAATACGTATAATCTTAAAACACAATTAAATGATATTCATACTCCGATAGAGCCTGAAATTGCTCTATTTACAGGCAATATGGCCAACGGAATGTTTACTTTGCTAAGTCTCGAATGATGGCTGGAATCAACAGAATTCAAATTATTTTATTAGGAGTAGTAGCAGGATTGGTGCTGAATGCATGCCGGAAAGAAGATCCGCTGGTTGATAAACTCAATCCTCCACCAGCTGATACTCCTTTTCAGGCCACACCATACATTTTGCAACTTCCTTTGGGATGGTCGGCTCCGCCCATTCCTGCAAACAATCCATTAACCGTTGAAGGAGTGGCGCTCGGGCGGAAATTATTTTATGATCCCATTTTATCAGCCAACAATACACAGTCGTGCGGATCTTGTCACAATCAGCAATTTGGATTCACCGATAACGGTAAACAATTCAGTGTAGGAATAGATAATATAGCCGGAAACCGTCAGTCTATGCCAATTTTCAATCTGGCCTGGGTAGAGCGGTTTGCACCGGTGATTGGATCTAAACCTTACCGGTTTTTCTGGGATGGAGGAGCTGCCGACCTTGAATCGCAGGTTGTCGGACCGATTACCAATCCGATAGAAATGCACGATTCATTACCCCATGTTTTGGCAAAATTGCAGGCGCATCCGCAATATCCTGAGTTATTCCAAAAAGCATTTGGAACGTCTGAAATTAAGACCATACACCTGATGAAAGCGATAGCTCAATTTGAACGTACTATTCTTTCATCGCAATCAAAATTCGATAACTTTTTAATTCATGTTACGCCTACAGGTACAAAGTTTTTTGATTTCAGTGTGTTTACACCGGAAGAAAAAAATGGACACGATGTATTTATGGATGAAACCAGAGGTGATTGTTTTCACTGTCACCCGGTATCTACACCGTTTACAACTGATTTTTTGTTTCACAACAACGGCCACACCAGCAATGATCCAGGTTTAAGGCGCATCACTGGAAATCCGGACGATCAGGGAAAGTTCAGAGCTGCTACTCTTAGGAACCTGTTGCTAACGGCACCTTACATGCACGATGGAAGGTTTCAAACGCTGGAAGAAGTAGTAGAATTTTATAATTCAGGTGCGAATCGGAGTTATCCTGCCGATCCATTCATAACAAAACATCCAACCGGTTTGAATTTGTCCAATCAGGATAAATCGGATCTGGTTGCATTTCTGAAGACCATGACAGATTCTGCCTTCCTTTTGAAGACAGATTATGGAAAACCATAAGGTTCGTTTTTTTTCTTGCTATTCCCACTTTATCTTTTCTTAATTCTAAATTGAAGACGAAAGGTTAATGGCATTTTAATGCATAAGACAATTTTCCTTAAAAAAAACCTGATTTAGTATTTTTATTTGAAATAAATTTATAAATTCGATTTTCAATCTTTCTGCAAATTGAAGGTTGAAGAAAAGTATTTTGATGTAAATGAAATAATTTACAGCAGGATAAAAATGGGTTGATGTATGCATAATACTGATACCAGGAATTGGAATAATAAATATGAACTATATGAAAATTAAATTTTTACTGATGACCCGTGTTTTTTGGCTTATGACTGTCCTCTGTATCGGAGGATTGCACGAGCTGAAAGCTCAAACTTACATTAGTATCGGTACAGGATCTTTGGTTAATTCGGCCATATCTTATCCCGCTCCCTATGGTAATTTCTTTTACGGTGCAAGGCATCAATTCCTGATTTTGGCCAGTGAACTAAGCACAGCAGGTGTTGCTCCCAATTCGGTAATATCACAAATCGGATTCAACGTACAGTCGCCGATTGCCGCACCATTACAGAATTTTAAAATTAAGATGGGTACAACGTTAAGTACCACTTTAACGACTACTTTTATCACCGCAGGTCTTTCAGATATGTTTGATCCTATAACGTATACCACTACTGCTGGCTGGAATACGCATACATTTACCTATGGGGGATTTGTTTGGGATGGTTTGTCCAATATCATCGTAGAGGTTTGTTTCAACAACAACACCTGGACATCCAATGCGCTGTCGTATTATTCAACAACTGCCGGAGCACGCTCATCATACCGCTATGCAGATGCACAGGGAAATTGTACAGATCCGGGTTATCAAACGTCAACCGCACGTCCGAATATGAGATTGACAATCGGTGGAGTGAATCTTCCTCCTCCAATTGCTCCATTAGCTAACTTCCAGTTTGTACTGGGTGTAGATACACTTTGGGAACGCAGTCCGTCAATTCTTACCAATACCAGTACTTATCAGGATAAGAGCTATTGGGATGTAACCGGATACAACGACGATAGTACCGACGGTGTTTGGGAACCTTTTTATACCGTTCGCCAACAAAATGCCTGGGGAATCTGGATGGATACCATCGGAAACAAAGCCAATTTCAATTTTAAATTTCCTTTAGCGGGTTACTACAAAGTGAAATTGTTATGTGTGAATTCATTTGGTGTCAGTGAAGTTGAAAAAATTGTATTCGTTGCCTTACCAACTGTTAAACCCCGAGCTTACTTCTTTGCCAACATGATTGAAACCGGGGTAGGGGAACAAATTCAATTCTATGATGCAAGTTCCAATGGCCCGACAGTATGGAGCTGGTGGTTAGATCCGCCTTGTACTGCCTGCGGTCAGTTTATCAACGAGTTTTTCCCGTCCAACGATTTGCCACGACCTGTATTGAATGCTAATGAGGGCGGAACTTATAATGTTTGTATGGCTGTTGCCAATGATATTGGATCGGATACCATTTGCCGGCCAAATTATATCAGGATTATTGATGGGTTTGAAATTTGTAACGGTACTGACTCCATTACCTATTCTCCAAAAGGGTATTTGCATGCACCGTATTTCCAAACGTATACCTCACTTTATTATGCAGCACAAGCTTGTCCGGCCAGTAGCCCCGGATTCAGACTTGCACCTTGTGCCGATACCATTTTTGTTACGCTGGAACGCTTGAAAATGCGGAATCAGGATTCACTTTATATTCGCACAGGTAGTTATAATGGTCCTATTATCAGAAGATGGGGAGGTAACAATATTAACAATGTTCCCGACAGCTCTAAATTCTTTAAATACCCGGGAAATGAATTATTTATCCGTTTTGTTCCGGGTACTCCGAATACACCTACACCTTATTGGGTGAATGATTCCGGATTCTTGCTGAAGTGGAACATTGCTCCAGCTTCATTCCCGGCTCCATCACCTGCATTCACCAGTTTAGATACGGTATATTCAGGTTATAAAATGCAGTTTACCAATGCTACACCCGGAAGCAATATTGCGTTTGCGTGGGATTTAAACGGAGATAATATTTTCGGATTGGATAATCCGTTTTTCCCGGATTCGGTTACTCCGAGCCCAACATTTACCTACTTTACGTTTTCACCGATTACAAAAAATGTATGTCTGAGAGCACGAAATTGTCAGGGATCTGCAGTTACCTGCAAACCGGTGGTTGTATTACCAATTGCACGTGCTCCGGTTGCCGACTTTACAGTCAATAAAACTAACGGATTTACTACCGATACCTTCTATTTCTCCGATATCAGTCAGTATGGTGCCAATGGCTGGAAATGGACATTCAGTCCTGCCTCAGTTACCTACCTTAATGGTACGACATCCAACAGCCAGTATCCAATGGTTAAATTCAATGTGGCACAACAATACACTGTAACCCTGGAAGCCAGTAATCCGTTTGGGTCTACCAGTATAACCAAGACAAACTATATCACTACTTTGAGTTACCCAACTCCGGGGTCTATTTATCCTCCACAATCGAGTGATCTGGATATTGGAATTTCCCGTGTGTACTTGTTAGGAACAGCCGGTAAGATTGATACCATCACACCGTTGAAAAACGCTACGTATTCATCTTATTACCTGAGTTCGCAGGCAGTGGTTTATCGTGGTGTTACTTATACTGTGGATGTGTATCGCGAAAGCGCTGAAGATCCGATGAACACCCGTATCTGGATTGACTTTAACCGCAATACAGATTATCTGGATGCCGGAGAAACCATTAAGAGTGAAGACAGTACTAATACGGTTAAGACTTCTGCACAGTTTACCGTTCCGAATGATGCCTCGACCGGACTGAGCCGCATGTTAATCGGTGTTTCCCCTGAATTCTCAAGTATTACTCCAACACTGGCTACCCTCGGTGTATATGAAGACCATGGTTTGGTAGTAGGGCAGGATATGGTAAAACCTGTAGTAACTTTAAGAGGTGGTGATATCTATAAAACAGAAGTGAACCGTCCTTATGTTGAACCTGGAGCCGATGCATTTGATAATTTAGAAGGGGATATCTCCTTAAGAATTGTATACCTCGGCACGGTAGATATTACTAAGGTTGGGTATTATAAATTGAAATATTATGTGATAGACAATTATGATAATGTTTCAGATACAGCATACCGTTTGGTGATGGTGGAAGTAAGTACAATTCCACCAATCATTACAATGACTCCTCCGGATACTGTAACAATGGAAGTTTATGGTAAATTCAACGAACCCGGAATTTCGGCCAAGGATCATTACAACAATGATATGACCCAATACATTGTGCGTGGAGGAAATTTAGATACTTCCCAAGTTGGAACATATATGGTAACATACCGTGTTTCGGATGCATTTGGAAATACAGCAACGGCGTCGCGTGTGGTGATTGTTCGCGATACACAAAAGCCGGTTATCTCTTCCCGTTTGGGTAAAGATACCATCACACACGAGATCAAAACTCCGTTTGAAGACAACGACTATATTAAAGTTACCGATAACTATTGGAAGAATCTAGGCTTTACCCGCTCAAATTCAATTAATATCAATAAACGCGGTACCTATCCGTTGATTTATTCCGCAGTGGATGGCTCGGGGAATATTGCAATTTCTTTCACCTTATATGTTAAGGTGAAGAATACACAAGGACCAACCATTGTCCTGAACGGAGAACCTGATGTATTGGTGAATGTATTTGGAACCTACATCGAAGCGGGAGCAACAGCGAAAGACTTTGAGGGAACTCCATTGGCAGTAGAAATTACCGATGCAGTTAATACACAAAATGTGGGTAATTACAACAATATTTATACGGCCATCGACGCAGATGATAATATGGCCACAATTACCCGTTCGATACGTGTAAGAGATACAGAGGCTCCGAAAATATTCTTATTGGGACAAGATCCTTATTATACACCATTGGATACCCCATACAAGGATCCTGGATTTAAAGTAACGGATAATTATTACAGCGAAAGTCAATTGATCATTGATTCTAACTTTAAGAGCATCAATATCCACAAAGAGGGCCAGTATACGGCATATTACAATGTTGCTGATCCTTCCGGAAATGTGGGCGCTCAACGCACCCGTTTGGTAATTGTTACCAGCGTACAGATAAACGGGATCAAAGAGATGTTGCAAACCGACGGTTATGCAGTTTATCCAAATCCTGCAAACGATCTGTTAAACATTGATCTGAAAGATGCAGAAATTAAAAATATCGTGATGTATGATCTGCAAGGAAAACAAGTGCTGAAACAGGAAGTTGCTCAAGGAATTGCACAATATCAACTGGATATTCGCAATCAACAAGCCGGCATGTATCTGATACAGATCGAAACGGCCGAAGGAAGAATAATTAACCATAAATGTTCTGTTGTTCGATGAACAATCAAACCCTGAATAGGAACACAAAAATACAACCACAACCCTGCTGGCTTCAGCCGGTGGGGATTGTTGGTTTTAAAACGAAATAACTCAATCATATGAATCATATATACAAACCAATCGTCTTATTTTTTCTGCTTTTGATGGGAGGCGTTTTGGGCTCCAATGCTCAAACTACCATAACAATTGGTACATCCACAAATACTATTCAAAATGCAGCCTATCATCCTTATCCGACCTATTATACAAGTTCAAGGGTGCAATATATTATTACAGCTGCAGAGCTAAATGCAGCAGGAATAACTGTTGCTTCAAACATTAATAGTATTGGATTCAATGTTGCAGCGGCTGCTACGGGAGGTGCAAGTTGCGATCCAACTTACCCAACCTATTCAGTATCCAATGGACAAGTACTTGGGTATAAAATATCTTTAAAGAATACGACTCAAGGTATGCCCATTTCAACGTATGATTTTGTTGGTTTAACCGAAGTATATGATATTTCTTCCTATACACCTATATCGGGATGGAATACACATATTTTTTCGAATTCATTTGCATGGGATGGCGTTTCCAATCTGTTGGTAGATATTTGTGTCGCAAATCAGGGTGCCAATTGTTCGTATTGTTATACAACCAATGCAACTACGTATTATACACCAACAACACAGAACAGCGTAGTTTCATATTGGGCTGATTCCCGTGGATCTTTTTGCGGTTCTTCATTTCCGAATGCCTGTGGTCAAACGCCAGCAGGATCAGCTAATACATACCGTCCAAATACCCAAATGACTTTTATGCCATTGGCACCTCCTGCACCACCAACCCCTAATTTTCAGTTTACTTTAGGTCAGGATACACTTTGGGAAACCGCTTATTCAACTTTAATTAATACCAGTACCAATTCCATAGGAAATTATTGGAATATTACGCAGTATAGTGCAACTTCATCCACTGGTCCATGGAGCACCTATAATGCTCCAACTACTGACCCACCACTTGAATGCAACAGTTGGGGTTGTTTTATTGATACCATCAAAAATAATCCAAATTTCATCTATAGCTTCGCCTCTCGTGGCTTTTACAAAGTGAAGCTTACAACAGTAAACTCGTATGGCGTTACAGACATTGAAAAAATTGTATTTGTTGATACCCCGGCTTCCAAGCCATCGGCTATGTTTTTCATCACCCGTCGCCAACTGGGTGCCAATGATCGTTCCCGCGTCAATAATTTGAGCAGCAATGCTCCCGCCCGTGTTAAATGGTGGCTTGAAAATTCTTGTACAACATGCGGTGCGGACAGTAATATGTTTCTACCCAACGATTCTGCATTTAGTCCGGTACTTGCAGCTTACAATCCCGGTACCTACACTATGTGCGTTGCTGTCTCGAATTCAAAAGGCAAAGACACCTTCTGCCGAAAAGACTATATTAAGATTCTGCCCGGATATTTAATTTGCCACAATGAACCTGAACGCTTTGATTCAGTGAGTCGTGAAGCGCAGGGATACCTTTACTCAGATCTGAGAACAGCAACCGGAGCACAATTATCCGGACAATTTGAACCAAAAGCTACATCTCCGATTGGATTTAGAATTGCTCCGTGCGCCGATACAATATATATAACACTTGAGCGATTAAGGATGCGTACACCTACCGCAGGTGCCGGCGACTCTGTTTATCTGCGTTTGAACGGCTTTAATGGTCCAATCGTTCGTCGTTGGGGAGGTAATAATATCAATATCCTTAAGGATACCATGAAGCATTATAAGCATGCAGGTGAGCAATTGTTTGTTACCTATGTTCCTGCCGTTGTTTCAGGTACACCACCAGCTCTCGTGAATGATTCAGGTTTCACTATTCGCTGGTCTTCGTCTCCTTCATTCTTTGCCAAGCCAACTGCAGGATTTACCTGCCCTGATACTTTGTATTCAGGATATAAGGTACGTTTTGTAAACCAAAGCACAGGTAATCGCAGATCCTTTGCCTGGGATTTGAATAACGATGGAGCTTATGGAAGAGACTTGTTGACTGTAGGAGTGGATTCTATTACAGAAAATCCAACCATTACTTTTACTGCTACAGTACCAACAAACAAGAAAGTGTGTCAGATAACCAGAAATTGTCAGGGAGACGATACCTTTTGCAGGGTTTTACCACTGTTACCTATCAACAATCCTCCAATTGCGAATTTTATAACGAACCGTACTTCCGGATTTATTAATGATACCTTCAAGTTCATTGACAAAAGCAGCAATGGTGCATTATCGTGGAGATGGCGCTTTGAACCAAACAATGTAACTTATTTGGAAGGAACTGATTCAACCAGTCAGTATCCGGTGATTTCGCTGAATTCACCTCAGTATTATAATGTAACCCTGGTTGTTTCAAATCAATTAGGTTCAAGTCAGATTACTAAAACAGAGGTTGTACATGCAATTGATTATGGAAGTCCATACAGTGCTTATCCTCCTGAGAATGACATTTCTGATTTTGGAATCAGACGCGTTGTGATCAGTGGTGCCGATAATGTATTGGACACCATTACTCCACTTAAAACCCCAATTTATACCCGCAACTGGAGTACGCTGCAAACAACGGTGTACCGAGGTGGGAAATACAGCATTGATGTATATCGTGTTACAGCGGTTGATGAAATGACATTGCGCGTTTGGGCAGACTTTAACCGCGATGCGGATTATACGGATCAAAACGAAACGATTTTTGCCGAAGACAATGCTCTTAGGGTTAAAACCAGTTTTGAGTTTACTGTACCGGCCTCAGCAGAAATTGGAAACTCAAGAATATTGGTGGGAGCGTGTAACAGCAGTGTATCAACCATTAATTCTACAACGGCCACCCTGGGTGTGTATGAAGATTTCGGAATGATTATAGGTAATGATTTTGTGAAACCTGTTGTCTACTTAAAAGGAGCAGAACATATCACTTCTGAATTGAATAATTCATTCAATGATCCGGGTGCTACTGCAATGGATAATATCCAAGGGGATGTTTCCTTACTGATTCAAACCATCAGCAATGTGGATGTAACCCATCTTGGTTTCTATACGGTTAAATATTATGTGACCGATTTGTATGGAAATACCTCAGATACAGTAGTGCGTCATGTGCAGGTTGTAATCGACAACAATGGTCCAACCTTAACACTGATCGGAAGCGATAGCATCACCGTTGAAGTATTTGCTGATTATACTGAGCCGGGTTACAGCGCTTATTCAAATCTCAATGAGGATATTACAGCTCAGGTACAACGCACCGGAACAGTTGATAACAGGATGGTAGGAAATTATACCCTGGTATACAGCATCACCGATGCATATGGAATTAAAGCAGAGAAGAAACGCGTGGTGATGGTGGTAGATACTCAAAATCCGGTTGTGTCAAGCTTTAGTGGAAAAGATACCGTAGTTCATCAAATCGGTACCGCATTCGACGACAGTAAATACGTTCAGGTTACAGACAATTACTGGAACAATATTTTACCTATTCGCATCAGTGGTAATATCAATAGCAGTAAAGTTGGAAGTTATACACTTCATTACCGGAATATGGATGGTTCGGGAAATGTATCAGCTGAATACGTGTTGACTGTTGAAGTAAGGAATACGATCAAACCAACCATTCAACTGGTGGGTTCTGATGTTGTAACTGTGCCTGTATATGGTTCATACAATGATCTGGGTGTTGTAGCTAAAGATTATAAAGGTGATTTGTTAACCTGGGTGAGTGACCTGAACGAAAAACTGCGATTGGATACCATTTCGGATGCTGATGTTATCTACACAGCAACTGACGAATTTGGAGAATCGGTAAGTACAAATCGCAAAATCTTTGTAAGAGATTTGGAATCACCTGTCATTGAATTGCAGGGAAATAATCCATTTGTTCATACACTTGGTAAACCGTATACGGATGCGGGTGTTAAGGTGACAGATAATTTTGATCCTACTGTTTTTACCAATAGCAATAAAGATGACGGAATCGGAATTCAGGTTACCATTGATGTATCCAAATTGAATGTCAACGGAGCCGGATTCTATTATACAGTTTATGTCAATGCTGAAGATGGAAGCGGAAATCAGGCTGAAGAGAAAAAGCGACTGGTTTATGTAACAGCTACAGGCATTGAAGATGTTATTCAGAATGCAGGCTTCACGGTATATCCGAATCCGGCTTCTCATGTCTTGAAACTTGAATTAAACAAAGGGGAAATTGCGCATGTTGTTGCATACGACGTACAAGGTAAAGCCATAGCCCTGAAAACTTCACTTGAGAACAAAGGATACAGTATGGACATCAGCCATTTGAATTCAGGCCTGTATATTTTAAAAATTGAGTCAACCGACGGAGTTATTTACAGTGGAAAATTCAATGTTGCCAAGTAACCAAACCAAAAAACGATAAGAGATGAAAAATTTATTACGGATATTTAGTATGCTCCTGTTGTTGGGGTCCTTTAAAGTCAGTTATGCCCAGCAACCCCAATATTTCAGGTGTTGTAACACCGGGGGGAATTATATTCCGTTTGGTGGTGCCAGTTACATGAATTATAAATCGCAGTACCTGAATTTGTTTACAGAATTCAATGCGGTACCTCCATCGGGAATGGTAATTACTAAACTCTATTTCAGAGTATACAATACCGGTTCAGCAAGTTTTTCAGACTTGAAAATCAGTTTAGGTCAGCAATCTGCATCCATTACGGCACTTACACCTGGTCCGTGGGTAGCCACCACACAGGTTTACCTTGCTTCCCCAACACTCAGCGGTACGCAGGGCCAGTGGTTAGAAATTGTGCTGGATCAACCTTATCCTTTTGATCCTACCATGGGCTTGGTTTGGGAAGCTTGTATGAGTAGTGCCTCCGGAAGTGGATTTGCACTTTATACAGCTTCAGGAACCGGACGCAGAGCATATTCTGGTTCAGGAAATTGTAGTTCAACTGCTTCAACAAATGCTGATGGAACATGGCCGGATATTGGTTTTGACGTTTCTGTTGCACCAACAAATACACCTAAAATTGCACCGTTGGCTAATTTCAAAACGGTAAATGATATGGATACCCTTTGGGTTGGTTCACCGTCTGTTCTGGTAAATACAAGCAGTTATTCAGATACGAATTACTGGCAAATAACCGGATATAATGCCACAACGCCTACCGGAGCATGGTCGCCTTATTTCAATCCGAATGATCTGCTGCAAACCAATAACCGCGGTACATGGATCGATACTGTTGTTAACAAAACCAATTTTTATTACACGTTTTCTCAAACCGGATATTACCGCGTTAAGTTGTTTACCGGAAACCGCTACGGAACCAGTTTTGTTGAAAAGTCAGTTTTTGTAAGTAATCCTACGCAAAAACCCAAGGCTTTGTTCTTTAGTTCAAAACGAAATCTGGCAACGTATGACAGGTCTCAATTCAACGATTTAAGTTTATATGGCCCAACTACATGGAAGTGGTGGGTAGATCCGCCATGTTATAATTGCGGATTGTACAAGAATGAATTTTTCTATGAAGGAAATAAGAACGATTCGGCTTCAACACCTTATTTAACTGCTTTGGATCCGGGAGTGTATAAAGTTTGTCTCGCCGTGAGCAATGCCATGGGTTCCGATACCTTGTGTCAGAATAATTATTTGCGCATCGTTCCTGGATTCCAGATGTGTAATGGTTCTGATACTGCCGGTACAACCTCTGAAGGTGCGGTTATGCCTACTCTGGCAAACTCTGCCAATATGCAGTACATTGCCAACGGTTGCACGCAAGGATTCCGTATCGCACCATGTGCCGATACCATCATAGTTACCCTGGAAAGATTAAAACTGCGTAACAATGGTGGACCGTTGAATCCCGGAGATTCCCTTTATATCAAAGCAGGCATTTTGCCGGGCTCACAAATACTTCGTCGTTTTGGTGGTAATGATATAAATAAGATCAAAGATTCTTTGAGAACTTTTGTTTTCAGTGGTCAGCAATTGTATGTGACGTATGTACCGGTTGCACCAACCGGACCTAATACCATTGTGAACGATTCGGGCTTTTTGATTCGCTGGAGATCCAAAGCAGCCAGCTATGCACCTCCGGTTGCAGCATTCACATGTCCGGATACCATTTACTCGGGCTACAAAGTTGTATTCCAGAATCAAAGTACAGGTAAATATGCCAATTATGCATGGGATACCAACAACGATTATGTATTTGGAAAAGACAATACCAATCTTGGAATTGACTCAACCAATCTTAGTCCATCAATGATTTACAATGAATCTTCCATTACTCAAAAAACGGTTTGTTTAAAAACATATAACTGTGTAGGCAGCGACACTGTTTGTAAAACATTCACTGTTTTACCTAGCAATATTGCGCCATTTGCCGATTTTACTGTAAATAAAACATATGGTCTGACTACCGATTCGTTCCTGTTCAAAGACATCAGTTTCAACGGTGCCAATCAATGGAAATGGGAATTTGAACCTTCCAACCTTTCATATCTGGGTGGAACCGATTCAACCAGCCAGCATCCGATGGTGTTCTTACATACCAATACCAATTACAGTGTTACTTTAACTGCAACCAATGCGTTTGGAAGCAGTACCAAAAAGAAAACAAATTATATCACTACCATTTCGTATCCAAGTCCGGGTAGCCAGTTTACTCCAACCAGTTCGGTTGAAGACTTTGGTATTACCCGCGTGCGTCTGGTAGGTAGTGTGGGGCGTATTGATACCACCACGGCGTTGAAACCAATAGACGGATCGGCGTATACTCCTTTGTATAACCTGAGCAAGACTACTTTGTACCGCGGAGGAAAATATACTGTTGATGTATATCGTGGTGCAAATCCGGTTGATTCAATGAATCTGCGAGTATGGATGGATTTCAGCCGCAATGCCAATTATCTGGATGCAGGCGAAACCCTGATCAACGAAGACCGCCAGTTGAAAGTAAAATACACCACCGAGTTTACTGTGCCACAGGATGCATCCATTGGCGTAACCCGTATGTTGGTAGGTGCCAGCGCTGCATTTTCCACGATTTCTCCGTTTTCATCTGTTTTAGGTGTTTATGAAGAATATGGAATTACCATTGGCCGCGATGAAGTGAAACCGGTGATTACCCTCAAAGGGCAAACAGTTGCTAAAACTGAAATCAACAAAACATATAAAGATTCTGGTGCAATTGCTATGGATAATATTGAAGGCGATATATCCAGCCGCATGGTTATTATAAGCAATGTTGATATTACCCATATCGGATACTATTCAGTGAAATATGTGGTTTGGGATAATTATGGCAACCTGTCGGATACCATTGTTCGTTTGGTTCAGGTAGAAATCAACCAAACCGGACCAGAGATCACCATCACTGGTGCCGATACGGTAAGACTGGAAGTCCGTAAAGATTCATACGTTGATGCCGGTGCCACTGCCAAAGACAATAGCGGTGCGGATATCAGTAACTCAATCCTGACTTCAAACAATCTGGATACTGCTAATGTGGGTGTATACTATTACACTTACACCGTGGCCGATGCCTTTGGATTTATCTCCACCAAAAAACGGGTGATTATTGTTCAGGATACTGAAAAGCCAACAATTCATACCCGTACACTGAACGATACCAGTTTTGTGATTCATCAGATCAAAATGCCATTTGATGACAACAACTACCTGCGTGTGGATGATAATTACTGGACTAATTTAACGCCTGTACGTACTGATGGAACCCTCAATATTGACGATCCGGGATTGTACTACCTCACATACCGTGCAACCGATGGTTCGGGCAATGTTTCGGATGCTTATGTTCTGACCGTTAAAGTTACCAATACATTCAAGCCAACCATTACTCTGGTAGGATCATCGGATGTGATCGTAAAGGTAAATACAGTTTACAACGACCCTAAAGCTACGGCCAAAGATTACTTCAATGTGCCATTGCTGGTGGAAATCGTAAACGACAATATGGACATCAACCATACAGGAAATTACAAACGCACATACAGAGCCACAGATGAATACGGAAACTGGAGCGAGGTTGAGCGTACCATTCATGTGAAAGATCTCGACGCACCGGTAATAACTGTATTGGGAGATAATCCTGTACAGGTTGTGGTGGGAACCAAAACCCGTGAAGAAATTCTGGCTATGATAAATGTGACCTCCATTAAAGTAGTGGATAATTACGATCCGAATCCTGTTGTGAAAGACAATTCTGCGGCAGTTATTAATTTGACAGATAAGTCGGGAACCTATTTGGTAACCTACGATGCCAAAGATGTTGACGGTAACAATGCTCAGCAGAAGCAACGTTACCTGCAGATCCTGCCGAATACTGGCATCGAGCAGGTACAGGCCAACAATGGAATACAGGTTTATCCAAATCCAAGCAAAGGAGTATTCCATCTTGAACTCAAACAAGGTGAAGTTAGAAATATCCGGATTTACAATATTGCCGGCGTCCTGGTTCGTGAATTCAAGGGCGATAAAGCCGGTACTACTTACCAGATAGACCTGAGCAACGAACGCGACGGTATGTATCTGATACGGGTTGAAAGTTCAGATAAAACGTATACTACAAAGGTTAACCTGAACCGTTAATCCTGTTCTTCTACTGAAACTGTTAGCGACCCGCGGCTCCGGAATTCCGAAGCCGCGGGTCGCTTCCGTTTATGCTATTTCTATGCGTAAAATTTTCAGTGTATTTGCTGTCACTTTGTAACGTTCATCTATCTGATAAGGTAAAACCGCAAGGATTTGTTCACCCTGACATAAGATCAAGGCTTTTTCTTTTGCTGGTTGTGAAACTTTCTTGTCAATAAAAAAATCACTTAACTTTTTATGTCCTTTCATTCCTAAAGGACGGAATAGATCTCCATCTTCCCACGAGCGGAGCTGTAAACCGGAAAGCTCTAGCGATGCTGCATCCAGTTGAAGTACGGTGTTTGTTTTGCCGGCAGATTCCTGTTGAAAAGTTTGGCTATAGCAAAAAGAAATACGATAGTCATTGCATTCAATTTCGCCTGGAATAGAATCTATATGGAATAAAACATTTGATCTTGTTTTTTTGCTAAGAATAAATTCATCCCGGTTGGTCACGATCTGATACAATGCAGAAATGAATCTTTTACCACTGTTTCCCGGTTCCTGCAAGAGCATGTTATGCACCTGATCAGCATTAAAACCATAAGGTTGCAGGATGAAAAACAGAAAGTTGAATGGAGTAGGAGTATCCTTGATAGAGGCCATTGGAATATGTGTGTTATGTCCTTGTACGGTACAATGTTTTTGAAAGAATAATTCCACCTGATTTGTTATACACCTTTCTGCAAACCGGGCACTTTCGGCAAGTTGTGTGAAATGTGCTGTAACCTCCGGATTGAGTTCTTCCATCAGTGGTACAATCCGATGTCGAATAAAATTCCGCATATAATAATCTTCCTTGTTCGAAGCATCTTCCCGATGTGCCAATTGTTTTTCTTCAGCATAAGCAATCAGCTGTTCTTTTTTGAAAGCGAGCAGTGGTCTGATTATCCGATCTCTTTTAACTGGAATACCTGCCAGCCCCTTAATACCGGTACCCCGGATGAGGTTCATGAGGATGGTTTCCATATTATCCTGAGCATGATGCGCTGTGGCTGTATACGCATAGGTATGTGCTGCGCTTAATTCCTCAAACCATTGATAGCGCAAAGTTCTTGCTGTTTCCTGAATACCTTTTCCCAACTTCTTGCTCCAATTCAAAGTATCAAACTTCTTACAATGCAGTGTTATCCCGTGTTTATTGCAATAGTTTTGCAGAAATATTTCATCTCCATCGCTTTCTTTACCCCGTAATTGAAAATTGCAATGTGCAACAGCAAAGGAACTTCCGGAATGGAATTGAAAAAGATGTAGCATGGTCATGGAGTCAAGACCTCCACTTACGGCTAGCAATACTTTATCCCGCTTATATGGTTCGGTTATTTTAGCAAGTTGCTGTTTAAAAAAATCTTCTGTCAGCATGGGGTCAAAATTAGGTTGAATTGTATAGTTTTGGAATAATTAATCTCCCGTGAAAATTAAGACCTCAATCATTTATCTGTGTTGGCTGTGTTTGGTTCCTGAATTTGTCTTCGCTCAGGGTTCAGAAAAAATTCAATTGTTGCATGCCAATAGTCTGGAATACGATCTAAAGACTACAGGAAAAGTAAAGCGATTAATTGGGGATGTAAAGTTTAAGCAACAACAAACTGTTCTGACGTGTGATAGCGCTTATCAGTATGACGATGCAAACAGAATTGAGGCGTTCGGAAATGTTCGGATCAATCATCAGGATAGCATTCGTCTTTTTGGCGATCAGTTGAATTATGATGGAAATACGCGTATGGCACGATTAACCGGAAAGGTTATCATGATAGACGATGATATGACCTTAACAAGCAACGCGCTGGATTATGACATGAAAACCAATATGGGTTATTATTCAGATGGCGGTAAAATAGTAAGTGGTAAAAACACACTCACCAGCAAATACGGATTTTATTATTCTGGCATCAAGGAAGCTTTTTTTAAGACCAATGTTGTTCTGGTAAATCCGGAGTATACCATTGTTACCGACACGTTGAGATACCGAACTGTTTCGAAATTGACTTTTTTTCACGGGCCTACCAGCATAAAAGGGAATACCGACAAATTGTTATGCAATTGGGGGGTGTACGATACGGAAAGACAAATTGCGCAGTTTGGAAGAGGGGCTGCACTCAAAAGCAATTCCAATTTATTGTTTGCGGATAGCTTGTATTATGAACGAAAAACAGAATTCGGGAAAGCATTCCGGAACATCGAATTGCACGATACCGTGAATCATGTAATTGTGTATGGAGATTACGGAGAATTGTATGGTAAAACCAAACGATCGATAGTGACAACGAATGCAGTTGCAAAACAAAGCATGGAAAACGATTCCTTTTTTTTGTTTGCCGACACGATCCAGTCTTTTCAATGGGGAAAAAACAATACGCAATTTATTCAGGCATTCAGGCATGTCCGAATTTATAAATCCGATATGCAATCCGTATGCGATTCATTAACCTATAACCGGGGAGATTCGTTGATTGTACTTTACTCAAAACCGATCCTGTGGTCAGGCCCGAATCAAATCACGGCCGATACCATTTTACTCTTTATGCAAAATAACAAACCGGATTCTTTTATATGCAATACCAATGCATTTATTGTTTCCAGAGAAGCGGCCCGTTTATTCAATCAGGTTAAGGGTAAAAACCTTTACGGATCATTTTATCAGAATAAGATACGGTATGTATTTGTGAGTGGCAATGCACAAAGTATTTATTATGCCAAAGAAGATTCGGATTATATTGGGGTAAATGTGATAGATTGCAGCGAGATGGAATTTTATTTTGACCAGAATCGTATGCAAAGGGCCAATTTTATCAATATGCCGGAAGCAGTGTTATATCCGATGAATCAAAGGAAACCGGAAGAATTGCGCTTAAAGGGATTCAACTGGCACAATCGGCTTAGGCCTTCTCAAACCCTGATTTATAAGCGATTCTCCACAAAAAGCGATTTTTTAAAAAAAACTTTATGGGATACTTTGATTTATCAATAAAATTCACAAACTTTGGTTTTACGTATAGCTAAAAAAATTATGAATAAATTATATATGAAAACAACTTCTACTAACTTCTATGCGCTTTTCAAAGCGTTTGCGTTTTTGGTAGTCCTCGGGTTTGGCACAGCCCATGCTCAAACCGCATTTAAAGGAGGATCTACTTATTGGATTGACGGTGTCGGAAATGACTTGGAAGCCCCCAAAGACACATTTGCTAACCTCATGGGAACCTATACCGGAGGAGCTTATTCAAATACCACCGGTATTTTCAGGGCTTTGACCGTAAACGGAGTTGATCCGTCGACTACAGGTCAGATCACTTTTTTAATGGTTGACGGCTATAGCGGAATTGAAACTGCTTTGATTTCACTGGGTGATGCCAGCGTTGGTGGTTATAATTTTATGAGTCAGAATCGTCCGGTTGTTTTGAAGTCGGTTGCCGGATCAAATGATACCATTACCACTTCTGTTTCGGTTTCTGCAAACAACAGTATGTTTACGTTGTATGGTGTTCAATATTTCACCATTGACGGGGAAGCTACAACAGGTGAAAGAAACCTGACTTTCCTTATGCCTTCAGGGTCTACAAGTAACCTGAGTCGGCTTTTGCATTTGAATGGAATTGGTCAAAACGGTTGTCAGTCCGTAACCATCAAAAATTGTATTATCACAGGTCGTAGTACCACAACAGCGGTTACTACTTTTTCTGGGGTTTATTTAGGCGGTTACGCAACTACCCCTTCCAACGAAAGCAAAAGAAGCCAGAATATAACCATTGAGAATAATATCATTCAAGCGGTTCAATTTGGTGTGTATGCCCGTGGTGTGGGTGGCGCAATCAATAGCCACGATTACAACCTTCAGGTATTAAACAATCAGATAGGTGGAATGACAGCCCCGGGCGGTGCTTCACCTACTACCTTTATAGGAGGATCATCTTTTGCAGCAGGTATTTATTTATCTGCGCAGGCTAATGCTGTTGTATCAGGAAATGTTATTAAAAACAGTATAGTTGGTACAAGCGCCAGTTTTGGAAATTTCCAGGGTATTGCACTTACCAACGATGCAGGTTCCTTATCCCTCGACAGTAACTGTACCATTAATGGTAACCGGATTTACAATCACTCCAATACCTCGACATCAAATACAGGAACATATGGTATCCGCGTTACATTAGGAACACATAATTTTCCTTTAAACAATACCTTTTCCAATAATGCAATCGGTAATATTACTTCCAGCAATGCCGGTAATTCAATGGCCAATTACAATGGTCCGATAGGTATTTTGGTAGTTGATAATACCAACAATGCAGGATATAACTTCTATCACAATACCATCAGTCTGGGTGGCGATACGCTTCCAAACGGCGGTGTTTCCGCTTGTATAGTGCTTGGCGGAAATGTTACCGGCGGTGTCAAAGTCATCAACAACCTTCTTGTAAACAACATGGGCAGAAACAGCTTTGCCGCTGGTGTACCTGCAACTAATTTTGGCTTGATCTCTCTATCTGTCGGAGCATCTCCTATTACTGAAATGAGCGGAAACGCATTTCATGTAAACAATTTCAGAGGAAGCAATTCGTATTTGGGTTATTTCAACAATAAGGTTCGTTCCAGTTTAAGAGAAATGAACGAAGTATTTAACGGTACTAGCAATAGCGGAACCATACCTCCATTTATGGGAGTGAATGATTCTACAATGTTTATTGGTAATGGTACTGCATCACAACTGGGTTCCGCAGGCGTTTCCCTGGCAGCAGTATCAACAGATATCAACGGGGTTGTTAGGAATGCATCCGCTCCTTCAGTAGGTGCGTATGAATTTACTCCTGATCTGACCAATGCTAATTATGGATTATGGGGTGGCAATGTATACGAAATTAATGGAGTAAATGCCTGGCCGGTTGGCGGTGCAGGCGGAGCCGGATCATTTGCCAGTGTAGCTGACGCTATTACCTATTTGAACAATTATGGTGTTACCGGAGCCGGGAATGTTTACCTGACTGTGAACACCGGATATATGAAAGAAAGCAAATTTGTACCTGCAATCACTGAATATCCGGGTACAAATCCTGCCCGCCATGTGATATTAGGAATTGCATCAGGTTACAGTGATACGCTGACTACACCGAATGTTCCATATTCCAATCATTTCTCGGTATTACGTATTATTGGTGCTTCCAACTTTACGGTAGACGGTAGAAGTAAAAAATTGACCATAATGGTGGCAACCGCCGGTAACAACAACAATACAAAAGTGGTAACCGTTGCTGCTTCGGATACAACCGCAGTTAACAACGTAACTATAAAGAATTGTATTCTGACCGGTCAATCAACAACTACTGCAATTAATACATACGCTGGTGTTTATAGTGGATACCATACTCCATCCGGTGCTACCCCTTCCTCTTCAAGTGGTATCGGTTCCAATAACAATATTACCATTGAAGCAAACTTAATTCAGGCCGTTCGCAACGGTATCTATGTTAGGGGTGCAAATATTGTTGGAAAGCAAAACCTGAACTGGGATATTTCTGATAATATTATTGGAGGTACAACGGCCAATGGCGGATCTGAACCTACTACTTATATTGGTGGTAACAGTAATGTAGCTGATGATCAAGGCGGTATTACACTTAAAGGTGTGGCTCAGTCGATGGTTGAAGGCAATACAATTAAGAATACGATTCCGGTTGCTGCAAGTTCCGGATTCAAGGGTATCGACCTCACTACCTTAAATGACAACAACGGTAAAGATTCAGCGATTACCATTTCAGGTAATATGATTTACAATTTGTCAGCAGGTACTGTTGGTAACAATGTTACTTATGGTATCAAAGTGAATTTGGGTAATGATTCCCTGCGAGCCATTTCCATCATAAATAACTCCATTGCTAAAATCAGAGGAACCGGTTCCGGATCTAACAACTCTACAGCAAATCCAATGGGTATTTTTATAGATGCTCCAACCGTAGTGAATAATTTAGGATTGACCATTTATTTCAATTCAATTCAGATGAGTGGAAATGTATTGCTGAATGGAAGCTCGTCCAGCTGTATACTTTTGAATACTTCTATCGCCGGAGGTGTTTCTATTCATGGTAATATTTTATCCAATACAATGGGTCGCGTTTCCGGAAGTGGAAATATCTACTCCGTGTTTATTGGATCAGGATTACCTGCAGGAAGTGGTCCATTACGCGCACCAAACGGTTCTTCTAATTTCAACGCCTATTTTGCCGGAGCAACCGGTTCTAACGGATTTATCGGATGTTCTTCAAATGGTGCGTTGGGTTATAATAGCCTATCAGCATGGAAAACCTATACTGCCCAGGACGTAGGTTCTTACTTTATTCCTCCTGCGTTCATGAACGATTCATTACCTGATATTGATCCTTCATTATCCGGAGCAATTGCTAATGGAGCGGCTAGTTTACCTTCAGTAACTGAGGATATTTATGGAACAGCCCGTGGTGCAACTCTTACCAATATTGGTGCTGTTCAGTTTACACAATCTTATTCACCTTTAGCAGGTGGTGGAACTTATATGATTAACGGTGTACAAAATCCTCCAACACAGGCCAGCCCGTTAACAGGAAGTTTTGCAACAGTGAATCGTGCATTCCAGTATATCAATGCAAACGGAGTAGATAATTTTGCTGCTCCAGTAAATCCAATTAAACTGGTAATTAGTGCTGGTTATGTGGGAGAAGGGGATACGCTGATTGCACCACTTTTGGATTATCCGCGTATGAATCCATTGCGTCCGATTACATTAACAACTGACGCCGGAAGAAATGATACAATTACCAGTATTGGTGTAATTGGAGCTAACGGTAGTGTTCTCCGTTTTGCAGGTGCTAATTATTTCACCTTAGATGGTTCAAACAATGGTTCTACCAGTCGTAACATAACAATCATGCTGCCGGCTTCTGCAACCAATGCAACCTCCAAGGTGGTAGATATTACCGCTCAGAATGTTACAACCAGCAACCTGACTATCAAAAACTGTAATATCGTTGGTAACTCAACCGTATCAGGTATCAATACTTTTGCAGGTATTTATCAGGGTGGTGTAGTTTCAACTCCATCAAATATTACATTAAGCGGCAACAACTTTAATACTTACCAAAACAACTACATTGTAGGTGTTCGGAATGGTATTTATGTTCAGGGATTATCTGCTGCTACTACCGGAGTTGCCAATCAACAGGATCTGAATCTGACCATTAAATCGAATGTAATTGGTGGTAATAACAATATAGGCGGTGCTACACCAACCGATTTCTGGGGTGGTGCAAACAATAGTGCCGGTATTTTGGTTAGTGCTCAATCAGGTGCAGTAATTGATGGCAATACCATTACCAATAGTTTAAAAGGATTCTCAGGTGCAAGAGGTATTGAATTATCGAACGTTTCCGGAAATCTTTCTGCCGATACCAACATTACCGTTTCCAATAACATAATCAGCAAAATTGAAAATACTACAGCAGCTGGTTCTGCCTATGGTATTTACATTAGTTTAGGCGCTTCCAATACGCGTGCCATTTCCCTGATTAATAATATGATCTCCGGTATTGCCGGTCCAGGTACAAGTGGATCTCCAAATGTTTCAATGAATAACCCTTATGGTATTTTGGTAGATGGTACCGGTACTGTTCTGAATCTTGGATTGTCATTGTACAATAACTCAATTAACTTAGGTTTGGGTGCCAACTTAACAGTTACCAACTCAACTTCAGCTTGTTTGTTTATTGCCCCTGCCATTCGAGGTGGTATTAATTCAGTAAATAATATTTACCAGAATACTTTAGGTCGTCCAACAGGAACAGGTAATGCATATGCCGTATTGATTGGTGCAAACCAAAATGTATTTACTGTCAGTGATAACAACAACTACTTCGTAAATGCCGCCAATTCAAACAATTTTGTAATGGCACGCAATGCAAGCAGTTCACCTATTACCTACAGAACTGTAGATACTTTAAGCAACCTGACCAACATGGATACTATGTCGATCAGTTTCGTTACTCCATTTACCAATGATTCCAACCTGCTTATTCCTAGCGCAACCCAAAGCAATATCTTTGGAAGTGGTAAAGTGTTGACGCAAGTGCCAAACGATATCTTAGGTAATCCGCGTTCAATCAGTCAAACTGTTTTGGGTGCTCATGAATATCTGGGATCTTATATTGATAGCGTTGCACCTAAAGCATTTAACGTAACAGCGGTTCAGGCGTGTTCAAATGGACCTTTCAATATCACGATGCGTGTTATTGAGCGCAATGTTGCATTTGATACCCTATTCTATGCGGTAAATGGTATAAATCAAACTCCTCTGACCGGTCCAACTGTAGACGGATTAAACAGAACCTTCCAAATTCCATCACAGGCACCAAATTCATCAATTACATACAGATATTCGGTATATGATGGATCTGCTTTTGCTTTCTCGGCTAAAAATCCAACCGATGGTGGTGTATCATACCTGTCAACCATTAGTAGTGTTTATCCTTTGTCTTATGGATTCGACGGACCGAATACTCAGGGATGGAATGTTGAACAAGTTTCCGGTGCAGGAGGTTGGGATCTGGATTCTTACGGATCTGGTAATCTACCAATCTTAGGTGCTCAAACAGGAAATAAAGCTGCTTTGTTCCCTGCTGCAACACTTCCTGGCGGAACCACATCACGCTTGGTGTCTCCATGTTTGGATTTAAGTGTATTGAAAGTACCAACCTTACGTTTCTGGATCTCACAAAATGCAGATGCTCCAACCAGTCGTGATTCGATTGTAGTTAAAGTAAGTGCTTTACCAGGAGTATGGAGTGCACCTTTGAAGATCGTATATCGTGTTAACACCAGCTATGCATTCCCGGCTTATACCATGGTCGACGTTTGTTTATCAAACTATACAGGTATTGTTGGATTGAAAGTTGCACTCGAAGCTTCAGCTAAAGGAAATGGTAACAATATGGTGCTGGATAGTATTATCATCTTTGATGATGTGCTGACTACATCAGTTACACCTTTAATTTCTGAAGTGTGTTTGTATGATTCAGTTTCCTTGAATATCACTACTACAAAAGTTGGATACAATTATCAGTTTGTAAATACTCTGAATGGTGGTCAAAACTATGGTCCGGCAAAAGCTGGAACCGGTAGTGCAGTTAATATCAAAGCGCTTAATCAAGGTGCCGATTCTATCTACCTGCAACTGAAATACACCAATACCAACTCAGGTTGTATCAATGTAATGGATGATGTAGAGAAAGTATATATCAAGAAATTCCACAGCGGTCCGTTTATGGTAAAAGGAACGCCATTTACAGCCAATTACAATCAAGGTACCCAATCTCAGCCTGATGCAGCTAAATCCGGTGACGTAATAACGTATGAATTTAAAGCACCTTCAGGATTAGCAAATACAGATTATGGTACAAAATGGACTATTACCAACCAATCAGTGAAAACGAATCTGGGTAATAATATTTCCTCATCTGCTTATACAGCTCCTGCAGGTTCTACGAATGGATTCTATACCCTGAGCCCTTCGCAGTCTGATGAAGACAGTTTGTTCAAATTAACCATTACAGTTCGTTTGCTTCCTTCCGGTTGTGACTCTACAATTACCCGGTGGGTAAAAGTAACTTCAGCTCCGGTAGTTAATTTCCTGGTTGGTGGTGGAAATACCGTTTGTGCAAATGCAAACGTAAGTTTAACCAATCTGAGTACATACTCTAATACTACCGCTCCGGTTACCATGTTATGGGAATTTGGTGATGGCTCAACAGCTACATCTACCAATACTACGCATAAGTATGATACCGCAGGCACTTATGATATTAAGCTGACAGTTACCAACAACATAGGAATTGCTGCTTCTAAAACAATAACCGTCACAGTAAAAGATGCTCCATCTCCTGGCTTTGACTTTGGTAATATTTGTGCCGGAAGCCCTACTACTTTAACCAATACATCACTTCGTGCTGATGGTTATGCATGGGATTTCATTTTAGGAGTTACTTCTGAAGGAACATCTTCATCAATGGATCCTACCTATTCATTCGGAGTGGGAGATACTGCATATTCAGTAAAGCTGACTGCTACAAATTCAGTTACCGGTTGCTCTAATGTGATGATTAAAACCATTTACTCATTCCCTAAACCTACAGCTGCTTTCACTACAACCGGTCACTGTTTAGGAACCAATGTGGCACTCACAAACAATTCCGTTGTAAATACAGCGAAACCTAACAGTTCATTCGGTAGCGAATGGGAATTTGGAAATGGTCAAAAGGGATTATCTAACCAGCCATTCTACATTTACCCTGCAAGCGGTACATACAGTATCAAATTAAAAGTAACTACCAACTTTGGTTGTAAAGACTCAGTTACGAATCTGATTACCGTATTTGATCGTCCGAAACCTGAGTTTACAGTTTCAAATACCTGTCAGTATGATGTGGTTAATATCAGCAATGCCACTACATTCTCAGGTGGTATGAGTAAAGTTACCTTCAAATGGAACTTTGGAGATAACACATCGTCTGATTTGGCTAACCCAACTAAGATTTATGGTGTAACTGGTAATGTGGCTATCAAACTGGTTGTGCAGGATACCATCAATTTCTGTAAGGATTCGTTGATTCGCTATGCTGAAGTATTTACTAAACCTATTGCCAACTTTGTTGCAGATGTATCTAAAGGTTGCGAAGGTCAGCTAATATCTTTCACCAATGCTTCAACCGTAGAGGCTAATCAGGATTCAATTTACTTCTGGGATTACAACGATGGAAATACAGAAACGTTGAATGCCAAAACCAATACAACGCATACTTATACCACTTCGAATGCATTCAATATTATGTTGATTGTAACAACTAAAAACAAGTGTATGGATTCTGCGACTAAAACTGTAAATATTTCATCAAGCCCTGTAGTTAGCTTTACTTATGCTGCAGACAATTCAGAAGACAGTTGCCGCAATAACTTCACACGCTTCTTTACTCCAAGTCCGACTACATTGAATTCTTATTCATGGGATTTCGGGGATGGATCAACAACCAATGGATCAGGTGCAACCGTTAAAAATCTCTATAACTACAAAGGCAAATATTATGTGAAGCTGGTAGCTAAAGATATCAATGGTTGTACAGGAACATTCACTGATTCAGTTGAAACATTCTGTAGTGTTGGAGTTGGATCTACCTTAGCTGAACAATTCGGATTGAATATCTCGCCGAATCCATTCAGCCATTCTACATTCATCAACTACACCTTACCAACCAGTTCAAATGTGGATATTCATGTATTTGACCTGTTGGGAAGAACAGTAGCCAATTATGATCTGGGCAAAGAAAATGCCGGTAGCCATCGTTTCACTTTGGATGCTGATAAATTCAATGCTTCATCCGGAACATACATGGTTAAAATTGTAATTGATGGAAATGTGATCACTCAAAAGATCATTCAAACTAAGTAATAGCTGCAAAGCATATCCAGCCTATAGGAATGCCTCCCATACCGGGAGGCATTCTTTTTTTATATACCTTTGAATAAATTATTGATTATGTCGATTCTAACTAAAAAACCTTCAGAATCCATGACCACCATGACTGAATTGGTTTTACCCAACGATACCAATACATTAAACAATCTGATGGGTGGCCGACTATTGCATTGGATGGACATTGTGGCTGCAATTAGTGCACAGAAACATTCAGGTAAAATCGTTGTTACTGCATCGGTAGATAGTGTAAGTTTTGGTCATTGTATAAAATTGGGTGATGTAGTTTCACTGGAAGCCAGGGTTTCCAGGGCATTTAACACGTCGATGGAAATTCATATAGTTGTACATGCAGAAAATATACCATCGGGTGAGCGGTTCAAGAGCAATGAAGCCTATTATACATTTGTGGCTTTAGACAGAAACGGATCTCCCTTAAAAGTACCTGCCATAGTTCCTGAAACAGAAGAAGAAGTGAAACGATTTGACGGAGCTTTACGAAGAAGACAGCTTCGCTTGATTCTGGCTGGCAAAATGAAACCGGATGAGGCTACTGAATTAAAGGCTCTTTTTACTCAGGAATAGCTATTCAAAAATTGTTTTTAGTATGGCTACCGACTTCAATTGGCCGAATTGCCCGATATGTTGCTGGTAATGTTTCAGGATCATATCTACCATCATACGTCGTTCACTGTTGTTAAATTTAAACTGACTTTCAGCTTCGAGAGGAGCTTCCATTAATTTAGTCATTTCTGTGGTAATTCCTGATGAAAGCATAGACAATTCATTCAATAAAGGTACAGCGAGAGAAAACCCCAGGTATTCACTTAGTTTCAATAGAAAACTGGCAGGGAAATTCGCACAATTACCCGTTGCACCATCCAGGGCATAAATTGCCTGATAAAGGAATCCAAAAAGGCCGGTGTCCGATTCGTTTTCTTCATGTATTGACTTGAGTAATACTTCAGCCATAAAAACGGTTATGGCGATTTTAACCATATCAACATGTATATGCTGAAGAACCGGGGTGCATTTAAGTTCCCGGATACGTTTTAAAGTGCGGTTTTGATGCTGATAGCTTTCTAATTCCAGAAGTGTTAAAGGCAATAGATGGGAAGGTTTTATAGCTGCTTTTTTGCCGTGAATACCCGTAATCATATAAGATTGAAGCCCAAATTGATCAGTATAGCATTTCAGAATTACACTCGATTCCGAGTACCGGTATGTGGTCAGTACAATGCCATTTAATTTTACAACAGGCACGGTTTAAACTAATTGATCAGGAGTATTTTACCAACCCAGGTTTGCTCACCTTTCTCGTTGGTTGAGTATATGAGATATACACCGGTAGGAGCTCTTTTTCCGTACTGAGAATTGCCATTCCAGGTTGCCATTCCTCCATTGGCTTTGGTTTCAGCAATTAAATTGCCCCCAACATCAGTGATTTTAACGTAAGCACCATCCAGTAGGCCACGTATGGCAATTAAACCGGTATAGTCAGGTTTAACCGGATTGGGATAAACCAATACCTTGTTTTGATCTTCATTGGCTTCACTTGCGGTTCCCATGTATGAACAGATCCCCCTTTCTGTACCAAAAAATACTTCTCCGGTTGATTCGTCAATTCCAATGCTATAAACGGCATTGGATTGTAAAGGACTATTGGCTGTGGTGAAATTACGTATAATGGTATAACCATCCGGTGTTACCAACCATGCACCCTGAGCTGTACCAATCCACTTCCGGTTTCCCGGATCTACTGTAATGCAATAAACAGGTACATCGCCCAGAAAATTGGAATAAACCAATCCGGTTTTTATGACGATTTGTTCGGCATCAAAATTGGCATTTGCTCTGAAAACATTTCCCGGGTTATTGAAAATACAAAGTCCCTTGAGAGTGCCAGTCCACATGGTACCTTCTTTATCCCGGGTAATACAGAATACGGTATTGCTTGGTAAGAAACCATTGAGTTTTGTTTCCGACAGAGCTTTGTACTGATCATCCCCTGTATTAGAAAATGTATTGTTATCATTAAAAACAAGAATACCCTGACTTCTTGAATTGATAAACCATTTATTGCCATATTCATCACAACTCAAATGGGTCAACCGGTTATCAACTCCGGATGGTACACTAAACGAATACCATTGATTATTGCGCGTTTTTACAGAGATCGGATTTACAGCTCCGGCATTGCTTACCCAAAGATTTCCAACATCGTCGAAAGCAAGTCCGGAAACCAGCAATGGCTTATATGTTGGAATTCCTGAATTAAACCGTTGCAGGGTACTATTGTTGTCGTCATAATTGGCGATGACCTGCGTTTCATCCAATTCAACCAAGCCAGTTCCAAAATTAGCCAGGAAAGCATGATCTGTTTCCGGGTCGATACAAACATCAACAAAATCGCCTGGGCCTGAGATGACAGGACTGCTCAATTGATTGTACCTGAACCAGGAATTGTTTTGAAAGCGATAAAATTTTCCAGGGCTGTATTGCGGACTGTTCCACCCGCTGCTGGTTCCATAACCATTTACCTTACCACCGGCAACCCAAAGATTTTTGTTCTTGTAAGCCATTTTTAAGGCTGAATTTTCCTGCGGTCCGGATGGGCTAAAATATTCTCTCGATAAATCTGAAAGATTGATTTTATACAAACTTTGACCATTTACCGGTATATACAGTTTGTCATCGGCAGCTACCAGTGCCCCTGATTCAGATCCAATGTTTACAGCAGTTACCTGTGTGTCTTTGTTGTAGATATAGGTGGTGTAACCCAGGCAAACTACCAATTTCTGATTTATGTTTTTAATATCGTAAATAACAGCGGGAGTATGGGACTGAAAGGTTAACCAAGTGCTTCCGTTGTATCGCATCAGTGTGGAATCAATGACGCCGTACAGATTTCCCTGAAATGTTTCGAGCCAGTTGCTCATTGCTGATGCTTTGTTCAGGCTCCAGGAATTGTAATCGCTTAAATTTACCTTTTCAACCGGTGCTTCATAAATTCCATTTGGAGATGCTGCATAAATTTTTTCGTTATAAAATGCAATATCGTAAACAGGAAGATTGGTTCCGCCCGGACCTAGATTGGAATAAGAATCGATCATTTTCTGTTTTACCAGATCAATAATGGCAATTCCGAAACTGCAGGAAAGATATGCCTTACGGTCATGAATGGTGATATTGTGTATCGACTTGTCACCAATAATGATCTGGTTAAGAATTTCAGGAATATTGGTGACTTTATTGTTACGTAACAGATCAATATTTGCGTTGTCGTATGCAATGATCAGGGTTGCACTGGCAGCATCGTATTCCAATTGTACTGCAGCAACATCTGAAAGACCGTTTACCCGTGAAATAATTTCCTGTTCGTTGGTGGATTTATCGTATGTAAATAAAGCATTGGTAGAAGCGACAAAAATTTTGTCGCCGGCTTCGCATACATCCTTAAAATAATAGAATGAAGCATGCACTCGCCATCCTTCTACGGAGGGTAAAGCAGATTGAGCATTCGCCTGAATGGTGATCAAACCGGGTAAACATAACAAGAAAAAGGACAATCTGTTTCTCATGCATGTTTAAACGTTATGCAACTGGTTTTCTTATACTCTTCATAGTGCATATACATGCAAAATGCATTAAACAAATGCATTCTCACCTGTAATATCAAGACCTGTAATGAGCAAATGGATATCATGTGTTCCTTCGTAAGTAACTACGGATTCAAGGTTCATCATATGTCTCATTATGGGGTATTCGCCTGTGATACCCATTCCTCCTAACATTTGCCGGGCGTCTCGAGCACATTGCATGGCAACCTCCACATTGTTTCGTTTAGCCATACTGATCTGGGCAGGTGTTGCTTTGCCTTCATTCATTAATACACCCAATCTCCAGGTGAGGAGCTGAGCCTTGGTGATTTCAGTAATCATTTCAGCCAGTTTCTTTTGTTGCAGCTGGAATCCGGCAATTGGCTTACCGAATTGCACCCGCTCTTTAGAATAACGAAGGGCAGTATCGTAACAATCCATAGCTGCACCCAAAGCTCCCCAACTGATTCCATAGCGTGCAGAATTCAGACAGGTTAGTGGACCTTTTAAACCTTCCACACCGGGTAGAATGTTTTCAATGGGAACCAGCACATCATTAAAAACCAATTCACCGGTTGCGCTGGTCCGAAGACTCCATTTGTTGTGGGTTTCAGGGGTACTAAAACCTTTCATTCCACGCTCCACTATTATGCCCTGTATGTTTCCTTTATCGTTTTTGGCCCATACCACAGCCACATCGGCATAGGGTGAATTCGAAATCCACATTTTTGCCCCGTTTAAAATCACGTGTTTTCCATCACCGGCATCCTTGAAATGGGTTGTCATTCCGGCCGGATTCGAGCCATGATTTGGTTCCGTTAGTCCAAAACAACCGAGCCATTCTCCTTTGGCCAGCTTGGGTAGATATTTGTGTTTTTGAGCTTCGCTTCCAAATTTATAAATAGGATACATAACCAATGAACCCTGAACGGAAGCGGTTGACCGAACACCCGAATCACAACGTTCCAGTTCCTGCATCATGATGCCGTATGTGATATAGTCCATCCCGCCACAGCCATACTCAACAGGTAATTGAGGCCCGAAGCAGCCCAATTCACCCAATTGTTTTACCATGGCAACCGGAAATTTAGCCTGTTGTGCTACATCTTCAATAATGGGAGAGAGTTCTTTCTTCACATATTCCCGAACCATCGAACGAATCATTTTATGTTCTTCGCTCAAGAGTTCATCGAGGGAGAAATAATCGGGATGAGTATATAAATCAGGTTTGTGTGAATGGTGGTATGGGGTATTGGTATTGCTGCTCATGATCGTGGTTTTGGGCAAAAATACCGATAATTTTTATATGATTCCGGTTCATTGACATTAAATAAAAAAGGGAGCATACGCTCCCTTTTAACCTATACCTTAAAACACTATGCTGTGTTTAACAGGGTATTCCTTTTACCGGTTAGCCACCAGACGTACTTTCAGGTTGAAATCATCGTCGATGGCTTTATCACCCAATCCTTCAAAGAACGATCGTGAACCGTAGCGAATGTCAAATGCTGCGCGATTGATTTTGAAACTAACGTTGGCAATGATCTTTTCCTTGTTGATTACCACCATAGCCGGAAAGGTGATTTCTTTGGTGATTCCTTTAATGGTCAGATCGGCTACAATCATATAATTATCGCTACCGGGTTTAGCACCTTGTATGGCGGAAACGGTTTTTATTTTCAATAAAGCTGTTTTGTTTTTCTCTGTTGAGAAGAAATCATCAGATTTTAAATGACCTTCCAATTTGGTTTTGTACTCACCGTCAAGATCGGTAACGATCAAAGTAGACATATCAACAGTGAATTGACCACCGGCTAATGCATTACCCTGGATAGTGATATCACCTGACTCCAATTGAACGTTTCCAAAATGCTCTCCGGTAACTTTGGTAGCATGCCATTTAATTGTGCTTTCCTGCACATTTACTTTTACACTTGTGGTGTTTTTGCCATCTTTGTCCGGCTGTCCTGCAAATGCAACTAAACCCAGAGCTACAAATGCCAAAGCGATCATATTTTTTTTCATTGTTTTCAATTTGAGGATACAAAGTTATGTAATTACAATAGTTGTATATACAAATGAAAGTAATCTTTTTGTTACAATTGTGTAAATTACAGGTAATCAAATCTATAAAATGAGTTTAAAAGCAATTGTGTTTAATCTTTTGAGTCTGATAGGAATGTTTTTCACCCATCGGGTAATGGCAGTCGGATTTAGTCCACCAGATTCGAGCAGGCATATTTATGTACAAAATCTAACGCATCAAATCAATGTAACTCCTTTTATATACCAGGCGTCGAACAGGTTTACATTCAATGGGGGTGGTAAATCAACTGAATACAGTCCGAATGAAGCACCCAGTCTGGGAATACGGTTTCAACACAAATGGTTTGGATTTGCTTTTATGTACGGACCGAGAGATTTTCAGGCTGATCAGCGCGGAAGCAGCCGTTACATTAATTTTTTCATGAATTTATACAGCAAAAAGGTAGGGCTGGATATCCACCTGATGGAAAGTTGGGGGTATTTTATCCGAAACCGGCAGGCGCGTGAAGAACTAAAAGGGCCCGAGGTGTATCCACTAAGACCGGATTTAAGCACATTGGGGGTAGGGTTAAATGGATATTATATTTTCAATCATTCCCGATACTCGATGCGTTCATCATTTCTGCACAATGAAATCCAGAAAAAAACAGCAGGGAGCTGGCTCGTTACTGTATCTGCATCTTATTATACGTTAAAAGCAGATTCATCCATTGTGCCTGAAATATACAAGGCTGTTATTCCAAATTACGCGCAGGTGCGAAGGGGAGAGTTTTACACGTTCGGTATCATGCCGGGCTATGCTATGACGTGGGTTTTCTTAAAAAGGTGTTATCTGACCGGAGTGTTTTCATTCGGACCTATGGTTCAGGATCAACATTATCTGGCCGGGAATGCCGACAAATCAACAGAAATTGATCAAATCAGATTACTAGCCCGCGGAATGGTCAGGTTTGGCATAGGATATAATGCGCCACGTTTTTACACGGGAATTTCAGCTGTTGGCGACAATTATAATATCCCATTGGGAGGCGGGAACAAACTTCAATACACCATTGGAAGCGCTCAGATTTTTGTGGGAACGCGCTTTCAATTTCCACAACGGTTGAGACCGATATCAGATTGGTTGGATAAGATTCCAATTGGTGACAAAAACCATTGATGAACACTAAGATTCATTATTAAGCACGGAATAATTTATTCATGGAATCCAATTAAATTGGCATTCAGAAAACTAAATGGTTGCAATTATGTTGATAATCTGATACACATTCACTTATGGCCTTTTTTTCCATTAAAGATATAGAAGCAGTTTCCGGTATACGGTGTCACACCTTACGTATCTGGGAAATGCGGTATGGAATTATCAAGCCTAAGCGGACAGATTCCAATATCCGTTATTACGATGACGATGACCTGAAATGTATCTTAAACATCAGCATCTTAAACCGACATGGATTTAAGATTTCTGAAATTGCCCGTATGAAACGTGAAGATCTGTGTGAACAGGTTATGCGTATCCGGCAGCACGATGCGGTGATCGACAGTCATATCAAAAATCTTATATCTGCAATGGTCGGTTTAGATGAAATAGCATTTCATCAGATTATTAGTTCCTGTATTTCTCAAATGGGACTCGAGCAAACCATGATTGCAGTGATTTTTCCTTTTCTGAATGAAGTTGGAATCATGTGGCAGGTAGGTACCATTAACCCGGTGCATGAACATTTTGCCACACAGATCATCAAACAAAAATTATACGTTGCCATAGATGAGAATATGGGTAGGGCATCGACACAGGAACGCAAAAAATTTCTCCTGTTCCTTCCCGAAAATGAACAACACACACTGGGTTTGTTGTTTGCCAATTTTATTCTGCGATCGCGCGGACATGATGTGAATTATCTGGGTCAGGAGGTTCCTTTACCTGATTTATTAGCAGGTTCGGATTGGATGAAACCTGATTATATATTCACCACCCTTACATCGGCTCATGTTAATGTGCGTAAAGAAATATTGGTAAAGAGTTTGTGTGAAAACTGGCCTGAAACCACCATTTTATTGAGTGGAATACAGTTTTTAAATGCGGATATGGAATTGCCTTCCAATGCCATGCTCATTAAAAATGTACAGTCTTTTGTAGATTTAGCCGAAAACGTTTCTTTACCTGTCAACAACTAAACAGGAATCAATTCGATTGTTTCGTAATCTGATAATCGGGTGGAACTTCAAACCAAACATCGTCGATTGATTTTGGGGTGATTTTAACGGCTGTGAAATGCATAATCAATCCATTAGTCATGGTTTCATATTCCAGCATAAAACCTTTGATGTCTTTATACAACGTACTGCTGATAGTTGAAGCAAAGTCAGGTAATTCATCTGTATAATATCCTATAAATTGGTGTGTACCCGAATCATGTTGCGCTTTCACCCTGAATTCTCTGCATGGGTATCCGGCAATTTTTTTGGTAGTATTTCCCAGACTGATTTCGGATGGATATTTCAACTTATTTTCTTCCTCCAGCTTTCGATTTTCTTCGGTGGTTGACAGCATGGCGATTTTCTTTCCCATCATTTCCATTAACATATAGGATTCCTGCTTCAAAACATGGGTTAAAAGAACGGTTGTACCGGCAATGGTATGCAACTCAAGTCGGAATTTTCCCGGTTTGAAATAAATTACCATGCTTTGTGGCAATAGTTCAAGATCTTCTTTTGCCTGTCCTTTTAAACCGGGATAAGTAATTTTAAATTCTACAGAACCTTCCTGTATGTGTTGTGCCAAAAGATTTGTGTAAGAAATACAAAGCAGAAATAAAATTCTCAGGCGTTTCATGAATTACCAGCTTAGTTTTTGTTTGTTTAAAAATGCGGCGATACCCTTCTTACAATCTTCTTCAGAACGTGCATTGGCATTCATCTTCGCAGCAAATTCCAACCCGTCGTCTATGGATAATGACGGAATCTCGCAAAGCATTTGTTTTATAGTGGCCACTGATTGAGCAGATGTAGTTCGTGCCAAATGCGTTGCATAATGATGTACAGTTTCTTCTAATTTACCGGGATCAACTACTTCCTGTATCAATCCCATATGGAGAGCACGCTCAGCAGGAATTACATCACCGGTTAATAGCAATTGGCGAACTATTGAACCACTAATTCTGCGTGTTAAAAACACCATAACCAGGGCAGGTATAAATCCGATTTTAACTTCTGTATAACCAAATGTGGATCCCGAACCGGCAAAGCAAAAATCGCCGACTGTTGCAAGTCCGCAGCCACCGGCCAGAGCAGCTCCATTTACTTTGGTAATAACCAGTTTTGGAAAACTGTAAATCAGTTTAAATAATTCCATCAAATGTCGCGAATCAGCCAGATTTTCTTCATGCGAGAAATTTTGCAATTGCTGCAGGTAAGCCAAATCAGCTCCGGCACAAAAGGCATCACCATTAGCCTGTAGTACTACCACTTTACAACCGGGGTCGAAAAGTGCTGTTTGAAAAGTTTGCCTGAGTACATCAATCAATTCGTAACTTAATGCATTTCTTTTTTCGGGACGGTTAAGGGTAATATACCCAACGCGGTCTTGCACGTGATAAAGTACCAGGCTGTTCATAATTGTTACACAAGTTTAAGGTAATTGCGCCTGAATCAGAAACTGCAAAACAGGGAATATGACGGCGATTGAAAAACTTTCGTAAATTTTGCATCGCGAATGGCTTTAAGGAGGATGTGATGATCACCTGCCGAATGGAGAAGTTCTCAAGCATTTGAGTGTCTGCCGGAGAGCGCAGAATCAGTATCATAGATGAATGGGGTTTCAGATCAGGTTTCCCTTTTCCGTTAATCAGAAGGCATACTTTATCCAAATGGATAAGTTTCCATTTTTCGTCCAGATAAAGGGAATGGGTTGTTTCCAGACGGTGCGCCAGTTCATGTCCGCGGATATAAAACTGCATTTGCTTTTCATGAAGTAGAATGGATGAATCTCCCCATAATATGCTTTCTCTTCCATGCACCAATCGTATGGCGGTTTGTTTCGGGATTTTGTACACCGTAAGGAATACTTGACGCGAATCGTGCAGTTTATACAGGCCACTAAGAATTATTGAGGAAAAGAGTGTTACAAGGGATAAAGTCAGATAAATCCTGTGGCGTTGGATAAAGAATAAGGTACACAGGAGGGTGAATCCATAAAGTAAAATACATTCCATAAAATCAAATGGAATCCGATCTACATAAGCATAAGGTATACGGCTTAAAAGCAAGACTGTGCTGTTGGTTAGGTGTACAAGATGACCAAGGAAAAACCCAATCCATTCACTTAAATCAGGAAATCCGGAAACTACCAGTAATAAGATTGCGCCATAAAGTATGATGGAAGTTAAAGGAATCATCAATAAATTGGAGAGCAGAAAACAAACAGGAAACTGATGAAAGAAAAGTAAACTGACCGGAAAGGTTGCAATTTGTGCGGCTAGAGAAACCGAAAGCAATTTCCAGATTTCAAGTCCGGGGCGACTTACCGGAGTATACCAATTAAAGATCAGTGGATGAAAGAAAACGATACCGCCAACAGCCAGATAGCTGAGTTGAAAACCGGTATTAAACAACATACCCGGATTGAAACACAGGAGGAAAAACGCAGATGCTCCCAGCGTATTGAAAATATTCCCACTTCGCTTTAATGTTGTTCCAATCAATATAAATGAGAACATTACCGTAGCACGCAAAATAGAAGGAGTTAATCCGCATAGCGCAGCATAAAACCAAAGCGCAGTTAATAGGATCAGATTTTTTAATCCTTTTAATCTCCGGAAACGCGTCAACGGTTTGAGGAGAAAAGACAGGATCAGAAAAATCATTCCAACATGCATTCCTGATACCGCCAATACATGCAAGGTGCCGGTTTGTGCAAATGCCTGCACAATTTCAGGTTCAATTTCATCATCGTATCCATAAAGCAAAGCCTGAATTACCGCAGTTTCAGAGGCTTTTCCGATATAGCGGCAAAGTATGGTTGTGAAATAATGTTGCATCCTGAACACCCAAACCTGTATGGGGTTGCAGTGAGAATATCCTGTATGTTGTAAAGCACTTTTTTCGAGGTATGCAGTAAAATGAATATTCTGCAACGCCAGTGTTAATTTATAATCAAATTCATCAGGATTGGAAGGAGGGGGTACTTCCTGAATGTATTTGAATGGGAAAATGACTACTTCTCCATATATGCAGTCAGAATCCTTTTGGAGTGTATCGTTTCGAACATACAACAATATTTTACCACTGGCCGGTTGCCATTTGTTTTCGCGGCTTGCAACGGCAAGTATATCGGCACCGTACCGTGTGGATGCTTTTTTGGCAATGCCCTGATCGGTTAAACGAGCCATGCAATAAACCGGATCTGTAGCCCGGGTGAAATGACAGTTTTGGAAAAACTCATTATGCGTGATCTGCATAAGAATTCCAAAAATTCCGACGCTGAAATGCAGGCTAATACCGGGAATCCATCGAAAACGATAGGGCCATTTCCACAAAGGCAAAACTGGTATGATCAAACCAATGGCACATGCCCACAAAATGCCGAAATGCACGTTAACCGGGCATTTTAATGCTATGCTGATCCCTGAAACCAAGGGGATCAACAATCGGATCATAGGCGCCTGAGTCCAGAAAGTGGTTCTCATTTACCTACAATTTAACAACGACACAGGAAATAAAAACGGGGAATTCCGAATTTGAATTATTTTTGATCCATTAATTCAATTCTATGTTCACCACATTATTAATTCTGCACAATCTGCTTCGCTGGGGAGTTCTTTTAGGAGGACTGTATGCGATAACCAAATCCGCACTTGGAGTAATGCGTAAAAGTGATTTTACGGCCAATGAAAATCGTGCGCATGTAATTTTTGTAATGTTTTGTCATACCCAATTGCTGATTGGATTGATTCTTTACTTTATCAGTCCGAATGTGCAGGCCGCGCTGGCTGATATGGGTGCTGCCATGAAAGATCCGATGTTAAGGCTGGTTGGTGTTGAGCATATTTCAGTAAATATTATTGCTATTGCTTTGATTCAGATGGGAAGAACCTTGTCAAAGAAAGCAACGGATGCAGTTACAAAACATAAGCGCGCATTGATTTGGTTCAGCATCGGTTTTATATTGATCCTTTCCAGAATACCGTGGCAATATTCTAAACTGCTACCTTTTTAATTTCCCTTTCAGACTTCGTTTTCCCATTTCGCAATGACATAAGTTGCGAGGCAATTTCCGATCAGGTTAACGGATGTTCGACCCATATCCATGATGGCATCAATGGCCAGAATGGCGAATGCTTTTTGCGGGTCGAGACCGATGGATGCTACCGTTCCAACCAAAATCAGAAAAGATGCTCCTCGTACTCCGGCAACTCCTTTGGAAGTTAACATCAATACAAGACACATTTCAATTTGTTGGGTTAGGGTTAAATCAATGCCCGAAACCTGCGCCACAAAAACAGCTGCCAGAGATAAGTATAACGTTGTCCCATCGAGGTTAAAGCTATAACCGGTAGGAAGTACAAAAGCCACCACTTTACGGGGAATGCCCATTTTTTCGAGATTTTCCATGGCCTTTGGCAGAGCTGCTTCTGAACTTGCGGTTGCAAAAGCAATGGACAATGGTTCAGTTATATGGTCGATGAATCTTTTAAATGGGAGTTTAACCAGAAGTCCAATCGGAACCAGCACCAGTATTATAAATGCGAACAAAGACACATACAAGGTAACCACCAGTTTCATTAAGCTGTGCAATACCCCATACCCCATGGTGGCTATGGCATACCCAATAGCGCCTCCTACCGCCAGAGGTGCCACATACATAACCAGGTTGGTAAACTTAAACATAACCACCGAAAGGTCTTCGATGCCCTGTACAATCCTATCTTTACGATTGCTCTTGATTTGAGCCAAAGCAATTCCAAAGAGGATACTGAAAATAACAATTTGCAGGATCTGGTTATCAGCTACTGATTTGGCAATGTTCTCCGGAAAAATATCAAGAATGACATGATGGGTATGTTTTTGTTCAAGCAATTGGTTGGCTTTTTCAATTTGTTGCACTCCTGCCTGCAGTTCTGCACCAACCCCAGCCTGAGAAATATTGATAGCAGCAAGACCAATAACCAGAGCAATGGTTGTTACCGCTTCAAAATAAAGAATGGATTTCCAACCCATACGTCCTACCTGCTTTAGATCGCTGTGACCCGCAATACCAACAACCAGGGTAGAAAAGAGCAATGGGGCAATAATGGTTTTTATTAAACGGAGAAAAATATCGCTGAATACCTTTGATTCAATGGCAGCCTGAGGAAACCATTCAGCCAGTTCAATTCCAAGAAACATACACATCAGGATGGAAGAGGTGAGTGAACGTCGCTGCCAGGAAAATAACCCCAGTAAAAAGATCAGTAACCACCGTACCGGAAATTTAATTTCTGAAGGAATATTGAGCCACTCCATCCACGAAATCAGGTGAAGACTGGCGTCAATAAACAAAACACTTAGGATCGCTATCCAGATATATTTCAGTTTTTGCATGCAGTCAAACATAACCAATCCTTCAGAATATTTAATGGTGATCTCAAAAGGTTCAGAGCAGGATTTAAATCCACGATTCCGGTCAATCCTGTAATTCCTATGAATAAAGATGAATTAAATGGGTCTTTAAGGAGACCTTTTATGGGGTTGGTACTGGATATTTGGCTGATTTGAGTTTAATTCGTGTTCTTTTATGAACAAATCGGAACTAATACAGCTGATGCAGGATTCAGATCGCCTCGGAAAACAGGAAATTGCCCTGCTGAAT
>JBAYIE010000018.1:0-89065 GCA_041665785.1 Bacteroidia bacterium | reverse complement strand
TGTATTACCCGAAAGCGTCAACACAGTAGAATTTGTTCCTGTACAAACACTGTCAGAAGCACCTGAAGCAGTACCACCAACCGAAGCTGGAGAAACAGTAATTGAATCAACAGCACTGTTGGCTGATGCACAAACACCACTGGTAACAACAGCACGGTAATAGGTTTTAGCAGTTAAGTTCTCAGCAGTATAAGTTGAAGAAGTAGCTGAAGCGATATTAGAAAATCCGCTGGTTGCAGAAGTGGTAGATGATTGCCACTGGATAGTTCCGGTATTACCCGAAAGAGTTAACACTGTTGAATTAGTTCCGGTACAAACACTGTCTGCAGCACCTGAAACGCTACCACCAACCGAGGTAGCAAAAACAGTAACCGAGTCAACATTACTCGAATCAGTTCCACATGAACCATTGGTTAACATGGCACGGTAGTACGTTTTTGTTGCTATCGAAGTGGCTGCATAAGTGGTTGAGGTTGCACTACTGATATTTGAAAATCCAGTTGAAGCTGATGTAGTAGAAGATTGCCACTGAATGGTACCGGTATGTCCACTCACAGTGTAGGTTACGCTTCCTCCACTGCAAATAGTGTCTTGTGTTCCGCTTACTGTACCACCTTCAGGACCGGTACTTACCGTTGTCGCAGTTGAAGATACAGGAGATGTATTTGTACATCCACTGCCATCCACATAATTAATAGTAACGGTTTTACTACCGGTAGTAATCCATTTAATAGTTAAAGAATTATCGCTGCTGGTGCCACCGGAAACGAGATAATAATCTACACTGTCTGCACCAAGAATATCCCATGTATAACTTGCCTGACCGCTTTGAGTGGTGTAGGTAACATTTGTATTGGTACAGGCTGTTGCTCCAGGTTGTGCAGTGAATGTCGGTGCTGAAGATAACGTACAAGTTGCAACTGTCAGTTTAGCTCCTGTTGAGGTATCTGAACCGCAGGTATTGTAAACAATGCAGCGGTAATATTTATTATTTAAACCTGTTGAAGCTGTAATAACCAATGCTCCGGTTTTTACTCCTGCATAGGGTGATCCTTCTGTTAAATCTGTATAGGTTCCGTTTTGTGTGTCGGATACTTGCCATTTAATTTCACCTGTAGGACTTCCGCCTGTCTCAGCTGTAAATAATGCCGTTGTATTTTGGTAAACCGATTGGTTGGTTGGATCCGTTTCAATAGTGGGTGCAGTTTCTTCTGAAACAATTGCGGATGAGCTCGTGTCTTTACATCCTGAAGCCGTAGTAGATATGAATTGATATTGATTTCCTCCAAGTCCGGTGGATGAACTTATTCCCAAAGACAATGAGGTAGCGCCTGAATAAACACCGCCATCTGAAAGACTTGAAAATGTGGAACCGGCATTGGTTGAATAACGCCATGAATAGCTGCTTCCAACTGGATTGCTGGTTCCGGTTATAGTAATTGCGGTTCCACCACATACCGAAGGTGGATTGCTGATCGTAGTTACAGGTTTGGTATTGATGGTAGCTGTAAATCCGGATGAAGCAGATCCTGTACATCCTGCAGTACTGGTTGCGTATGCATAATAAGTATTGGAACTTGTAATGGCTGCAGGTATTAAAACCAGGTTAGCAGGTGTTGGTGACGAATTGCTGGTATACCAACGGTAGACATTATTTACAAGATCAGGGCTCTGCAAATAAGAAGTTAAGTCGATAGTTGAAGGTTCACATGCAGATGCAGAGGAAGAACTCAATGTGGCTGATATTGGTGTATTAATTGAAACACTTACAGCAGAAGAAGCACTTCCATAGCAAGTTCCGGCTGATGAATACCGATAAAGGTAATAGGTTCCCGAACTTACTGCAGTTGGCGTAGACACCTGATTGGCACCGGATGGACTGCTTGAAACAGTATGCCAGCTAAAAGTGGTACCTGCATTGGAATCCGGTTGCAATGCGGTAAGGTCTATAGTAGAAGGACTACACCCATTAAAGGAAGATGCTCCTACACTAGGTGTACTTACATTAGCTACAGTTAAAGTAAATGTATCTGGTAACGCGCTATAACAACTTCCACTTTTTGCAAAAACATAATAAGTGCCTGAATTGGAAACTGCATTTGCTGAACTCAATAAATAAGAGGCGTTTGCTTCAGGTGCAGTAAACCATTCGGTTGTACCACCGGATGTTACATATGAAGTTAAGTTGGCACTTGTTGTATTACAAATAGTAGCAGAACTGCTGCTCAAAGTCGGCGTTGTAATGGCAGCGTTAACTGTTAAAGTGGTGTTGGCTGTATTGCTGCAATTGTTCGTATCTGTTCCTGTAATCGTATATGTTACTGTACTCGAAGGCGTAGCAATTACGGTAGCTCCGGTAGTAGCTGAAAGTCCGGTAGAAGGACTCCACGAATAACTCGATGCTCCTGATGCTGTTAATGAAACGGAAGCACCTGAGCATATTGTTGATCCGGATGTTACTGAAATGGTAGGATTTGAATAGATAGTAAATTTAATTGCCGGACTGTAAGATGTACAACCACCGCTGGTAACTTTTCTTCTATACCAGGTAGTATTTGATGTAGCCGACGTGGTATAATTCTTTGATGTTTCACCGGCAATTGTACTGAATCCTGAGGACTCGCTGGTTGTTGAAGATTCCCAGGCATAAACATATGTTCCATCACCACCGCTTGGCGTTGTTCCAATTAAAACCGTTGCATTGGAAGTAGTACAAAAAGAAGAAGGTGAATTTGATATTTCATTGTTTGCAATGGGTGCATATACTTCAACAATTGCGCTGCTATCAGTTGAACAACCATTGGTTGCTGTTCTTTTATACCAGGATTTGACAGGTACAATATTTCCTGGCAAGGAATAACTTTGACTGGTTGCACCTAAGATGGTGTTGAAACCTGAAGAAGCAGATGATATGGATTTTTTCCATGAATAGGTTGCACCCGTTATGGCATTGCCGGATAAAGTAGCAGCAGTGCTTCCATCCGTACATTGTGTTGCTGGTGTTACCGTATTAGTAATTGAGCTGGGATTTACTGTAACAACAAACTCATTGGTGGTTGCATCGCAAGAACTCCCGGATGGATTAAATACTGCTTTATAGTAGGTAGTAGTGGTTAATGCACCCGTGGTATATGACATGGTTGTTGCCCCAGATCCACCAGATACATTCGAATAACTTCCTCCGGAACTGGTGGCCGATTGCCACTGAACAGCCCCGCTTAAGGTAGAGGTTCCTGATCCTAAACTGAGTGTGGTTGTTGATCCGCTGCATATATTGGCTGACGTGGCCGAGATTTCAGGTATCTGTGCAGTAATTTTCGTGTCGAATAGTTTGAATTGCTGAATAAAACTACAGCTATTGTACGAATAGGTATATCTGAAATAACGTGGACCTGAATATTGAGAATTACCATTTGGCAATACGATGGTTGTCTGCCCTAAAGTACCGGTAATATTTGTGGAAGCTGTATTTATACCACTTACCGTACTCGTAGCTATTGAAGTGTAATTGGTATAATTGATGCTATCCGTAGAATACGACCATTGGCCTCCGGTTACGGTAGCCGATGTACCTAAATTTAAGGTGAAGTTATTATCTGCCTGGGTGCAAAAGAAAAAATTATTTGAACTGGCTGTTACGCTTGAAGTGGAATAATTTATAGGTGCAGCCGTAATGGTAATTGTTCTACTGGCTGTATCAATGCAGCCATTAGCAGTTGTTCCAACGATTGAATAAGTGGTGGTACTGGTTGGTGTTGCGGTAACACTGTTACCTGTTGATGCAGATAAACTACTGGATGGTGACCAAAGATAAGTTGATCCTCCGGAAGCTGTCAAGCTTGTAGAATTACCCTGACAAAGTGTGGAGCTACCTGCTGAAATGCTCATGCTGGTTGTTTCCACTGTTACAGTAACAGTTCCAACAGAAGAACAACCGGTTGCGTTTCTAGAGGTTACAGTATAAGTAGTACTGCTGGTTGGAGCTGCAGCTACAGTCGCTCCGGAATCTCCTGATAATGTAGATGCAGGAGTCCAGGCGTATGTATTTCCTCCAGAGGCAGTTAAAAAAACAGTATTACCCCTGCAAATGGTCGGAGCTGAAGGTGTAACAGTTAATGTCGGACCCACAACCGGATTTACCGTAACATTCGCTGTTGCAGAGCACCCGTTTGAATTGGTTCCGGTTACTGTGTAGGTGGTAGAACTTGTGGTAATGGTTGCTGAAGTTGAGCTGCCATCTGCTATGGTAGCACTGGGACTGGCTTGCCAGGTATAAGTTGACAATCCGGTTGGAGCAGCAGTTAACGAAACAGATGATCCGGCACAAACTACACCACTGGTGGCACTGGCACTCAATACCGGGTTTGCATTTACTGTCACTGTAAAATTAACGGTGTCGGCAACGCAACTGCTGGCATTTATATAAACCAGTATTTTAAAATCATAAGTACCAACTGCAGTTGCTGCAGGTATACTGACATTCAAGGGAGAGCTTCCCAAATTAGAATTTGAAATCGTGGAAAAACCTGACATAGCGCGTGTACCGGCAAACAATGAATACTTGTCAGGACTACTACCGGATGTAAATGATAGATTAAAACTACTTGCACTTGCTGAATAACATGCAGTGGCATTGGTTGGTGTTATCGAAGGTTTCAGATTAATCGTTGTAGATGTTGTTCCTGTTGGAGAACTGTTCGTACAAAAAGCATCGTTAATGGAAGTAATCGCGTACGTTGTAGTTGTTGTAGGATTAACCGTAAAAAAGTAGGGACTTGCCAGAATATTGCTGATGGTTGCCGATGAACCACCGTTTGTTGTATATGTTATACTCCAGGGTGCCGAACCGGTTAAATTCACCTGCAAGGCTCTGGTTCCCGTTCCGCAAAAGGAACTGGCTGTGAAAACTGCTGTCGGTTTTGGTTTTGAAACCAACAGTGCCATGCTACTTGTAGTTGAACCGCAACCGGTTGCTCCGGTTACAACGCAGCGGTAATACTTTCCGTCATAGGTATCAGGTGTTGTAATCGATAACGTATCGGTGGTTACACCCGCATAGTTTCCACCATTGGAGATATTGCTAAATGAAGATCCGTCGCTGCTGACCTGCCATTGGTAGGAAGAAGCTCCACTTGCTACTACTGTAAAAGAGGTAGATGTACTTCCGCACAAACTGCGATTGGATGGATGAGTAGAAATAAAAGGGGTACATCCCAATTGTGGTTCAGCTTCAGGTTCGCCGGATTGTAAATTATAAGTACAACGAAATGCAGGAATACCGGTACGCGGATCAGCAAATTCGAGGGTTACTTTACCCGCTGGGGGCATATTGGAAACATAAAAAGAGTATTTTACATAATACCGTTGACCGGCAATGGATGGAGGTGGTGGAGGTCCAAACCGGATATCGCTGGCAACTCCTGGAGAACTCGGGAACTTGTCGGCCAGCCATACACGGGTTATCACAGGAAGATTAGTGATGGTAGTTGCAGATGACCAATAAAAATTCACATATCCGGTTTTGGTTGAAGGGTCATAACTTACTGTATCGTATGGGGTACCCTCCACATTCGAGGCGGATGGATTATGCTGACTGTTAAATGGAAAATAACCTGCCGATTCAGCGTATTGACCGTTACCGTTATTCCGTTTATCGATAACCGGACAAGTTGATACATCAAGGGTTTGCGCCAATACCGGTGACAGGCCTGCTGTGAACAGGATAAAGGGTAGGAGAAAAAGGAAACGAGCAGCCAGGCGGTAGAGTTGAATCATCTTAGAATAGGTTGAAAAACGATTCTAAAATGATGTCCGTTAATACATTTTTAATGTATAATTATTCCAAATACGGTGGGGAGAGGGCAACAACCAATTTGCCTTATAAATGCGGTACTATTCTTATATATGTGGAATACCGGCTGTCAATGTAGTTTATTGTAAAATGCAGCAATTAATCTTGCGTATTCACTCTTCGTGTAAATCTCCGATTTATTCCTCGTGTTAAAGTACCGTTTCAGAACATCCGGAAATACGGATTTATTTCGTTTACTCTGATTTTAACAGAATGTAAATCAGGAACTACCGTTATCAGGGTAATTTATTTGAATTTATGCTTTAGGCAGACTGATATAAAAGGAAGAACCAATGCCTGGTTCACTTTCTACACGCAATTGTCCGCCGGTTTTTTGAATAAATTCATTGCACAGCAACAAACCAATTCCAGCACCCTTCTCACCTGACGTGCCAACAGCACTTTGCATAGGAGTGTTCTTTAACAGGTTATTCACCAAACGTTCATTCATCCCGATTCCATTGTCCCGAACACAAATTTCAATGCCATCTGTTAAATCTCTGGCTGAAATATTGATACTACCACCTTCGCTTGTATACTTTATGGCATTAGAAACAACATTGCGTAAAACCAAAGCCAGATAATCAGGATCAGCTTTTACCTGAAGATCATTGTCGATTGTGCAGGTCAATTCAATATGTTTAACATCGGCTGCTTGTAAGTATATTTCACAGACTTTATGGATTTTATCATTCACATTAATTGCGATGAATCTTGGTCGGATTCCAAGCATTTGACTTCTCGACCAAATCAGCAGATTATCCAGTAATAAATTCAGTGAAGTCAATTGTTGCCGGATATTTTCCTGAAACTGCAGAAACTCCTGCTGAGTCATTTCCTTTTCATCGAGCAAATCGATCATATTCAATAAAGAGGCAACCGGACTGCGTAAGTCATGCGACATCACCGAAAATATTTTATCTTTCAAAGTGTTCAGTTCTTCCAGTTTGAAAGCCTGCTGCTCTATTTCCAGTTTCTGCCCGGCAATTTGTTTATTGGTTGTTTTCTCTTTGCGGATATTCCGGTATAAATACACCAGAAACAGGGCAAACAAAATAAAGGCAACCGACAATCCACTTATAATCAACTGTTGTTGTGCACTCGACTCATTATGTATGGTTCTTTGCATTTCGAGCAACTGAATTTCTTTCTGCTTTTTATCAAGCCGGTAATTGAACTCGGTTTGTTGCATTTTTGCCCGTGTTTCATCATTGAACAAACTGTCTTTGTATGCGCTGCAAATATGCTGATAAACCAAAGCTTCTTTGTAGTTGCCACGTTGTTCATAGTATTTCGACAACTTTAAAGCAGCATTATGTATATGATATTTTGCATGGATGGACTGTGCCTGACTAAGCCCTTCTTTTAACCGATCAATACCTGTAACAAAATTTCCATTGATTACTTCTATTTCTCCCAGATGAATATTACTCAACACAATGCCTTCCATATCATCGGTAAGCTTGCTTAATTCCAGAGACCGTTTAAAACATATTTCTGCTTCTTTCAACTGGTTTTGATCTTCCAGTTCGGTCCCCAGATTTGTCAGGCTAACGGCAATCGCATTATCGTTTTGCATTTCCTCACTAAGTCGTAACGCTGCTTTGTAATAATGAGTAGCCAGTTTGTGATCTGATAAAATGCGATAAGCATCGCCATAAATAACAGAGGTTTGATACAATCCATCCTTGTTTTCTTTACGCCAGTAGTAATCATATGCTTTTCTGGCAAAACGAAAGGCATCATCGGTTCTTTTCAGTTGAATATATACTCCGGCAATATTGGCAAAACTGTTAGCAATAGGTAAACTGTCACCAATCTGTTCCCGAACTGAAAGTCCTTTGTATAGGTTAGCCAGCGATTCCGGGAAGTTTCCCAAATTGGTATAAACATTCCCTATATTGTTATAACAGGCTGCAATGCCTTTATAGTCTTTAATCTTTGTACGCAAATTCAAACTCCGTTGATAATACGACAGTGCTTTATCAAATTCGCCGCGGTTGTGATAAATAATAGCCATATTATTCAGGATATCACCAATTCCCTTTTGATTATTTATTTGCGTATATAAATGCAATGCCTGATGATTTTTACGAATGGCTTCCCTTTCGCGCGAACCATAATACTCTCCAATCGCCGACATTTTCAAAGCGTCAGCCTGGCCCTTTTTATCATCTATTCCTGATGCAATTCGATAAGCTTCATTGCCGATAATAAGCATACTGTCGGTTTGCATGTACTGATATGAATTCGACAATTCATTCAACAACCGCACACGTGTTGTATCTTCGGTGGGGTGCAATTTCAATTCCTGAATCAGGCGCTTAATCTGTTCTTGTTGCGCAAATAATCCGACCGGACTGATGAAGATCAGTTCCAGTAAAATAAATACGGAAATGGTTTTGTAAAATTTTGCGTTTCGTTGCCCCATCTTCTCTTTGAAACTTACTCTATCCAGTCCCAATATATTACTTCCGATTGTAACCATTAAATTTTTTTTAATTTATTTCGTATGGCTTCATATTCATATACTTAGATGGATTTAAAAGATGAATTTAGATTTAGTGAGATAAAAACTTAAACAACAATTGATCCACCTGTTTTCGCAAGTATTATGCATATTTGAAGGTGCATTCGAAACAAGCATACGTCTGTTTATTATTCATTTTGCTGGGTTCGGTCGTTCCGTCGAAAGCACAATACTATCCAACCACTGATTTTATCTGTCCGATGGATACTCCCTTATTGCTGAGTGCACCATTCGGATCCCTGCGCGATAATCATTTTCATAGCGGTATGGATATTCGTACCAATGAATCCGAAGGGTTACCGGTGTATGCCATTGCCGATGGGTGGGTTTCGCGCATTAAAATTCAGAGCGTTGGTTATGGCAATGCACTGTATATCGATCATTCCAATGGTTATTCCAGTGTTTATGGTCACCTGAAATCTTATTCATCGGAGATAGCCCCGTATGTGAAGAAGTTGCAATACCGTAACGAGAGTTTCGAACTGGATCATTTTCCGGGTCGCATGCAGTTGCCGGTTAAAAAAGGTCAAATCATTGGGTACTCCGGAAATACGGGTACTTCCACTGGCCCGCATCTGCATTTTGAAATTCGCGATTCAAAAACAGAACAAATTATCAATCCGCAATTATTTGGTATTCGTGCTAAAGACGATTTGCCTCCCGTTATAAAGAAAATTGCCTGGTATGATGTCTCTTTAAATTTGCCCCGCTGGATAGCGGAAATCGAATTACCGTTTATGCACCTGATCCCAACCGATAGTGGATATTGGTACCACGATACCTTAGAAGTTCTTACTTCACATCTTGGATTCGCGATACTGGCTAATGATTTTCTGGTTAATGAACAAAAGGAATACAGCGTTTACGGTCTTGAATTTGAATGGGATCATAAAAAACGATTTGCATTTCAACTCGACCGTTTTGCATTCGATAAGACCCGTTGCATAAACGTTCATATTGATTACAGGAAATATGTAACGGAATCATTACGTTACCAGAAAATGTTTCTGGATGGAGGAAACAACATTACCGTTTACCCCTATATAAGAAGAAATGGCAAGATATTGTTGCAGGATGATAAGGTGCATATCGCAACCTTTCGTGCAAGAGATATTTCAGGAATGTCGTACACCATTTTTCTTCCGGTTCGTAAAATAGCAACAGGTCCAGTTTTGCAGGATCAGGTGGCATGCAATGCCTTTCGGTCAACACCGGGGAAAAGTGCAGCCTTCAATCAAAATGATTTACAGATTCTGGTTTCGAAGCATGCCGTATTTGATACCATTGATATTTGTGTAATGCCCGTTGAAACTGAGCCGGATGCTATTTCTTCCAGGTATAAAATTGGCGATGCAGGTGTGCCACTTCGCCTGAATATACGGTTAGCTATCAAACCGTTTAATCAGATAGCTACAACCCTGATGAATAAAATGGCTTTGGCCTATCAGCCTGAATTAAACAGTGCTGCCCGGTTTGCCGGTGGAGAAATCGATGGCTCTTTCATCTCCGGTCGGAATAACCGATTCGGTTATTATAGTCTGGTTATCGATTCTGTTCCTCCCACCATCCGGATGATTAACCCAAGAAAGGATATTGCGATAGAAGACTCTTCGGGATTGCAGTTTATAATTGAAGATAATTTCTCAGGCATTGCCCGATATCGGGGAACCATAAATAAAAAATGGGTATTGTTTGAATACGATGCTAAAAACAATGCACTGAAATATCAATTTGATGAAAATACGCCAACCGGAAAACTGGAAGTCGAATTGTTTGTTGAAGATAGAAGAAGCAATCAAACGGTTTTGAAAACGACCCTTCGAAAAGAATGACAAAATTAAAAGCAGGCGACCGGGCACCGGAGTTCACAGGACTTACAGAGAAAAACACAACCATTTCCTTAAGTGATTTTAAAGGCAAAAAACTGGTCTTGTATTTTTATCCCAGAGACAATACTCCCGGTTGCACCATTGAATCATGCAACCTTCGCGATCATTACGCATCATTTATTAAGCAAGGGTACGAAATCCTGGGGGTGAGTCCTGATTCAGTCAAGAAGCATCAGAATTTCATCCGGAAATTTGAATTGCCCTTTTCATTATTGGCAGATACTGACCTTGCAGTTTGCAACCTTTATGGAGTATGGGGCGATAAAAAACTTTTTGGGGTAAGTTATCAGGGTGTGATCCGGACAACTTTTGTAATCAATGAAAACGGCATCATCGACAAAATCATTGATGAGGTTAAAACGTCTGATCATGCAAATCAGATTTTGACGAAGGAATAATTCAAATTACCGGAGCACGTTTATTTTTCTTCCAATGGCTAATCCTTCGCGGGTGTATAAAACTAAAATATAAACACCGGTTTCCAACTGATTCAAACGGATGGTTTCCGGGAAATCAGGAGATTCTGCAATATGCAGCAAACGCTGACCTGTCAGTGATAATATTTCATACCGGGTAAATTGCTTGAAATTTCCTCTGAAGAACAACAGATCAGCGGCCGGTTGCGGATAAATGGTAAATTGTTTATCATTCGTCAATTCAGGAACATCAACATAAGCCAACCAAACATGTTTGAAGCCAGCATCACTTTCACATCCATTTTGCTTTTCGATGACATGTACTTCTCCGTAATTTTGTTCTCCCCAAAGTATAGAGATTGTATTTCTATTCTCATTGATGATGGAACCAAATAAAGTGGACCAGATAAAAGTTGAATTTGCGTGATCGGTTACAGAATAAGTGCTTTGCACTTTCTTGTGCGCATAAGTTGGTCCAGCAATTACAGGAAGTGCAGGTTTCGCAAAAAAGTTTTGTTGCAATTCCATAGAATCAGCGCACGAACCTACCTGTACCTTAAGTTTAAAGGAATGCAGGCCACCATCATTCATTGCAAAAGTGGGAGTGTGGCCGGTATAATTTTTAGTAGTATCAACGGTCCAGGTATGGTGCAGGAATTTCGAAACAGGTAAAGATGAATCAACAGGTATCAGTGAAATAGGAGTACAAAGCGAATTGGAAGGAATGGTGAAGTGTGCCTGTGGATGCGCATCGCTAATGCGGATTTCATCGCTGGTTTGACAATTAAAAACCGAATCGGTTGCAACCAGCAACAAGTGCAGGTTTCCAAAATTTGTTCCTGCAAAATAATGGATTGAATCATCAATAATTTGCGTGGTATCGGGTAAGGCATACCAGCTTAAACGCACCGGATTGCTTGCATTCATTTTAGCCTTTATTGTTACCGGTTCAGGATTGTCTTGCCTGCAATAGATGGTGTCGTTTGGTAATTTCATCCCCAGAACATGGTTCACCGTAATGGTATCATAACGTATCTCTTTACAGTAAGCAGGTTGATTTTCCACTTGCAATTCAAGCTTCACAAGATATTGTCCGGTTTTGAAAAACTGCAACCGGATAGAATCTTTTCCATTAATGGTATCGGCTCCATTTGCAAAAGTGAGATCTCCGGGCTCTTTTGAAATGAGCCATTTCTTTTGTAGAAATTGCTGTGGTTTTTGCAGACTATCCTTAACCAGTGTCAAATCCCATGTTCCGCAATTTCTGTTGGTTTTGTGATACGATACCCCGGGAGTTGGATATACTCGTATTCGAAATTGCTGAACATTTAATCCCGAATTCGGACATTGATTGTCTCTGGCTGTTACTGTAAATGTATGGGTAGTGGGTTTGTTGTTATAACAAGCCTGATTGGGTGGAGTCCAGCAAATTATATAGGAGTCTTCCCTTGGCCCATATGTCGTTCGGGTAGCCGAATCGTAGGTTCGGGTAAAAGTTGCTCCATAGGCTTCCAAACGTTTATCCCACATCAGATATGTCGTATCTGACCGTGCTGGCAAGGCAAAATCTTCGTCAAGCGCCACAAGGGGAATGCACATCGGTTTTCCTGCACAGATTTCATAATCTTTTACCAAAGGTTGTGGAGTACCGGCATGACTTATTACCGGCATTTTATTTGCACCATTGCAGGGAGATATCTGAACTTCAAATTCTCTCTTCGATACACCTATCAGCTGATACAAATTATTGACCTTTCTCCACTCTTTGATTTTAAATCCTACAATGCCTCTAAAGTTTGAAACATTGGGTGTAAACATGAAATCTCCTGTTATAGCATTGAGATGTATGCCGGATGGAAACGCACCATTTGCAGGCGGCAAAAAGGGGAGAGGCTTGTCGTAAGAATAAGGTGAGATATACGTAGCGGTTACGCCATAACCATACAATGCAGGAGCATATTCATACGATAATGAATCCATGTCCGGATCAAATGCTCCCGGATTGTAAATGAATCCCTGATTGTAACAAAGGGATGTTGGGAAATCATTGCTGAATACTACTGAATTGCAATTCGGATAGGTAACCAAACAACGGTTGAGTTGGACTTCCGAATAAAAATTCTGAGGTGAAATATTTTGAATGGCTCCGTTGCGGCAGCATTCTTCAAAAGTAAAAACTATATTGCAACAAGCGGTAGGAATGCCTGATCCTGCTCCAATGTTCACTGTCCCGGCAAATTCATACCGTTCCATGCCTTTGGCCGAACCGGGTGTAATGCATCCCATATTGGTGCAATTACTTTTATCATTCTTGCACAAGGCATTTACATTGGCATCGCGTACACTTACACCAGATACATTGAAAGTTATAAAAGTTGTGCCATTGCAGGTTGGATCTGCACCGCGAACCTGCATCGTTTTGGTGCAGGAACCTAAATCCGAGCAGGAACCTGAGCATACGGGCACGCCATTACAATCGCGATAGAATACGAGTGTTACTTTATAATTACCAAGTGCATCCAGGCATTTGTAGGATATTTCTGCACCTGCCATATGACTGGCCCGGCACCATGTAATTTGTAACAACAGAACGGTTAGGAAAAACAGACCCTTGAGTTTTAGATGTTTCATGAGATACCGTTATTAATTGAATAAGCGACCCTGTAAAAGTGGATAAGTTGCACCATCAAATTGCGCACTTATCCTGGGAAAATATTTGCCTTCGACCGTTTATTTTACAATACTGATTTTACGAGCCACAACCAATGCATCATACGTATGCATCATAACAACATACATACCGGTTTCAAGATTCGAAACATCCAGATCTTTAGTCCGTATTTCCTGTTCGTTGTATCGGTTCATTTGCTTTCCATCCATTGAATAAATTTCCAATTGATGAATCAAATTTGTTTCTCCGGTAAGGTAGATCCGTTGTTGAGCAGGTTGAGGGAAAAACAACAGAGCCTGTAACTTCTGCAATTCCTGCATTCCTGTGTTTGGTATAACACGTACCTGAATTTTCGCCGTATCGCTGTTGCAACCTTCAGTGCTTTGTTCTACCACCTGTACCATTCCTCCATCTGAGGGTCCCCAACCGATTATAACAGACGCACCGTTTACCTGACGGGATGAATCACCTGAAATGTTCCAGGTATAGGTAGAACCCGAATGTAATTCTACTGCGTACGTTTTAAAACTATGCCGTATGGCCAGGGTATCACCACTGATTACCGGAGTTAATGGTGCATCATGTACATTCAGGGTTTGCTTAACAGAATCTCTGCAATTCTGATCGCTTTCGCATTTCAGTTCAACCACATATTGTCCGGCAGTTCCGTATAAATTGGAGCCGTGAAATGAAGTTGCAAAATGACCGTCTCCGTATTCCCAGAGAGATGTAAAAGTTCCCGGATTTAGTTGCGTGGTATTGGTTAACCGAACACTATCGTTGGTACACAATGCCGCTGACCCCAACTGAAAGGAAGCTTGTGGCGACGGGTTGACGGTAATATTTTGACTGGAAGAATCTTTACATCCAAGATTCGATGTTACTTTCAGCTGAATAGAGAAATTACCCGATATAGTATAAGAATACATCGGAGAAGGCTGCGTGTTTGAATTCCCGTCACCAAATAACCATTGTTGCGATAAAGTTCCGCTACTGATAGAAGAAAAATTATTCAACGCAAACAAATTTCCATTCAAACACTGAACAGGCATATCCAGCGTAAAACTCACCTGTGGACTTGGATTTACTGTAACCATTTTTACAAGCGAGTCCTGACAAGCCTGGGTTAATGTGGTGGCAATTAATTTAACCGGCTTATCACCTGGAGTAGTATAAGAGACCGGGCCTGGATCAGCATTCATGGAAGTATTTCCGTTACCCAGTATCCAGTTGTAAATTACTCCATCAGTGCTGGTGGTTTGATTCAGAAAAGTAAAAGAATGTCCGTTAAAACATTGCACAGAATCAGAAGAAACAGCGAACTGAACATTCGGAGTTTCTGAAACGGTAACGGTTTTGGAAGTAGAATCACTACATCCGGAAGCACTGTATATTTTTAACCATATGAGATAGTTTCCAACCGAAACAAAACTTTTACCTGTTACCTGATTGCTTACAACAGAGTCGCCTCCCGGAAATCGCCAAACGCTTGTAAAGGTTCCATTAGTCGTATCAACGGATTGATTGATAAAATTGAAACTGTTCCCTTTCATGCACTGCTGTTGTTTGTTGATATCAAACCGGGCACTCAAAGCCGAAACTTTTATATGCATGGTATCGCTGAAAATACAGCCGGTTTCTGTATCTATTCCTCGTAACAGATAAGATACGGTTTTATTGGCTGTAGTATTGAATTGAGTTTGAGTGACCAACACATTGCTGGTGTCGGCAAGAGTAAACCAACGGTATTGATCAATGGTGGTGTCGGTTGCAGTTACTAAAATAGTAAGCGGACTTCCGGTATGGCAAAACATGGTATCGTTGCTGCTGCGGATCAAACTGGATTTAATAATGTAAACGGTATCATAAAAAGTTTGTGCGCAGGGAACGCCGTTTGGTCCGGCCATCTGAATACTTAACTCAACGAGATACCTTCCGGCTTTTGAGAAATATACATCCGGTGTAGTTTGTACATTGGTATATAATGTTGACCCATTGCTGAAATTCCAGTCACCGGTGTCGTTGGCTATTTTCCATTGAGTAGATTGAAAAACCTGGCTGGGAATGATGGATGGATCTTTGGTATAATTCAATACCCAGCGATTGCAATCCCTTTGTGTTTTTTGTAGTGTAACCGATGCGCGCTGAAATACTTTTATGGAAAACGACCGTGTAAAAAATCCAGGCAGCGGACAATTATTATCCTGTGTCGTAACCGTAAAATCAAACGTTTGACCGTTGGAGCGGTTGGCCACACTATCGGGTGGGGTCCAGCAAAATTGATAACTATCTTCACGCGGACCTGCACTGTCTCTGGGTCCGGAATATTTCGGCAAAAATGTAGCACCGAATTTTTCCAGCGTTTTATTCCAGCTCAGGTAAGTGGTATCTGAAATGGATGGAGGATTAAAATCCGTATCTTTTGCGATCACATCAAAACAAATCATGCTTCCTGCACATACTTCCCAATTGGTTTTTGGTTGCAAAACAGGTATTCCGGCAGGTATGGTTCGTATAGTGGGTTGATTGTTGGTCATCGAAGACAGAACCTTTATGGTTACATCTCTGCGTATATATCCAACCAAAGTAATAACATTATTAACCCGGCGATATTGATCCACACGTAAAGCAATTGTTCCGGTGAATGGTGAACTGTTTGGTTTAAAATAAACATCACCATTAACGGGATTACAACTCATTCCATTTGGGAAAACAGGTAAGCCGGTTGTATAGTTCATCGGTAAGGTATAGGAATAAGGTGCAGTATACGATACCGGTGTATTATAAGCTTCTAAAGATGGAGTAAACGAATATACCAGCGAATCCATGTCGGGATCAAATGCTCCGTTGTTGAAGAAGAAAGGATACCCGGCTAAGATATTTTGTACCGGGTCGTTGTTGAAAACAGGTGAATTGCAATTGGGGTAAGTTGCTGCACATCGGTTGACAGAAGCTTCTGTATAATAAGTGCTGTTGGTTGAATTAAAGGTTTGGATGGTATTGTTTCTGCAACATTCGCTGAAAGTAAACCGGATATTGCAACAGGCAGACGGAATGCCGGAGCTCGCACCCAGATTAACGATGCCCTTAAATTCGTAACGCTCATAGGCCGGATTAACGGTGCCGGGTGTTACACATCCCATATTGTCGCAAATGGATTTACTGTTGGTACATGCCGCATGATTGAATACATCGCGCACGCTCACACCATTCACTTGCAGGCTTGAAAATTTTGTAGAGATATAAGCCGGATCTCCACCATATACATCAATATTTTTTGAACACCCGCCAATCGACAGGCAATTGCTCCCTGCACAAATCACCGGATTTTTGCAATCGCGGTAATACACCAGGGTGACTTCAAAATTACCGTTGGCATCCAGACACCGGTATGTGATTTCGGCTCCGTTCGATTGACCTTGTGCTGTACTGAATACCAGTAGAGCAGCCAATAAATTCAATATATTTTTGATAAACTTCATGCTTATGCGCAAGGTAGCTGAATTCACGCAAAACAGTATAAAAGTATTCTTAATTCTTTGTCAGAATTTGAGGATTTCCTGACACGCATCTGGTTTTCCGCAGCGATAAAATGAAATTCGTTTCAGATCTTTTGCATTATTTAATGCTGTCTTTATCCCCGGCTTTTTTATTGAAGTCCAATGATAACGAATTCACGCAATAGCGCAATCCTGTTGGGTTTGGCCCATCGTTAAACACATGTCCCAGATGACCGCCACATTTTGCACATACAATTTCGGTGCGCATCATGCCATGCGTTTTGTCTATTCTTTCTATAATTTTAGTTTTGTCCAACGCTTCATAAAAACTTGGCCAGCCGCAACCGGCATCAAATTTTGTATCGGATAAAAATAATTCATTGCCGCAAGCTGCACAGGTGTATACACCCGGTTCCCAATGCGCTTCAAATTTCCCGGTAAAGGGCCGTTCCGTTCCTTTCTCCCGAAGAACGGTAAACTGTTCCGGTGTTAATTTGGATTTCCATTCGGCTTCGGATTTTTGTATTTCAAAAGGAGTTTCCATGGTAGTTGTTTTATCGGATTGAACTTTTTCTTTTGTGGGTTTCTGCGAATAGGTGCACGATGTAAAAGCCGTCATGCACCAGATTACACCCAACATATGTACGAATTTAAACGAATTGGTTTTCATCGGATTTGCAGAATAATGTTTCCCTGAAAAACGAAAAGTTACGGTTTTTCGTATTGCAATACTCCATCCGCGCAGCGTTCTCCATCCATGGCGGCACTTACAATTCCTCCGGCATAACCGGCACCTTCACCACAAGGGTACAAGCCTTTAACTTGTGGATGCTGCATGGTATCTGGATTTCGCGGAATGCGCACAGGAGATGATGTACGCGATTCGGTAGCAACCAAAACCGCATCATTCGATACATATCCTTTCATTTTTCTTCCAAATGTTTTCAACGAATCCCGTAATCCGGCCCCTATAAAATCAGGCAACACGGCATCCAGATCATAGGGCATAATGCCGGGCAGATAAGAACATTCCGGTAAAGTGGCCGAGTTTTTCTTTTCTACAAAATCGAGTACGCGTTGTGCCGGCGCCTGCAGGGAATGTGTGGCATGGTAACAGGCTTGCTCAATGTTTTTTTGAAACTGCAAGGCGGCAAGAGGTCCGTATGATTCATATTTTTTCAGATCAGGTGCGTTCACCGAAACCACCATGCCTGAATTGGCAAAGGCATTGTTCCGTTTGCTCGGACTCCATCCATTTACTACAATTTCGCCGGGAGCGGTGGCTGCCGGAGCTATTATTCCTCCCGGGCACATACAAAAAGAAAATACGCCTCGTCCGAAAGATTGATTCACCAAAGAATACGATGCAGGAGGTAAATATTCTCCGCGTGTTTCACAAGAGTATTGTATTGAATCTATTAATTCCTGAGGATGTTCAATGCGCACACCCAAGGCAAAAGGCTTGGCTTCAATCAGGATCTTTTTATGATCCAATAATTCAAAAATATCCCTCGCTGAATGTCCTGTTGCAAGGATCAGGTGACGCGTTTTGAAAAGTTGATCTGCCGGATTTTCAGATGATAAGTTGCGAATCATTACACCTGTTACAGCATCTGCCATTACCTCGATATCGACCAGCTTTGATTGAAAATGCACTTCTCCACCACAGGTCTCAATGGTTTCACGGATACGGGTAATAATGCCCGGTAAATTGTTGGTACCGATATGCGGATGTGCTTCGTACAAAATATTCGGATCAGCTCCATGCTTTACCAGCAATTTCAAAATACGGCTTACATCGCCCCGCTTCGACGAACGGGTATATAATTTTCCATCACTGTAAGTTCCTGCACCGCCTTCGCCAAAACAATAATTCGATTCCGGATCAACGGTGTTATGGCGCGTAATGAGTGCCAGATCGCGTCGCCTCATGCGTACGTCTTTTCCGCGTTCAAACAGGATAGGTTTGATGCCGCGCTCGATCAGTTTTAATGCAGCAAATAATCCGGCTGGTCCTGCACCAATGATAACCGCACGCTGGGCATTATGTACATCCTTGAAATCGAATGTCAGATTCTCGGGTGGCACAGGTTCTTCAAAATACAAGTCGGCCTTTATGCTGAACCGAATCGGTTTTCGGCGCGCATCGAGCGATTTCTTTAAAATATGAATCCCGGTGAGCTCAGGATTTCCAAATTGCTGGCGTATATGAAAATGTGTGCTCGCTTCGTTATAACACTGTTCCGGTAAGAGGCTGAATTCAATGGTTTTATGCATGGTTAGGTGTTTATCCTAAAATGTGGGAAACAAAAGTCTGAAAAAAAGAGGTCATTTTATACTTTCGCCTAAAATTATCACCAACTCCTTATGGCCGATATTCAAGCACTAAACGCTACCGCCTCTCAAATCCGCAGGGATATTTTACGCATGGTTCATGGCTGCAAATCAGGCCACCCCGGCGGCTCATTGGGATGTGCCGATTTTTTTACGGCTCTTTACTTTCACATAATGGAACACAAATCCGATTTCAGCCTGGATGGAATAGGAGAGGACATTTTCTTTTTGTCGAATGGCCATATTTCCCCGGTTTTCTATAGTACACTGGCACGCAGCGGGTATTTTCCCATCAGCGAGTTGAGCACTTTCCGTAAAATTAATTCGCGTTTGCAGGGTCATCCTACAACAGCCGAACACCTTCCGGGCGTGAGGGTAGCCTCGGGTTCACTCGGACAAGGGATTTCTGTTTCTATCGGTGCTGCACTGGCTAAAAAACTCAACAAAGATTCCAAACTGGTTTATGCGCTGATGGGCGATGGAGAAATTGAAGAAGGACAATGTTGGGAAGCTTTCATGTTTGCAGCGCATCATAAAGTGGATAACCTCATACTTACCATCGACAGTAACGGACAGCAAATTGATGGATCGACCAGCAGCGTTGCCGGCATTGGTGCTACCGATATTGAAGCTAAAGTAAAAGCATTCGGATGGGATGTCATGCACATGAACGGACACGATATGCAGGAAATTATTACGGTAATGGGCAAGGCAAAAGCAGCAACAGGAAATGGGAAACCCATTTTCATCATCATGAAAACGGAAATGGGTCATCCCATCGATTTCATGGTGGGATCTCATAAATGGCATGGCATTGCCCCGAGTGATGCCGAATTGGAGAAAGCACTGGCACAACTTCCGCAAACCCTTGGAGACTATTGAATATTTCGACACGGTCAATGAATAAGGGGCAAACAGCCAGATTTATAGCCAAAAATATACTTATAAAGTATATGATGGGTTGCATTTTTTTGCTGTTGTTTGCAACCGGATTGTTTGCACAATCGTCGCGGAAAAAAGTTGAAAAAACCAGGATCCTTTTTGTAATGGATGCCTCGGGAAGCATGTATGCGATGATGGATAACGACAACCGGATCAATGTAGCCAAACGACTCATGAACCGGATCATGGATAGCCTTTCGCATGCCAAAGATGTTGAAGTGGCTCTGCGCGTTTACGGTCACCAAAGTCCACCGGCACGGCACGATTGCCGCGATACCCGTCTCGAAGTTCCTTTTCGGGCAAATAATCACAATGAAATAAAAAAGAAGGTGAACGGGATCGTTCCAAAAGGCACTACTTTGATTGCACATGCTTTGCAGGAAGCGGCCAACGATTTTCCAAAAGAACCCAATGTGCGCAATATTTTAATTCTGATTACCGATGGTATTGAAGAATGCGATGGCGACCCCTGCGCAGTTTCAGAAGCATTGCAGAGCAACGGCGTAATTCTGCGTCCTTTCATTATCGGGTTAGGATCAACCGACGAATTCAGGAAGGCATTCGAATGTGTGGGTCGTTATTACGATGCCAATACGGCTGCCGATTTTGATAATGTAATGAATGTTGTGATCAGCCAGGCGCTCAACAATACAACAGCACAGGTAAATTTGCTGGATGCTTACAGCAAACCAACCGAGACCAATGTAAACATGACTTTTTATGATATGAATTCCGGACAACTCGTAAACAATGCAATGCACACGCTGAACGAGAAGGGAAATCCGGATACCATGTTCATCGATCCGGTCTACAAATACAAACTGGTGGTACATACTATTCCTCCCGTTAAAAAAGAAAATATTGAAGTGTACGCGGGCAAACACACTACCATTGGCCTGGATGCACCTCAGGGAAACCTGTTGGTGAAAATCAACGGAGCCACTAATTACAACAACCTTAAATGCATTATCCGGTTGCCAAACAACCCCAATACCTTGCATGTGATGGATGCCAATTTGGGAGAAAAACTGATCGTGGGAAAATACGATGTGGAAGTGCTGACCTTACCCCGCATGATTCAACGCAATGTGGAAATTAAACAAAGTTATACGACCACCATTGAGTTACAGCAACCCGGTCGTTTAACTGTTTTTGCTTTGGTTCAGCAATACTATGCCGATATTTATCAGATGAACCGAAACGAGTTGGAATGGGTACATAAGATCCAAATCGACAACAAAACCAACTCCATAATTATGCAACCCGGAAAATATAAAATCATTTATCGCCCCCGCAATTCTTATCGTTCAAACCAAACCTTTGTGCGGGAATTTACGATACAGTCCGGAGCATCTACCAATATCACCCTGAATTAATACAGATTGAAATGAAGACATACGAAGTACAAAATGTAAAAGATACACGTTCCGGATTCGGAGCCGGTTTACACGAACTGGGAAAATCAAATCCGGAAGTTGTGGGTCTCTGTGCTGATTTAATCGGCTCACTCAAGATGGATGCCTTTCAAAAAGATTTTCCTGAACGATTTTTTCAGGTTGGCATTGCTGAAGCCAATATGATGGGTGTTGCTGCCGGCTTAACCATCGGAGGAAAAATTCCATATACCGGAACTTTCGCCAATTTTTCAACCGGACGTGTTTACGATCAGATTCGTCAGTCAGTAGCGTATTCCAATAAAAATGTGAAGATCTGTGCTTCACACGCCGGTCTCACATTAGGAGAAGATGGTGCCACACACCAGATTCTGGAAGATATCGGATTGATGAAAATGTTGCCGAACATGGTCGTTATCAACCCCTGTGATTTTAATCAGACTAAAGCGGCCACCATTGCTATTGCTGCTCATCAGGGTCCTGTTTACCTGCGTTTCGGAAGACCGGCTGTTCCCAATTTCACTCCTGCAGATCAGGTTTTTGAAATCGGTAAAGCCTTACTTTTAAATGAAGGTACCGATGTTACCATTATTGCCACCGGGCATTTGGTTTGGAAAGCCATTGAAGCAGGTCACGCTCTGGCAGCAAAAGGAATCAACGCGGAGATCATCAATATCCATACCATCAAACCATTGGATGATGCAGCTGTTCTGAAATCAGTCAGCAAAACCCGATGTGTGGTAACTGCTGAAGAGCATCAGATGAATGGTGGTTTGGGTGATAGCATTGCGCAATTACTCGCTCGCCGTTTGCCAACACCTATAGAAATGGTTGCCGTTAACGACAGTTTTGGAGAAAGCGGTACACCCGATGACCTGATGAAAAAATACGGGCTGGATACTCCGGATATTTTGGCAGCTGTTGAACGCGTATTAAGCAGAAAATAAGGCAGCACTATGCCGAACCATAATACCCGATACAAGGTATTGCTACCCATTTTGGTAGTATTCGGACTGGTTTATGCTTCCATTGCACTTGTTAATCATTACAATTTCCGCACTTCCGCTTTCGATCTTGGTATGTTCAATCATGCCGTCTATTCTTTCTCCCGTTTTCATTCAAATATTTTTACACTGGATATCCTGAACCGGGGAATCAATTACTTTGCCGATCATTTCTCGCCCATTACTTTTTTATATGTTCCGTTCTATTGGGTGTTTGGTTCCTATGGGTTATTGATCCTGCAAATTCTGGCTGTTTTGGCGGGTGGGTTAGGGTTGTTCAGATACATGCAAAATCATACAACTCAGGTTGCTTTACCGTATATCATTTTAGTACAGTTTTTTTGCATTTGGGGAATTTATACGGCAGTTAGTTTTGATTTTCACAACAATGTAATAGCAGCCATGATGCTTCCCTGGTTGATTTACCTGCTCGACAAGGAGAAGCTCAAACAAGCAGCGTTGTTAATTTTCCTGATGTTGATGACCAAGGAAAATACCGGTTTATGGGTGGCTTTTGTTTTGGCCGGAATGGCATTGAGAAAGCAAGCCTTTCTGCTTAAAAAACACACAGCATTTATGATTGGCGTTGCACTCTTTTGTGCAGCCTATACTTTTTTTGTAGTCGACTGGTTAACCCCATTGCTCAATCAGGAAAATAAAGATGGATTCCAGTTAACACGTTATGCGCAATACGGCAACAATCTGCCCGAAATCGCAATGTATTTGTTGAGTCATCCTTCAGCATTAAAAGAAATAATGATTGGGCCACCCGATTCATTGGAGTATTCCATCAAAATGGAATTGTATCAGGCTTTTCTATTATCCGGAGGTGTGGCCATCATTGTGCGGCCATACCTGTTGATCTGGTTGATTCCGGTCTTTGCAGCAAAACTCTTGTCAAAAGATTTTGCATTCTGGGGAGTAAGCCATCATTATTCCATCGAGTTCGTCCCGATTTTAGCCTTTGCAGTGTTTGAAGCCATAAACCAATTCAGAGGAAAAATAGTACAGGTTACCTTCGCTGTTGTATTTGTTGTGTTGACCTGTTTCACCACCATTGCTTTAATTGATTTAAGTGTAATCCCGATGAACAAGGTAAATCTCCGCTTTTATGCCGGCGAACATTACAGAAGCGGATTGAATATCAAAGGAGTTCACGAGGCAATTCAACACATTCCTCCGGGAGAACCTGTTTCAGTTCATACAAACCTTGCACCCCATATGGTTGAACGAGAAAAGTTGTACCATTTTCCTGTAGTAAATGAGGCACGATATATAATTTTATTTGAGACGAAAAGAGGTTCTTATCCTTTTCCTCCGGACGAATACGGGGATTGGATCAATATGTTTATAAAAGAGAAGAAATTTCAGGTGATTTACCGGAAGGATGATATTCTGATCTTAAAACGTTAAAACAGTTTTTTTTATTTCGCCTTACTCACCCAGCAGTTACCCTGAATACGAAACCGATAGGGTAACAGAGCATCTTCCTGTGCGTAAGCAACCCCAACCCTGGGAGATGCTATAATCGAAGTTTCTTCAATTTTTCTTGCGGCATCCTCAATCCACAAACTGTTCGATTGCAACGATTGACCCGTATGCAGTGTTTGAATTCCCAATGCTTTGCTCAAACTTCCCGGCCCCGCCGTTAGGGAGTAATCCATTTCTGATTTTCCCCTGCGTTTCATCATTAAGTCCATTCCTTCTGCAGGTTCTATAGCTCTGATCAAAACCGCATGCGGAATTCCTTCCTGATGAGTCACCACATTAAACAGCGAATGCATTCCGTAGCATAAATACACGTAAGCTACACCACCACGCGCATACATCGTACGTGTTCTTTCAGTCAATCTACCGCCAAAAGCATGGCTTGCTTTGTCAACAATTCCGGCATAAGCTTCCGTCTCCACAATCCACCCGGAAGTCTGTTTCCCGTCGAACCGGGTTATCAACATTTTTCCCAGCAATTGCTTCGCAACATCCACAACATCAGGGTTTAAATAAAAGGCTGGAGGAAGTTTCATCCGCATCAAAAATAAGATTCGATAAATGGTTTGATATTCGGTTGGAAAAATTAATTTTGCACCACTTAAAAAAGCAAATAATTAACATAAATATGTCAAAATCAGGAGTAATCGCCCAGATCATTGGTCCCGTTGTCGACGTAAGTTTTTCAGAAGGCAGTAAGGGTTTACCTAAAATCCTGGATGCCCTTTATATTTCGAAGCCGGATGGTTCCAGAATTGTATTGGAATGTCAGCAGCACCTTGGAGAAAACATGGTTCGTACCATTGCGATGGAAGCTACCGATGGATTGGTTCGCGGAATGGAAGTAGTTCCTGCAGGATCGCCCATTTCAATGCCTGCCAGCGAAAATGTACGCGGACGTTTGTTCAATGTGGTTGGAGAAGCTATCGATGGTATGAGAACCGTTGAAGCTACAGAAAGACGTTCCATTCACCGCGACGCTCCACGCTTCGAAGATCTTTCAACTTCATCTGAACCATTGTATACCGGTATTAAGGTAATCGATCTCATCGAACCTTATGCCAAAGGAGGTAAAATTGGTTTGTTCGGTGGTGCGGGTGTAGGAAAAACGGTTTTGATCATGGAATTGATCAACAATATTGCAAAAGCATACGAAGGTATGTCGGTATTTGCCGGTGTGGGTGAACGTACCCGTGAAGGAAACGATTTGTTGCGCGAGATGATTGAATCAGGCGTTATTAAATACGGTAAAGAATTTCAACATTCCATGGAAGAAGGCGGTTGGGATTTGGATAAAGTAGATTACGCCGAATTGGCAAAATCACAGGCAACCCTGGTTTTCGGACAAATGAACGAACCTCCGGGAGCCCGTGCCCGTGTTGCTCTTTCCGGTCTGACCATGGCCGAATATTTCCGCGATGGAGATGAGAAATCAGGCGGTCGCGATATCCTGTTCTTTGTCGATAATATTTTCCGTTTTACACAAGCAGGATCTGAAGTATCGGCTTTGCTCGGACGTATGCCATCGGCCGTAGGTTACCAACCTACCCTGGCAACCGAAATGGGTGCCATGCAGGAACGTATTACCTCAACCAAGCGTGGTTCCATTACTTCCGTACAAGCGGTTTACGTACCTGCGGATGACTTAACGGATCCGGCTCCGGCTACCACCTTTGCGCATTTGGATGCTACAACGGTATTGAGTCGTAAAATTGCCGAGTTGGGTATTTACCCTGCGGTAGATCCTTTGGATTCAACTTCACGGATTCTTACGCCTACCATTGTTGGAGAAGCTCATTACAATTGTGCTCAACGCGTAAAAGGAATTTTACAGCGTTACAAAGAATTGCAGGATATCATCGCCATCCTTGGTATGGATGAATTGAGTGAAGACGATAAATTGGTGGTTGGACGTGCTCGTCGTGTGCAACGTTTCCTCTCTCAACCTTTCCACGTAGCTGAACAATTCACCGGTTTAAAAGGTGTATTGGTTCCGATCGAAGAAACCATCAAAGGATTCAACGCTATCATGGACGGACAATACGATCATTTACCCGAAGCGGCATTCAACCTCGTGGGAACCATTGAAGATGCAGTGGCCAAAGGAGAGAAAATGCTGGCTGAAGCCAAATAAGGTTTTAAGAATTAACAGAACAACAACATGCATTTAGATATTTTAACTCCCGATCGTTCCCTGTTCTCCGGTGAAGTAGATAGCGTAACAGTTCCGGGTTCCAAAGGCCGTTTTCAGATTTTGAAAAAGCACGCGGCTCTGGTTTCCAGCCTCGAAAAAGGAAAGGTTAACGTTAAAACAGAAGGCAGAGAAGAAATATTCGAAATCTCCGGCGGAGTGATTGAAGTACTCAACGATAAAGTTGTGATTCTTGCCTGATACGCATGCAACGAAATAAAAAAGCCCTCACACGAGGGCTTTTTTTATGGAATAGCATTAACCAAAAAGGCTTAAACCCCTAATTTTAGGTCTGTTATGTATATAAATGCCTAAAGAAACTATTAAGGGATTAATTATTATGGGCGTTCATATGGTGCATTTGTGAACTGCCCTTCGCTTATATATATAGTGCTTTTATGCACAGTGTCATTGAGAATCATTTCAAAAGTTCCGGATAATCTTTGTAATGTTTTGTCGAACTTGGTTATGTGTACCTTGCCTGTATGTGTACTATCTGTTCTTGAACGCAAAATGTATCCTGCCTCAATAACATAGATCCCAAAATGATAATTAGACAACAGGTACACTCCTGTGTCAGTTATGTTCTTCAATACGAAATAAACATAGGATTCGTGATCTTCACAAACGTTATTGAACTCTACCTGAAGCTCGCTTCCGGGATAGAAATGGGCATTAACCTCCGGCTTACCTAAAAACTTTGTACATGTTTCCCAATTTTTGCCGTCAATTTTGCAATAACCTCTGTCGTCCTTGGGTATAAAAGTTGGTGTTCCCAGTTCATCTTTTTTGGTGCAGCTTCCCAATAACAATAAGCATAAACCAATTGAAACGGCCAAAGCAATTGTAAAAGTTTTCATAATCAAGGAATTAATGAAATTCAAAATTTAGCAAAAGAAATGACGAATCCTATGAGATGAATTGGATAATAGAATTCGCTACGCTGAACTTCGTTTCGTGCCCCAATATCAACCATTCGCACGCTGCGGATATCGCTTAAACATACTTTTGAGCTTCAGGGCCAGCACACCCCAAATGGCTTCGCGGATAATGTTTTTGGAGATCTTGGAAGTTCCCAGCGTACGGTCGGTGAAAATAATCGGAACTTCTTTTAAGGTATAGCCCATTTTCCAGGCAGTAAATTTCATTTCAATCTGAAAGGCATATCCGCGGAATTTTATTTTATCGAGCTCAATGGCTTTTAATACTTTACTTGTATAACATACAAATCCGGCAGTTGTATCATGCACCGGTAAGCCGGTAATCACACGCACATATTTGGATGCAAAAAACGACAACATTACACGACTCATCGGCCAGTTTACCACATTTACTCCGGTCACATAACGCGATCCGATGCTCATGTCGGCACCTTCGGCACAGGCCGTGTACAAACGAGGCAGGTCATCCGGATTGTGCGAGAAGTCGGCATCCATTTCAAAAATAAAACCGTATCCTTTGGTTAAACACCACTTAAATCCTACGATATAAGCAGTTCCCAATCCGCTTTTACCGGCACGTTCGAGCAAATGCAACTGGCTGTATTCCTGTTGCAATGCTTTAACTTTAGCTCCGGTTCCATCGGGCGAACCATCGTCAACAATCAGTATATCAAAGGGCATGGCGAGCGAACATACCTTACGAATAATGGCTTCGATATTCTCAATTTCGTTGTAAGTAGGTATGATAACTATGCGGGGATTCACGGTGCTAATTTGTTTCAAGTATATTGAAAATCATTTAATCATAAAATAAATGCTTATTTCGCAGCCATGAATAAGGCTGTATTCCTCGACCGCGACGGAGTAATAAACCGTGAAAACGGGGAATATGTTTCACGTCCCGAAAACTTTGTGGTTCTGCCTCATGCACCCAAATATATTGCCCGGTTAAATAAAAAGGGATACCTCGTTATCGTCATCACCAATCAGGGCGGTATTGCCAAAGGATTGTATACGCATGCTACACTTGATGAAATGCATCAACATATGTTGCGTGAAGTAAAAGCCACCGGTGGACATATTGATGCTATTTATTATTGTCCGCATCATCCCGATTTCAGCAAATGTATTTGCCGCAAACCCGAAAGCCAGATGATAGAGAAAGCTTTGGCAAAATTTCAGATCGACCCGCAACAATCATTATTCATCGGCGACAAGCAACGCGATATCGATGCTGCAGACGGTGCAGGAGTGAGGGGAATCATTATTGAAGAAAATGAAGACTGGGGTTTTGTTCTGGAAGATTTATAAGGCTATCAACGCTTTGGCTATCGGGCATTTTATTCCGGCTTTCTGCAAAAAGTATTACTTTCGTGACCGATGAATAATCCTATCATAGCACCCTCTATTTTATCGGCCGATTTTGGCAATCTCCAACGCGATGTGGAGATGATCAATGCCAGCGAAGCCGACTGGTTTCATGTCGATATCATGGATGGAGTTTTTGTGCCGAATATCTCCTTTGGATTTCCGGTAATGCAATCCATTCACAAACATGCTAAGAAACCGTTAGATGTGCATTTGATGATTGTACAACCCGAACGGTATATCAAAGAATTTAAACAAGCCGGTGCTGCAGTGCTTTCTGTGCATTACGAAGCCTCAACGCATTTGCACCGCACCCTGCAGGCGATCCGGGCCGAAGGCATGAAAGCCGGTGTGGCACTCAACCCCCATACACCTGTTTCGGTATTGCAGGATCTGATTGCTGATATAGATGTGGTTTGTATGATGAGTGTGAACCCGGGATTTGGAGGACAAAAATTCATCGATCGTATATATTCCAAATGCCGCGAACTGAAAGCCATGATTCAGCACGAAGGAAGCTCCTGCCTCATCGAAATCGACGGAGGTGTAAATGAAGTTACGGCACCGAAACTTCTTGAATGTGGAGCCGATGTGTTGGTTGCAGGAAACTATGTTTTTTCGAGTGCAGACCCCACGGCCACTATTTCTTCTTTAAAAAAGCTAACTATGCATACGCACCAGGCATAATGTGCGTTGTATAACCTTAATGCGCAGCATTCCTTTTACGTTTCTGATTCTCTTTACGGTTTTGCAGGCCTTTGGTCAGCAAGACAAGGTGCTGGTATCCGGCTATATCCGCGACTCTCTGGCCAATCCGGTTTCCAATGCCAATATCACTGAGGTGGGCACAACAAATTTTACCGTCAGCAATGATCAAGGTTTTTTCCGGATTGAATTGGACGCGAATCGACCTGCTGAATTAGCCGTTTCGTATATCGGACGACCCACTCAGCGCATTGCCATTCCGGCACTGGCTCCCGGTTCCCGCCATACTGTAAATGCACGCATGCAATACGGTATCGACCTCAAAGAATTTGTTTTTACGGAAGAAAAAGAACGCGATAAAATCGGAGTGCATACCATCGATCCCAAAGCAGCATCGTCTTTACCCAATGCCACAGGCAGTTTCGAAACCGTACTCAAAACCTTACCGGGTGTTTCATCGGGCAACGAAATGAGTGCGCAATACAATGTGCGCGGTGGTAATTACGACGAGAATCTCATTTATGTAAACGACATTGAAATTTACCGCCCCTTCTTACCCCGTACCGGACAACAGGAAGGACTCAGTTTTATTCATACCGAACTGGTACAAAACGTAAAATTCAGTGCCGGTGGATTTGAAGCACGATACGGCGATAAACTTTCTTCAGTACTCGATATCAAATACCGCGAACCGCGTAAAACAGCAGCCAGCGCCAATGTGAGTTTGCTGGGAGTGCAGGCGCATGTCGAAGGAATAGAGTTTCGAAAACGATTTACTTACCTGATCGGTGCCCGTTATTGGTCCAATCAATTACTGGTGGGTTCGCTCAATACCAAAGGCGATTACCGTCCTTCGTTTGCCGATGTGCAAGCCCTGCTTACTTATCATTTACGCGATAATTTAAGTTTGAGCGTGTTGGGTGCATATGCCAATAACCGTTACCTCGTTATTCCCGAAACCCGTGAAACCATTTTCGGTACGGTAAAAACCGCCCTCGCTTTGCGCATGTATTTCAACGGTTCCGATCTTATGGAATACCAAACCGGTACTGCCGCACTTTCGCTCAATTATCAACCCACACATAAACTGCAGTTAAAAGTATATTCTTCTTTCTTCACCACTTCCGAACGTGAGTTTTTTACCGTAGAAGGAGCTTATCGCCTCGAAGAAGTGGAAACCGATTTTGGTTCGGATAATTTCGGAAAAGCCCGATCTACTTTAGGCATTGGATATTTTCTGAACAATGCACGCAATACCATGCAAGCTTCCGTGGGAAATCTCGGGCACCGCGGCTCACTTACCAAAGGAAATCATTTTATCCAATGGGGCGCACAGGTTCAGGTTGAAGATGTGCAGGATCATATCAACGAGTGGCGCTTTCTGGATTCACTCGGTTTTGCCAAACCCGGTTTGCAAAACAATGAAATTGTGATGGAGGAATATATCTATGGCAACAATGCCATCACCACCATGCGGTTGAGCGGTTATGTGCAAAACACCTACCTCATCAATCCGGTGAATAACCTCATGGTTAATTATGGTATTCGTTCCAACTGGTGGAGTTACAACAACGAAAATGTAATCAGTCCGCGTGTGCAGGTCTCCTTCGAACCTAACCGGGCGCACAATCGTGCCGTTCAGTACAAAGAAAAGGAAGGTCAACTCAAGCGAAATATTGTGCTCAAAGCAGCAGCAGGAGTGTATTATCAACCACCGGTATATCGTGAGTTCCGCCGGTTCGACGGCAGTCTGAATTCGAATATAAAAGCCCAGCGATCCATACATTATATTGCCGGCGGCGACATGAATTTTATAGCCTGGAAACGTCCGTTTAAATTGTTTGCTGAAGCCTATTACAAACAACTCGATAATTTGGTTCCTTACGAAATTGACAACGTGCGGATTCGTTATTATGCCAACAATATTGCCAGCGGATATGCCACCGGAGTTGACCTGAAAGTGAACGGAGAATTTGTGAAAGGTACCGAGAGTTGGGCCAGTTTATCCGTACTGAGCACCGAAGAAAAAATCACGCAGGATGCATCCGGTAATTCAATTGATCAGGGATATGTTAGACGACCTACCGATCAGCGTTTCACTGCCAGTGTGATGTTTCAGGATTACCTTCCTAAATTCCCAACGTTTCGGATGCACCTGAATATGGTGTATGGCAGCGGTTTTCCGTTTGGCACACCCGATCACGACCGATACGGAGATACTCTTGAAATGCCATCGTACAAAAGGGTTGATATTGGATTCTTAAAAATTCTGGTGGATGAAAATACCAAATACAAAACCGGATGGAAACGCCATTTTCAATCGGCATTAATCGGGGTTGAAATTTTCAACCTGCTCGACATCAACAATACCATTTCGTATTTGTGGTTGCAGGATATCAACGGACGCACATGGGCTGTACCGAATTATCTCACGGCCCGAAGGGTAAACGTACGTTTGCTGCTGAAATTCTAACGACTCAAAACCACCTGCGCATATCCCGATTTAAACAATCCTGCCGGATCCGGTTTCGAAATCTTAACTGTCACTTTCTGAACATCGGGAAAAGTAGTATAAAAACGATTCATGATGTTGGCTGCTACTGTTTCAATCAAGGCTTCCCGCTGACTCATCTGCTCGCTGATGATTGCAAAGATGGTTTCGTAATTCAGCACCGCACTCAATTTCTGAAACGATTCCTTATCGTGTCGTGATGTTTCAATATCTACATCTACTTTGAAAACAGTTCCGGTCTTAGCCTCTTCGGGATGCAATCCGTGGTAAGCATAAAATTCCAAATCGTGCAGCGAACAGGTATAATTCATGTTTGGCGGATTTACCAACCCAAAATCCAGGCAAAAATCAAAGGAGCCACAATGGTAGCATCTGATTCCACTATAAACTTAGGCGTATGGATATCGAGTTTACCCCAGGTGATTTTTTCGTTGGGAACAGCACCCGAGTATGAACCATACGAAGTGGTGGAATCACTGATCTGGCAGAAATAACCCCAGAATGGGATGTTTTCCATTTCCATATCCTGATACAACATCGGTACTACACAAATCGGGAAATCGCCTGCAATACCGCCACCGATCTGGAAGAACCCAATGCCTTTGCCTGCTGAATTTTTTACGTACCAATCGGCCAGCCACGCCATGTATTCGATACCCGATTTCATGGTGGATGCCTTGATTTCGTTTTTGATCACATACGATGCAAAAATATTTCCCATGGTCGAATCTTCCCAACCCGGAACAATAATCGGCAGGTTACGTTCAGCCGCAGCCAGCATCCACGAGTCTTTCGGATCTATTTCGTAATACGGCTGCAACTCCCCGCTATTGAGGATTTTGTACATGTACTCATGTGGGAAAAAACGTTCGCCCGCTGTATCGGCATCTTTCCAGATTTTATAAATATGTTTTTGCAAACGGCGAAAGGCTTCTTCTTCCGGGATGCAGGTATCGGTAACGCGGTTGTAATGGTTTTCGAGCAGATCCCATTCGTCCTGCGGAGATAAATCGCGGTAATGCGGCACGCGCTTATAATGCGAATGCGCTACCAGGTTCATGATATCCTCTTCGAGGTTGGCACCGGTACAACTGATGATGTCAACCTTTCCCTGACGAATCATTTCGGCCAGCGATTTTCCCAATTCGGCCGTACTCATGGCACCGGCCAGGGTTACCATCATTTTACCGCCTTCGGTCAGGTGGGTTTCGTATCCTTTGGCAGCATCCACCAAAGCAGCTGCATTAAAATGTTTGTAATGCGTTTCAATAAACTGGGAGATGGGTCCTTTGCTCATAGGGGTAAAATTTGGGCAAAGATAAGGGGATCGGGTAAATATAAAAGGCTGTTTACGCCGACCTGTGGTAAGTGTACATTCGGTTCAGGACAGCCAAAAGCAAAGTACACACAACAACATAGAAAAATAGATGAAAATCTGCCGGAAAAGATGGAATTTAGCATATCCGTTCAACCCAATGAAACATTTAATCGATCTTGTGTTTATCCTGTTTTTATTCGCACTTTCAGGATGCGACATCTTAAGCGGACCGGATTGTGATGAGCAAAAAACCTTGGTATCTAACTTTCATCAATTTCAAAGAGATAAAATTCATTATAAGGGATTTGAAGCGCTTGTTTTTCTACGCAATGGTGTAGATACACACACGTTTGTTGGCACAGGAATGGTGAATGATTATGAATATAGATCCTGGGGTAATACTAACCCTGAATGCCCATCAGATATTGCAAAACTTGAATTCGCTGCAGTTACTTTTCAAAGTAGTACATTCAACTCCCCAATATTCTATAAAATAGTAATTAAAGAACCTGATGGATATCCTCATTTAATCATTAATTTTAACTCACAATACTTTTATGACCATTTACCATCAGGTACGCCAAAGTATGATTCATTACTGATAGCGGAGAAATTCTATAAAAATATTTATTTTATGAGTGATAATGGTGATCCTGAAACAGAGCTATATTACCTTCTCATTAATAACAGCGATGGGGTCCTTAAATTTAAATTCCAAAACGGCGATATCTGGGAATTGATTAAGAAAGTTCAGTAATAGAGCATTTACGCATGAACAGATTCTCTGCGTAAAAAATGAATTTCAATTTCTCCTGTCCTTAATCCTCCGCAACAACTGCATCTTAAATTCCTGTTCCAGCGTAAGCAGGATAGCGGCTTTATTAGAGGGGAGCACCTTGCGGAATTCAACCATGTATTTGCGGGTGAGTTCAATTTCCTGCTGGCGAAACGTGAGGTGTTCGTTGATGAATTTATCGGCATCCTGTTCGGTTGGAGATGCCTTTTCGCGGAAATTCCTTACCCGGTCGCGGTCCTTCATACGCATGGCTTTGATCTGATCTTCGTATTCGTTGTACACCGGCCAGAATGCAGCCGCTTCTTTGGGTGTCAGATTCAGCTTCTCCGTAATAAATGCAATGCGGTACGATTCAATTTGTTGCTGGCGTTCGGGTGGACCGCCGGGCATATCGTCCTGGGCTTTTAATCCTACACAGGTAAACAGCGTGGCCCATATGAGTAAAAAAGTTTTCATAATTCTTCAAAAATTAAGGTGTTGTCGCTTTGTTCAAGCAGGTAATTTTCTTCGGCCGAAGTTGAAACAGCAGATGCCGGTAGCAGATTGATCAGTTCGGCAGCAGAAAGTTCGGTAGCTCCGTTTACTTCCATGTATTGCAATACATCGGTGGATGTAATGGTTTTTTGTGTGGTTGTTTGTTGATCGCGCAACAGATTAAAACTGATTCCCGATACCAAGATCATCGAAGCAGCAATGGCATAACGGAAAAACGGACGATTAACGAGCGACAACGATTTTTTAGGTTGTTCAACAGTTCGTTTTAAAATTCGGGCTTTCGATTGCTCAAAATATCCCTCAGGAACTTCCAATCCCTGAATGGCATTGCCCTCCTGGCGTAGGCGAAACAGTAAGCGGCTTTTCTGATCTTCAAAATAACCATCAGGCACGGTAAATCCACCTTTCACGGGTAAACTTCTCAGGTAATCTTCTTCACGATATGTTATTTCTTCGTTCATCACAGGTATTGGATAGTACTCAGTATGTTAAGTTTAAATCTTGTTTGATTATTCCTTCAATTTTTTTAACGGCATGGTGATACGATGCTTTCAATGCACCGGTGCTGGTGCCGGTCACTTCTTCCATTTCGTCGTAGGTGAGGTTGTCGTAATATTTCAGGTTAAATACCAGCCTTTGTTTGTCCGGCAATTGCAAAATGGCCGCCTGCAATTTTAATTCAACTCCATTTCCATTGAAATAGGTGCCGGTCTCCAGTTTTTCGGCCAGGTTCAGGCTTTCATCGTCGATCGAAACCGTTTTGCGCCGGTTCAGAAATTGCAGCGATTCGTTGGTAGCAATGCGGTAAATCCAGGTATAGAGTTTGGAGTTTTCCTTGAATCGTTCCAGGTTTTCCCAGATTTTGATAAACGTATTCTGCAATACATCATCGGCATCGTCGTGGTCGAGCACCATGCGCCGGATCTGCCAGTACACCCGTTGCTGGTATTTGTCGAGAATGGTCTCAAACGCCTTATTGCGGGTATTCCGGTCGCGGAACATCCTCAACAATACGTCATCGGCTATTTCTTCTTTGCTCATCCTTTTATTAGATGCTAATTAACACTGATCGTTTAATGGGTTGATTTTTTTAGGCATATACCTTTTGGTCATTGAAGCTTTGTTTTTTTTGGGCGCGTCCCATGAAGTAAGCGCAACCGGATGATTCTAATTTAGTTAACATCTCTCGCGCTTTACTTCATGGGTCGGGCTTTTCGTTTCAAGTCCTCGCTGCGCTGCGGGCTTTCCACTACAATCCCTCGCGCATCCTAAACCGGTAAATTCATTTAAGTAACAGAAAGACTCGTAAAATTAAACATTTTAAGGGTGTACTATAAAATAATACTTGTCCGGATTTTAATATTCGGCAATTCAGCATCAATTTGACCATCCAATGCTACTTTCATCCACCGTAGCCTTAGCGAAGGTGGACACAATTATTTCATCCACCGTAGCTTTAGCGTAGGTGGACATAATTACATACTTACATAATTACATATATTCCCCCGAACAACGTATTTTGCACCATGGAATTCTTGTTTCTGATCGTTGGATTACTGGCCGGTTTTGCCCTGGCCTGGTTTATACGCAAACCGCCGGTAGTGGCTGATTTAACCAGCGAGTTAACCCAGTTGCGCAATCAACTCATGAAAGCAGTAGAGGAGGGGAGTGCATTTCGCAGCACCAACGAAATGTTGCTCACCGAGAAGAAAACCCTGACCGAAACCCTGGCACATGTTCAGGATAAATTGTACCGCCTCAATGCCGATTTTTCGACCGCTGAAAACGTAAACAAAAACCTGAAGGAGAAGCTCGATGAACAACAGGAGGAACTGACGCGTCTGCAGGAAAAGTTTCAAAAAGAATTTGAGAACCTGGCCAACCGCATCCTCGACGAAAAGAGTAAGAAGTTTACCGAGCAGAACCGTGCCAATCTGGATCAGATTCTGTTGCCATTTCAACAAAAAATAAAGGAGTTTGAAACCAAGGTAGATACCGCTTTCAAAGAAGAAATGCGCGACAAAATTTCCTTGCGCGAAGAGGTAAAAAAGCTATTCGACCTCAACCAAAAAATCACCGAAGAAACACACAACTTAACCAAAGCACTCAAAGGCGATACCAAAAAACAAGGCAATTGGGGTGAATTGATTCTGGAAAAAGTGTTGGAACGCAGCGGATTGGAAAACAACCGCGAATACCGCACACAAGTGGTTACTAAAAACGTGGAAGGGGATACCATCAAACCGGATGTGGTGGTCTTTTTACCCGACAGCAAACACCTGATCATTGACGCTAAAGTTTCGCTGACTGCTTACGAACAGTACAGCAGCTCCGACGATACAGAACAACGCACACGACTCATTAAAGAGCATGTGAACAGTGTGCGGTCGCACGTGAAATTGCTGAGCGATAAAAATTATTATTCCTCCACCGATTTTTCTACCCCTGATTTTGTATTGCTTTTCATGCCCATGGAATCTGCTTTCAGCATAGCAATACAGGAAGATCCGGAATTGTTTGCTTATGCCTGGGACCGCAAAACGGTGATTGTTTCACCCACCACATTGTTGGCTACCCTGCGCACCATTGCCAGTCTATGGAAAATGGAACATCAAAACCGCAATGCCTTGCAGATTGCCGAAGAAGCCGGAAAATTGTACGACAAATTTGAAGGCCTGATGCGCGACCTTACCGAAATTGGCAAGAAAATGGATGACTCCAAACGCGCCTATGAAGATGCAATGCGTAAAATATCAACCGGTCCGGGTAATTTGGTAGGCAAGGTTGAAATACTCCGTAAACTGGGAGCCAAGGCTACCAAAACCTTACCGCCCAATCTGCTCGACCGCTCAGGTGAAGCGTAAAGATTTGGTGAAATGGCACGGATTGTGCTATTCCTATTTGAACATTTAGCATATTTGTACCGTGAAAAAGCTCGTTAATATCTTTCTACTAGCCACTATTCCTTTTAGCTTACTGGCTCAACCGGCTCCCAAAGACAAAGCCGCCGACAAACTTTTAAATACCATCAGTGCCCGGTACAAGAAATTTAAATCCATCAAGGCGGATTTTACCTACCATATCGAAAGCAAAGCTGATAACGGGCAAGAGAAACAGCGCGGTGTGATCTTTATAAAAAACAATAAGTTTAAGTTGGATATAGCCGGTCAGATTATCATTTGCGACAATGCCAATATCTGGACGTACAGTAAAGAAGTAAACGAAGTGCAGATCAGTACCTATAATCCCAAACAAGCCACCATTCGCCTCGAAGATATTTTTACCATGTACGACAAAGGGTTTCTTTACAAGATTGTTGAAGAGAAAAAAGATGCAGGAAAAGAATTGGTGGTGGTAGAACTAACTCCCAAAGACAAGAAGAAATCGTTTTTTAAAATCAAACTCACCATCGACAAAACCAATCAGACCATTCTGAAATCTGTGGTTTACGATAAGAACGGAACGACCCATACCTATACCATTACCAATCAGTATCCGAATGTGAAACTGGAAGATAAATTTTTCAGTTTTGATCCGAAGAAATATCCCGGTATTGAAGTAATAGATTTGCGGAACTGATCAAAACCGGTAACCCAATCCAATACCGGCCTGGTAAACATCCAGTTGCAGGTCAACAGTAGGTACATTTCCTGAAATATAGGTTGTTGAAGGTACCTGAAAAGTGGCATTAAAATGCTCCAGTTGAACTTGCAGGAATAAGTGAGAGTTGATTTTATAATTCACAAATAACTCCCATGCAAAAGCAACAGTCATATCCTGATGCGCCTCCACCCATTCGTAGCCGGTATTGCTGGGATAAGTATGCTGAATTATATAGGCCGGAGTGCGCAATTGCATAAATCCAAAAGATGCCTGAACGCCATATAGAATCCGCTTATCACCTATTCCTAACCGGATTCCGGCAAGGGCATACGACGATTGATAGTCGGATATTTTTTGAATAGATAAAGTATTCTGGGTAGTCTGGGCTGCCATACCGGCTTCAAATGCACTTGCATCAAAGCGTTGAGATGCCTGACCTGCCTGCATGATCACACTGGTTTTTTTTAATACGGGATAATCCACTTGTAAGGCATAAAAATAACCGGATTGTGCAAAGCGGTTGTCGCTTTTTTGAATATTGGAGTTGGAATAGCTTCCGGAGGGCAATCCAATTCCTCCCTTGATCCAAATGCTTTGCGCTGAAAGGTTCAACGTAAAGAGAAAGAATAGGAGGGTTGAAAAAATTCTCATACCGATTGTTGTTCAGTTAACGTTTCGGTGGGCTCTTCTGGTGTATGTTCTTTGTGGGTATGCGCTAAAAAACGTTTTTGAAAAAGGAGAATCATGGCAAACCCAACACTGATGGCGGTATCGGCCAGATTAAAGACCGGACGGAAAAATTCGAAATCTTCTCCCTTCCAGATCGGGAACCAATCGGGTATGGTTGTTTGAATGATGGGAAAATAAAACATATCCACCACGCGACCGTGCATCCAGGTATCGTAGCCGTACCACATTCCATAAAATACGCTGTCGATGATATTGCCTACAGCTCCCGACCAAATAAGGGTCCATGCAATAATATAACCGGAATGTGCTTTTTTCTGAATCAGGGTATACACATACCAGGCCATGGCCATTACTGCCAGAATGCGGAACCATGTTAATACCAGTTTTCCCGATTTGCCTCCAAACTCAAGTCCGAATGCCATGCCGTAATTTTCGGTAAAATGAATGCGAAACCAATCTCCCAAAACAGACACCTCTTCGCCAAGGTAGAAATGATTTTTGATATAGTATTTGATCCATTGATCCAGCAACAAGACCAACGCAGCAATCAGGATGGGAAGAAGGAGGGATTTACTTTTCATGGGCAACAAAGGTAAGTTGAAGTAGCTTAAAACAGAAAAGACGCTGCGTTGGCAACGTCTTTTCCGGTTAAGATGAAAATAAATTTATTTGTACTGCTGTACTTTGGCTTCCATGCTCAGGGTAGTATGCGGTACGGCACGCAATCTTTCTTTGCTGATCAGCTTTCCGGTAACACGGCAGATGCCATAAGTTTTGTTTTCGATACGTACCAGTGCATTGTCGAGGTTTTCAATGAATTTACGCTGACGGGCAGCCAATTGACTGATATACTCTTTTTCGGCAGTAGAAGATCCGTCTTCGAGGGTTTTGTATGAATTATCGGAATCGTCGCCGGCGTTCATTCCCGGATTTTGCATTTGGTCGATCAGGTTGGCCAGCTCTTCACGGGCTATTACGAGTTTCTGATGGATCAATTCGCGGAATTCGTTCAATTCAATATCTCCGTAACGGGTTTTTCCGGCAATTTGCTCATCTACATTATCGCGGTATATGGCCGGAGCCGGTTTAGAATACGAAGGTTGTTTTTTCGGTTCAGCAGGCACGTAAGCAGGTTGCGATTTTTTGCTTTCAACCGGTTTAGAAAATGGTTTAGGCGAAATTTTTACTTCCACTTTCGTTGGTTTCGCAGCTTTTTTTGCCACCGGTTTCGGAGCAGGTTTCACCACTTTCTTGGCTACCGGTTTTACTATTTTTTTAGCTACCGGCTTCACTACTTTCTTAGCTACCGGTTTGGCAACTTTCTTAGCTACAGGCTTAGCCACCTTCTTACTTACCGGTTTAACGACCTTTTTAACTACCGGTTTTGAAGCCTTTTTGGCTACAGGCTTGCTTGTTTTCTTGGCAACTGGTTTAGTTACTTTTTTTGCTACAGGCTTGGTTGCTTTCTTGGCAACAGGTTTTGAGGCTTTCTTCACTATTTTCTTCACAATTTTCTTTACAGCTTTTTTGGCAACCGGTTTCGCGGTCTTTTTTACAATTTTTTTAGCCACCGGTTTTGAAACTTTCTTCACTACCTTTTTGGCAACAGGTTTGGTTACTTTTTTCGCCGGTTTGGTTGGCGATTTCTTAGTAGGTTTGCTTGCTTTTTTGGCAACCGGCTTTTTCGTTTTTTGAGCCATGAGATTATGCTGCTTTAGTGAGTTTAACTTTGATTACTTGATCATCAATTAAAATTTCTTTTTCCAGTTCATCGGGGTTCCCCCATTCCAAACTGTTGGCTAAAATTTCCGTGCAAATATATGTTTTGAATTGGCTTATGGAATTTTTTATATAGGAATGGCTTTCAATCCACACATTTATTTTGTCAATAACCTCTAAATCAGACTCTTTCCTTAAGTTTTGGAGCTTGCTGATCAATTCTCTGGCAATTCCCTCATCTTTCAGATTATCAGATAGTTCTATATCTAAAGCCACGGTAATCTTTCCATCGGTGGCCACTTTAAATCCGGGAATATCTTTAGACAGTATCTCCACATCTGTGCGTAAAATTTCGATGGATTCGCCATCAACCGGAAGCATAAAATGCTCGTTTTTTTCGAATTTTTCGATATCAGACTGGCTCATACTCAGTATGGCATCCCCAACTTGCTTCATTTTCGCTCCCACTTTTTTGCCCAGGGTTCTGAAATTGGGTTTAATGCTTTTCTCGATTGCTGAAACAAATTCCATTTCTTTCACATTCACCTCTGATAGGATCAAATCCTGCACATGCTTAATTTCATCTTTGATGCGAGGATCTAACATAGGAATCAGGATTTTCTGCAATGGTTGGCGCACTTTGATATTTTCTTTCTTACGTAGTGATAGAACCAGCGATGAAATTTTTTGAGCAAACTCCATTTGTTCTTCCAGTTCTGCATCGATCAGGGTTTCGTTCGGCGAAGCCAGATCAGTCAGATGTACGGATTCTGCCTTGCCTTTTAAATTGCGGTATATCCAATCGCTGAAAAAGGGTGCAAACGGACTGCTGAGTTGAGCAACGGTATGCAGGCATTCATACAAGGTTTCGTAAGCCGCTTTTTTATCGGCATTCATCTCACCTTTCCAGAAACGTCGGCGACTCAAGCGGATATACCAGTTCGAGAAATGATCGCCGGTAAATTCTTCAATGGCACGAACAGCAGGAGTGGCATCGTAATCGTCCATATGCTCACGCACTAGTTTTACCAGGCTGTTCAACTTACTGATGATCCAACGGTCGAGTTCGGTCCGCTGAGCAACCGGAGTCAGGTTGTTGGCATCAAACTCAAATCCATCGATATTGGCATAAATGGCAAAGAAGGAATAGGTATTGTATAAGGTACCAAAAAATTTCCGTTGACTTTCGGCCACACCATCCATATCAAATTTCAGGTTATCCCAGGGATCTGCATTGGTAAGCATATACCAACGGTTGGCATCAGCTCCATATTGGTCGATGGCTTTAAACGGATCAATCACGTTGCCCAGGCGTTTGCTCATTTTGTTGCCAGCCTTATCGAGCACCAGTCCGTTGGCAATTACATTTTTATAAGCAATCGAATCAAACAGCAAAACAGCAATAGCATGCAGGGTAAAGAACCATCCCCGGGTTTGATCCACCCCTTCGGCAATAAAATCAGCCGGGAAATTTTTCCGGAAGATTTCTTCGTTTTCAAATGGCCAATGCCACTGTGCATACGGCATAGCTCCCGAATCAAACCACACATCAATCAAATCCGGTTCGCGCTGCATGGCTTCACCTTTAGAAGACAATAACACGATCTCATCTACATACGGTTTGTGCAATTCAATTTCGCCCTTGGCATTTTTGTATGCAGCATTAGCCTTCATTACGCCGGCAGCAATAGCTCGGTCAATTTCCTGTTGCAGTTCTTCCAGAGAACCAATGCATTTTATTTCCGCACCATCGGCAGTTTTCCATAGCGGTAGGGGAGTTCCCCAGTAACGCGAGCGCGAAAGATTCCAGTCGACCAGATTTTCGAGCCAGTTACCAAACCGTCCTGTACCGGTATGTTCGGGTTTCCAGTTGATGGTTTTGTTCAGTTCAACCAAACGGTCTTTAGCTGCCGTGGTTTTTATAAACCAGCTTTCGAGCGGATAATATAAAATGGGTTTATCGGTACGCCAGCAATGCGGATAGGTATGTTCGTACTTTTCTTTTTTAAAGAGTTTGTTTTCGGTCTGCAATTTCAGAATGATGCGTTCATCTACACTCAGGTATTGTAATTTTGAGGTATCGTGAATAATGCCTTTAAGCTTTTCTTTTTGAACATCAAGCTCTGTTGCTTTCTCTTCTTCGCTGAGGTAAGCTTCCTTCACATATTCTTCTCCATACAGAAATTGCCCGTCAGCTACTTCCGGTAAAAATTTCCCGCGCTTGTCGACCAATGTTAAACTGCCAATGCCGTTTTGTTTGGCCACCCTGAAATCGTCGGCACCAAAACTCGGAGCAATATGCACAATTCCGGTTCCGTCTTCGGTGGTTACAAAATCTCCGGTAATCACTTTAAACGCATCTCCGTTTTCTACTTTTGCAAAAGGAAGAAGTTGATGGTAACGGATTCCTGCCAATGCCGAACCCTTAATCTCATCCAGAATTTTATAAGGAATTTTTTTATCGCCTGGTTTATAATCTGCTATTTGTAATTCAATTTGATCTGCCGGAAAGTATTTTCCCAATAAATCTTTTGCCAGAATCACCTGGCATAACTGGTGCGAATACGCATTGTAAGTTTGAACAATCACATAGGTTATTTTTTCGCCAACTGCCAAAGCAGTATTTGAAGGGAGTGTCCATGGTGTAGTGGTCCATGCCAGAAAATACGTTTCAGGATCAATCAGGCTTGCAGTCAGCGACTGACCTTCAGCAATACGAAACATGGCAACTGCCGTATTGTCCTTCACATCCTTATACGTTCCCGGTTGGTTCAGTTCATGCGAACTCAATCCGGTTCCGGCTGCCGGCGAATAGGGTTGAATGGTATAGCCTTTATACAACAATCCTTTTTCGTGCAATTGTTTCAACAGCCACCACAGCGACTCGATGTATTTATTTTCGTAAGTAATATAAGGATCGCTCAGATCTACCCAGTAACCCATGCGATTGGTGAGCTTGTCCCAGATATCGGTATACTTCATCACATCTTTGCGGCAAGCTTCGTTGTACTCGGCTACTGAAATTTTCTTTCCGATATCTTCTTTGGTGATGCCCAACGCTTTTTCTACCTGCAGTTCAACCGGCAAACCGTGGGTATCCCATCCGCCCTTGCGTTTAACCTGTTTTCCTTTCAGGGTTTGATAGCGGCAAAAAATATCCTTTACCGTGCGCGCCATCACATGATGAATACCAGGCATTCCGTTGGCACTGGGTGGTCCTTCATAGAACACAAAGGATTCAGATCCTTCGCGGTTTTCCATGCTCTTGCGGAAAATCTGCTTCTCCTCCCAGAACTTCAGGATTTCTTCCTCAAAGGCCGGAAAGTCGAGCTTTTTTATTTCGTTATACTTGGTCATGAAGCTAATTAATTAGAAAATATGAGTTTGCATCCGGTTTTGGTATGCGCTTCCGTTGCAATCAAAAGTGTGCGAAAATAGGAGTTCGCCGGTAGAATTGAAAGCCATCCCTGTGCAGGTGGTCTATAGTCGGTGCTTTGGTTATATTTGCCCCATGTTGCAGGCTATCGGTTATTACATCACTTTACCGCTTTTGTACTTGATCTCTCTTCTGCCTTATCCGTTGTTTTACGGGTTAAGCGATGTGTTGTATGTACTGGTTTATTTTGTTTTCGGCTACCGCAAAAAGATTGTGATCCAAAACTTAACGCATGCCTTTCCCGAAAAAAGTGAAGAAGAGATTAAGAAACTTACCCGCAAATTTTACCGCTACCTCTGCGATACCACCCTCGAAACCTTCAAAACGCTCACCATTTCGCGTAAGCAGGCGCTTAAGTATTGTTCTATTTCTGAGGAGGGGGTTGCCTTATTTGATAAGTTCACCGATGCCGGTCAAAGTGTATTGATCGTGATGGGACATTTCGGCAATTGGGAATGGTCGGGCAATGCTTTTCGACTGCAGGCCAAGGCCGATCTGTTCGTTTTATACCACCCCCTGAGCAATCCGTATTTCGACCAGTTGATGCAACGCATTCGTTCACGTTTTGGAACCGGTTTAATAGATATGAATGATACGTTCAGGCAAATGGTAAAAAACAGAAATAAAGTTAGTGCTACCGCTTTTATTGCTGATCAGACGCCGGCTTCGGGAGAAAACGCCTACTGGACAAAATTCCTGAATCAGGATACTCCGGTGTATTGGGGTACTGAACTGATTGCACGAAAAATGAAATACCCTGTGATTTATGCTTCGGTAAAAAGAGTTAAGCGCGGATATTATTTTATTACTACCGAATTGTTAACCGAACATCCTGAATTAACACGCGAAGGGGAAATTTCCGAGATGCACACACGAAAACTCGAGCAGGACATAATGGAAATTCCGGAAACCTGGTTGTGGAGTCACCGGCGCTGGAAACATAAACGCGTTTGATTTGAAGGGAATTCTTACCTTGCGCCCGTCACTGGTTTTATTGCAATGCACTACGGAAAAGAACTCATCTTATTGACCAAACCTTTTGCCCGTGAAATACGCTGGAAAAGCTGGTATTATACACTCTCTACCCTGATCTTATTGATTTTCGGGATTGCATTGACCACACATTCCGAATACAATCCTGTACTTCGATTGATCATCAGCTTGCTGACCGGGTTTATGATTGTCCGGTTTTTTGTGATTTACCACGATAATCAACATCATGCCATCCTGCATCAATCAATTCCGGCTCGTATTATATTTGGTTTGTTTGGCATATATGTTTTGGCACCAACCAGTATCTGGAAACGTTCGCACGATTATCACCACAACCACAATTCAAAATTGTTCAGTGCAAGTATCGGTTCATATCCTATCATGACGGTGCAGAAATTCCGGCAATCTTCCAAAGCCGAACAACGTCTCTATCTGGCCATCCGTCATCCCCTCACTATTTTTTTCGGATACATCTCCATGTTCTTATTGGGCATGTGTCTGCGCTCTTTCCTGAGTGCTCCCAAACGCCATTGGGATTCCTTGCTTGCTATAATTTTGCATGTAGCAGTTACCGTTTGGATGATCATCACATTCGGTTGGATCATGTGGTTGTTTGTGATCATTATTCCATTCATGACTGCTTGCGGTATCGGAGCTTATTTATTTTATGCGCAGCATAATTTTCCGGGCGTAAAGTTTGATGACAAAGAAGACTGGAAATACGAAGTTGCTGCCTTGCATTCATCGAGCTATATGGAAATGAATTCGTTCTGGAAATGGGTAACGGCCAATATCGGGTATCATCATATTCATCACCTCAATTCACGAATCCCTTTTTATCGTTTACCCGAAGCAATGGCTGCATTACCCGAATTGCAAAATCCCGTGATTACAACCTTAAATCCATCCGATATTTGGGCTTGCTTTCGTTTGAAAGTTTGGGATCCGGAGAAAAAGGCAATGGTTGGTTTAAACGATTAAGTTAATCGGATTAAACACTTCAATCATATACTTCTTACTATTTCATTTAGTACCCGGATTATTTTGGGCGTTCCCCCGTCTGCAAAAACTACATTGCCTTTATGCAAATGTTCCTCATAACGCACACTGCCAAAGGCATCTTGTTTTTGTGTGCCGGGGGTCGGCACTCGCTACTCGCTCACCCCGGGGTACCGGGATGGAGCTCAGTCAGGCCGCTCTGCGCCTAACGCGGGGGCATTCGTCCATGGAGGTATATTATTTGGATTCACCCGTGCATGTAAGATGTATGCACTTTATCCTGTAATTTTATTCATCAGATGCACCGGGTTCCGGTTCCAGATCAACCAGCGTATGGCTGAATTCCACCTTGGCATTCACCCGTTTTTCAAGCGATAATAAAAGTGCAGGCAAAAGCAGTAAGTTCATCAGCATTCCAAAAATCAGCGATAAGGAAGTTAGTACGCCCAATGCAATGGTTCCGCCAAAATCGGAGAAAGCGAAGATGATAAACCCGAAGAATAAAGCGACAGCTGTATAAATGATACTGGGCCCTGCTTCAATCAACGATTCAGGAATGGCCAGTTTCATATCCCAATTGTGCTTTTTAAGCGAGTTGCGGTATTTGGCGAGGTAATGAATGGTAAAATCAACTACAATACCATAAGCGATACTGAAAATTATGATGGTGGAGGGTTTGAGTCGTACATCGAAATATCCCATAATTCCCATCGTCATCAGTAAGGGAACAATATTCGGGATGAGTGAAATGACCACCATTTTCCAACTGAAAAATAAAAAGGCCATCATCACCGAAATAATCAACAAAGCCGCGATCATACTTTGAAGCAGGTTTTTTACCAGGTAGTCGTTGCCTTTTAAAAAGATCAGCGAAGTACCCGTGAGCTGAACATCGTACTTCGCTTTCGGGAAAATTTTATTTACCGTTTGCTGTACACGCGCTTTCACCTTTTTCATTTCAACAGAACCTACATCGGCCATCTGAACGCTGATTCGCGCATACCGGAAATTACTGTCGACCATCGATTTCAATAAGGCACCATTTTGTGCATCCTGTTGCGGCATATATGAAATAATTTCTCCTATCTCCAGCGCACTTGGAATTATATAATAACGGGCATCACCATCGTGATAACCCTGGTTGGCGAATTTTAAAAAATCTACAATGGATACGGCTTTTGAGAATTCAGGATAATCTGCCAGCTCTTTTTGCAAACGGTTCATCTTTTGCAAAGTGATCAGATCTTTTACGCCTCCTTCGTGTTTGGTGTCGATGCGGATTTCAAAAGGCAACACACCTTTCATGTTTTTCTCGAAGTATTTGAGATCGCTGTATACTTTATCGTGTACCGGCAAATCATCCACCACATAGCCAAGTGTCCTGACTTTCATGGCGCCAAAAATGGAAACAACCACCAGCACGATGGTTATCGTATAAATATATTTCCGGCGATGGTAAATGAGTTTGTTGCAATACGCCATGATTTTATTTAAGCGCGGTGCATCCAGATGTTTGGTATGATCAATGCTTGGCGGAGGCAAGTAACTGTACACAATCGGAATAAAAATCAAAGAGATCAGATACACCAGCATGATGTTGATGCCTGATATAACCGAGAATTGATCGAGTATGGCACTACCCGAAAAGCTGAAAACACAGAATCCTACTGCCGTTGTAATATTGGTGAGAAACAACGGCAATCCGTTTTTAGAAATCAGGCGAACGATGGCCAGCATTTTATTGCCATGCACCCTGAATTCCTGATGATATACATTGAGCAAGTAGATGCAATTCTGAACGCCTATGATTACCATCAAAGGTGGAAGAATTCCGGTTAATAAAGTAATGCGATAACCAAACAACCAGATACTTCCTAATGTACATACCACCGAAATAATTACTACTATCAGCGAGAAGGCTACAGCCGAAAAGAATCGGAAAAAGATAAAAATAAATAAGGCCGTTATAAAAATCGACAGGTAGGTAAAAAACTTGATTTCATTGGCCACCTTGGATGAATAGATGGTTCGTACATAGGGTAAACCCGAGTAATGAAAATCAGTCTGACATTCCTGATCAAATGCTTCACATCGATCTGTGATTTGTTTCACCAACCCAACCCGATCCTTTGAATCCAGTTTGTCTTTGCGCAAGGTTATCGCCAAAACGGCAGTATACGTTTCCGGATTATATATCAATCCTTTGTAAAAAGGCAATTGCTCCACAATTTGACGGAAAGAATCAACCTCATGTTGTGTTCTTAACCGCGTGCTCAAAGCCGGAATCAGTTCGAGAGTATGCTTTTCTTCATTTTTGTTCAGCTGCAATAAATTAGCCACCGACACCACTTTTTCCACACCATCCAGATTATCCAGATCGTGCGTTAATTTTTGCCATGAATTAAAGAATTCCAGATCGAAAAAGCGTTCGCTTTGCACACTGGCTACCAGAATGTTTCCATCTTCCCCGAACATTTTTTTGAATTCAATATACTCGAGGTAATCCGGATCATCGGCCGGAACAACTTTGGCAAAATCATAGGTCATTTGCACGCGCGTTGTTGCTATTATGGCAAGAATGGTCAGGATCCCCAGACTTACCAGAAGCCAAAAACGGTTACGAATGATAAATGTGCCGAACTTCTGCCACATACTCAGATCAAAGAATTAAATTATTACCCGACATTTCCGCGGGTTGTGCTATGTCCATCAAATGCAAAATGGTTGGAGCCAGATCGGCCAACCGGCCTGATTTTATTTTTTGTACATTGGGTTGTTCTATCAGTAAACAGGGAACTACATTGGTGGTATGAGCCGTATTGGGTGATCCATCTTCTACATTGATCATGTATTCTCCGTTTCCGTGATCGGCCGTGATCAGAATGGAATAACCGTGTTCCAATGCAACCGGAACAATTCTGCCCACGCAATCGTCTACTTTTTCAATGGCCTTGATTTCTGCCTGCAATACACCGGTATGTCCAACCATATCCGGGTTGGCAAAGTTTACACACACAAAATCCGCTTCCGATTGCACACTTTCCAGCGTGGCAACACAAACATCCTCTGCACTCATTTCGGGTTGCAGGTCGTAGGTGGCAACTTTTGGGGATGGGCACATGCGCCTGCTTTCACCGGCAAAAGGTATTTCACGTCCACCGCTGAAGAAAAAGGTAACATGCGGATACTTCTCAGTTTCGGCAATACGCACCTGTGTTTTTCCCTGTTTTTCGAGCACTTCACCCAGGGTATTGTTCAGTTCAATATCCGGAAAAACCACCCCGATATTTTTATAGGTTTTATCGTATTCCGTTAATGTGATATATTTTAAATCAAGCGGACGCATCTTGAATTCTGGATGTTCTTCTTGCGTCAGCACCTGTGTTATTTCTCGTCCACGATCGGTTCTGAAATTGAAACAGATAACCACATCGCCTTCAGCTATCGTTGCAATGGGTTGTTGATTTTCGGTATGAATAATGGGTTTCAAAAACTCATCGGTTTCATCGGCAGCATAACGCTCTTCGAGTGTTTTTAGAATATCTGCACTGAACTCTCCGGTACCATTTACCAGAGCATGATATGCCAGACTCACCCGTTCCCAGCGCTTATCTCGGTCCATGGCATAATAACGACCAATAACCGAAGCCAGTTTGCCTCCTGTTTTTCCCAAATGGGACAATAAATCGGTTAAATATCCTTTTCCGCTTTTGGGATCGGTATCACGTCCGTCGGTAAATGCATGCACAAAAAAATCAGAGACGCTATTGGCCTGCATCAAACTGCACAATCCTTTTAAATGATCCAGCGAAGAATGCACACCGCCATCGCTGACCAGACCGATCAGGTGTATTTTTTTTCCGGTTGATTTCGCATAGGCAATGGCATCCAGCAAAACCGGACTCTGATCAACACTGTTTTCACGAAACGCCTTATTGATCAAAACCAGTTGCTGAAAAACAACCCGTCCGGCACCAATATTCATGTGGCCAACTTCCGAATTGCCCATTTGTCCGTCGGGTAATCCCACGTCTTCACCGCTGGTTTTGAGTTCTGCAACCGGATATTGGGCATTCAATTGATCCATGTTTACTTTTCTGGCCAGATGAATGGCATTGCCTGCATAGGGTTTTCCTTTGCCCCAACCGTCCAGAATCATTAAAAGCACTCTCTTCGTCATGCTGCAAAAGTAAGCAATCGGGTTTCAACACGGAATAAATTTAAAACGGAGAATTTTCGGCGTGATAATTGATTGCATTTGAACAAAAGTGCTAATTTGCAATCGTAAGTACCTCCAACACCATGAAAAGGTTTTTATCTCTGGCAGCGTTTTCCATCATTTTCTTACAATCGGTCAGGGCCGATATCTTCGACGATATGGTTGCCGCCATACGTTCAGGGAATGCCAAAAATGTGTCACATTATTTTAATGCCAATGTAGAATTAACCATCTTAAACGATGAGGGAGTTTACAGCCGCCAACAGGCTGAAGTTGTGTTGCGCAATTTTTTAACCCAACATGCTCCCACAGCTGTTACCTTGCAACACAAGGGCGCTTCGGCTCAGGGAGCGCGTTATGCCATAGCCATATACGAATGTGCGCAGGGAAAATACCGCATGTATATTTTTATGAAAGACTCGGGTACGGGTATGTTGGTGCACGAACTGAGAATTGAAAAAGACTGACCTGTTACACATGGATGATTTATTGAAACACCAACTGGTAATCCGGTTGATTGATCTGGCATTTGCTGAAGATATTGGGGAAGGCGACCATACTTCGCTGGCTTGTATTCCCCTTTCGACACAAGGAAAATCCGTTATTGTAGCCAAGGAACCTGGGATTATTGCCGGACTCAAACTGGCTGAATATATTTTTAACAAACTGGATCCTGAATTGAAAGTAATTGCAAATTTCATGGATGGTGCATCGGTTCATCCCGGTGATGTAGTGATGGAAATTCAGGGCAGTTCCATTTCCATGTTAACCGCCGAACGTACCGTTTTGAATTTTATGCAACGCCTGAGTGGTATTGCTACACAAACAGCTTTGTATGTAAATGAATTGAAAGGATTGCAAACACGTATCCTCGATACCCGAAAAACCACTCCCGGCATGCGCTTGTTGGAAAAATGGGCGGTTAAAGTGGGTGGTGGTGAAAATCACCGCATGGGGTTGTACGACATGATCCTTATCAAAGACAATCATGTGGACTTTGCCGGAGGAATTCAGCAAGCGATTAAGAATGTACAAACGTATTTGAAAACCAACGGACTCAACCTGCAAATTGAAATTGAAACCCGCACTTTCGAAGAAATTAAACAGGTAATGGAAACAGGTGGAGTGCACCGCATTATGTTTGATAATTTTTCGCCGGAGAATTTAGCCAAAGGGGTAAGCATGTTGAATGGCCTATTTGAAACCGAAGCTTCCGGTGGCATTACCTTGCAAACCTTGCGAGCGTATGCACTCAGCGGGGTAGATTTTATTTCGTCGGGAGCATTGACCCATTCGGTAAAAAGCCTCGATCTGAGCATGCGCGCCGGTTGATTTCATTTCAAAAGCAGATAGAATAGAAGAGGAATCCAGAAAATCATTTCACTGATTTTTCGGAACGTACCTTCATGCATGCGGTGAGCCAGCCAATTAAACAGGATTACCTGAGCAAACCAGATGGTGAGGTAGCCATACAACAACAAGGGGTTGAGTTGGGGGAATGTTATATACGCAGCTATCATCAGCAGTAAACAAATAAGGCTTATAACGACAAACATCTTGTTCGAAAAGCGTTCGCCCATAGCTGATGCCCATGAAAATTGTTTGTTGTTTCGATCTGTTTTTATTTCCAGAATGGAAATCATCAGTATATTCTGATACACCAAACCGATCAGGAGCAGGTAGTAAACAAGCCATGGATGCAGGAGGGGCAAATACATTCCGGCAATGGCGTAAAAACCCGTGGCATAAACAATTGCCACCACCAGTTCTTTATTATAAATCAAATGAAAAAAGGGATGGCGGATGCGGTTCAATGTAAAATAGAGGACGCAAAGCATGCCTGTTATAATGCCGCTCAGAAACAAAGCCAGGTCGAAATAGTAATAGAGAATGATTACCAGCAAAACACCGATACCCATCAATAAATTAAGCACCTGATTTCTGTTGTCGCGTATAAATTGATGACGTTCTGTGATTACATAAGGATTAAAGAGGTTGTCGGCCAAATGATCGGCCAGGTAAATAAACCAGGTGGCCAGGGGTAATCCCAGATACCAACCCGGTCCGGGTTCGAATCCAAATACATAAGGCAGAGGGAGCATATTGCAAACCACACCCGCAACAATATCGAGGCTGAGGTTGCTGAAAATTTGATAAGTTTGCGCTACATTACGTATGATGCGATTCATTCTTTACAAAGTTATAATTTTACTTCTGGTATGCCTCCCTGTTCATGGGATGGCGCAGGAGCGTCCGTATCAGGAACCCACGGGATTAAACAACTGGTACGTTGAAGCAGCAGGAGCCGGATATTTGTACTCGCTGAATTACGAAAAGATTTTGTACCGTAGTACCAAATGGGGATGGGTAGGTCGTGTTGGAATTGGTTACACTCCCATGGATATTGCCATGCTCAATATCCTGTTTCTCGATGCAAAAACATTCATGATTCCTTTTACCACTTCCATGTTATACGGCTCGCGCGAGCGAAAAGAGAAACTGGAATTTGGAGGTGGCTTTACACTGCTGGCAAAAGGCATCGACGATCGCGAAACGGCGTATACCGGAGTCATTGGTTTTCGGGTTATTGAAACCAACAAAGTTTGTTTCCGTGCTTCGTATACACCCATCATCACGGCAAACGGAACCTGGTTCAATTGGTTTGGAGTGAGTTTGGGAATGAATTTTAGTTTGAAATAGAAAGATCAGCTCTTATTAAATGAATGAATGCGCTGTTAACTTACATCTTACTTAATCCCGGCAACAATCTTATCACCTCCTCAATCGTATTCAAAACCGTTTTTCCCGGGTTGGAACTAAACCGATTCTGAATCCGGTTTGCAATGATGGCATTGACCGACAAGGCACGATGGCCCAGCAGTGCAGCCAAACCATAAATGGCTGCGGTTTCCATTTCAAAATTGGTGATCCGTGTGTTTGATAATTGAATAGCCGTTAAGCGGTCGAGCAAATCGGGGTAACGTGCTGATGCCCGTAGGGTTCTTCCCTGTGGTCCGTAGAAGCCATTACCTGTAACGGTAATTCCGGAAGGGAATGTTGAAAATAAATTCAGCAATGCGGAATCGGCAGCAAATAAATATGGGGTAAGAAAAGGCAAATTAAACTGACGGTTTATTTCCCCTAAAATTTTTTCGGTATCGGGTCGCGTTTGCGTTTGATAAAAGTGCAACAGGGAATCGAGCCCCAACCCATAAGCCGATACAATGCAGGAATCCACATCCAGATCGGCCTGCAAAGCACCCGAAGTGCCTATGCGAATCAGGTTCAAGCGGTGGTGTTTGCTTTTTACCTGATGGGTCTGCAAATCTATATTCACCAAAGCATCCAGTTCGTTGAGTACTATATCAATATTATCGGTGCCAATACCTGTTGAAATGACGCTTATGCGTTGCCCGCCAAGCCTTCCTGTATGGGTTATAAATTCGCGGTGTTCTTTTTGTACTTCCAGTGCATCAAAATAAGCGCTGACCATGGGTACCCGCCCGGGATCACCTACAAGCAAAACGGTATCGGCCAGTTCTTCGGGCTTGAGGTGTAAATGATAGACCGACCCGTCGGGGTTCAGGATAAGTTCTGCACTATCATGTTTTATTGGGTTCTTGATAGGTTCCATCGGGATATGTTTATGAAGCTTGGGTAAAAGTAATATATTCGCATGGCCAAATTAAAACCACGATCATGGAAAACAAGAAAAAAAACACCATCCTCGTTCCGTTCGACTTCTCTGAAATTGCTACGCATGCCCTCAATCATGCCATTCAAATTGCCAAACATTTCGATAACAATATTGCACTGCTACACGTAGTAGAAGAAGCCTTTCTGAGCAGTTTGCTGGGATTTGGCAAAAGCGATGAGAAAGAAGCAGCAGCTCGCGAAAAAGTTCAGGAACGCCTCAATTCTATGAAAGCGGATATTGAAGCCAAAAACAAAATTCAGGTTACTGTTTCCATCCGTTTCGGAAAAATTTATAAAGAAATTGCAGCCGCAGCAACAGAATTGGGTTGCGATAGTATTGTGATGGGATCTAACGGAGCATCCGGTATGGAACAAATCATCGGTAGCAATGCATCGCGTACCATTATTCACTCCAGCGTACCGGTTATTGTGGTGAAGTCGGACCGGGCAACGCATGCATACAGCAATATTGTATTCCCGCTTGATCTTACCATAGAATCGCGTCAGAAAGTTAGCTGGGCTATTCATATTGGGAAATCCTATTCTTCCACCATTCGTGTACTTACCTACAAGGTTGGCGACGAAGATCTCAATACCGGCATGCGTGCAGCTTTACGCCAGGTTACCCGTTTACTCGAAGAAAATGGGGTGAAGTATACCGAACATATCCTGAATCATCTGGGCGAAGAATTTGCCATCGAAACCATCAAATATGCCGAAGCCATTGATGCCGATCTGATCATGATCATGTCGCAGAAAGAAGGCATGGGCTTGAGCGATTATATCATCGGAACCGAAGCACAGCAATTGGTAAATAAATCCGAAAATATTCCCATCATGTGCATCAAACCATCACGTACCGGATTTTCATCTGACTTCGTGGTATAGTTATTTAATAGCATCAGAATAAAAGACGAGGTCAGTTGGCTTCGTCTTTTTTTTGGCGCTGTCTTGAGTTTCCAACTCAAGACTTAAACTCAGACTTAAAATCTACCTGAAAGAAAAATACAATCTTAATAGTTTATTACTTTTACAAATAGAACTTACCATTCTCTAATAGTTTATCCTCAATCATGATAGGATATTACTTGTAGGATAAGAAGCATTTTGTAAAGTTTGTGGTGATATGTCTGAGGGTGGATATAAGATACGCAATAAAGATGGAATTCATTTTATAACGTTTGCCGTTGTTGGATGGGTTGATGTTTTTACACGAAAAGTCTATCGGGATATAGTGCTTGAAAGTCTCAAATACTGCCAAAAAGAAAAAGGAATGAGTTTGCATGCCTGGTGTCTGATGAGTAATCATATTCATCTGATTCTTTCAGCTAAGGAAAATAACACAAGTGAAATTTTAAGGGATTTCAAAAAATTTACGAGCAAACAAATAATCTGCTGTATAAAAAGACATCCATCAGAATCACGACGCGATTGGATGCTGCGAATATTTGAAAAAGCCGGTAATGAGAATAGCAGAAATACAAATTACCAGTTTTGGCAGCAGGATAATCATCCGATGGAACTGTACGGCGAAAAATTCATCTTACAGAAGTTAAACTACATACATTATAACCCGGTTAAAGCAGGAATTGTTGAAATTGCTGATCATTTCATCTACAGCAGTGCCCGAAATTATTCCAGAGCCGGAACCGGTCTGATAGAAATTGAGAAGATTTAAGTATCTTATATAAACAACGTTTGTTCCCTATCCGGACCAACAGAAATCACGCTCATTTTCTGGCCCACATGTTCGGCGATATAGTTCATATACTGCTGGAAAGTTTCCGGCAAATCGGCAAAGTTGCGGATGCCGGTTAAGTCTTCGCTCCAGCCGGTGAAACGTTTATACAACGGGGTGATTTTGGCATCGTTAAAATTGAAAGGAATTTCGGTTACGCGATTTCCTTCGATATCGTATGCATCGCAAACCGGTACTTCTTCAAAACCGCTCAATACGTCGCTCTTGGTGCAAATTAAATCGGTTACACCGTTTAGCATGATGGAGTATTTCAACGTAGGGAGGTCGAGCCATCCGGTACGGCGGGGTCTGCCGGTGGTAGCGCCAAATTCGAATCCTTGTTTGCGCAATTGTTCGCCGGTTGCATCATTTAGTTCGGTCGGAAATGGTCCGCTGCCAACCCTGGTGCAATAAGCTTTAAAGATTCCGTATACTTTTTGGATTTGTTGCGGAGCCACACCCAGACCACTGCAAACGCCTCCGGTAATCGTATTGGAAGATGTTACAAAAGGGTAGGTTCCAAAATCAATATCGAGCAGGGTTCCCTGTGCGCCTTCGGCCAACACCTTTTTACCGTTGCTGATGAGATTATTGATAAAATATTCTGAACTGATGATCTGAAATTGCTTCATGTATTCCACTGCTTCAAAAAAAGCAGGTTCGTGTTCGGCCAGGTTGTATTCAAAGTTAAAACGATCGAGCAACTGCCGGTGATTGGCTACTACTTTATCGTATTTGGTTTTAAAATCGGAAGCCAGAATATCGCCTACGCGTAAACCGCTGCGGCCAATCTTATCCTGGTAGGTCGGGCTGATACCTCGCAAAGTAGAACCAATTTTGTGTTCTCCTTTATTGGCTTCACTGGCGGCATCTACCAGGCGATGGGAAGGAATGATAAGATGTGCTTTCTGGGAGATATACAGGTTCTTTTTTGGATTCGCACCCGATGCAATGATCTTTTCGATTTCCTTCTTTAAGGTTACGGGATCAATCACTACTCCATTGCCTATAATATTGATGCAGCTTTCGTGAAAAATTCCGGAAGGAATGGTATTCAAGACATGCTTCTGACCACCAAACTCCAGCGAATGACCGGCATTGGGTCCACCCTGAAACCGGGCTACTACATCGTAACGGGGAGTGAGTACATCCACGATTTTTCCTTTTCCTTCATCTCCCCACTGGAGCCCGAGAACTACATCTATCATACAGCTTGCGAATTATGTGTTTTGTTTTCTTGTTTGCAGGTTAAGCATTTTCCTTTGGCATCGCGTTTGGGATTTCCAAACAGGTGCAGGGAATGATCGGTTACTTCAAAATTCAATAAGTCACCCATCATGCTTTTTATTTGTTGAATACGCGGGTCGCAGAATTCCAGAATTTTCTGGCAATCGTTGCAGATCATATGATCGTGTTGCCTGAATCCGAAAGCGCCTTCGTAGCGGGCCAGGTTTTTTCCAAACTGGTGTTTGGTAACCAATCCTGCGTCGAGCAACAAATCGAGGGTATTGTAAACGGTGGCCCTGCTAACCCGGTAATTCCTGTTTTTCATTTGCACATACAGAGTCTCCACATCGAAGTGATCGGTGCTCGAATAGATTTCATCCAGGATGGCAAAGCGCTCAGGAGTTTTACGTTGCTGATGTTCTTCAAGATAGGTGATGAATTTCTTCTTCACTTCACTTTTAACCTGTTGGATGGGATTTACCGTGTGCATGTTCTTTCAGTTGGCAAATTAAGGCTGTTTGAGGGCGACTCCCAAAACAAAATATAGACAATCAGTCCCCGAAGCGCGCATCGGTGCGACTAACCTTGATCAGCGGACTGGATGATTTGATTTTATTCATGAGTTCTTCGAGATGGATGGTGTCGAAAACTTCCAGTTCAATGGCTCCTTCAAAAGTGCCTTCCTTGGAGGAGATCTGAATGGAATGCATATTGATCTGCAATTGTTTGGAGATGATGTCGGTGATATTGCTCACAATACCTACACTATCAATTCCCGAAACTTTAATGGTGGTGATGAAGGCACGCGACTTACTTTCCACATTCGCCCATTTAGCCCGCAAAATGCGATACCCGTAATTCGACATGAGTCCGATGGCATTGGTGCAATTGGTACGATGAATCTTTACCCCTTCACCAACTGTAACAAATCCGAAAATTTCATCACCGGGAATGGGATTGCAACATTTAGCAAATGTGTACGGTAAGTCTACATCATCGCTCAGGATAACGGCATCCTTTTGTTTGGTATGACTGCGGGGAGCATTGGCTTTTTGCCTTATTTCCTGTACGTGTTCCAGTTTCTGTTTTTTCACCTGCTCCAGAATTTCCCCGAGGTTCATGCGGGTACGGTCGAGTTTTTCGGTGGCCAACTGGTAGTACAATTCCGTGACAGATGGAAGTTTGTAATAGTAAATCAAATCGTTCAGTGCATCGCTGTTAAACGGTATGCGTTCGGAATTGAATTTGCGTTCAAGTACCTCTTTTCCCATTTGCGACGACCGCAACTTCTCCTGTTTAAAATAATCGCGGATTTTGGATTTGGCCTTTGCAGTAATAGCATATTGCAGCCATTCTTCTTTGGGTATTTGCTTTGTGGAAGTAAGAATTTCTACCTGATCTCCATTCGAAATTTTATAATGCAACGGAACCAGTTTGTTATTCACTTTACCTCCAATACATTTTGATCCCAGTTCGGAGTGGATATCGTAGGCAAAATCGATGATACTGGAACCGAAGGGTAATTTTTTCAAATCCCCTTTGGGTGTAAATACAAAAATTTCTTCGGAATACAGATTCAGTTTGAAATCATCGAGGAAGTCCAGGGCATTCTGATCCGTACTTTCCAGAATTTCGCGCACTTTGGCAATCCAGTCTTCCAACATCTGATCGGCATTGGGTTGCGCATCCTTGTCCTTGTATTTCCAATGCGCTGCAAATCCTTTTTCAGCAATGGCATCCATGCGTTCCGAACGGATTTGTACCTCAACCCATTGGCCTTTTGGACCCATTACTGTGGTATGCAACGATTCATACCCGTTTGATTTGGGTGTTGAAATCCAGTCACGCAACCGATCCGGATTTGGTTTATAAAAGTCCGTAACAATGGAATAAGCTTTCCAACAATCCGATTTTTCGAGTTCCAGTTCTGAATCCAGAATGATGCGGATAGCAAAGAGGTCGTACACCTCTTCGAAAGGCACATTCTGTTTCTTCATTTTATTCAAAATAGAATGAATGGATTTGGGTCGACCTTTTATTTCGTATTTAAATCCCATGGCCGACAATTCCGTTTCAATGGGTTCGCAAAACTGACGGATATACCTATTACGCTGTGTTTTTGTTTCCTGAAGTTTATTTTTTATCAGGTTATAATGATCGGGCTCCAGATATTTAGTAGCCAGATCCTCGAGTTCAGTTTTGATGGAATACAACCCCAGGCGATGCGCCAGCGGTGCATATACATAATGTGTTTCACTGGCAATTTTCAATTGCGATTTTGCACCCATGCTGTCGAGGGTACGCATATTGTGGAGTCGGTCGGCCAGTTTGATCAATATTACCCTAACATCATCGCTGAGCGTAAGCAACATTTTTTTGAAATTTTCGGCCTGCATACTTTTGTCCTGCTGGTCGAAAACGCCTGAAATTTTTGTCAAACCATCGATGATGGTAGCCACCTTTGGTCCAAATTGTTGCTTTACAAAATCCAGGGTGATGTCGGTATCTTCAACCGTGTCGTGCAGCAAAGCACATATAATGGACGTAGTGCCCAAACCGATTTCTTCGGAACAAATCAGCGCTACGGCCAGTGGATGCATGATATAAGGCTCGCCGGATTTTCGCCGCATATTCCGGTGCGCTTCCAGGGCAATATCAAAGGCTTTTCGGATTTGTTTTTTATCGCCCTTTTCGAGCGTTCTCCTGCTTGATTTGAGCAGGTTGCGGTAGGCTTTTACAATTTCCTGATTTTCTTTATCGGTCTCGTTCACTTCATCAGACATAACTAACAGAGAGGTTGGGGATCAAAATTAGTTGAATTGTCCGATTTTTTGATAAATCAGCAAATTCTCCTACTTTTGCCGTCCTTTTTGGCAACAAGACGGTTTTGTTACTAAAAAGGAATGTGGCATATTATCAGGGAGATAGCACGTTTTAAGAATTAACGTGTGGTCGAACAATCCCGATACGAAGTATATCGGGGGGTAGCCGCAAGTGATATAGGGAGGTTGGATTTATTTATATGCGCATGTGGCGTAATTTTCGTGAGACAGCATTTTGTACCCAACATGTGTGGTCGAACAATCCCGATACGAAGTATATCGGGAGGTAGCCGCAAGCAAATAGGGAAGTTGGATTTATTAGATGCGCATGTGGCGTAATTGGTAGCCGTGCCAGACTTAGGATCTGGTGCCGAAAGGCGTGGGGGTTCGAGTCCCTCCATGCGCACAAACAATAAGACTGATGCAATTCAGTCTTATTGTTATTTAATATAAAAAAATGAACGTAACGTTTGAAAAGAAGGACAGCCTTAACGGCACTATTTCAGTAAATGTTGGCAATGCTGATTATGCCGGCGAAGTGGACAAGAAGCTGAAGGATTATCAGAAAAAATCAAATATCCCCGGTTTTCGTCCGGGAATGGCACCCAAAGGGATGATCGAAAAAATGTTTGGTACCAGCATTCTGCTTGAAGCAGTAAATGCAGCAGCATCCAAGGGTTTATTCGATTATATCGACGAACATAAATTAGCAATTCTGGGTCAGCCGGTTTTGAATGAAGATTCAAAAATTGAAGAGCTGGCAAAAGGGAAAGAGTATACTTTCCGTTTTGATATCGGATTGTCGCCTGAATTTACATTGAATGTATCTGCCGATGACGTTTTTACACGTTACGAAGTGAGTATCGACGATAAGATGATTGATGAAGAAGTGGATCGGATGCGCAAACGTTTCGGAAATCTGCATGATGTTGAAACGGCAGGAGAAAATGATATCGTTTATTCTGAAATGCTTGAACTCGACGAAAATCAGGCCGTGCTAGAAGGTGGAGTTTCTGCAGCCAGTGTACCGGTATTGACTTCAACCCTGAAAAACGATGCCATTAAAAATGAATTCATCGGAGCTTCTGTTGGAAAACAATTTGCCGTAAATATTTTCGATTTGTTTGATAACGACGAAACGGAAATGTCGCATGCACTTGGCATCAACAAACATACGGTTTCGGATATCGGAAAAAACTTCCAGGTAACTATCAAAGAAATCAAACACAATGAACAGGCAGAACTGAATCAGGAACTGTTTGACAAAGCATACGGCGAAGGTAATGTTACAACAGAAGCAGAATTGCGCGAGCGTGTAAAAGGAGAGTTGAGCAGTTATTTTGGCGGACAGGCAGATCATTTATTTGAGCACGAATTGGTAGATACCCTTGTGGCCAAACAAGATATTCCATTGCCCGATGAATTTTTAAAACGTTGGTTAATCGATAGACATGCCGATAAATTCAATGCCACAAATGTGGATCATGAATACCAGCACGAAGCCGAATACCTGCGCAATCACTTGTTTGAAGAAAGAGTATTGAGCGATAATGGGGTGAAAATCGAAGACGCTGATATCCGTGCAGCTGCCATTAATTATACACGTAGCATGTTTGGTGCTTATGGCAATACGGGAATCAACGAAGAAATGTTGGCAAGTATTGTTGAACCCAGCCTGAAAAAGGACGACTACCGTTCGCGCATGATCAATATTGCGGTATCCAATAAAGTACGCGAAGTGTTGAAAACTAAAATCTCTGTTAATACACAGATAGTAACTTCAGAAGAGTTTTTTAAACAGGTAACTGCTCACAACGAAAAGCATCATCACCAGCACAGTCATTAATTTTTAATGCGATAAATAGAAATCCCGGGCAGTTTGTCCGGGATTTTTTGTTTTAAGGATTACAGATGAATGGTATATTGCTATAAAAAAAGCATGCTGAGTTTTTGGGAGAAAAATTATTTGTTATCGGCTGATATTATCATTGTTGGTAGTGGAATTACCGGACTATCTACAGCATGCAGCATAAAGGAAAAGTCTCCTGAAACTTCTGTACTGGTGCTCGATCAGGGAGTGCTTCCAACTGGTGCGAGTACCAAAAATGCCGGTTTTGCATGCATTGGATCAATAACCGAAAAAATGCACGACCTTAAGTTGATGGGAGAAGATGCCTTTCTTCAATTGATTGCTGACCGTTGGGAAGGCTTGAATCGTTTACGCAAACGATTAGGCGATGATAAAATTGATTTTCAGAATCATGGAGGCTATGAATTGTTGAGCAATGCACAGGTTCTCGACCCTGATCAACTGGATGAAATGAATAGTTTATTGCAACCGGTTTTTAATAAACATGTATTTCATATAGTAAACAACCGAATCCTGTCATTTGGTTTCAAGCAGGTTGATCAGATGATTGTAAATGAAGTGGAGGGTCAGATCAATACAGGTCTTATGATGCATCATTTGTGGAGTTATGCATCGCAATTGGGCGTGAGAATCCTGACCGGTGTGAGTGTACAACACTTTGAGGAAACCAATTCGGGTGTTACGGTGGAAACCAATCAGTCTGGAATCTCTTTCTCAGGCCGACAACTTATATTGTGCACCAATGCGTTTACATCAGCTTTTTTGCCTGAAGAAGACATTACCCCAGGAAGAGGCCAGGTGCTTTTAACAGATGAGATAGCAGATTTACCCTGGAAAGGGGTCTTCAATTTTGACGAAGGATTTTATTATTTCAGAAATCTGGGAAACCGCATCTTATTTGGTGGAGGCAGAAATCTGGAATTGGATCATGAGGCTACCATCAAATTTGAAATCAATCCGCGTATTCAAGCTGTTTTGGAGCAATATCTTCAGCATACCATCATACCGGGTCGCGCTTTTCAAATTACCGATCGCTGGGTTGGTATTATGGCATTTGGAAAGGATAAACTGCCTTTAGTCAAACGAGTATCTTCACGTGTGTGGGTTGGTGCAAGACTAAATGGTATGGGAGTAGCCTTGGGCAGTAAAATTGGCGACCAATTGGCAGAAATGGTTCTTGAAAATGATTAAGTTAATGCATTTCACCCTTACGATTTTTTAACAGCTTTATCAGTGCAAGTATCTATCTCCGGATGCTAATCAGGTGCTTCTAAACGCATTTTGGGTTGGAAATAGAATTAGTTTGAGAAATAAGGTCACCTTCATCCAAATCCTTATCAATTCTACATCCGTACATTGCTTTTACAATAAGATTAATGCAAGGTTAAAGCATTGATCCAACATCTGTTATTATAACTTACAGATTATCAGGATGTTTAAAATCCGTGTAAAAATACTGCCATTTATACTGTAAAACAGCTATTAAACTTGTACGATTCTTATAGATTCGTAACCATAATAATCATCCCATGCTAAAGAAACACTTTACATACCTGATGGCCAAATTCAGCAGCCGTTTTGCAATGAACAAATCACGCAACATGGAAACAACTCCGCTGGAGGAATGTACTTTTGGTTCTCTGCGCCAACTGTATAAAGAAAAAAGGCCAATGGAATACTCTATTCCAATTACGTTTCAAATAGCCAATTCATTGATTGGTAAATCCATGTATGAAATTATGGATCATTTAGGGAAACCACTCATGGTCAAGAAAAGAGTAAAAGCAGGTGTGGTTCACAACCGTCTGGTGTTTCAGGTCAATCGTGATACCTTTAACGCACGGATTAAGGTAGAAATGATAAACCGGCAATTGGCAACTGTTACTTATTCGTATTTTAAGCAAAGTCCGGAAGAAATGGATGCCTGGAAAGCTGCTATTGCCGAGATTCATGAGTTTTCAACAGAGCACCTGAATAATTTTGAATTCTGTTATCGTGATAAATCAGGTAATCGTGTGATATGTCGCCAACATCCCGAAATGCAGATAACCTATATCCATATGGATCGCGCGATTGAACAAAGCATCAATGCCGCCGTGTTTTTTGAAACATTTACCAACATGAAAACCGGTATGGAACGTCAGGTACAGCTTTCAGCCTGATCGGTTTAACTTAATCGCTGTCTTTTTCACCTGCTTGCTTACTTTTGAAAGGTGCAACGCCTTCTTTTCTTTCTGATTTATTTTACGGGTGCAACCATTCTCTTTGCCCAGCAATCGCTGGTACATGTACAACTGAATACATGGGCCCGCAATGAACGATTCGACAAAATGATCAACCCGATTGCGTTTTATTATACGCAGGGCGATACCATTTTGAGTAATGATATCGAAAATCTCAATGACCCTGAAATCATTCAAATTGTAAGGCCTCCTGGATATTTATCGTATGCCTACGGGTATGTTTTTTTCAAAGGATCTACCGATACACGTAATCCGGGTATGGTTGCCTTGTTGCTCGCTAATGTTGCTGAAAAGGATCCTGTACTTTTTGCAGATCATAACAATAACTACGATTTTACCGACGATGGTCCGGCTATAATATTACCCCGGCATTGGCATTTTAAGGATACTGCTCTAATCGAACTAAAGCGCAAAGACAATCCGGCTGCTTCAATGATTCTTCAATTGAGCCGTATCAATTTCATGAATAAATATGCCTATAAAAATTTATTGGAAGAATATTATTCCATGAGCAGTGGTGTTCGAAAATTTGTGGGTATTGAAAATTGTTTCCGGGAACAACGGTACAATACAAGATCAGGAATTTTTGCTACTGAATCTGATACCTTTCGCATAGCCTTATGCGATATGAACGGGAACGGACTTTACAACGATAAAGATACCGACAGACTGGTGCTGGCTAACCAGGAAGATTCGGTTTTTGATGCAGCGGATGAACTGCATTCTTTTGCCTTATCAAAACATAAAGCAGATCAGTATATCGAACGCAATGGGATGCAGTACGAAATTCTTCAAATCGACCCTGCAGGTAAATACATGGTTTTGAAAGAGGCTGATTCGAGCCAGCAGTTCGACAAATTAGCAGCCGGGAAGAAAGTCAAGAAATTTAATTTTTACGATTGGGAAGGTAAGAAGCATAAAATCGCCCGTTACAAGAAGAAAGAAGTCTTTATCTATTATACCGGTATTCATAGCCGGAATTTTAAAGAAGATACTATTATTCTGAGAAAGATTATGGAGCGCTTTGCAAAACGCATACAGGTAATTGTATTTCTGGATGTGCAGAAATCCTATGAATTGAAAATATTCGGAGCTTACTCCAACTTAAACTGGATAGCTGCTTTCAAAGATAAATACACCATTCAGGCATTGAAATTAAAAGGAATACCATCCTCGATTTTGCTGGCCAGGAAACGTCGGGTAAAAATATACAACCTTACCCCATCCGATGTTTTGCGCCAACTTGAGTTGAGTGAATCATCAGCGGACCATTAAAAAAATAACAATTCGGCAAATTTGCAGTTGAATCAAAAATCCATGGATGCAGGCAGGAATTCCGATACCAGACTCATCCGATGCGGTTTTATTTCTTCTTCAGTTTAGTGGGATCCACTCCCCGTTTTTTCGCCATGTCTTCGATCTTTTGTTCAAAGCGCGATTTCTTCACCGGCTTTTTCTTGTTTTCCTGAATCTCGGCATGCAGTTTTTTATCGTCTACAAAACGGCGAATACCTAATTGCTGTCCGATAGTTACCAGATTGGAAAGGAAGTAATAGTAATTCAAACCAGCCGGATAGCTGTTCAACATAAATAAAAACACAACCGGCATAAAGTAACTGATCCATTTCATCTGATCGGTTAATCCTGCTGTATTCTGATTATTGTAGATGGTATAAAAGATAGAGGATACCGTCATTAGTAAAGCAAATAAACTCACATGCGATCCATAGGCCGGAATATTGAACGGAAGGTTTATGATACTGTCGAAGGTGGAAAGATCTTCGGCCCAGAGAAACGACTGTTGACGCAATTCGAAGGCAGATGGAAAAAACTGAAACATGGCCACCAGAATTGGAAGTTGCAACAATACCGGAATACATCCGCCCAGGGGATTTACACCGGCTTTTTTATACAGCTTCATATTTTCCTGCTGCAGGCGCTGCATATCGCTGCCGTACTTGGCTTTGATCTCGTCAATCTCCGGCTTGAGTACCCGCATTTTCGCTGTCGACAAATACGAGCGGTACACCAGCGGGAACAATACCGTTTTAATCAATATGGTGAGTAAAAGAATAATCAAACCAAAACTGCCGATATACTGACCCAGGAAGTAGAATACATTAATTACGATGTATTTGTTTACCCAACGGAATATTCCCCAACCCATCGGAATGATGCGTTCGAGTTCGGTATTCATGGCCGATAAGGTCTTGTAATGGTTTGGACCATAATACATCATCAATCCAAACGTCTCCTGATCTGCATGTGTGTAGGGAACGGTCAGACTCGCTGATGCGGTTTTGATATATGCACTGTTTTCGTCTGTTACGGTCTCAATATTTCCGTTCTCAAATTTCTGATCTGCAATTATGGTGCTGTTGAAATATTGTTGTTTGAATGAAATCCATTGTACCGGAGTTTTCAGATCCACCTTTTCATCCGATGTTTCTGTTATATAAGTAGGTTCATCGTCTTTGTACCGGTAATAAATGGTAGACGTACGACGCTCTGATTCCATGCTCTTTTCCTGCAACTGGAGTCGCTGGCTGATATTCAGATCCAGGTAATTGTTGGTAGGAGAGATATACCCGTTCATCCCTTTCATATCGAGACGGTATTTAACTCCATGACCTTGCGGGTCGAGGCTATAAACCTGATTGAAATAAGAACCATCGGCCATTTGCAATTGCATGGTTACTGTATGGGCATCGGCCGATACCAGCGGTGTAAAGTATAGTTCGCCGGTTTGAATGGCTTTATTATCTCTGGAAGCAAATACGTATTCGAATTTATTGTGATCGCCTTCCATTAAAAGCAAAGGAGATTGATCGTAACGTTTGAATTTTTTCAGTTCGACAGAATAAATACGTCCGCCTTTATTGCTGAGGATTAATTTCAGATCCTCGTTTTCCAGGGTGGTGAAAGTTTCGCTTCCGGAAACAAATGCAGAGAAGGTTCCAAAAGTGGTGGCCAATGCCAGGGAATCCGGTAGTACCGCCTCAGGTGACAAGCTATCCGGGGCTTCACCCTGCACCGGTAAGGCCTGAATGGCTGTATCGGCAACCCTGACAGCCAATGCTATGGAGTCCTGTTTGCGTTTATTTTCTCTGATCTCGTCCTCCGAAGGCTGGTTAATATAGGCAAAAGTGACCAGGATAATAAAAATAAGTCCTAAGCCGATGATTGAATTTCTGTCCATTCGTTGTATAAAAAATTGCGTGCAAAAGTAACTTTAATCAACGGACTCGCAAACACACTTCTGCTTAAAATATGCTATTTCGGGTTATCTTTGACCCGAAATTAATTGGCCCGCAAGTCACTGAATTGGGGATATTTTGTAAATATTTTCTAAAAAAGAGAGAAATATGGCGGAAAAGAGAAAGATTAGTCTATCTTGCGTGTTCATATCTAATATTTTACCCTAAAATGAAACTCTACGTTGGAAACTTAAGCTACCAGGCAACTGAGCAGGAGCTTATGGACTTATTCTCAGGTTATGGAAATGTTCAATCAGTAAATATCATAAAAGATAAATTTACCGGAAGAGCAAAAGGATTTGGTTTTGTTGAAATGGAAGACAACTCTTCTGCTCAACAAGCCATTCAGGCTTTGCATGAATCAGACTTCAAACAAAGGAAGATTATCGTTAACGAGGCTAAGCCACGTGAACAAGGTGATCGTCCAAGCCGCCCTTACAACCGTGAGCGCAATGGTCATTCAGAATAATTAGTTAATTATTCGACAGTCAAAATCCGGGTCTTAACCCGGATTTTTTTTTGCCTTTTCTCGACTCAACTGTTGCTGTAGTCGATTGCTGCTTTTATAAACTTGATAAAGAGTGGGTGAGGGGTAAGTACCGTGCTGCGGTATTCGGGGTGAAACTGAACACCTACAAAATACGGGTGATCTTTGATTTCAACAATCTCCGCCAATTTCGTCTCCGGATTTACTCCGGTAACAAACATGCCGGCTTTTTCAAAATCTTTCAGAAATTTATTGTTGAACTCGTAACGGTGACGATGACGTTCGGTTACACGTGTTTTATCATAAGCCTTGTAAGCTTTACTGTCTTTACTCACTTCACAGGTATATGCACCCAGTCGCATGGTTCCCCCTTTTTGCGTGATCTTTTTCTGATCGGGCATCATATCAATCACTGCATTTTTGGTCTTTGGATTCATTTCTGTAGAATGCGCATCCTTTAATCCCAATACATGACGGGCAAATTCTATTACACAGGTTTGCATTCCCAGACAAATTCCAAAAAACGGAATTTTATTTTCGCGCACATATTTAACGGCGGCAATTTTTCCTTCAATTCCCCGGTCTCCAAACCCCGGGGCAACCAACACACCATCCAAATGTCCGAGTTTGTAATCGGCATTCTCATCGGTGATTAATTCGGAATGGATTAACTCCAGTTTAACACGGCATTCATTGAATGCACCGGCATGCACAAATGCTTCGGCGATGGATTTGTATGCATCCGGTAGTTCGATGTATTTACCTACGAGTCCGATTTTTACTTCGTGTTTCGGATTTTTATGACGGGTCAGAAAATTCAACCAGCTTTCCATGTCCGGCTCATTTTTAGTCGAAAGTTTCAGTTTCGACAATACCGTTCTGTCCAGCTTTTCTTTGAGCATGGCCATAGGTACATCATATATGGTAGGCATGTCGAGTGCTTCGATAACCGCATTTGGCATCACGTTGCAAAACAGTGCGATCTTCTTTTTGATTTCTTTGCTGATGGCATGTTCTGCACGGCAAACCAACACATCGGGTTGTACACCTGATTCGAGCAGCATTTTTACTGAATGTTGGGTGGGTTTGGTTTTCAACTCGTGCGAAGTAGCCAGATACGGAAGCAAGGTTAAATGAATCACGATGCAATCTTCGGGTTTTAATTCCCATTTCAGCTGACGTACTGATTCAATATAAGGCAGGGATTCAATATCGCCTACAGTTCCACCTAGTTCCGTAATGATGATTTCAAATTCTCCGGTTTCGCCTATCAGTTTCATCCGGCGTTTTATTTCATCGGTGATATGCGGAATAACCTGCACGGTTTTACCGAGGTAAGCACCTTCACGTTCTTTTTCAATTACAGATTGGTAGATACGACCTGTTGTAACATTATTGGCCTGTGAAGTGGAGACATTCAAAAAACGTTCGTAATGTCCAAGGTCCAGATCTGTTTCAGCTCCATCGTTGGTTACATAGCATTCTCCATGTTCGTAGGGATTCAGGGTTCCCGGATCGACGTTGATATAAGGATCAAATTTCTGAATGGTTACTGAATACCCGCGGGCTTGTAACAATTTAGCAAGTGAGGCAGAAATAATTCCCTTGCCCAATGATGATGTTACTCCGCCAGTAACGAAGATGTATTTTGGTGAATGCATAATGTTGAAGTTGTAATGAAAATTGCCTGTCAAGCTTGAGAAATGCTGCTTGTTCAGCCAACTCATTTGTTACTGTACGGGATACAAAAGTAAGTAAAGTTTATGGCCGGAAAAACCTGAATCGAATCAGCTTTTCACCAATTTTTCAACATATTCAAGGTCGGCCGGTGTATCGATGGAGATGGTTTCCCATGTTGTTTCTTCAACAGCAATCGGATATCCGGCTTCTATCCAGCGTAATTGTTCCAGCGATTCAGCCTTCTCCAGTGAACCCTGTGGCAAAAGGGTAAGTTCCAAAAGCACATCCGTGTGATAACCGTAAATGCCAACATGTTTAAAATAGGTTATTGTGGCTTCAGGGTTTCGGCGATAAGGAATTGGAGAGCGCGAGAAATAAATGGCCTTTCCTTTTAATGTACGGATAGCCTTTACCACATTCGGATTCCGGATATCTTCTTCTTTCTCCAATGCCTTAATCAGCGTAGCAATCCGGTTTTCAGGTTTGGAGAGCAAGGCAGCTACCTGATTGATTTGTTCCGGCTCAATGAAGGGTTCATCTCCCTGAATATTGATTACGGCATCAAATGATCGTTCCAATTTGCGGATCACTTCGGCGCATCGGTCGGTTCCGCTTTGATGGGAATCTGCTGTTAATACGACCTGTCCTCCAAAGGCCTGAACATGTTCAAAAATTCGCTGATCGTCGGTTGCCACCATTACCTCAGCCAGTTTTTCCGCTTTGAGGCATTGTTCATAAACACGTTGAATCATGGATTTGCCCTTGATCTGAATCAGGGGTTTTCCCGGAAAACGGGTGGATGCAAATCGGGCAGGTATAATTCCAATAATCTTAGGCATTGGTGCAATTTAGCGGAATCTCCTGACATCATAAACGGAAGAATTTAAAAATTGGTGTTACCTTTCTGTGTTCTATCCTTTAAACAACCTTCCTTGAACAATACGCAACCATTTCTGTACAAAACCAAAGAGCATTCCGGAAAAGGAGATTTTATAGCGAAGCTCTATACCGGGTATGGAAAGAAAATGTTTGCGTATGCCCGGCATACCTGGAAGTTGGATGAGGATACTGCCTGGACCATCATATATGACACCTTATATAAGGTAGCCAATACGTTTGAACGCTATTCGTTCGAAACAGAGGAGAAATTCGGGTCTTTTATTTTCAGGATCTTCATCAACCTGATGCGAAATCATTACCGGGATACGCGCAAAGAGAGAGAAGGCATGATCATGACAAGCCTGGACGATGAATCTCAGACCATACAAACAACAACGGCTGAAAGTGAACCCGTGGCGAATTTCAGAATTTCTGTTTTGCAAAAGGAGTTGGAAAAACTGGAAGATTGGCAACGAATTTTATTGCTGATGCGGAGCGACGGGCGACCCTATGCTGAGATAGCAGAATTTGTAAAGAAACCGGAAGATCAATTGAAGGTTTATTATCAACGATTGAAAAAACAAATAACCGAGAAACTCCATGAGCCAAGCTAATACACCCATGACTGACCAGGAATTGCGTCATCTGCTCAATCAGGTGTTGTTGCATGATGCCGATTCGGATTGGACACAAACAATGATTGATATGGAAGCGAAAATCCTGTTCTCACAACCTGCTATGATAGCAGTGCCAGCCGGAGTAGATGCCCGGATGATGAAAGAATTAAATTATAAACTGTCGGCCAAATCATTGCTGAAGTGGCTGTTTATACTCACAGCCGTAATTTCTGTTACTGCCGGTGTTTTGTATTGGAACCGCCAACCGGTGGAAGAGCAAACTTTACTGGTGAAGCCGGTTGTTCCGCAAAATTTGGTTGAGCCACTCCTCCCGTCTGATGAACCGCTTAAGCCGTCATCGAAAAATATTTTGCAGGCCCAGCCTGCAACAGCACCTGAAGAATTACCAATCATGCCGGAAGCTGTAACTGAAAATCAGGATTTATTTCCCCGGTTTGCAGCAACCATACCTGCTTTTGCCACTCCACATGAAGAAAACAATGGAATATTGGCGTACCCGTTGGATGCTAATAATATCATCCAAATTGATACTCTATTTTCAGGAATTCACCATCTGGATGTGCATGGCATGATCTGCGATATAAAAGTTAGAGGAACGAATACCAGCCAAACCTCACTGAAGGGTCGGATCATGTATGAATCCGGAAACAAGAAAAAGGAAACGGGCGATGCATTTAAAATTATGGTTGAAAGAAACGGGGACGTGCTTAAAGTCTGGCTAGAGCAAAAACGCAAAACGCGCTGGATCACTTTCTCCAATTCTATCCGCTGGGAAGGACTACTTGAGTTTGAACTCCCGGCAAATACAAATATTAAATTAAGAAGCTCCAGCGGTCGTACCGATGTGAGTGGGATGCAAGGAAATCAGTGCGATCTTGAGAATAGTTATGGTCCGCTTTATGCCGACAGTATTTCCACCAACCTGCGGGTGAAATCTTCCTCAGGCGATATCACCTTACGAAACATAACAGGTAATATTGATGCCACAGCATTATATGGCTCCCAAACCATTAAGCAGATAAAGGGAAATCTGGTATCCAATTCTTCCTCAGGCGATGTCAGTATTACGGAGATCACAGGGAATACGAATGTTGAAGCATTGTACGGAAATATTCATGTGATTAAAGCCGAAGGTAATGTGCAAATAACTTCTTCTTCAGGCAATGTTAGTCTGAAATCTGTACATGGGGATGTATGTACGGTGGAAGCCAGCTACGGTAACATAACCGCTTCTCAGATTCAGGCCAAACTGGAGGTGCATACAAAGTCGGGCAATATCAACCTGCATGGCATTTCGGGATTTGTAAAAGCAGTTTCCTTATATGGAACGCAGCATATCTCCGATATCAACGGCGACGTATTGGTCAACTCTTCTTCCGGCGAAGTGACACTCGAAGACGCAACTGGATTTGCGGATATTCACACCTTGTATGGCAATATTGTGGTGAACGATTGCACCGGAAATTTAAAACTCGAAGCAAGCTCCGGAAGCATTAAAGCAAATCAGGTAATGATTAAGGACTCTGCCAATCTTAAAACCGGATACGGAGATATTTCAGTGGATTTGTTGAACAATCAGGATGATTTGAGTTACGATGTGCTGACCGATTACGGCTCAGTTCGGATCCATGGACAATCCATGGCGAATGATGATAAACGATCGCGGGTTTTTATTTCCAAAGGACCTAAACTAATCCGCAGTTATTCGCAATCCGGAAATCAGCAATTTGAATAATGCAGCTGCATGGCGAATCGAAATAAATGTTCAGCAGGAGATCAAAATGATCTTAACCCTGGAGTTCATAATAAATAAGGAAATCAGATTTCACGGTTAACGTCCCACTGTTCCATATAATCAGCAACACGACGTAGAAAAGCGCCACCCAATGATCCGTCTACCACACGATGATCGTAGGATAGAGACAGGAACATCATATGACGGATTGCAATTACATCACCCATGGGAGTTTCGAGCACAGCCGGTTTTTTCTTGATGGTACCGGTTGCCATAATGGCTACCTGTGGTTGATTGATGATGGGAGTTCCCATCACATTTCCGAATCCACCCACATTGGTAATCGTAAAAGTTCCTCCTGAAATATCATCCGGCGATAATTTATTGGAACGTGCCCGGTTGGCTAAATCGTTTACTGTTTTGGTCAAACCCACCAGGTTCATCATATCAGAATTCCGGATTACCGGAACAATTAAGTTACCACTTGGGAGTGCAGCCGCCATTCCAATATTGATGGATTTACGTTTGATAATATTTTGTCCGTCGATCGAAATATTGATCATCGGATAATCTTTGATTGCCTTTACCACGCACTCGATAAACATAGGCGTATACGTAATCTTTTCCCCCTCGCGTTTTTCAAATACCTTTTTCGCTTTATCGCGCCACAATACCATATTGGTTACATCGGCTTCCACAAACGAAGTCACATGCGGTGAAGTATGCTTGCTCATTACCATATGATCGGCAATCAGTTTACGCATGCGATCCATTTCTATGATTTCATCACCCGGCATTAAAGTAACTTTTGAACCCTGAACAGGAGCGGATACGGTTTTTTCAACTGGAATAGTAACAGGAGTAGTTGCCGGAGTAGTTGCCGGTTGAGCAACACCTGAAGAACGGGATTGAACATAAGCCAGAATATCGCGTTTGGTTACGCGTCCTTCATTACCGGTACCCGGTATGCCTTCCAGTTCGCTCATACTGATTTGTTCTTCGCGTGCAATATTCAGTACAAGCGGAGAATAAAATCGGGCCGATCCATTGGATTGAACAGGTGCGGTTGCCGATTTGGCAATGCTTACTGTTTTCTCCACTTCAGCAGCAGCTACTTTAACCGGCGGCACAACTTCAACTTTAGGTGCAGATGTGGTTGAAGCCACACCTTCCATTGCAATGATGGCAATAGGCGAACCCACTGCAACCACTTCTCCTTCTTTAAACAAACACTTTTTCAGGATTCCACCTTTGGGGGTTGGAACTTCAGAATCAACCTTATCGGTTGCAATTTCAAGCACTGTTTCATCGGCGGCAATCGGATCCCCCTCTTTTTTTACCCAACGGATGATGGTTGCTTCTGCAATACTCTCGCCCATTTTGGGCATCACTAATTCAAAATCTGCCATAGTTGATTAACATATAAGGAAAAGGTTACAGTTTAGTTAACCCGACTCCAGTGCGCGCAAATTTAAAACTTTGAAGGAGTTATGCCAATTTAAAATAGGAGTGTAAACTGATCCTGAACAGGCTGATGCTTACTGGATTCCAATGGAATAAGAAAAAAACTGGTATGTGACTGTAAAATCTGTTGGTTGGCTTTCAAATATCCTGTTGTAAGAGGAGTATACATTTCGATCCTGAATGCAGGGAAACCGATGGGTAAGAGTGCGTCGATTTGCTGAGCAACAAAGAGAAAAGGAGGATTAGTAATATCGCTTAGTTGAAGGATTATAGGCTGCAAACAACTAAATCAAACCAACTCCTTCAACAGCATTTTTCTCAACATATCCAATGCCTGTAATGCGGTTCGTTGAATGGTCCGTTCACGATGGTCTCCCATATTGTATAACATGGAAGTGCATTCAATGGCCGAACAAACGGCAATCCAGATAGTTCCAACCGGTTTGTCAGGAGTTCCTCCATCGGGTCCGGCAATTCCACTGGTTGCGATGGAATAATCGGTGTTGAACTTTTTACGTATATGTTGAGCCATTTGTTCAACACAAGCCTTGCTCACAGCACCATCTTTTTGCAGGATTTGCAAATCAATGCCCAATTCATCGGTTTTTATCCGGTTGTCATAACTAATAATACTTCCTGTATAATAAGCCGAGCTACCTGCAACTGAAGTTATCTGATGAGCCAGATAACCACCGGTACAACTTTCAGCAGTGGAAACCGTTTTTTTTCGTTGTTTTAAAATCCGGCCAACCACAATGGGTAAACTGTCGTCCTCTTCACCAAAAATATAATCACCTATCAACGGATATAATTGATCGATTAGTTCCTGCATTTCAGTACGCAGTTTTTTGCCGTCGCTTCCGGTACCACTTAATCGTAAACGAACTTGTCCGACCGAAGGCAGGTATGCCAGTTTAATATGTGCCGGTAAATTATTCTCCCAATGTGCAATTCGTTTGGCTAAAAAAGATTCACCTATTGAACAGGTTTGAATGGTTCGGTGAACGATAACGGGTAATGGAAATGTTGCTTTTAATTTCGGCAACGCCTGTTCTTCAAATATTGTTTTCATTTCAAAAGGAACACCCGGCATGCTGATGTATACTTTTCCGTTTTGATGAAACCACATTCCGGGAGCTGTACCGTTTTTGTTAAACAGAACTTCGCATGATTCAGGTACCATTGCCTGAAGCATATTGGATTCAATCATGGGTAAATTTCTTTGCTGAAAAATATGTGTCACCCAATCCAATACTTCCTGATTCAGGATTAAATTACTTTTAAAATAATCAGCAAGTGTATGTTTGGTTACATCGTCTTTGGTTGGACCTAATCCACCGGTCATGATAATAATATCGGCACGTTCAGATGCCTGATCCAAAGCACTACAGATGGCTGGTGGCTTATCAGAAACGGAAGTTCGGTGTACAACCTGAATGCCTGCGCTGCTTAAAATTTGTCCGAGCCACGACGAATTGGTATCAATTATTTGTCCGATTAAAATTTCATCTCCGATGGTAATAATTTCTGCATTCATGCAAATCGCTTTTTATAGTTCAAACTTATGGGTTGAATTTTTATTTCGAATTCAAACATGCACGTTAAAAGTGTATATAAAATTATACTCATATGGTTGGGCGTTTTTTTATGTGTGCATGCATGAAACGAAGTAAACGAAATATTTTTTATAGAACTATGCGTTGTGTTGTTTAATTGAATTCGATGCAATATACCGATGATGCCATTGAAACACCTGTGAATTCAGGCATTCCAATGATTTGTTTAAAGCTGTAATGTGATGCATGAAATATTGTTGAGAAGGATGCAGGTAGATTGTGCAAACTTTTTAGCAAAAAAATTTAAAGAAAAATTGTTGAAAGTCGAAGGTTGGAAATTGTAGTAAAATCAATCCTTCAGCATCTCCAATATCAGTTATCAACAATTTTGAAGATAACTTTTTATGTGCTGATAGTGAGCAGGTATTTGCAAAATATAAAAGACCATATAACTTTGTTTACGTAATCAATTTAATTATTAAGAACATGGCAACTAAAAAATCAACTAAAAAAGCAGCTCCAACTAAATCGGCTGCTAAGAAAGCTGCTCCTAAAAAAGCTGCTAAGAAAGCTGCAAAGAAAGCTGCTCCTAAAAAAGCTGCTAAGAAAGCTGCAAAGAAAGCCGCTCCTAAGAAAGCCGCTAAGAAAGCTGCTCCTAAGAAAGCCGCTAAGAAAGCTGCAAAGAAAAAGTAAGCTTCCTTTGAATTTAAAAAAGCCCTGCATTGCGGGGCTTTTTTTTTGTTCCGGCCTTTCTCTTAACTTTGAATTCAGGGAACAAAAATGGTGAAGCGCAGTTTACTGTATTTAATTTCTTTTATTATCATCGGTGCCGGATGTGAATCCTGCAGCTCTAAAAAACAATGCGCCGATTTTTCTGATCCCAAACGGAACTACAATGCAAATTATAACAAGAAAGGCCTGGTTAAAAAGAAAGGTCATAAAACCAGACAGTCCTGGGATAATCGGTAACAGGTGAATTACCTCTCGCATTATTATATAGACCATGTTGACGGCAATCCATATTACAATGCCGGATTACTGTTACCGGATATTTCCAAAGATCAGGTTAAATCGTATAAGCACAGACCACGGCAACTCGAATCGAAAGAACATATTAGCTTGTTTGAAGGATGCCTGAAGCATTACGAATCCGACAAACGGTTTCATGCTTCCGGTTTTTTTGCATTTCACCAGGAAGAGTTAAACCAACTCGTAAAGTCGGCACCCCTTTCTGCTCAGGTGCAACGCCGTTGGTTTATTGCACATGTTTTGTTTGAGTTACTTCTCGACCAGTTACTGGTAAAACAAAATGTAGAAACGGTAGACCGCTTTTACACTTCGCTGGATCTGATTGAAGCTGAAACCTTACAAACTTATCTGGAATTATTTCAGGCCAAAAATCCCGAAGAGTTCATAAACCGGTTCGGACATTTTCTTACAGTTCGTTATATCTATTACTATTCCGATACGAATAAGCTGGTTTATTCGTTGAGTAGAATTATGTTGCGGGCAGGATTGGACGAACCGGTAGGAAGAGATATTGAAGTTTTGCATGACCTTTGTCTGGAAGCAGAACGCAGGTATTTTAACAACCCGACAGAAACCCTTCGCATCATGAGGAGCATATTTGCATGAACAGGTATTGGATTTTCATTTTCAGTATTGTATTGGGAACATCGGTTAATGCGCAGTTAGCCAAGTACAGCAACGAGTTTTTGTCACTGGGAATTGGTGCCCGGGCTTTGGGTATGGGAAATGCCGTGGTAGCAAGTGTAGATGATGTGGATGGTACTTACTGGAACCCGGCGGCTTTGCAACAAATCCGGGATAAGGTTCAGTTTTCTCTCATGCACAATGAGCAGTTTGCAGGAATTGTGAAGCATGATTTTGTTTCAGTTGCATATCGCTACGATGAAAAGAGTGTGCTTGGCTTATCCTTGATCAGAGCGGGAGTAGATGATATACCAAATACACTGAACCTGTTTCAAAACGGACAAATGGATTATTCACGTATCTCCTCCTTCTCTGCTATCGATTACGCTTTGATTGGTTCCTATTCCCGAAACCCGGGAATTGAACATTTGAGTGTGGGTGCCAATGTGAAAATCATCCGTCGGATCATTGGAAATTTTGCTTCATCCTGGGGATTTGGTTTCGACATTGGCGCTCAATTTCAGCACAATCGTTTTCGGTATGGGGTAAGTTTGCGCGATGTTACAACTACCTTTAATGTGTGGAGTTTTAATTTCTCGGAGGCCGAAAAAGAAATATTGCGCCAAACCAATAACACGGTTCCGGGAACTTCGCTTGAATTAACCGTACCTAAAACGGTCATTGGAGTTTCAGGCAAATGGGAGTTCTTCAATAAACGTCTCATTTTATTACCGGAATTGAATGCTGATATTACCATTGATGGCGAACGGAATGTTCTGATTCACAATCCCTATATCAATCTGGATCCAAAAGCAGGTTTGGAAGTCAGCTACCGCAATCTTATTTATTTGCGCGGAGGTTTTATGAACATCCAACGGCAGAAGACAATCGATGGCAGGGAAGAGTACACTGCCATGCCAAGTGTTGGTGCCGGTGTACGCATCAATCAGTTTGTAGTAGATTATGCCCTGGCAAATCCGGGAAGCAGTTCTTCATTGCCTTATTCCAATATCATTTCAGTAAAACTGGGCATACGGAAGTAAATCTGAAATAGAAAGCCATTACCTTTGTGCCATGATGAGGTTGTGCTTGTTTTTTATCCTGTTGTTTCAGATCCTATCTACGTGTGCTCAAAGTTTCACCCGGTTTTCAGTCAGTGGATCCGTGCATGGATCAGTTACCGGATGTATCAACACTTCATCCTCCAATCAACTAGTATCCGGAAATCAAACTTATGCAGCATATGTTGATTCAGCCGGTGCACTCGAATCTCCTCGTGTATCATTTGGGGCAGCAGTTTGGGGACATAAGTTCATCACCAAACGGTGGGGAATTCAAGCAGGCTTGGCCTATGAAGATGTCGGGTTTAACCGCAAACAATCCAATATTCAATACCTGGATCCTTTGTATCCCGGAATGGGTAAAGGAAAATTACTGGAGTTGTCATCCGGTGCCGGCGAAAAAAGTGTGATCTATAGTTACCGGTATCAGTATTTACAAGTTCCGGTTTTGGTGCATTACGAAGTGTTTAGTTCAAAAGACTTCTATTATAAAATTAGTTTGACGGGTGGAATGGGTTTTAATTTCCTGCTCAAACATCAAATGACTGCCAAACTGGATCAATTTGTAGTAGATGGTGAAAGTCAGTTTCAATTTGATTCGACCGGATACAATGCCCGGTTTTTTACCATGAATTTTATGATCGGTGCAAGAAGTGAGTATCGCTTCGACAAGAAGACCATTGTATATGCAATGCCTGTTGTGGGATTGTATCCGATTTCTGTTTCTTCAGGCGCTTTGCATTCTTATCCTTATTATTTTCAGGTTATTCTGGGAGTACAATATGCATTAACATTCAGCGATGATAGGGGCAGATAATACACTAAACAGGTTTAATGTTCGCGTCTATGGAATACTCGAATGGGAAGATCAGGTATTGCTCATCCATGAAAAAATCGGAGATTTTCATTTTACAAAATTTCCGGGTGGAGGTTTGGAATTGGGTGAAGGATTGGCTGAGTGTCTGATACGTGAATTTATGGAAGAAGCTGCATTACCAGTTGCAGTGGATCAACACCTGTATACAACAGATTTTTTTCAGCAAAGTATGTTTCGTCCTACAGATCAGCTGATATCCGTTTATTACAAAGTAACTGCATTAGCGGATCCGGGACTGATCAGACTGGATGAATTTGAAATTGAAAACGATGGAAAGAAAGAACAATTGCGTTTCTTTTGGGTGAGGAAAGAAGCCTTGAATCCGGCGTTGGTAACTTTCCCGATTGATAAAAAGGTGGTTGAACTACTCCGCTGAATGAGGGTTTTTTAATTGTGATAGAATTTGTTCAACTTTTTCAGCTTGCCGGGTACCGATTAAGATACGGCGTCCATTTTTAAATACCAATTGAACCCCTTTATTACCCGAAATCGTTAATGCCATGCCCTGTCCGCCAAATCCGATTCTCAAACCCCAGCCTCCAAATTCACGAAGAGGCTTATAAGATCTGACGCGGATATCCTCTAAATCTTCCCAGGCTACACGCTTGTATCGAATGGTAAAAGGCCTGAACCGAAAATAAAAGCCATCTGTTTTGATTAAAAATTCCAGCTTCATCAACCACAATAATATATCTACGCCCAACATGATCAGCAAACTGGTTGCCATCATGGGAGGAACCGCACTGTTTTGAATAAACATGGCGGCAAAACTCCCATACAGAAGATACAAGGTAGTACCACCCAGTAACAACCAAAGCCATTTTTGACGAATTGTCTGACGTTCGTATAAAAGTATATTATTGGGCATGCAATTGGCGTTTATAAAGTTGAACGGTATTTTCCAATCCGAAGTATAAGGCATCCGAAATCAAAGCGTGGCCAATACTTACTTCAAGTAAGTTAGGAATTTGTTGTTTGAAATAGGAAAGGTTATGTAAAGAAAGATCATGACCGGCATTTAATCCCAGATTAAGTTCATCCGCTTTTTGCGCAGCCGCAATAAATGGGGCAATGGCATTCGACTTATTTTGAGAGAATTGATCCGCATAGGATTCGGTATACAGTTCAATCCGATCGGTTCCGGTTGCCTTAGCTCCTTCCACCATTTTTAAAACCGGATCTACAAAAATGGATACCCGTATACCAAGTGAATGCAGCAACGAAACTGTATCCTGCAGAAAGTCCCGATGCTTATGAGTGTCCCAACCATGATCGGAAGTGAGTTGACCTGTTGTGTCAGGTACCAGGGTCACTTGAGCAGGCTGTATTGCTGATACCAACTGCATAAATTTCGCTTCACCGGGATTACCTTCAATATTGAATTCGGTTTTAATTACTTCTTTCAGCGCATACACGTCTGTATAACGGATATGTCGTTCGTCGGGCCGCGGATGAATAGTAATGCCATCTGCACCAAATCGTTCAATATCCTTAGCCGCCTGTATCAGGTCAGGTGTATTTCCACCACGTGCATTGCGCAATGTGGCTATTTTATTAATATTTACGGATAAGCGCGTCATTCAGGATAATTCATCAATAATATCAAGATTTCCGTTTTGTTTAAATTTCATGACCAATCTGGCTGTGGTAATCACATCCTTTTGACAATAGGTTTTTATTCTTTCCAGATCTTTCTCCTTCCAGTATACCTCCCAAACCATACTTCCGTCAATATCATCTTTGGGAGTGGGAATACCAAACGAAGCGGCGAGCAATTCCAGTGAGGTATAACTTTTATAATCTCCGAACTTCCATAACTCCATGGTGTCGATATGTTGAATCTCCCAGGGTTTTTTACCAGAAATATTTAAGATCTGTGGAATTGGAAGACCATTGATCAACAATCGTCTGCATATATAAGGGAAATCAAATTCTTTTCCGTTGTGGGCACAAAGCAAATGAGTCGGACTATTAAAATGTTTGGTTAAGAGTTCGCAGAATTCTTTCAACAACAACGACTCATTGTCGCTGTAAAATGATTTGACACGCAATGACCATTCGTTTCCACTTCGGTTAAAATAGCCGACCGAAATACAAACGATTCTGCCAAATTCCGCATAAATGCCTGCTCGGTTGTACAAAGCATCCGGAGTTTGATCGGGTTTATTATAAGATAAGGAAACCGACTTTTTATCCCAGAGTTTTCGCCAGTCTTCTGGCACATCATCATAAACCGGATATTGGGGAACAGTTTCAATATCGAGTATCAGGAGATGTGTAAGATCGAGGTTCTCTAGCATGGAGTAAAGGTACTCCTTGTAAAGTGTTTTGCAAAAAATGAGTTATTCAAATACAGCTATGATTACCAACTTCCGCCACTTCCTCCTCCGCCAAATCCGCCGCCTCCGAAACCACCGAATCCGCCACCGCCTCCACCACCGGAAGAAAATCCTCCGCTGCCAAATGTTCCACCCCACAAAATGGGTCCGCCAAATCTGCTTCGTCTTCCTTTGCCACCACCTCCACCAAATTTGGAGAAAATCAGAAGCAGCACAACAACAATCAGAATAGCTTTGAATGGAAATTTCTTGCTGCCTTTTTCCCGTTCGTTCACATATTCACCGGAAGCGGCTTTCATGATCGTGGTAGTTGCCTGATCGAGGCCGGAATAAAAATCCCCAACTTTAAAATTGGGGTTCATTTGTTCAGTACGGATACGGGTAGATAAAGCATCGGTAATGGTAGCTTCCATTCCATAACCGGTATGGATGCGTGCCTGACGATCTTTTACGGCTACGTATATCAGCAATCCATTATTCTTCCCTTTTTCTCCAATTCCCCATGCAGTGGCCAGGCGTTGACAATAATCAAATAAGTCGTCGCCTTCCAGTGAGTTTTCAATCACTACCGCAATTTGTGTGGAAGTTGAATCAAAATAAGCAACCAATTTCTGTTCGAGAAGTTGCCGTTCATCCACCCCAAGCACTCCTGCATAATCATTTACCAAACTTTTAGAAACAGGAGGGAGGTCTTTGGAAAAAGCAGTGAAGGTGAAAAATAGAAAACTAAGAAAATACCAGACTTTGCGTTTATTCATCCTTACCTCCATGACCAAATGAAATATCATTGCTCAATTCGTTGGAGTCGTCGTGCTGGTATGGAAAATATTGCTTGAGCTGATTTCCGGTATCTTCAATAGCCAGACAGAGTGCCTCACAATTTTTCCCTTCCTTGAATCGCGCTGTCATCAAACCAATTTCACGTTCCCAATATGCCTGAGAAACTTTTTCGTGGATTCCGCTATCGCCAATAAGGGCAAACTTTTTTGATTCGTAAGCCAGATAAAGCAATACTCCGTTTTTTAATGCAGTGGCGTCCATGCCCAATTGTTCGAAAATAGCTTTGGCACGTACTACCGGATACCCTTCGCAAAGTGCTTCAATATGCACACGGATTTCTCCGGATGTATTGAGTTCTGCTTTACGGATAGCCTCAATAATTTGCTCCTGTTCAGAAGCGGAAAAAAAAGTTTTCGCCATAAAAAAAACTTCCCCCGAAGGGGAAGATTAATGATTATTCAAATTTTACTTCAGGAGCTTTTTCGGCACCGGCATCGGCTTCAAAATAGCCTTTCTTGTCGAATCCAAACATACCTGCATAAATAACCTGCGGGAATTTGCGGATATACGTGTTGTAATCTTTCACAATCTCGTTGAATTTCTGACGCTCAACGGCAATCCGGTTTTCAGTACCTTCAAGTTGCGATTGAAGTTCCAGAAAATTCTGTGTCGCTTTCAATTGCGGATATTGTTCGGCAACTACCATCAAACGTCCCAATGCCTGGCTTAATTCGCCCTGACTCGATTGGAATTTTTGAATTTGTTCAGGCGACAATTTGCTGGCATCTACCTTTACCTGGGTTGCACTTGCACGTGCATTGATTACATCGGTCAGTGTTTTTTGCTCAAAATTGGCAACTCCTTTTACCGTATTTACCAGATTGGGTATCAGGTCGAGACGACGCTGGTACACATTTTCTACCTGGCTCCAACCGGAAGATGTCGCTTCCTGCTTGCTCACCATATTGTTGTAGCTTCCGCAACCGTTAAACAGAAGTAACAGGAAAAGTCCTGCAACTGCCAAAAGAATGATGGTTCCTCTTTTCATATATATTAATAATAATATGCTGCAAGGTACAAATTACCCGCCAAATTGCTTGGCAGTGACAAAATGCCGTGGTCATTCACCGATTTTTTTGGGGATTTTACCGCTTTCTTTTAGGTTTGCGCTCTATGCCGGACCAGTATTTAACCGGAGAATCTTATGTTATACAAAGCCAATTGCCGCCATTTTAAAGGACATATTCCCTGCAAACCGCATAAAGAATCCGGTTACCATTGCGACGATTGCCCGGTATTTGAACCCGTTTCCAAACGTATTCTCATCATCAAGTTGGGTGCCATCGGTGATGTAATTCGCACTACCCCGCTGGTGGTAAAGTTCCGCAATGATTTCCCCTCCTGCAAAATTACCTGGCTTACCTGGACTCCTGAAATTTTGCCCGGATCGCAAATCGATGAAATTCTGAAATGGGATCACAACAGCCTGATGTATGTGCAAAACAGCAGTTGGGATATTGCCATCAACCTCGACAAAGAGAAGGAAGCAGGCGCTTTGTTGAAAATTGTGGATGCCAAAGAGAAATTCGGATTTGTTTTAAAAGACAATGAGATTCAACCGGTCAATGAACTGGCCGTACATAAGTTTTTAACCGGCATGTTCGACGATGTGAGCAAAAACAACACGCGTAGTTACCTGCAGGAAATCTTTGAAATATGCGGTTATGAGCACAAGGGTGAACCATATTTAATGGATACCCACAACGATAAGGGGTATACCTGGAAATTGCCCAAAGACAAAAAAATTATTGGAATGAATACCGGTTGCGGAGGCCGGTGGACAACCCGCTTGTGGAGTATCGATAAATGGGTGGAACTGGTCGCTCTGGTTAAGCAACAGCATCCGGATTCCGAAGTGTTGTTATTGGGAGGCGAAGCAGAAGACGCACGCAACAAGGAAATTCAGAAACGCAGCGGTGCAACGTATCTCGGGTATTTCAGTTTAAACGAATTTATCAACCTGGTTAATCAATGCCATCTGGTGATCACACAGGTAACCATGGGCATGCATATCACCCTGGCGTTGGGAAAGAAGATCGTTTTGATGAACAATATTTTTAATCCATACGAATTTGATTTGTTCGGTAAGGGTGAAATTGTTGCACCCGATAAGGAATGTAAATGTTTTTACCGCGGTTCGTGCGTGGATGGGATCAGCTGCATGGAGAATTTATCGGCCGCAAAAATTGCCGGTGCCATTCAACGACACATGTAGAGACGCGATTTATCGCGTCTTTCCTGTTTATGCGGAGACATATGAAGAGACATATGAAGAGACATATGCGGAGACATATGCCGAGACATATGCCGAGACATATGCAGAGATGTATGAAGAGACGCGATAAATCGCGTCTTTACCAGGATGATGGGTTTTTCAGTATGTAGTTCCGGCATTTTTTCAGATGAAGTTGATTTCGTATGATTCGGTCATGATAGCGGGATAGCCATTCAAATTCAGGATTTAAAGCAGAGCGGATTTCTTTGCTGCATTCTGCTTTAAAAGACCGGATTATTTTACCCAGTGAGGTAGGGTAAAGCATAGCATTATGTTTCCCGGTTATACCTCCCTTTTGCTGATTGGGGAATGTAGCCATAATTTCTGTGTTCGGATTATTTACATGTAGTATAGCATGAAAATGATCCGGCATGACCACATAATTGTCCAGCGTAATACATGGGAACTTTTCCGGTATATTTCTCCAGTTTCGGGTTATTACTTCACCCAATTCAGAAAGTTGCATCGTTCCATTATTAATTTCCCCAAACCAATGCAGACGAAATCGCGTACAAATAGTTATAAAGTAAGATGCTGTTTGGCTATAGTCATGATGTGGATGACGCGCAGATTCAATCCGATAATGATTTTGAAACTTAGTCATAGGCAATAGAATGTTACATATGACTTGCAATTTTGAAAATTGCAGCTTTCGTATCCTGCACGAATCGGGTTTACGCGATTAATCTGCGCACAGAAACATTGTTAAAGCCAGTTTCATTTGTGCTTTTCTTGAATTGCGGGAAGTATAAAATTTAGTGTTGTTTCACCAACCTGCCCAACTTTCCTTTAGGTCCTGCAAAATAAATCCGGCTTCCATCTTTGGATGCAGCAACTACGTTGAATGCCTGATCTGAAATTTTGGTGCATGTTGCCGGTAAACCGGTAACAATGGCTGCACCGGTTGTTCCTGTCAATAAAAATTTCCCTTCCATTGGATTGGCACCCTGCAATTCAATCATGGATGAACAATAACCCAAACAATTAGGAACGGGTTTCAATTGTTTGTCGGCATGAACCGATTTCATTTTGTTCAAACCCACAACAGAAGACAATTTATCTTCAATCAGGAGGGTTTGTTGTTTTACAGTATCGTTCATATAATCTCCACCGGCTACTGCAAGTGTCATGCGGTTGCTGAAGGTAAATGCTCCTGTACTATTTTTCCCCTGCACGATTTTCAGTTTGCGCGATCGCCATTTGTTTTTATTATGCATCAATAATCTTGAACTGCTTCCACCGGTTACAAAACCGAACTGATCAGCACCCCAACTTTGCAGACTGGTACCACTGGCTGCAAAAATGGCTTCACCTTCCAAAGATTTCGGAGTTTGTGCAGTATCCATTTCCTGCCAGGTATTTCCACCGTTGATGGTTCGCAATAAAACAAAATGCCCGTTGATGGGATCGCCCACTACCACACCATTGTATTCATTCCAAAAATCCATGGCATCTAAAAAATAGGCCGTATCGTATTTACTGAAAGTTTCACGCCAGGTTAAACCGCCATCGCGTGTAACAAGGATATAAGCCGGAGTGCCACTGCTCATCACTACAGCACGATTGGCATCGAAGGCCTGAATATCGCGAAAATCACTTTTTTCGTAGCCGTTGATTTGTGTGTAAGTGAAAGAATTTCCTTCATCGGTACTGCGTGCAATAGTGCCCCGGCTACCGCTTGCCCAAACCGTACCATCTTCAGCCACACTCAAACCCCGGAAAGATATTTTACCCAAGACTATATTTTCTGCCCGGGTAATTTTATTACTGTCTACCATTTCAATGCTGTATTGTGCATTGACGTGAAACATACTGGTAATTAGCAATGCTATCAATAAGCAAAAGTCAGACCGCATAAAACATTTCATAAGTGTTCAGATAAATGTTGGATGATCGACGACCATCCATAAGTTTCATAAAACGTAGTGGGAATCTGACGTGGTGCATCCACTTGCGATACGATGGATGATGCAAACGCCTTCCAATCCCTGTCGGGAACTATGATCAGGTCATTTCCGCAAACTGCAGGATCTATGCCTTCAGCTCCGTTTTGGGTTGAAATAACCCGCTGATTTCGGGCAAGTGTATCGATTGCTTTTGTCTTCACACCGCCACCGCTGAGCAATGGATTAATCATCACATCTGCAGCGTCGATATATAATTTAATATCATCCACAAAACCCAGGTAAACCATTTCGGGTTTGCCTATGAATTTTTGTTTAACTGTTTCCGGAAGTCCTTTTCCGCAAATGATTATTTTAAATTTAAAAGCTTCGGTTTGCTGAAGCAAAGGATAAATTTCATCGGCAATAAAACCTGCAGCTTCGTAGTTTGGATAATAACTCAGGGTAGAAAAAAACAAGATCATTTTTTCTCCGGCGGCGATATTTAAAGAAGCACGTAAGCGGTTAATATCTTCAGCTGTTTTTTTTACCGGAATGGCATTCTCTTCAACTCCATAAGGCGTTAATAACGTTTTTTCAGGCTTAAGATCGAATTCATAAATGGCTTTTTGCCGATCGGTATCACTTACAAAAATTACCAGATCAGCTATGCGGTAAGTCCATTTTTCATAAATATACAACATCTGCCAAAACCATTTGCCCATGCTCCTGAACCGGAGGTATTCGATATTGTTGCTGCGTATAAAAATCTTTTTACGGGTTACCAATTTTAACAAGAGCATCAGCCAGCCAAACCAGGGTTGATCGAAGAAGAGCCAATCGGTTTGCCGTTCACGCATAAGCTTGCGCAGTTTGGAAATCAGGCGCAAATCAACGTATCGGCTTACTTTAAAGGGCATCCCGAAAATCAGTTCGAATTGTGCATTGCCTGTATCAAAATCGGCTTTATACGGTTCAACCGTAAAAACGGTTACCTTATGTTGGTGCGACAGGTATTTTAAAATATTCAGCGTCGAAATTTCACCCCCGGTTGTTGCCGGCAGAAAAGGATAAGAGATAACGGCTAAAATGTTTTTTCCGTCAGGTTTCATTTGCTTGCTTCAACATGGATGCGATCGCCATGAATGCCCAGCCATTTGGTCAGGTAATAATTGGGGTATTGCAATCCTTTCTTGATCATATTCTCTATAAACGAACCGCGCAAAGGAATGGTACGTGGATGTTTGATATGATGTTCTATTTTTATTTTCGTAAACCCTGCAGCTTCACACATTTTTCGAATACTTGAGCCTGAAAACTCGGTGAGGTGATAGGGTGGAATGCTCATGGTTTTTTGCTTGCCCAGTAAACGGAAGACTACAAAAGCCAGCCTGCTCGAGAGCAGATTCAACGTTCCGGGAACCTGAATCAACGCCACACCCCCGGGCTTCAACACCTGATACACCAATTTCATAGCTTGTGTTGGATCGGTAAAATGTTCCAGCACATCGCCCATAATGATCACATCCATTTCGTTGGGTTGAAGTTCAACACCCAATATGTGTTCATCAAAAGGTTTGTTGATCAGGGAGAGGTTAAAGTTTTTGGCTGCATAGTCAACTGCAAAAGAAGAAAGTTCTATTCCTTTCACATGATATCCGGCTTTGTTTAGGGCATACAGGTAATTTCCCGTTGCACAACCAATTTCCAATACATGCGATCCGGGAGCACATCGGGCTTTCATTTGCTCAACCCCTTCTTTATAATCTCCTGCATTCAGTATTTCGAGGTAATCTACATCCATATGATGCGTGGCTTTGTCGGCCCCGGTAAAGTAATCGGCGCTGTACATTTCTTCAATTTCCGGATCAGAAGGACGTGGCCAGATAGAAACCAAGCCGCAGCCATCGCACGAAACTGCCCACAAATACCGCTCCTTAAACCGGTACCGAAACGGTAGGGTATGTCCGTTTACTCCTTTACACAAATTGCATTCAAATGCCACTCTCATGGATTCTTAATATATTCGACAAAAATAGAAACATCACCCTATTTAACTAATGGAGACTGTTAAACTTCACGACCGGAATTTTAAAACCCTCATTCACGCCGAACAAATTGCTGCTCGGGTAAGTGAGTTGGGAAAATTAATTTCGCTAGAATATGACGGTATGCAGCCCGTATTGTTATGTGTATTGCGGGGAGCATTTATATTTACAGCCGATCTCAACCGCACTATCAGCATTCCTATGGAAATGGCCTTTATACAGATTCAAAGTTATGAAGGTACTTCATCCTCCGGAAAAGTAACGTTAACAACAGAGCTGCCCGAATATTTGCGTAACCGGCATGTATTAATAGTGGAAGATATTGTAGAAACCGGCCTTAGCCTCGAACATTTGATACAGCAATTGGATAGATTGAATCCGCTCTCAGTGCGCATCGCGGCATTATTGGTCAAGCCCGAAGCAAAACGATTTCCTGTTGATATCCACTTTACTGGTTTTGAAATCAGCAATGAATTTGTGGTGGGATACGGCATGGATTATGATGGCCTGGGTCGCAATTTGCCGCATATTTATGCAGAAGTAACCAGTTAAATTTTTTGGGCGCGTCCCCTGAAGTTTGCGCCATCGGATGATTCTAATTTAGTTAGCTTCTCACGCGCTATACTTCATCGGATAATTTTTTGGGCGCGTCCCCTGAAGTTTGCGCCATCGGATGATTCTAATTTAATTAACATTTCGCGCGCTATACTTCATCGGATAATTTTTTGGGCGCGTCCCCTGAAGTTTGCGCAACCGAATGATTCTAATTTAATTAACATTTCGCGCGCTATAC
>JBAYIE010000017.1:0-90031 GCA_041665785.1 Bacteroidia bacterium | reverse complement strand
TCAAAGTCTCATCATTCCCAAACTTTATAGCCCTGAAAGGGCATAAGATCACAACCAGTCAAAGTCTCATCACTCCCAAACTTATAGCCCTGAAAGGGCATAAGATCACAACCAGTCAAAGTCTCATCACTTCCAAACCTTATAGCCCTGAAAGAGCATAATATCGCAACCAGTCAAAGTCTCATCACTCCCCAACCTTATAGCCCTGAAAGGGCATAAGATCACAACCAGTCAAAGTCTCATCATTCCCAAACTTTATAGCCCTGAAAGGTCATAAGATCACAACCAGTCAAAGTCTCATCACCCCCCAAACCTTATAGCCCTGAAAGGGCGTAATCATTAAACGACGGGTTTATCCCGTCGTTTGAACTCATCGACTGTTAATAAGCCCTGAAGGGGCGTAATACATAACTTGCTTTCGATTCCAAAATATCATTATCTTAGCAATGCTTCACATATTCGTAAGACTTTTAGATGTTTCAAAATAAAGGTCTGAATAATAGCAAATTAATTAGCCTTACCTAGCCACGAAGGAAAATGAAACAAAACTATGGGACAATCACTCGTAAAAAACTACGTGCACATTGTATTCAGCACCAAACACCGAAGACCATTCATTCATCCCCCTGTAGAAGCAGAGCTTCATAGCTACCTGGGCGGAATCTGTAACAATCTGGGATGTCACGTATTAATAGTAGGAGGTTTCACTGACCATATTCATATCCTATGTATGTTATCCAAAAAAATAGCTCTTATGAAACTGGTAGAAGAGGTTAAATCACATTCATCCAAATGGATAAAGTCCAAAGGATCGGGATATAAAAATTTCTATTGGCAAGATGCTTACGGAGCTTTTTCGGTCAATCCGGCTGAGGTTAAGAAGGTAATTGCTTATATAGCCATTCAACACCAGCATCATAGTAAACAAGCATTTCAGGACGAGTATCTTGCCTTTCTTAAGGAATATGAAATGGAGTTTAATGAAAGTTATGTTTGGGAATAGCTATTGCGCCCCTTCGGGGCTGATGATATTACGCCCCTTCGGGGCTATACATTCGCGCAGGGATATAATTCCTTCAGATAGGTTTTACCTACCGGATAAGTTCCACGTAAAGGATCTCTCCACAAAGAATATTGAGTCCCGAAGGGGCGTAATCTGCTACCGATAGGCATAGCCTATCGGTAAGCTCAACAAACGAATCCCCAGCCCTGAAGGGGCGCAATACAAAGCTGTCTTGCAACGCTTCTAAAGATTTCCTGCTCAATTATACAACCCGCTCTCAAACCCTTCATCCGTTTTTAAGTGGTGCCCATCCGCTGCTTCCGTTGCCAATACATCGCAACGCTCATTCTCAACATGGCCGTTATGTCCTTTCACCCAACGAAAAGAAATATGATTTTTGGGATACAACTTTAAAAATCGTTTCCACAAATCGGCATTCTTCTTTCCTTTGAAATCTTTCTTCTCCCAGCCAAATACCCACTTCTTGTCTACAGCCTCGCATACATATTTCGAGTCGGTATGAATTTGTACATGCAAGCCGTTTAATTTGAGCGATTCCAGGGCCACAATTACTGCCAGCAATTCCATGCGGTTGTTGGTTGTCAGACGAAATCCACCTGAGAATTCCTTGCGATGTTTACCGGAGATCATGATTATTCCATAACCACCCGGACCCGGATTCCCGCGTGAAGATCCATCGGTATAAATATGTACCTGCATCTATGGTAAACTGATTCTGAATACGGTCCACTCGTCCATGGGTTGAGCTCCCATGACTTTATAAAATTCGATTGCAGGCGTATTCCAGTCGAGTACACTCCATTCCACACGTCCGCATTGCATTTCTTTGGCATAGTCAATCAATTTCGTAAGCAATGCTTTACCGTAGCCTTTGCCGCGGTGCTCAGGCCAAACAAATAAATCTTCCAGATAAATTCCGGGCTTTCCTCTAAAGGTTGAATAATTATGAAAAAACAAGGCAAATCCCACGGCAATTTCTCCTTCAAATGCCAAAAATACTTTTGCATACGGAGTAGGTCCGAAAAGCGTTTCCTGTAATTGAGTTTCCGTTGTTACTACCTCGTGTGCCAGTTTTTCATAATCGGCAATTCCCTTAATCAGGGAAAGAATTAAAGGTGTGTCATCTATGTTGGCGAATCTGATTTGCATTAATTGGCGCTTAAAGTAAAACGTCGTTTGAATTTCTTTTGAATCATTCCGCTTCCGGTATCTATGCTCAGGTTGGCATCGATCAACCAAACCCTTTTGTTGATGCGTGTTCCGCGGATGATTCCTTTGTTGATGCGTTTATAACCCCTGTCTTTACAAAAGCACCCCAACAAATAATAGGCTTTCGCCTTCTCCAACTGCTGGTCTTTCAGAATAAAACGATTCTTGAGGGTTGGAGCAATCTCAAATCCGGTAATTTCAGTCATTTCATCATCCGTCATTTCCGGATTTTCTGCAGCTTGGTACCGGTATTCAAAAACCCAGTTCTTTCCGCCTATCAGTTCAGCTGCAAAACTTTCGCTATCTGGTATCGAATAGGCCAAACGAATCTCTGTCTGTTTCATCCATTTAACGGTTCGCTTCTCGGGATTCATTTTAGTTTCCTGTGCGCTTAAAGCGGCACCGGTAACCATCAGGACAAGGAAAAACAATCTTCTCATGGTTCAATATTAATCAAATAACAGTTTCTGTTTTCAACTTCTTTATGCAAGAATCCAACTCTACAACTTTCATATGGCTTCAGCTACAACAAAAGTACTGCCACCGATAAAAATCATATCCTTTTTGGATGCCATAGTCTGAGCAGCTTGTATAGCCAGCTTCACACTGCCGAATGCGGAGCCATGCAAATGAAAAACTTCCGCCTGTTGCCGCAACTCCTCAGCAGGCAATGCACGTGGAATATCCGCATTGCAAAAATAATACACTGCATCGCGCGGCAGGATGGCCAACACTTTGCTGATATCTTTATCTTTTACCATACCTATTACCATGTGCAACACTTTGAAAGATTGCAATTTTAGTTGTCGTATTACAAACTCCAATCCATTCACATTATGGCCGGTATCGCAAACCATCAACGGATCATTTCCAAGTATTTGCCATCTTCCCATCAAACCTGTATTGCTTTTCACACGTTGCAACCCCTGACGAATATGTACTTCATCAATAATAAAACCCTGATCTTGCAAATTTTTGATTGATGCCAAAACAGCTTTAACATTGTTCTGTTGATAAAGTCCTCCCAAATCACATAACAGGTCCTGAAAAGATGCGGTTGAAAAGAGAATCCCATCATGTACCGGTTGAAAAGAAGAAAGTTGAATTTGCTGATCTGCAAATTGCAGAGGTGCATGTTGATCCTTCGCCTTTTTCAAAAACACACTGCTCGTTTCCACTTGGGTTTCACCAATTATAACAGGAATTCCGGGTTTGATAATACCGGCTTTTTCTTCTGCGATCAGTTCCAGCGAATTCCCCAACAAGTCGGTATGATCCCAACCAATATTGGTTATTACTGATAGGAGAGGTGTAATTACATTAGTACTGTCGAGCCGCCCCCCGAGGCCGGTTTCAATGAATGCGACATCTACCTTTTCGCGGGCAAAATAATCAAAACACAATGCTACCGTCCATTCGAAAAAGGAAGGCTGAATGTTTTCACAGGCCACTTTATACTGTTCCACGAATTGAACTACTTCATGTTCCGGAATGAGTATACCGTTGATACGAATGCGCTCCCGGAAATCTTTCAGATGTGGTGAGGTATACAAACCCGTTTTATAACCTGCTTCCTGTAAAACAGAAGCGAGCATATGAGAAGTAGAACCCTTGCCATTGGTTCCCGCAATATGAATGCATCTGATTTTCTGTTCAGGTTGATCCAGGAGCTTGCATAAAGCCAGGGTATTGCTTAAATCCTTTTTATAGGCTGATGCTCCCACCCGTGTAAACATGGGCAATTGCCTGAAAAGATATTGAAGTGTTTCAGGATAATTCACAGAGGGGAAATTTGCATATTGCGAATTAACAGCCGCAAAAATCAACAGACAAACGAAATCTACAACGTTAAGGTTTGAACTTAAAAATAAAAGTAATGGTTCCGTACTGTTCTTCAGGTCCGTCTGACCGGGCCGAGAACCGTGCATCCAATGCACCCTGACGGGCTTTGTCAAGTAAAGCAGGATTTAAAGTTGTTGATCCTTTATAGCCCGGTGTTGCCTTAATAACTTTACCATTACGATCCACCACTATCTGAACCACCACTTTACCGGTTTCTTTGGATCGGTCTTCTACTACCGGCCGGCGATACAAAGAGCGTCCATGCAACTCATAATTACCCATCCCGTCGCCGGTACCGTCACCAATGCCACTGCCTGAACCATTCCCGGTTCCGCTTCCGGTACCATCTCCCAAACCATTCCCATCGGGATTACCTTTGGTATTTCCATCAGGTGAACCCTGATTTCCGGGAGCATCACCGCTACCATATCCGCTGGCTGTACTGGTAGTTGCTTTCTTTTTAAACAAAGCACGCTCATCCACTTTGCGCGGTTTTTCAACAGGCTTAGTTACAACCGGTTCTTTTGGTTTTGTTATGACTGTTTTCTTTTCTATTTTTTTCTCTACCACTTCAGGAGCTTCTTCAATATCCTGCGTAGCTAACGGATCTTCCGGTGTTTCAGGAACGGGTTGAGGATCAACAGGAGTTGGATCATCAACCGGTATTTCACTCGGACCTCCCAAATCCTCTTCGCCAAAACTCATCGTCATGCCTTGTCCGCCTCCCAAGGGTGGATTGGGTGGCATCAGCACCAGCAAGGCCAATCCCAGCAGGAGCAGCACATGAAAGAGGATAGTGCCAATGGTTGCTGTTAACCTGCTTTGTTTTTCACGTTGATAAACGATGGTATTCATGCATGAATAGATATGCTTGCAAAATAACGAAGCAAATAGCTCATTCATTGTTGCTTTGATAACATTTACACATTGTTTTTACGAAATACTATACACTACGGAGTGTTTTATAAGTTGAATTTTTGGATGGAACTTTTCTCATTTTGCGCATCAAAATCGAATACAAGCATGAATACTGATTGAATGAACGACTTCTGTTTAATCGCTTTATCTTGAATTAAACGAAGATGCTAAATCAAATCAATGCTTTAATTTTACCATAAATGGTCTCTGTAACCAATCCCTAAAAGTGTATCAGGTCATATCTGTTGAACTTTCTCAAATTCCTTACCTTCGCACCATGCTCCAAATTGCAAATTATATCAACGGCAAACTGGTAGAACCGGTTGGCAAAACCTATCTCGATAATTACGATCCATCAACAGGACAGGTTTATTCATATTGTCCGGATAGCGACGAACGTGATGTAGAACTGGCCTGGCAGGCTGCCGAGGCGGCATTTCCGGCATGGAGCAATTTACCCAACGAGAAACGCTCACGCATACTGCTGCGATTATCGGAATTGGTAGAAAAAAATCTGGATCGCCTGGCCGAAGCCGAAAGTATAGATCAGGGTAAACCCAAATGGCTGGCCAAAAATGGTGAGATTCCGCGTGCTGTAAGCAATATTCATTTTTTCGCAACAGCTATTGAACATTTTGCGAGTGAGGCACACCCCATGGGTCAGCATGCTATTAACTATACTTTGCGTACACCTTTGGGTGTAGTTGGGTGTATTTCTCCCTGGAACCTGCCTTTGTATTTATTCACCTGGAAAATTGCTCCGGCTTTAGCTGCCGGAAATTGTGTAGTGGCAAAGCCTTCCGAAATCACTCCCATGACTGCTTATTTATTGAGTGAATTATGCATAGAAGCAGGATTGCCCGCAGGTGTGCTGAACATTGTTCATGGGTTAGGACCCAAAGTTGGATCAGCCATAACCACGCATCCAGATATCAAAGCCATTTCTTTTACCGGTGGCACCAAAACCGGTGCAGAGATTGCTCGCGTAGCAGCTCCCATGTTCAAGAAATTGTCGTTAGAATTGGGTGGAAAAAATCCAAATATCATTTTTGCCGATTGCGATTTTCAGAAAATGCTGGCCGAGACCGTGCGTTCTTCTTTTTTGAATCAGGGTGAGATTTGCCTTTGTGGTTCGCGTATCTTCATCGAACGTCCCATATATGAAAAATTCAAATCTGCATTTGTAGAAAAATTAAAGAATCATCCTGTGGGCGATCCGTTGGAACATCATACTCAGGTAGGTGCCATAGCCAGCAAAATGCATTTCGACAAAGTACTTAGCTATATTGAACTCGCTAAAAAGGAGGGGGGTAAAGTGCTTTTTGGAGGCCATCCGGTTAAATTGGAAGGCCGCTGTGCCAACGGCTGGTTTATTGAACCAACGGTGATCGAAAACCTGGCTTACGATTGCCGGACAAATCAGGAAGAAATTTTTGGACCTGTAGTAACTTTAACACCATTTGATACAGAAGAAGAAGTATTGCAAATGGCCAATTCTACCAGTTATGGACTGGCTGCAACATTGTGGACAGAAAACCTGACACGTGCGCATCAAATGGCGGCTTCATTACGCTCCGGAATTGTTTGGATCAACTGTTGGTTGTTGCGCGATTTGCGAACACCCTTTGGTGGAGTAAAACACAGTGGTGTAGGACGAGAAGGAGGATGGGAAGCTTTGCGTTTCTTTACAGAACAAAAAAATGTTTGCGTGAAATTATAAGCATAAAAAAACTCCGGAGATGATCCGGAGTTTTTAGTTTATACATACATGCATCAGGCCAGTATTTCTTTGATCTTATCCATTACTTCAACCGACATAAAAGGCTGACCCTGAATTTTGTTATACGGAATGGCATCAATAAAATATTTATCGCGGATGATCTTCACCAACTGACCGTTATTCAACTCCGGTACAACCACCGTTTTAAACCGCTTCATCAACTCACCAAGATTCTTTGGAAACGGACTTAGGTATCGAACATGTGCATGCGAAACTTTGTATCCTTCTTCAATCAATTGTAACGTGGCAGTTTTTAATGCGCCATATGTTCCACCCCAACCGAGAATAAGCAAATCTCCACTATCGGCACCAGAGTCAATGGTTTGCTCAGGTATAAAATCAGCTACCCGATCTACTTTTTCCTGCCGCAAATGCACCATCAGCTCATGGTTTTGCGGATCGTAAGAAATGTTTCCGGTGATGTTTTGTTTCTCAATTCCACCTATTCGATGTTCAAGACCTTTTGTGCCCGGTAAAGCCCATGGACGGGTGAGCTTTTCATCGCGCGCATACGGCATGAATTTATCATCACTTGCTTTGCGTTCTTTGGCAAACTCAACATGTATCGGTGGTAAGTCTTTTGAATTAGGAAATTTCCAGGGTTCACTTCCATTAGCTAGATACCCGTCACTTAAGAAAAATACCGGAATCATATGCTCCAGAGCGATGCGACAAGCTTCGTATGCCATGTTAAAACAATCGGTTGGCGACTGTGCAGCTACAATCACAACCGGACATTCACCGTTGCGTCCATAATAAGATTGCAACAAATCAGACTGTTCGGTTTTTGTTGGAAGACCGGTACTCGGTCCGGCACGTTGTATGTTTACAATTACCAACGGCAATTCAAGCATGGTAGCCAGGCCAATTGCTTCCGACTTTAACGCAATTCCCGGTCCGGATGAACCGGTAATGGCCAGATGCCCGCCAAATGCAGCACCAATTGCCGAACAAATACCTGCAATTTCGTCTTCAGCCTGAAGCGTTTTGACGTTGAAATTTTTATATTTCGATAATTCGTGCAATATATCGGATGCCGGAGTAATGGGATAGGTGCCGTAAAACAAAGGCAATCCACTTTTAACAGAAGCGGCAATTAAACCATAAGCTGCAGCCTGATTTCCCATAACTCCACGGTAAATGCCGGGCTCCATTTTGGCAGGAGCAATGGAATACCGGTTGGCAAACATTTCTGTGGTTTCACCAAAACTCCATCCAGCTTGCAATACTTTCAGGTTAGCATTCATCACAGCTTCATTCTTTTTGAATTTGCTTTTGATAAAGGCAATGGTATTGTCGATCGGACGCTGATACATCCAGTACAACAACCCCAATACGAACATGTTTTTACACCGGTCTATTTCTTTGGTTCCAAGCCCGCTATCAGTCAAAGCCAGACGCGTAATTTTGGTAACATCAATTGTTTTCAGGTCAAAGGCGCTGAGGCTTCCGTCTTCCAATGGATTCTGACCATCGGGTACATTGGCCAGGCGCATGTTTTTAGCATCAAATCCGTCGGTATTGGCAATGATTACTCCGCCCTTTTTCAGGTTGCGAATATTGGCTTTCAGGGCCGCAACATTCATCACCACCAACACATCACACATATCGCCGGGAGTGTAGATATGAGTTGAACCAAAATGGATCTGGTAGCCCGAAACACCGGCCAGGGTTCCGATCGGAGCGCGTATTTCTGCTGGAAAATCCGGAAAAGTTGCGAGATCATTTCCAAAAAGGGCCGCAGCATTGGTGAATTGCGACCCGGTGAGCTGCATGCCATCACCCGAATCACCGGCAAAACGGATTACTACCGACTCTAGACTTGTGTCTGTTATACTCATGAATGGTTTAGGTTGAATAGAATCACAATATTAACATTTAACGCAAAAAAAGCGAGCCCTGACCAAACTAATTCGATTTATCCGTTTGGTTTGAAATAATAGATTGCATTCCGTTGGGTTGCTTTAAATAGAATAAAAAAAGCCAAAAACTTGACTTTAATCATTTATTTAGCTATGTTGGTTATCTCATTATGGAACCAGAATTCAATAACTTTCAGGAAATTAAATTGCTCGCACATCAGGGCATGACCTTTGATGAAATCAGAAATTTTCTGGCTGAAAAGGGTTTTGAAATGGAACATATTAATGCGTTGATCGATAAATTACACCTATCGCATAAGTATAAAAAACAACGTAAACTGGGCTTTAATTTGTTGGTAGCCGGAGCCTTGGTTTGTCTGACCAGTTGCCTGCTTACCTTTTTTCACGATTATTCAGCAGTGTATGCAGCCGTTAGTTTGTACGGACTAACTTTTATAGGGGCTTGTTTATTACTGGCAGGACTTGCTTTGGTTTTAGGGATTTAATTTGCCGTTCTTGTTTCAACATTCATCTGATCCGATATATTTGCGGCATGAGCACTGTACGGATTTTTGTAACCGGTGGAACTTTTGATAAAGAATACAACGAACTCAACGGTCAACTTTTTTTTAAAGACACCCATATACAGGAAATATTGAAACTCGGACGATGCAAGGTAGATCTGAGCCTGCGTACGCTAATGCTGGTCGACAGTTTAGAAATGAGTGATTCAGACCGCAACAGCATTGTAGAGAATTGTCAAAATACACCGGAATCCCGCATAATTATTACCCATGGAACAGATACCATGACTGATACGGCGCAGGTTCTGGCCGAACAAATCACCAATAAAACAATCGTGCTCACAGGCGCAATGATTCCGTATAAGTTTGGATCAAGCGATGGATTGTTCAATCTCGGTAGTGCCCTGGCCTTTGTACAAACACTTGCTCCCGGAGTTTATATAGCTATGAACGGCAAATATTTTGCCTGGAACAACGTTAGAAAGAACCGCCAGTCAGGCTTTTTTGAAGAATTAACATAAAATATGATTTCCCTATAGCATGAAAACAGCATTAATAACCGGTATTACTGGTCAGGACGGAGCTTACCTCGCTGAGTTTCTTCTGAACAAAGGGTATCAGGTACATGGTATCAAACGCAGGAGTTCATTGTTGAATACCGATAGAATTGATCATCTGTATCAGGATCCGCATGAAAAAAACCTGAGATTAAAATTGCATTACGGTGATCTCACAGATTCTACCAACCTCATACGCATTATACAGGAAACAAAGCCGGATGAGATCTACAATCTCGCTGCCATGAGCCATGTGCATGTGAGTTTTGAAACACCCGAGTATACCGCTAACGCTGATGGAATTGGAACTCTGCGTATTTTAGAAGCCCTGCGTATTTGCGGGCTCGAAAAAACAACGCGCGTTTATCAGGCCTCAACTTCCGAATTATACGGATTGGTTCAGGCCGTTCCACAAAGCGAAACCACGCCGTTTTATCCTCGTTCTCCGTATGCTGTTGCTAAATTGTATGCATACTGGATAACGGTAAATTACCGCGAAGCATATGGAATGTATGCCTGCAACGGAATTTTGTTCAACCACGAAAGTCCCGTACGGGGTGAAACGTTTGTTACCCGTAAAATTACCCGCGCGGCCGCTAAAATTGCATTAGGCATGCAGGATAAGCTCTTTCTGGGAAACCTCAATGCACAACGCGATTGGGGCCATGCCAAAGATTATGTAGAAGCGATGTACCTGATTTTACAACAAGAGAAACCGGAAGATTATGTGATTGCAACTGGTATAACTACCCCGGTGCGTGAGTTTGTAAAAATGAGTTTTGAATACCTGGGAATAAAACTGGATTTTAAAGGTGAAGGCGAAAAGGAAACCGGATTTGTGGCATCCATTGACAGTGCAAAACATAAAGCCTTGGGTATCGAAAACATGAACCTTAAAATAGGGCAGGAAGTGGTTGCAGTTGATGCGCGTTATTATCGCCCTACCGAAGTGGAATTGCTGAAAGGCGATCCTTCCAAGGCCATGAAAAACCTCAACTGGAAACCCAAATACGATTTAGCCATGTTGGTCGATGATATGATGAACGGAGACGTGAAACTGATGCAGAAAGAACGATTTCTCAAAGATTCAGGATTTCAAACCCTCAACTATTTTGAATAAGTTCTGATGCAATTGCACGATAAAATTTATATCGCCGGACATTCAGGAATGGTGGGCTCTGCCATGTTACGTAAGCTGAAAAAAGAAGGGTTTACCAATCTGTTGGTTGCAACTTCAGCCCAACTTGATTTAACCAATCAACAAGCTGTTGCAGCTTTTTTTGAGCGGGAAAAACCAGATTACGTGTTTATGGCAGCCGCCAAAGTTGGTGGAATTGTGGCAAACAATACCTATCGCGCCGATTTCATTTACTTAAACCTGATGATGGAAGCCAATGTTATTCATCAGGCATACGCGACCGGTGTGAAGAAATTAATGTTCTTTGGTTCATCCTGCATTTACCCGCGCATGGCACCACAACCGCTCCGGGAAGAATCGTTACTTACAGGAGAATTGGAACACACCAACGAACCATACGCCATTGCGAAAATAGCCGGAATCAAACTCTGTGAAAATTACCGCGAACAATACGGTTGCAATTTTATTTCGGTGATGCCAACCAACCTGTATGGTTTTGGCGATAATTACCATCCACAGCATTCACATGTTATGCCTGCGTTGATCCGTAAATTTCACGATGCCAAATTAAACAACAGTTCATTTGTAGAAGTCTGGGGTACCGGTAAACCACGCCGCGAGTTTTTGTTTGTTGATGATGTTGCAGATGCCTGCTTTCTTCTCATGCAGCAATACAACGAAAAATCATTTGTCAATGTGGGTTGCGGATCTGATTTGTCCATACGTGAATTAGCCGAACTCATCAAACAGGTAGTAGGTTTCGATGGGGAATTGCGTTTCGATACCTCAAAACCCGATGGAACACCACGCAAATTAATGGATATCAGTAAGTTGGAAAAACTAGGGTGGTCGCCAAAAATTACTCTGAAAGAGGGAATACGCATGGCTTACGACGACTTTTTAAAGGGTAACAACCGTTCGGTTTAATCTGTATTTAATTGTTTATTAATCATTAATTAATTCATCTTCAGAAGAGGTGTTGCTAACTTGCAAAGGCAAATTAATATGCACGGTATGAAAAGAGAACAAATTCTGACAACCGCAATTGTAGCAGCCTGGTTTTTAATAGCAGCTGCTGTATTCATTATTTACAGCGTGAGTTAATTTTTAAAATTAATTCAGGCTCGTCGAAACAAACATATCCTTAATATTGCACTATAATCACTTATAGATGCAAAGGGATATTATCGTCATTGGAGGAGGAATTGTAGGGCTCTCCAGTGCATATCATTTACTACTAAAAAATCCGACACTAAACATCCTGCTTCTCGAAAAAGAAGAACAACTCGCGGCCCATCAAACCGGACACAATAGCGGAGTTATTCATTCAGGAATTTATTACAAACCGGGTAGCCTCAAGGCTCAGAATTGCCTGACTGGTTATCGCATGTTGCTCGGCTTTTGCACACAACATAATATTCCGTTTGACCTGTGTGGTAAAATTATAGTGGCCACCACAGAAAAGGAATTGCCTGAATTGGAAAAACTATACCAACGCGGATTGGAAAATGGTTTAACAGAAATCCGATACATTTCACAGGAGGAAATCAAGCAATATGAACCGCATGTTAGCGGTTTAAAAGCATTGCATGTGCCCTATACCGGAATAATAGATTATACGGTGGTTTGTCAAAAGCTGGCAGAATTGATAGTAGCTGCAGGTGGTGAAATCAAGACAGGACAAATGGTTTCCGATATTCAAATACATTCAGATGGAGTGGAAATAATTACCGGTAATGAAGTTTATCAGGGTAAGCTGATGGTGAATTGCGCAGGATTGTTTTGCGATAAAGTTGCCGAGATGGCCGGTGAAGAAGCCAATACACGTATCATTCCGTTTCGCGGCGAATATTATATGATTAAACCGGAGAAAAAACATTTGGTTAAAAACCTCATTTATCCTGTGCCAGATCCTGATTTCCCGTTTCTTGGAGTTCATTTCACCCGCATGATTGATGGGGGGGTAGAAGCCGGACCCAATGCAGTATTTGCATTCAAACGCGAAGGTTACCACCGTACCGATGTTGATATTCCGGAAATGTTTGAATCGCTTACCTGGCCGGGATTTCAAAAAGTAATGCAAAAATACTGGAAAACAGGTCTTGGCGAATTTTACCGTTCTTTCTCTAAAGCAGCTTTTACCCGTGCATTACAACGCCTCATACCAGCCATTCAAGAAGATGATCTCATGGAAGGGGAATCGGGTGTGCGCGCACAGGCCTGCGATCGCACCGGCGGTTTGCTGGATGATTTTAAAATCATTGAAAGACCCAATGCAGTACATATTCTCAATGCTCCTTCTCCTGCAGCAACTTCATCGTTGAGTATAGGAACAACCATTGCCGAACTAACACTCAAGCATTTTTGATATGATACGTTTTCAAACCACCATTCGTGTACGTTATGGCGAAACAGATAAAATGGGTGTGGTTTACAATGGCAATTATGCCCTTTACTTTGAAGTAGGTCGAACCGAGGCATTGCGCGAACTGGGATTGACCTACGATAATATCGAAGCGAATGGAGTTATGATGCCGGTACACAGCATGAATGCGGTGTTTAAACGACCGGCGTATTACGACGATTTACTGACGATTACATCAATGTTTAAGGAATTGCCAACTTCGCGTACCCAAATATTTTACGAAATTACCAATGCAGCAGGACAGTTAATTTGCACCGGTGATACAACACTGGTGTTCATAGATTCAGCAACCAATAAGCCTGTTCGTTGTCCGGCATTTATTTCCGAAGTTTTCCAACCTTTGTTTGAAGGATGAGCAGGATTACCCGAACCATATTGCGCAGTAAACCTGCAAAAGTGGTCATAGTTTGGCTTCAGCGTAAACCCTTTCCGGGATATCCGGAATTGAACTGGTACGCCATTATCGAATTTTTTACGCGCTGGATTGATACACGCGATATGCATATTCGCGCTTCATCGCTGGCTTATACTTTCTTTCTGGCTCTTTTTCCTTCTGCGATTTTCTTCTTTACCCTGATTGCATACCTTCCATTTCAGGATCTGGACAACGATATTCTTTCCTTCTTTGCCGGAATCTTACCGCATAGCACGTTTAAGGCTATGCAATCAACCCTGGAAGATATTCTCAAAAAACAACACAGTGGGTTATTGTCGCTGGGATTTCTTACCGCAGTATATTTCTCTACCAACGGTTTTGTGTCGCTCATGAAAGCCTTCAACCGCTATGGCATGCAAACTGAGAAACGTTCTTTCTGGAAACAACGTCTGGTAGCAATCATCCTGGCCATGGTGGTTGCCTTCTCCTTTCTTATTTCTGTGCTGATGGTAACCATTGGTAATTTCCTGATCGCAAAATTGGTGAGTTGGTCGGTTTTGCCGGTGTTTCTCTCCACTTTTTTGTTAGTTATGTTTAATTATTTAACGGTAATGCTCATTGTTCTGACCATCGTTTCTACCGTGTATTATATGGCACCTAGTCATAACAAGGAAAGCCAATGGCGATTTATTACACCAGGGTCTGTGTTTGCAAGTCTGGTTATTCTGCTCACTACATTGGGTTTTTCCTATTACGTGAATCAATTCAATTCATACAACAAAGTTTACGGTTCAATTGGTGTAATCATTGTGGTGATGTTGCTTATTTATATCAATACCTATATCATGTTGCTGGGATATGAACTCAACCGGGCTATAGATAAAACCATGCTGGAATTGAAGGAATCGGGATCGCCAAAAACAAAACGTGTTCAGAAATTGCAAAATTTCATCATCTCCGAAGAGTAATTAATGTTGCAGATATTCAGGGGTAGAGGATAAATGTGTGCATTTCTTTACCGATTAATCCAACCCTTTCACTTTAATTTTGTTGTTCTGTTTTAATCTACTACATGATGATCAATGTGAATGTTGGCGGAGTCCCAGAACATTTTAACCTGGCCTGGCACCTGGCCATTGAACAAGGGAGTTTTTCGCGCAAGGGAATTCGGTTACACTGGAACGATATTCCGGGAGGTACCGGAGCCATGTGTACAGCCTTGCGTACCGGTGAGTTGGATATTGCTATTGCACTTACAGAAGGGATGATTGCAGATATTGTTCAGGGAAACCCAAGTCGTATTGTACAATTCTATGTTAACTCGCCTTTGCGATGGGGAATCTATGTTTCGGCAAATTCTCCCATCCGGTCGCCCGAAGAGATGCATGGTTATACTTATGCTGTCAGTCGTTTTAAATCTGGCTCACACCTCATGGCATACGTAAATGCAGATAAGCATAATTTTACGTTGAATCCGGATGAGTTTACAGTAGTTGGAAACCTGGATGGTGCACGCAAAGCATTGAAAGAGGATGTAGCTCAACTATTCCTGTGGGAAAAGTTTACCACGAAACCCTATGTGGACTCAGGAGAATTTCGCATGATAGGCGAATGTGCCACACCATGGCCTTGTTTCGTTATTGCCGTTTCAAACCGGTTTATTGCATCACACGAAGATGCATTAAAGGAAATACTCAGTATAATCAATTTATCCTGCATGTTATTGCAAAATAACAGCAATGCACCACACCTGATTGCCAGTCGATATGGCATTCGGGAAGCAGATGCCTTGCAATGGTTTCAGGAACTGGAATATGCCTGTAAACCAGAAATTGAAGTTTCACAACTGCAGGAAATATTAAACAATTTGTTAAATTTAAAAATCATTCATACCTTACCACTGCCGGAAGAAGTATGCTATATGCCTAATCTGGTGATGTTAGACAACTAAGCTTATGTCGAAAGTGAAAAAGGATGGACAGGGTAAGTTGTTCCGGAGTAATTTTCTGGAATTGTTTACCAAAACCAATCCGGTAATACACGTAATTACCTATGGTGGAGCAATGGTTCTCTTCACCTGGCTTGCCCGTTCAAATACAGAGCAACGAGTCCTTTACTTTTTGCTTGGCGTAATAGGCTGGACACTTACAGAGTATATCATGCACCGTTACCTTTTTCACATAAAACCGGGCAAATTTCAATATCTGATTCATGGGGTACATCACGAATATCCACGTGATAAAGAACGCCTTATGATGCCTCCGCTTCCGGGAATACTGCTGCTGGGTATTTTTACCTTGATCTGGTTTCTCTTGTTCAGAGAACAAACATTTGCATACATGACCGGATTTGTTGGAGGGTATATCGGGTACACCTTTATCCATTTTATCATTCATGCATGGAAGCCCATACCCGGCATTAAATTCCTGTGGACGCACCACCATAAACACCACAATCCGGCTTATGAGGATAAAGCATTCGGAGTCTCTTCTCCTTTATGGGATATCGTGTTTGGAACCTTACCTTCAAAATCAGGTAAGCAGGATGAGGCAGTTTAATACACTCCGGTATAATTATGCGGAGTAATTTTTTTCAATTCTTTTTTGAGGCTTGCTGAAATCTTCAGTTTATCAATAAAAACGTGCAAACTTTTCGCATTGATTTTCGCATTGGTACGCGTTAAATCTTTCAGGGCTTCGTATGGTTTTGGGAATCCTTCACGGCGCAAAATCGTTTGAATAGCTTCTGCTACAACCGCCCAGTTATCTTCCAGATCGGCCTGCAGTTGTTTTTCATTCAGCAACAGTTTTTGCATGCCTTTTGTGAGTGAATTCAAGGCAATCAGCGAATGCGACATGGGTACGCCCACGTTCCTCAATACGGTTGAATCAGTTAGATCCCGCTGTAAGCGAGACACCGGAAGCTTGGCCGAAAGATGTTCGAATAATGCATTGGCAATTCCCAGGTTTCCTTCGGCATTTTCGAAATCAATTGGATTCACTTTATGCGGCATAGCTGATGAACCCACTTCACCTTTTTTTAGTTGTTGCTTGAAATATTCCATCGAAACATATTGCCAGATATCGCGGCTGAAATCAATCAGAATGGTATTGATGCGTTTATAGGCATCAAACATAGCAGCCAACTGATCATAATGTTCTATTTGTGTAGTGAACTGGGAACGTTTCAACCCAATGGTATCCAGAAAATTATTGGCAAAGGCAACCCAATCTGTTTTTGGATAAGCCACATGATGCGCGTTAAAATTTCCGGTGGCACCACCAAATTTAGATGCGGCTGGTATTGCCCGCAGATATTCCAGTTGAACGGATAACCGTTCGGCGAAAACCATCATTTCTTTACCTAGTTTGGTTGGAGATGCCGGCTGACCATGGGTGCGTGCCAGCATGGGAATGTCTTTCCATGTTTTTGCAAATTTGTTGATTTGCTGCAATACACTTTCCACCGCTGGAATCATTACTTTCAGGTTTGCATCCTGTATCAACATGGGAATAGCCGTATTATTGATATCCTGTGAGGTGAGCCCGAAATGGATAAACTCCGTGCACGACGATAAACCCAATTTATCAAGTTCTTCTTTTAGAAAATATTCCACTGCCTTAACATCGTGGTTCGTGGTTTTTTCAATTGCTTTTATGCGCAATGCATCCGCTTCTGTGAAGTTGATATACAAAGCGCGCAGATCACGTTTATGTCCGGCCGAAAGTTTTCCTTTCAGCTGTGGTAGTGGCAATTCAGCCAATGCGACAAAGTATTCCACTTCAATCAATACCCTGTATTGAATGAGTGCAAATTCAGAATAAAAGGCCGCAAGCGGTTCAACTTGTTTGCGGTAACGACCATCGATCGGACTGATAGCGGTGAGAGATGTCAATTCCATGCGACGAAAGTAAGGAATTGAAAGCAGACATAGAATTTAAGGTTACCTTTGTTGGAGGATGAAAATTGAAAATCCGGTGATATTTTACGATGGTGTTTGTGGTTTATGCGACCGATCGGTTCAATTTATCTTACGTAACGATTATCGAAAACGCTTTCAATTTGCCACATTGCAATCGGATTATGCTAAACGAGTATTAGGTGAACAGTTGCAATTTGATTCCTTTGTCTTTTATTACCGTGGAAAAGCCCGCTATCGCTCGGCAGGAGCGTTGTTTATGTTCTGGCATTTGGGAGGACTCTGGAGTTTATTTTTTATCTTTATGCTGATCCCCGGATTTTTACGCGATGCCGTGTACAATTGGGTAGCTCGCAACCGCTACCGCTGGTTTGGAAAGCTGGAATCATGCAGGATCCCGCTACCCGAAGAGCGTGAACGCTTTATCGACCAGGTTTAATTTTATCCAATTTATCCAGCGCTTTTAAAACACAGCGCATTCTAACCTTTATGGCTCCCGATTCATTGAGACGCTCATCTTCCAACAATAACCGGACTTCTTGGGCTAATTCCGGATATTTCTTGCAAAGATTTCCGAGCACAGTTATGGCAAATGCCTTGATAGCTATAGGAGTACGTGGATCATGGATATGCCGGATGGCTGATTCTGCAACTTTTCCTTCGAGTTCTTCAGGAATATCGATTTCTTGTAAAAACCGATAGATGTTGCGGGTTACCGCCTGATGCAAATCGGTTCGCTTCAGCAATGAAATCAAGGAGGGAAGATGCTTCTCAATCCAGTCCGGATTGCGAATAGCCACATAACTTAATGGCCAGGATGCTCTTTGTGCTAAAATAGGCTTCCCGCCGGTTACCAGTGCCACCAATTCGTCTAAACGCGATTCATCCTGGTTTACGTACGCTATAATCGTTTCAGTTAATCGCTTGCTATGTTCTTTTAAAAGGACAGTTGCTAAATCCACGCTCAAAGGTAAAAATTAATCCAATAGGAGGGAAAAGCTGACAAGATTGCAGTACTTACAAGTGTTAACAAGATTATATTCGTCACTTAAGTGATGTAAAAGTGCATCATTATATTACACGTAAGTAATATAATATCAATGAGTTAAATGCATCTTATTAAACCTTAGATATAACCAACAAATTCACATTTGTTAACGAGTGATTAAACTTTTGTAAACCACAAAGAACAAATGTTAATTCACCTATTTACATTTGTGTATTCAACTTTACATCAGTTATGGACGAAATAAACAAGCGTATCATTGAATTCATGATCAAATCAGGGCATAGTAAATCTACATTTGCCAGAGAGTTAGGGGTTTCCCTACCCTTGATCACACATATCACTTCAGGGCGAAATAAGCCCGGTCTGGAGCTCTTGCAGCGTATGCTTCAAGCATTTACTACCCTAAATCCTGATTGGTTGCTCAATGGAGAGGGTTCAATGTACCGCGAGCAGGCTAAAACCATCGACCTGTCCATGGAATTGGCCCGTTTGAATCAACTTAAAGAACAAATAACCAGTCCTTTAGATTCTTTGCAAACCATTACTACTTATCATAAACTGTTGATGGATGAATTGTTGCATTTGCAGGAATTGAACCTGATGGTTTCCGATATTAAAGACCAGCTTTTGCACTCAAAATCACAAATTGAACAGGTAAAAGTAGCTATTGAACTTAAAGTTGGGGATTAGTTATTGGTTATTAAGTTATTGGTTATTAAGTTCATAGTAGGCAACTACATACGAGTTGGGACAAACTGGCTTTAAACCATTGGTGCCATACTGGCATAAAAAAAGCCCACCGATTTGGTGAGCTTTCTAAGGTAAAATTAAAATTGTAGTTAAGCGCTTCTTCTGGATCCTCCGGCGCTGATCTTTTTAAACTGATCGGCCACAACCAATTCCTTGGTACCGTTTTTATAGTTGTAGAATCCTTCGCCTGATTTAGCCCCCAGGTTTCCTGCAGTAACCATGTTTACTAGCAAAGGACAAGGTGCATATTTAGGATTCCCAAATCCGTCGTGCAACACATTCAGAATAGCCAGACACACGTCTAACCCAATAAAATCAGCCAGTTGGAGCGGTCCCATCGGATGAGCCATACCCAATTTCATTACAGTATCTATTTCAGCTACACCGCCCACACCTTCGTGCAGCGAAATAATAGCCTCATTGATCATCGGCATAAGGATGCGGTTGGCTATAAAGCCCGGATAATCGTTGGATGCAGCAGGAACCTTACCAATGGCTTTAGAAAGCTCCAGAATGGTTTCGGTTACTTCTGCGCTGGTTTTATACCCGTTAATCACCTCTACCAGCTTCATTACTGGTACAGGATTCATGAAGTGCATACCAATAATTTGTGCCGGACGGTTAGTAACCGAGGCAATTTTTGTGATAGAAATGGAGGAAGTATTGGATGCCAGAATAGCTTTGGCAGGAGCGAGGCTATCAAGCTGGCGGAAAATATCCAGTTTGATTTGCATGTTTTCTGTAGCAGCCTCTACAACCAGATCAGCATTTGCAACACCGTCTTTCAATGCCGTGAAAGTAGTAATATTTCCAAGGGTTTTAGCTTTATCGGCTTCTGTTAAGCTGCCTTTTGTGATTTGACGGTCGAGGTTTTTTTCAATGGTTCCCAATGCCTTTTGCAAGGCCTGTTCATTTACATCTACCAAAGAAACATGATATCCATGTTGTGCGAAAACATGAGCAATCCCGTTGCCCATGGTACCTGATCCGATTACCGTAATGTTTTTCATATCTTGAGATAACTCTGCTTTGTTTAAGTGGGGCAAATGTATAAAAGGGAAGCAGCAAACAAAGTCTTTTTTATACCCTATTTCATGATTATAGTTTTACTATGCGGGCGCCATAAATCCCGTGATCCGACTCAACCCGTATCTGATAGATACCCGGAAGCAGGTTTTGGGTTGCAATATTAACTGTTGATTCACCGTCAGAAGATTCAATTCGCAAGGTCCGGCCATCCATCGATATTATCTCAATTTGACGGATCTCGCCTGATTTTACTTTGATCCACAGCCTGTCGCCGGTTGGATTCGGGTAAACTTCAAGGGCTGGTTGTGATGATTCAATATCCTGATTTAAACCGGTTATGGTATGATCCCGGATTCCAAAAGCATAATCACCTGCACGCAGCTTATTTACCCAGAATCTTCCGGTCTTATCTGTCTTTACTCCGGGTTGAAAGGTATGATCGGTATGAACCTGCCAGGCTTTTTCACCGTAAGGCCTGAACAACAACACCAGACTGTCTTCGGTTTGCAGATTTCTCATAAAATCTTCATCCAGGTAAATGCCCGGGTTTGCATCGTAGTTGAAAAATGCCATGCTGGTAAAGGTTTCAGGCAGAATTCCACGAACAGTCCAATAGCGGTCGCAGGAGAGACGTATGCCCGATTGATTCAGGTTTTCGAGTGAAGGAGCAGGAACCCAATGATGTTCGATATACAGCAAGGCTGTATCGTTCACCTGTGTTACATTTAAATTCAACAATACATTGCTCAGGCTGAGACTTCCGGTTGAACCAATTTTGCGTTTCTCTGTATTCTTTCCAAACGCAAATCCTTCTGTTTCATTCACGGTGAGATAAAGCAAGGGATAGTTCAAATCATCTGTGAAACCAAATCCTCCTTCTCCGTCGTAACACCACGCATTAATGATACGCACACTATCCTTGGCCAGATGAAGGGTAATGGTTAGCGGAATATCGCTGGTCATGCCACTTTTATAGCGGTTGTTTTCCCGTATACGGTAAAGATTGTAATACGTTGAGTCGATGATGGACTTAACGCGTTCAACAAGCACCACATCCACATCAATTTGCCCTTTTTCATAAATCCAATGCTGGAAAAATGGAAGGAGGTTTTGTGTAGTGTGCAATTCAAATTCATGGCGCAGATCCTCGCTTGATACATCTGAAAACCGGTATCGGTTCAGATAACTCTTACAGGCTGTAAAAAAAGCTTCGTCGCCCATAAGGGTTCTCAGGTTATGTACCATCAAAGCGCCTTTCTGGTACACATGCATACCGTAGGTAATATCGCTGTCAATGCCCGAAACCGGCTGCCAGCCTTTATCACGCTTGGGCGCATTCAGGTTTACATCCTGTTGCACCTGGTGTATTTCCTGATAATAAGCAGATTCTCCGTACAGGCATTCCAGAAAAACCGACTCGCAATAGCTGGCCCAGCCTTCGTTGAGCCACATATCGGCTTCAGTGCGGCAGGTAACCTGATTGCCCCACCACATATGCGACAATTCATGTGCAAACAGTGTTTCAAATTGCAGGGTTCCATCGATGGCATAAACGGGATATGCAATATTGGTGGCATGTTCCATGGCTCCCGAATTGAAGGGTACAGCCACAAAACCGATACGATCGAAAGGATAAGGGCCAAACTTACTTTCAAAACATTGCATGGCTGCCTGAAGGTTGATAAAAGATTTGCGCACATTGGCCGTGTCTTTGGCTTCGGCAGCAATCAGAATAGGGATAGAACCATTCAATCCGGTATAGATGCTTTCTACAAATTCATATTTTCCTACAGCTACCGAGGCCAGATAGGCCGGTATGGGTTGAACGATTTCCCAATTCCAGGTTGTGCTGCCATCAGCATGGGTTGAATCAGGGCTTTTTAAGCCGTTGCACACAGCTTTCCAGCTACTATCGGTGGTGATGTGAAAGGAATAGGTAGATCGTTCCCTGAAATCGTCGAAACAGGGAAACCAGCACCGGCCAAACGAATGGGGGTTGGAAGCCATACCAACACCCATATTGTAAGCGTAGTTTCCGTTGAAGAAAAAACCTCCCCAACGCGCATCTGCTATTGGTTGTCCGCTATATGCGATGGTAAAATGCAGGGTGTCTCCCTGATTAATTCCGGAGGGGAGAAGCACAGTAAGTTGACTGTCGTTCTGCGAAAAACTCAAATTCACAGTATCAATTTTTACAGCACTTACCGTCAGCTTCAATAAATCGAACCGGATCGAATCCGGGTTTGAATCTTTTATGTATATCGCTAATTTGGCGCTGCCCTCGATGCTTTTCTGAGCCAGATTCCGAATCTGCAGACTGATTTCGGTATGCAATAAATCGGCCTTGTCTATGCGTTCGGTTCCTTTTAGTTTGAATATTTTTTGCGTATAGATCCATGCGGTTCCTTTTACCTGCAGGAGATACATGCCTTCATTCAATTGATCAAGATAGATTCGCTGGCGGTTTGTACCCTTCACACCCGTTAAACTCAAACTGTACCTTAGTTCCCCTTGCAAGTCGTAAATTTTATAATTGAGAGATTGCTCTTCATCAACTTCAAACTGTATGTCTATAAAATGAACGGCAGGGTTAGGAAACACTGCTACTTCCGGCGTATCGGAAAGTATTTTACTTTGCCCCTGAACGGATGATATCAGCAATAAAAAAAGGAGTAAAAAGGATTTCATTTCAGCAGTTTTGATACGATCAAATATAGGGGCAATTGATTATCCACAAATAAACAAAAATTTGTGGGTATTTTCTTCATTAAAACGCTGCTAAAACTGCGTCTAATCGTATCTTGCAGGGCTTTCAAAAAAAACAGCGAAAGACAAATTATTTAGCAGCATGGCAGAAGATAGAATTATTCCCATCAACATTGAAGACGAAATGAAAACGGCCTACATCGATTATTCGATGTCGGTTATTGTTTCAAGGGCATTGCCCGATGTTCGCGACGGTCTGAAACCGGTTCACCGCAGGGTTTTGTATGGCATGACCGACCTCGGACTGGCTTCCAACCGTGCGCACAAAAAATCAGCCCGTATTGTGGGTGAAGTATTGGGTAAGTATCATCCACACGGAGATAGTTCCGTTTACGATGCCATGGTACGGATGGCGCAGGATTGGAATTTGCGTTATCCGCTGGTCGACGGACAGGGAAACTTTGGTTCCATAGATGGGGATCCACCGGCTGCCATGCGTTATACCGAAGCACGTTTGCGTAAACTCGCTGAAGAGTTACTCGTTGATATCGATAAAAATACGGTTGACTTTCGTCCCAATTTCGATGATAGCTTAACCGAACCTACTGTTTTGCCTTCTAAAATTCCCAATCTGCTCATCAACGGAGCTTCCGGCATTGCAGTAGGTATGGCTACAAACATGGCGCCTCATAACCTTTCCGAGGTGATCGACGGTACCATGGCCTATATCGATAACCGCGATATTGAGATCAGTGAATTGATCAAACATGTAAAGGCACCGGATTTCCCTACTGGAGGAATTATTTATGGTTACCAGGGTGTAAAAGAAGCACTGGAAACAGGTCGCGGACGTATCATCATGCGTGGTAAAGCCATTTTTGAAACCACCAAAACCGGCAAAGAACAAATTGTAGTTTACGAAATACCTTATCAGGTAAATAAAGCATCCCTGATTGAACGTGCTGCCGAGTTGGTAAACGAAAAGGTAATTGAAGGCATCAGCGATATTCGTGATGAATCGGATCGTGACGGAATGCGCATGGTATTTGACCTTAAGCGTGATGCAGTGCCGAACGTGGTATTGAACATGTTGTACAAATACACCGCATTGCAAACATCGTTTGGTGTAAACAATGTAGCCCTGGTGAAAGGTCGTCCGGAAATGCTGAACCTGAAAGATCAGATTCGTCATTTTGTGGAACATCGTCATGAAGTGGTTGTGCGTCGTACGCAATACGAACTGGAAGAAGCAGAGAAGAAAGCACATATTCTGGAAGGTTTACTGATTGCCCTCGATAACCTCGATGCAGTGATTGCCCTGATTCGTGCCGCCCGTACCGTAGAAGATGCGCGCAACGGTTTGATGTCGAATTTTAAACTGAGTGAAATTCAGGCGAAAGCTATTCTGGATATGCGTTTGCAAAAACTCACCGGACTGGAACGCGATAAGATAAAAGACGAATATGCCGAGTTGATGAAACTCATCAACTATTTGAAATCCGTTTTGGCCGATGAAACCCTGAGAATGCAAATCATCAAGGATGAATTGACCGAGATGAAAGCAAAATACGGTGATGCACGCCGTACCGAAATCGTAATGAGCGGAGATGAGATGAGCATGGAAGATCTTATTCCGGATGATGAAGTGGTTATTACCATTTCGCATCTGGGTTATGTGAAACGTACCCTGCTCAGCGAGTACCGCACGCAAAATCGCGGTGGACGCGGATCACGCGGAGTTGCAAAACGTGAAGAAGATTTTGTGGAACATGTATTAATGGCCACCAACCACAATTATATTTTGTTCTTTACCAATCAGGGTAAATGTTTCTGGTTAAAGGTTTGGGAAATTCCGGAAGGGGAGAAAACCTCCAAAGGCAGAGCCATTCAAAACCTCATAAACATAACTGCTGATGATAAAGTAATGGCTTACCTCAACGTGAAAAACCTGAGCGACGAGGAATACATCAACAATACGTTTGTAATGATGTGTACCGAACAGGGTACCATCAAGAAAACTACTCTGGAAGCTTATTCGCGACCACGTGCCAATGGTGTTAACGCTATCAATGTGCGCGAAGGGGATATGTTGGTAGAAGCACGTCTGACTAGTGGAAGCAGCGAAATTATTATCGCCAGCAAAGAAGGAAAAGCAATCCGCTTCAACGAAAGTACCGTACGTCCGATGGGGCGTACAGCTACCGGTGTTCGTGCAATACGCCTTGGAGAACTGGATACGGTAATCGGAATGATTGCCATCGAAGATCCGAAAACCACCAATATCCTGGTTGTAGCAGAAAACGGAATGGGTAAACGCAGCGAAGTGGAAGACTACCGCATTACCAACCGGGGTGGAAAAGGAGTAATGGCCATGAACGTGACCGAAAAAACCGGTAAGCTGGTTGCTATCAAAGATGTTGACGACGAAACCGATATTATGATCATGACCCGCAACGGTATTACCATACGAATGGCAACCAGCGATCTGAGGGTGTTGGGACGCGTAACACAAGGTGTTAGGTTGATCAACCTCGACGATAAGGATGAAATCGCTTCCGTTGCTCGTATTCAGAATATTGAAGTCGAAGCAGATACAGAAACAGAAGAAATACCGGGGACTGAATCAGATGCCGCGCCTGATTCGGAAATGCCTCAGGCACCAACCGGACCGGATACAACAGAATAACAATTCAAACGGAACCGCTTAATCCCGGTTCCGTTTTTTTATTATCCTGCTCTCATGAACCTTTCATAACGGGCACCAGGCTCATGCACAGGGTGTTCTTAATTTTGTTTAGAAAATTCATGTGCAGATGATAAATTGCAACCAATGAACGCTGGCAGTCATAACGATATTTGGGAATTGGTGAAAAGCCTCTTGTATGATCACGATTGTGTGATTATACCTTCTTTTGGAGGGTTTGTTTGCAACCGTGAACCGGCTCGCATCGATCAGATTTCCCATGTTATACTGCCTCCCGGTAAGCGCATTATTTTCAATCAGAATTTACGTTCCAACGATGGTTTGTTGGCGGGCAAGCTGGCCGAAACTACTACCATATCATATACTCAGGCGATTCATCGCATTGAAGAACTGGTTAACCAGGTGGTGGAAACCCTGCAAGACAAGAAACAAATCAGCATCGATGCATTTGGTAGTTTCAGGTTGAATGCCGAAGCGAACTATGTATTCCTGCCCGACCGGCAAAACAATTATCTGGCTTCCTCTTATGGATTAATGCCGTTACAGGCAGATTCTGTATCAACCGGATATACCCGCATGCGCAAGACCCGTTTATTCAAAGAAAGAAAACCGGTAACACCTGCATCAGGTAGAAGTCGTCATTTTTGGCCTAAAACTCTTGTGGCTGTTTTAACTCTGATGTTGATGATCAACGGATGGATTTATTTCCGTGAGAACCCGACAGGTAATTTACATATTGGCAATGCCAGTCTGAACATAACTTCCTGGTTTGATTCTTTGTTCAACAAACAGGAAGATACCCTTACTGTGCATGTAGAAAACCTGCAACAAGCAGAAGAACCTGTGGTTTCTATCGTACCTGAAACCATTGAACAACCGGTATTGATTCCGGAAAACCCACTGAGTTCCGATAATACACTAACAACTGATTCTGTTTCTGAATCAACTGTAGCTATTACAGAACCCATTGCTTCGGTTGAACCGATTGAAGAACCGTATGTGTATAATCTGGAAAACTTTGGGAAAAGCATAGCAGCGGCTAAAACCAGCTTCTATATTCCTGTGGTACCCGAATCTTTGTTGCCTCCGGTTGTTGTGGAACCTGCTTTAGAAGCGATAGTAACTGATGAACCTGAAACAAACTTAATTGTTCCCGAATCAACCATCGCAGAGAGCGGGCACTACTACATCATAGGTGGTGTATTTTGTAAAAAGCGAAATGCTGAACATTTCAAAGCTGAATTAACGCGTAAGGGATATCATGCTGAGGTATTGATTAATCCGGCTATACAATGCCAGCGGGTGAGTTATGCATCGTTTACCAGCAGGAGTGAAGCGGAACAAAAATTACGCGAGATCAAATCCGGTGAGAATGCTGAAGCCTGGTTGCTTCAAACACCTTAAAACAATTTCATATACGATCCGCTGCAACGCGCCTCGTGATCAATCAGCCATTGTTTTCGAACCAGTCCCCAGGCATACCCGGTGAGGCTGCCGTTGGATCCCAAAACCCTATGACAGGGAATAAGCACGGCCAATGGATTTTTAGCAATAGCTCCTGCAATGGCGCGTGTATTTTTAGCTTCTCCGCTCAACTCAGCCAGTTTTAAATAAGTGGTGGTTGTACCGTAAGGCAATGCCCGTAATTGCTCCCATACAGCTTGCTGGAAAGGAGTTCCTCCCGGATTAACGGCTACATCGAAGGTCCGGATTTGTCCCGAAAAATAAGCTTCGAGTTGTTTAATGCATTCCGCAATTACAGGTGGCTGATGCATATCGCTCTCTGATGCTTCCTCCGCAAACAGGATCTCATAGATACTGTTCTCCGTGGCTTTGATACGCATGGGACCCAGAGGTGAAATAAAACAGCTGTAATAAAAGGGAAGCATAATTAGCTGAACTGAAAAACAAAAATACAGTCTTTTATTGAGGTTGTAACAGTTGCAACCAATCCTGTATCGCCTGCTTAATCAATCATCGGAATATCCATTACCAGCATACGAACAGGAGAGAGGGCTTTAATTTCCAGGGTATCAAAATCCGTCAAGCCAATGGCATCACGGCGTTTTAATTTTTCTCCGGCTACTTCCAAATCTCCTTCAATCACAAACAGATAAACACCATTTCCTGCTTTTTTGGAAGTATAGGCCAACGATTTTCCGGATTCCAGATCAGCCAGATTGAACCAGGCTTGCTGATGAATAAAAATGGCGTCCCCATTCTCCTGCGTATCGGGTTTGATGATTTCCTGCCACTGATTCATTCGCCCGGAAGCTTCAAAATGCTTTTGATCGTACCGGGGTTTGACCTGCTGCTTGTCGGGGAATACCCAGATCTGAAACAAGCGTACAGCTTCATCGGCTGAGGCATTCATTTCGGAATGAAAAACACCTGTTCCTGCACTCATCACCTGTACATCGCCCGGTCGCATGGTTGATCCGTTGCCCATGCTATCCTGATGTTTCAGAGCACCTTCCTGTACAAGGGTGATGATTTCCATGTTTTCGTGCGGATGCTTGCCAAATCCCATGCCTGGGGCTACTTCATCATCATTCAAGACGCGCAATGCGCCAAATTGAATCTTATTGGGGTCGAACCACTGTGCAAAACTAAAGGAGTGTTTGGCATTGAGCCATCCATGGTTGGCGTGACCGCGATTCTCTTCCCGGTGAATTATTTTTTTCATGGGTAATTTTTTTTTGATAGTGTATTAATTGTAGCTACAATTATCAGACCAAAAAAACTATCCTCTCAAACGATCCAAATACTCATTAAGAGCAGTTGCTTCGTCGATGGTAAGTACCTTGAGCTGACTATGAAAATCTTCCGCATTCACTTCAATTTCAGTCAACAAATCCAGACCTTTTTGTGTAATACTGATATCTACCTGGCGGCGGTTGTTATTGCAAATTTCCCTCTTTACAAGTCCTTTTACGCGAAGTTTTTCTACAAGACGTGTAGCATTGGAGTTTTTATCAATCATGCGCGACGAAATGTCACTTAACATCAGAGGAGTGGGGTTACTACCTCTCAGAATGCGCAACACATTGTATTGTTGGATCGAAATGTTGAATGGTTTGAATCGTTGAATGGCCAATGACTCGAAATAACCGGCAGTAAAGAGAACATTTACAAACAGCTTCTCATACTCAGATGAGAATTTACGTTGCTTTAATTCTTCTTCTAATTTCATATATACAAGTGTATTGAATTTTCTTAATATTTTCTTAAAAAGTTACATTGTATGAAAAAAGCCACCTGTGGGGTGGCTTTTTGTGGTCTCGACAGGATTCAAACCTGTAACCTTCTGATCCGTAGTCAGATGCTCTATTCAGTTGAGCTACGAAACCATTTTGCTTTGAGGCCTGCAAATATAATCAGGTTTTTAATTTCACAAAAGCAATTGCAAAAAAGCCTTATGCGCCCAGTGTTTTCAATGTTTCGTTGATGGCTTCAAAATTGGGTAATTCACCCGGAGTCTCTAATACTTCAGCGTATTGAATGATGCCATCCTTATCTACTACAAATGCACCACGACGTGCTACACCTTTCATGCCCATGGCAAATTTTTCGTAGAATCCCACATATTCCGGTGATGCTGTTCTGTTAAAATCCGACAACAAAGGGAAGTTGATGTTTTGAACTTCTTTGAATTTGCCTAACGAAAAGGCAGAATCTACAGAGATCGCAATTACATCCACTTTATCGTTGTGGTATAAATGAATAGCATCGCGAACGGTGCACAATTGGGTGGTACAGGTACCGGTAAATGCCTGCGGGAAAAAATGGATAACCAGATTTTTTCCTTTTAAGCTGTCGAGTGAAACTTCTTGTTTGTCGGTGTTGAACAGTGTAAATGCCGGAGCCGGATCGCCTTTTTTTAACATATGAGGTTTGGATTATGAGGTTGGAATGAAACGTTTAATAATGCGCAATTTATGTGAATAGGTGTTCTCTTCTTCATTTAGAATGCCATAATTATCAATGGTGTTGATTTTTACTTTTCCACTGGCATGTAAAATGCTGGAAGAAGAAAGCAGAATACCGACATGTGTAATTCTTCCTTCTGCATTATCGAAAAAAGCCAGATCACCGGTTTGCGCTGCCGAAAGAAAGTCTACTGCTTCGCCTTGCTCTGCCTGTTGCCAGGCATCGCGATGAATGGAGATTCCGGCCATTTTAAAAACTACCTGAATCAACCCCGAACAATCTATTCCAAAAAGGGAACGACCACCCCACAAATAAGGGGTATTTAAATAACCCATTGCAAGCGTAACAATGGTACGAGGAATTTCATTTCCGGTTTCGATATGATAGTGTTTACCATTCAAAAGAAACCGATTCTTTTCAAATGTATCCACCTGGCTTCCCGGCAAAATAAAATGTGTTTCACCATTGGTTTGAATAGTAGAAGCCGGGAAATGGTTCAATATATATTTCTCCTTAAAAGGATCTGTGTATGCCGTGAATTGTTTTCGGTTGATCCAACCTTCGTATTGATCATCGTCGATACGTATACGGCACCATTCACCCTGCGTTTCCTTGATATTGTATGTTTCTCCAAAGAGAAGCATTGTCGTCATTTCGGATGTGCCATCCGGAAGTTTTCTCACGGGAATATTGGATAAGCTGCAAATGCCTGCATTCATAAGAAGTTCAAACATACGGAAAAACTATCGACGGAAGAATGACGAAGTTTATTGTGTTTATCTGGTTTTTTTTTCTTTGATTTACCAACATGCAACTCGACTTAACTTATCTCGAAAGTGTTTCCGGAGGTGATAGTGCATTTATTAAAGAAATTCTGCAGATGTTTATTACACACACGCTGCCCGATTCGGTTATTTTAAAACAACATATTGAAGAAAGTGATTGGACTAAAGTTTCATCTACAGCGCATAAAATGAAATCATCCATCAGCATGCTAGGCGATCAAGAGCTAATGGATCGCATTCTGAAACTGGAACAAGCCTCAAGAACTCTGACGGATCTGGAACAGATTCCTGAAATGTTTGCAACCCTGGAAGTTCAGTTGGAGCGCATGGGACGTATGGTTACCAACTATATCAATACCAAATAAAAAAACCGTCCCAACGCTTTGGAACGGTTTAATCATTATTTCTTTTTTGCAGGTTTCTGTGCGGGTGGAGGTGGAGCATCGAGTTGCCTGATGATGTCTTTTGCTTCTTTATTATCCGGATCCAGAGCCAATAATTTATTCAGGTATTCTTTGGCACGTGTATTTTCATCCTGTTTGATATAATACTTGGCAATATAGTTATAGGAAGAGATCAGGTATTTTTTATATTTATCCGGATTGCTTTCGGCCATGGATACAAATTTCTCCCAATGATCTTTAGCTGCCGGTGTTTTAAATTCGGGATCCATAGCACCTACAGCAAGACCGCGGAAATAATAAGCTTCTGCATAATCAGGTTTCAGGATATTGATCATACCAAAAGCGCTGTCGGCTTTAGCATATTCTTTCCCGTAATTGGAAGCAATGCCCAACATATAATAATCGGCAGCATTGGGTTTACTTGCTTTCGCTATATAGGTTTCAAAACACACAATAGCCTGGTCGAAACGGCGAATGCGGTTATAGATCAAACCGGCTTCGCGATGCAGTTCAATTTTCTGAGGATCTTTTTGCAAAGCCAGATTGATATACACTACAGCCAAACTATCCATTTCTGGAATCCGGGCATATAATTTACCCAGGTATTCGTAATCGCTGGAGAGTATTTTTGCAGTATCGATGTGGTCTACGAAGTGCTGTAACAAGGCTGCACCCGGACGAAAATTAGAGGTATCCTTGTTTTCATTACCGACCTCAAAATAACTGTATCCGCCCAAACGAAACATATATAAATCTGATTCATCGCGACTAAGTAAATCGGTAATCACTTGTAAGGTTTCGTTATAATCTTTGTTGCGGAATAAAATTCGTGCATAACGGGCGCGGTTAGAGGTACTGTTTTCAGAGTTGGTCAGGTAGCGTTCGAAATACAACTTAGCCTTTTCAAACTGGCGTGTTTGCGAGTAATATTCGGCCAGCGCTTTCAATACCGGTGCATAATTGCTGTCGATCTGCAAAGCCCGGTTCAGTTCATTGAGCGTAGCATCGGCATTCTTTACGCGCAACCAGATATTGGCCACCCTTACATAAGCCTGAGGATTTTTAGGGGACATTTCGATAGCCTTTTCATACATGCTGGCCGATTTTCCTCCATCGTTTTTCTCGAGGTAAATATCTCCTGCAGTAACATAAATTTCGTACGTCCGTTTTTGTTCAAGGGCTTGTTCAATCAGCGCAACGGCCTCATCGATGAGTTTATTTTCGGCCAATACCATGGAGTGGGCAACTACACGCAATGCCTGAACGTCTTTCACACGGCCATCTTTTGTTTTGCTGAATGATAGCGCCTTATTGAATTGTTCGCGGGCGGCCTCTGTTTTGCCTTCTTCCAGCAATAATTCTCCCAATCCTGCATAATTTGCCGGATTCAACGGTTCGGCCTGAACGCCGTGATTAAATGCCATTCGCGCCGAATCCAATCGGTACAGATTGATATAAGCCCTTCCCAAATAATAATGATTTGAACCATTTGCAGGTTCTTTTTGGGTGAGCCTATGCAGAATGTCTCTGGCTGCTTCATTTTTGTCGTAATCGATGGCCTGAATTCCATCCGGCAAGGTTTGTGCACCTGCCATTAAAGTGGTCAGCAGGGCAATTCCGGATAATAGGTGTTTGAAAGGATGCGTCATGTGCTATTTACTTATAGGTTCTTATTGTTGATTTGTATGATTCTGATGGGTGCTTTAGCGGGAACCAATCCCGATTTAAGTACAATGCGTTGTCCTTTATCGCTTGCAATAAAGCTTGCAAAGCCTGTGCCAAGTCCAACACGTGCCTCCCTGCTGATGATTTGAACTTCGCGCCAGAGTGGATATTGTTTAAGGGCAATGTAAGCCTGAAAAGGCTTCATGGTGGCGGCTTCTGCCGGTTGCTGAACCACAAGGCTTGCTACCCTGATACGGTTGATAAATCCACGCGACAACGAGTCGTCCTGATCGCTGATCCATGTAATGCCAATCAATCCGATGGTATTGGGATCTTTTTCAACTTCGTCTATTACTTTCCGGTTGCCATCTACAGCAAAACTTTGTTTGCCCAATGATTTCCCTTTCAACAATGAGTCGTTGCAGTAGCGTGTAATTCCTGATTTCGGACTGTCGAATATTACCCGAATCGGATCGGCTGCTGATGCCGGGTTGAGGTCGTTCCAGGTTTTGATTTCTCCGCTTAAGATACCGGCAATTTGTTGGGATGAAAAGATCGTATCGTTTATTTTCCGGTTCAGCAAGATGGCAATGGCATCATAGGCAAAGGGAGAGAAGCGGGGAGTAATCTGGTCACGTTCGAATGCTGCTCTCTCTTCGGGTAATAATCCGCGGGTAACAATGGCCAATCTGGCTGAGTCTTTGCACATCAGATCGATGGCATCGTACTCGTTGGTATAAATAACGCGAATATGCGCTTCGGGGTAAATGCTTTGAAAAACTTCTATTTCTGCTTCAACTATAGGCAGTAAACTTTCATCCGCTGCTATGGTTATAGAACCGCTTGTAGCAGTGTCGTCGTTGTATTTTTTGTCAGCGGATCCGCTGCACGAACCAAGTCCGACGCATAGAAAGAGAATCCAATAAAGGCATTTCATTTTTGCGAAAATACACGATAAAATCTGAATAGTCCGTAAATTCCCAAAATCAATCCCAATATATAGCGTGAACCCGCACTCACCATGGCAAACAGAGGAGTAAACGCAATCACAAATCCCATCAACAAATAAATCAGTGCCATTGCAATTCCCAGGTATCTTACGAAGCCTGCGGATTTCCTGCGATCATCATCGTTTTCGTCGTTGTTCAATAAACTAAAGTCTTAATTATCAAGTTTAAAACGAATTGGAAGGGTACATTTCACGTATACCGGATTTCCGTTTTGTTTGCCCGGTTTCCAATGTGGCATGGATTTAACCACACGAATGGCTTCTTCTTCCAGTCCCCAACCCACCTTTTTAACGATAACTATTGATTTTTCGTCGATCTTCCCGTCTTTACCTACAACAAACTGCATTACAACCTGTCCTTCAATGCCATTTTCACGCGCTACAGTTGGGTATTTGATATTATCGCCAAGATACTTGTAAAGATCTCCATTAAACTCAGGCATTTGCTCGGCAAAGGTCATGATTTCAGGTCCGGCATCACCGGTAAGTCCATCGTCTTCCATTAAACTGGCATCAATACCTTCAGCATCGCCTTCTTCTGTCTTTACACCCGCATCTTTCTCTTTCATTTCTTCCTGAGTTGGTGGCGGTTCATCCGGAACTTCTTCATCCGGTTTTATTTCGGGAGGTATAAATTTAACGGTTGACTTCAGCGGTGGAGGAGGTTCAGCCGGTGGAGGAGGTGGTTGACTTTTATCCACCGGTGGTGGCTCTTCCAAAGTATTTACTTCTACAATCTTTACATCTTCCAGATCCTTCGGCACCAGACCTTTGATATAGTTAACAATTACCGGTGCAGAAATCGTTAGCGTGAAAAATACGATGGCCAGTATTACGCCTCTAATGGTATAATCATCGCTTTTCTTTCGCAACTCATAGGCGCCATAAGCATGGTTACGTCCTTTAAAAACCATGTCAACCCAGTTGCTTTCGAATATGTTTATTTTTCCTATAGACATGGTTATTGCAGGTTAACGGTTTTTAACATATCCTTTTCTATATCCGATATATCAACGATGGCGTAGCGTCCGATATTGCAGATCAGCATTTCGTCGAGGATATCGATCATGTTTTTATATTTTGCATTATCGGCGGCTTTGATGATTACAATCAAACCATCTTTATAGGATTTGATATTGGAAATATAGCCCCTGTACTTTTCTTCATTGATGGCACCTTCGTTCAGCATTCTTTTATACACCGTAATAGAATCCAGATTCGGGTTGCGCAATCGGTTTTCTTTAATAAGGGTTGCCCGTACACCGCCTTTGGAGTAATCAGTAATCATCGGAGGTCCGGGCTCTCCGGTTACAACATCTACAAAATAATAAACCACCTTATCGTCTTTTGCCAGCAACAAGGTGATCGCCTGCGAGGCTTTGATTTTTGGTTTATCTTTCTCTTCTACTTCATCCTTTACCGGCATGTTGATTTCCATGGTTTGCGGTTTGTTCATGGATGTAGTCAACATGAAAAAGGTAATTAACAGGAAACCCAAATCCACCATGGGAGTAAAGTCAACACGGGTAGAAAGTTTTTTACCTCTTTTCTTACCGCCTTTATGTTTACCTCCACCGCCGCCGCCACCTTCTATTTCTGCCATCTGTTCTGCTGTTTAAATGTTTTTGAATATGAACTTATTCCGGTCTTTCCATACTGGTGATGAAATTGAACCGGTTTACCTTCTTATCCTGAAGGGTTGCGATTACTTTTTTTACTACCGGCATACTGGTCTCTCTGTCGCCTTTAACGGCAACGCGAACATTATTGTTAACCAGTCGGGTTTGCCAGATCCAATCCGCCAATTCGTTGTTGAGCGAGTCGCAAGGTACTCCTTTCTGATCTACTTTAGCCCTGTCTTCCGGTTTGGTATCCAGCAATTGCGGCAATTGTGCAATGGGTACACCAAAGGTAGACAGTAACGAGAATTCCTTGATTTGCTTATCGGTAAAGGTAACCTTGTATTTTTCCGACATGCGTTTTAAAACTTCCTCACGGGTATGTTGACCATCAACGCTGTAAAATATGCGATCTGTCTTATCAAGGGTGATTTGAATGATATCAGATTCGGGCAATTTGATTTCGGAAATAGAAGAAGGAGTATCTACCACCACCGGTTCGTCGGGTTTAAACTTTGTCGCCAACATGAAAAAGGTGAGCAGGAGGAAGGCCACGTCGGTCATTGCCGTCATGTCTACCGTCGTACTCTTACGGGGAACTTTTACTTTAGGCATCTTATATCAGATTATGGTTAACACTGGAACGATACGGTTTACCTGTAAAATTACGGGTCCGTTTCATCCTAAAGTAGCTTATTTATGGGTAGCTGCGAACTGTTGTGAAATACTAAAACCTGCTTCGTCAATGGTATAGGTGATTTTATCGATGCGGGTTGTAAATACATTGTACATGATAATGGCTATAGCCGAATTACCGATACCCAATGCTGTGTTGATCAAAGCCTCAGAAATACCGTTTGCAAGAGCTACTGAATCCGGTGAACCAGCGCTGGCCAAAGCCGAGAACGCCTTGATCATACCCAAAACTGTTCCGAGGAGTGCAATCAGGGTAGATACGGAAGCCATTGTAGCAATAATTACCAGATTTTTTTCCAGCATGGGTAATTCCAGAGATACGGATTCTTCCAGTTCTTTCTGAATGGCCAATACGCGGTGATCGGTATCCAATTCGTTGTTGGCCGACATTTCTTTGTATTTGTACAATACAGCTTTAACTACGTTGGCAACAGAACCTTGTTGCTTATCGCATTCAGCAAGTGCAGCTTCTACCTGATTACCGGCCAGATGTGCCTGTACTTTACGTACAAATGCTTCAGCCGATCCTTTACCGCTTGCTTTGGTAATGGTTAAAAACCGTTCGATAGAAAAGGTAATACTCATCAATACAAGAGAAATCAGAATTGGTACAATGAAACCGCCTTTGTAAATCAGGCCTAACACATGTCCGATGCCATCTGGAACCGGATGATTTTTTGGATCGCCACCCTCAAAGTTAGAGGAGTTACCTAAAACGAAGATGTAAATACAGATACCTACTGCAACCAGTACCGGGATCGCGAACGATGCAAACATGCTTTTCAGTTTGCTTTCCTTTTTTTGTGTTAGAACCTTGTTCATATTGTTGAAGTTATAATTTGTATGCTTATTTATAGAAATGCGAAAAAAGGGAAAAAATTCTATTTTTTTCTTTGTTAACGAAAAATTTATATGTGAAGTACATCCTGATTCAACGAATTGCCATTTGTAACTGAAAAGGAATTGGTAAGAATTAAATGCACGGTCATCTGATGCGGTATGAAGGCTGCAAACCGAATTATCGCTCAATTTAATCCATTATTTCATGCGTTGCATTTCCCGCTCAATATCCTTCTTTTTCAGGCTTTCCCGTTTATCAAATAATTTCTTTCCCTGGGCCAAAGCAATTTCCATCTTGGCATATCCGGTTTCTGAAAGGAAGAGACGCACCGGTACAATGGAAACTCCCTGATCCTGACTTTTACTCCTGAGTTTTCGCAGTTCCACTTTTTTCAGCAACAATTTACGGATGCGCAATGGCTCATGATTGCTATGTGTGCCTTGCTTGTAATTCCCGATATGCATATTGCGCACATACAATTCTTCATCGCGAAAAAAACAATAGGCATCGGCCAGGTTCACGTTTCCTTCGCGAATCGATTTAATTTCGGTACCCAATAAGGCAATACCGGCTATGTATTTATGAATAAACTGATATTCAAAACTAGCCCTGCGGTTCACAATATTTATGGTACTTTTGCTCATCGAAAGGCGCAAATATAAGGCATGAAACTGCTCACGGCACAACAAATAAAAGAATGGGACCGCTTTACCATTCAGCATGAGCCGGTTTCTTCCGTTGACCTGATGGAAAGAGCCGCCCAATCCTGCATTGAACCCATTCTGAAAATCTATCATTCACTGCAAAGAAAGAACATAGTAGTATTTTGTGGCAAAGGAAACAACGGTGGTGACGGATTAGCTATAGCACGTTTGTTGCTTTCTAAACATATACCGGTAGCTGTATTTATTCTGGATGAATCGGAGAAATCATCGGATGATTTTAAGATCAACTATGCACGTTTGCTGAAAGAGGATCAGGTTAAATTGGAAACCATTTCTTCCAAAACAGTGTTTCCCGATTTCCACTCATCCGGCATTCTTGTTATTGACGCATTGTTTGGAACCGGCGTTCAAAGTCCACTTCATGGTATAGCAGCAGATCTGGTCAATCATATCAATGCGCTAAATGTGCCGGTGGTTGCCATCGACCTGCCTTCCGGTTTGCCGGCATCTGCTGACGCTACTTTTATCGGGGAAGGTGTGGCTATAATAAAAGCGAAGCACACCATTACGTTTCAGGTACCCAAGCTTTCTTTCTTTCATACTGAATTTGCTGCCTGTGTTGGTGAATTTACAGTTACGGATATCGGGCTTGATGCGTCATTTGCTCATCAGGTCGAAAGTGCGTTTTTCTATTCGAACATAGACTCGATTCGACCATTGTTGAAACAACGGCCCAAATTTGCACACAAAGGCGTTTTCGGACACCTGTTAACTGTGGGCGGAAGCTTTGGGAAAATGGGCGCAATTGAATTAACAAGCAGAGCGGCTTTGCGCACCGGATGCGGACTAGTAACGGCTTACCTTCCAAAAGCAGGGTATACCATTATGCAAACAGCTTTGCCAGAGTGCATGGTAGAAACCGACGATGAATTGCTGGAGATCCGCCATTTTCCGGATCAAATGGAGCCTTATCAGGCTGCCGGGATTGGACCCGGCATGGGCACTCACCCGCAAACCATTCAGGGATTGAAAAAATGGCTGAGCCGCATTCAACTGCCGTGTATTCTGGATGCAGACGCGTTAAATGGTATCGCTACATTTTTAAACCGGGAAGAAACTGATTTTAGATTTCCAACCGATTGTATAATCACACCGCATCCCAAAGAATTTGATCGATTGGCAGGAACATCAAAGCATTCCATGGAAAGGTTAGAGCGTCAAATTCAGTTTGCCAAAATGCATCAGGTTGTTGTTGTTTTGAAAGGAGCCCATACATCCGTTGCATTGCCCGATGGGCACGTTTTTTTTAACGCAAGCGGAAATGTCGCACTCGCTACAGCAGGCAGTGGCGACGTGCTTTCAGGTATTATAGGTTCGTTATTGGCACAGGGGTATGAGGCATCTGATGCTGCCTTGTTGGGTGTTTATCTGCATGGTTATTGCGGCGACCGTATTGTAGAAAAACAAAAGACTTTAATTGCTTCCGATATCATAGAAATTATACCTGTTGCTTTAAAAGCTTTGTATGGGGAAAGGTAATCGCTTGTTTTGGAAAATTACGTACTTTTGAAGCCTGCTTTGAAGCGAATATTCAATCATATTATTTTTGTGTTGATTGCCGGTTTTGCCGGAATTACAATTCTTCATGCGCAAAATCAGGCCATTTTGGAGCCGCAATTGATGTACCGGAAACAATTGCAATTTGGCATCAATATGAACAGTACCGGAATCGGAGGACTAAATTTCCGAAAGGGATGGCACAAAACCGATCAGGTGAAGAATATACTGGATATTGAGTTGGCACGTGTCAGGGATCCTAAGGAAACCCGTGTATATGGAGCATCCGAAAACCCACAACGTTATACTTACGATCGTATCAATATGGCCTTCTTCTTACGAACCGGAGTAGGTCGCAGCATACGCATCACCGAAAGGTCGTATAAAAATGCCATCAGCCTGTATTTCAATTACAATGTGGGTTTTACAACCGCCATTTTAAAACCAATCTATATTGATTATCTGGTTATAGAATATGATAATAACGGACTTGGCAACAGTTATGTAACACAGGTACGCTATAACCCGGCAATTCATACCAACCCGCAAAACATTTTAGGCAATTCTTCCTTTTTTTATAATATAAGCAACAGCACCATGAAATTAGGGGGATATGGGCGCGGCAGTCTTTCCGTTCAGTTTGGTCAATACCCGGAAGAGTTTCACCTGATTGAAGCCGGTTGTACGCTTGACTTTTTTCCCAACCCGCTTCCATTGATGGCAAACCGGCCTGAAAGAAGCCTCTTTTTTGTTTTATTTATTGGATACACTTTCGGATTGAACAAATAATATGATTGAATTACCGGTACTTACCGAAGCACGCGTTAAAAAACCAGGTTGGTTAAAAGTTAAACTGCCAACAGGTGAAAATTACAGAAGAGTCAGAAATCTTGTAGACCAATATAAACTGCATACTATATGCGAAAGCGGAAGTTGTCCGAATATGGGAGAATGTTGGGGCGAAGGCACCGCCACTTTTATGATCCTGGGAAATACATGCACCCGCAGTTGTTCTTTTTGTGCTGTGGCAACCGGACGCAACAGCGAATACGACCAGGACGAACCTGCGCGTGTAGCAGAAGCTATTCAACTTATGCAGGTTAAACATGCAGTGCTTACCTCGGTAAACCGCGATGAATTGCCGGATAAAGGTGCCTGGGTTTGGGCGGAAACTATACGTAAAGTGAAAGAACTGAGTCCGGGAACTACCATGGAAACTCTCATTCCGGATTTCATGGGAAAATGGGAGTTGTTGTATCAGGTGATAGATGAACATCCGGAAGTGGTTTCGCATAATATGGAAACGGTAAAACGACTTTACCGCAAAGTTCGGCCACAGGCACGCTATGATAGAAGTCTGGAACAAATTCAAAAAACAAAAGACAGAGGTTTGCGTACGAAATCAGGAGTAATGCTCGGACTTGGTGAAACCAGGGATGAAGTGCTTGAAGTGATGCAGGATCTGGCCAACCATGGTTGCGATGTAATAACCCTGGGACAATACCTGCAGCCCACCAAAATGCACCTAAATGTAGAACGATTTGTGACGCCGGAAGAATTTGCGGAATACAAAGTTGCCGGGGATCAAATGGGATTTAGTTTTGTTGAATCCGGTCCATTGGTACGTTCATCGTATCACGCTGAAAGGCATATCGGATGATGAGCAACTACCCCAAGAAATGGAAACCCTGGGTAGCTTTTGCAGCAGTGAGTTTTTTTTGGGGGACCACTTATTTAGCCATCCGTATCGGGGTTCAGTCTTTTCCGCCATTGCTCATGGCCGCATTCCGCCATTGTTTGGGTGGATTGGTTTTGTGCACCTATTTTATGGGTGTAAAAGGGCATAAACTTCCGGGCAAAAAAACATTATACGTTGTATTGATCAATGGAGTGCTTATGCTGGTTCTCGGCAACGGACTCGTAACCTGGGCTGAAATAACGGTGAGCAGCGGTTTAGCTGCCCTGATATGTTCTCTTACTCCAGTATGGATCATTGGCATCAATGCTTTTGGTAAATATAAAGAACCCATAACCTGGAATGTTGTATTGGGGCTGATGATTGCCTTATTCGGACAAGCCTTGATTTTTCGGGACAATCTCAGCGATTTTTCCAATCCACTTTATTTCTGGGGAATTGTGGCCATTCTAATTGCAAACGCTGCATGGGCCTTGGGTTCAGTGTATTCCAAAAATCACCGCTCTGAGATGAATCCATTGTTTGGCGCCGGATTGCAGATGATTGCCGGAGGTGTTATTTTATTAATCCTCGGGAGCATTAAAGGGGAGTGGAGTCATATGCACCCCAACCGCGATGGCATTCTGGCTTTGGTTTATCTTTTCACTTTCGGATCCATCATCGCCTATAGTGCTTACATGTATATTTTAAAAGCTTTACCGGCTTCTGTGGTTTCATCGTATGCCTATATCAATACGATTGTAGCTGTTTTTCTGGGTTGGTTTATTCTTGACGAAAAGCTAAATTTTATAACCTTGGTCGCAGTTTTTCTGACCATTGCAGGTGTTTACCTGCTTAACAATACGATTCAAAAGTCGGTACCAGAATCAAAAGCCTGATCATGATTAAATAAGTTGTGAACTGATTAGAATCATTCTATTTAAGATATAATTATCTTAAATTTGTTGCTCAATCTAAATCATATGAAAGACTTAAGTTTAAATGAAATTGTAAACCAATATCCGGGAAGTCGCCATGTATTCGAAACATTTCGTTTTGATTATTGCTGTGGTGGAAAGCAAACGCTTGAACATGCCTGCAGCAAACGTTCTATTCCGGTTGAAGAAGTAGTAGCAGCCATTGCCAAACGTGCTGATCAAAAAGATGATATCATTGATTTCACGCACTGGCCACTTGATCTGCTGATTGATTATATCGAGAAAAAGCATCACCGGTATGTAGTAGAAAATCTGGAACTGATTACGCAGAAAATTGAAAGACTGATTCATCGTCATGGACCGGAGAATCCATATTTGCTCGACTTGCAACGTATGTTTCACGAAACTGCGGTGAACCTGAGTCAGCATATGAAAAAAGAAGAACTGATTTTATTTCCTCATATCCGTAAACTGGTAGCCTGCGAAATGAATCTGATGCCTTATGAACCGGCCGGTTTCGGATCTGTTGAGAATCCAATTGCTATTATGGAAACAGAACACAGCAGCGAAGGGGAACGTTTTGAAAGTATAGCAGAGTTGACCAACAATTATACTCCACCGGCGCATGCCTGCGCAACCTGGCAATTTACTTACGAGAAACTGAGTGAGTTTGAAAAAGACCTTCACCGTCACATTCATCTGGAAAATAACCTCTTGTTTCCACATGCCATTTTGCTTGAAGCGCAATTAAAAGCAAATGCACAAGCAGGAATCGCTATTCCTCAGGCATAAAGCACCTCTTACATAAATCATTTCCACAAAAGCAGGCGAAGTTGACCCGGGTCAAGGTTCTCGCCTGCTTATAATGCAACATTTGCGGCATGAACGCTACCAGCAATATTCACTTGCTATACGACCGCATCAACAGTCTGAAACGGGCCAAGGACGTGGTTTTGCTTGCTCATTATTATATGCCGTCTGAACTTCAGTTATTGGAGAAAGATGGGGGTATTGCAGATTTTGTCGGAGATTCATTGGGACTCAGCCTTGAAGCAAAAAATACAGCAGCTTCGAACATCCTTTTTTGCGGCGTTCATTTTATGGCTGAAACAGCGCTACTTGTAAGTCCCGAAAAGCAGGTATTTATGCCAGATCCGGAAGCGGGTTGCTCTCTTGCATCCAGTATTTCAGCTTCCGATATTGTGCAATTGCGCAAAGAATATCCGGGTGTTCCTGTTATGGGATATATCAATACAACGGCTGAAACTAAAACAGAACTCGACATTTGCTGTACTTCGCGAAACGCTGTTGATATTGCTCTTTCACTGGAAAGCGAACGTATCATTTTTGTTCCTGACCAGTATATGGGTGAAAATCTCAGGGCTAAATTAAAAGCCGGTGGTAAAGAATTGATATTATGGAAAGGTACCTGCGAAGTGCACGAACAATTCAGGAATGACATGATTGAAATGGTGGATGAAGACACCGAAGTTCTCATGCATTGGGAAGTACCTGGCGATACGGTGTCGGTGCAGCTACACAAGCACAAAGGCATTGTTGGCAGTACAGGCGATATCCTTAAATATGTGCAGGAAAGCAAAGCACAAAAGTTTTATCTGGCATCTGAATGCGATCTGGGTACTGCATTGGCAAAAAACAATGCCGATAAACAATTTATTACGCCCTGTATTAAATGCCCGCACATGAAGCAAAATACCATAGAAAAACTACTTAATGCACTGGAAGCCATCAACACTCCGGATGAAATAAAATTCCGAATTCATTTAGATAAAGACATCATCGAAAGGGCGAAATTACCGGTAATGCGCATGATCAATTTTTAACCATGATTATATACGCTTTTATATTTTTACAACCCGATCCTGATTTGTGGCCTGATCCTGATAATGTTCCCATCAATCAGCATGTAATGGGATTGTGGATTCTTGCCATTGCATTTGGGATATTCAGTATCTGGTATCAGTCTTATCGTCAAACCCATAAAAATTAATGCAGCGAAAAAGAATCATATGTGCCGGAAATGGACTCGCATCGATGTGTGCTGCACTGGCATTAGACGAATCAACGGAAATTATTCTACTCTCGGCTGGCGATGAATTTACCTCCAACAGCTTTATGGCCAAAGGAGGAGTTGCGTTTCCGGTTTCTGAAGCAGACATAGAAGCGCATATAAGCGATACGGTTAAAACGGGTAGCGGTCTTTGCGATGAAGAAAGTGTCAGAGACATTATTACATCAGGACTAGGAATGTTGAAGGAATTGCAAGCCGACGGATTCCTTTTTGATCATCATCTGGCTAAAGAAGGAGGTCACAGCTTAAGTCGCGTAAGACATGTAGGCGATGAGACCGGCAAACACCTGGTACAGTTTTATTATCAGCAATTGATGAAACGCTCCAACATTCAGGTGTTGAAACAGGGGGTTATCTTAAAATTGTGGATAGAAGACAAGGTATGTGTAGGCGCATTGATTGCCAATCCGGATGAAGGAACAGCAGAATGGGTGCGGGCTGATGGAGTGATTCTGGCAACAGGTGGTTGTGGTAATTTATTCGCCCACCATAGCAACAGTCATCTTTCTAACGGTGAGGGATATGCCATCGCTTATGCGGCTGGAGCTCCCATATACGGTATGGAATTCATGCAGTTTCATCCAACCATGGGCATTCCTGCAGGAGAACAAGCTATTGGTTACCTGGTAACAGAAGCTTTCAGAGGTGCCGGTGCTATCTTGTGCGACGAAGCTGGAAGGGAATTGATGCACGGAGTACATCCCTTATCAAGTCTTGCTCCACGCGATATTGTGAGTAAAACGTTGTATCAGCATCTCTTGCAATCACAGCAGGGAGCTGTATGGCTGGATTATAACCGAATTCCGCAACATACGCTTCAAACCGAATTTCCAGCATTGTATGCATGGTGCAATCGACAAGGATATCAGGAGCATAAAAAGATACCGGTATCGCCGGCAGCGCATTATATGTGCGGAGGCATTCAAACCAACCGTAATGGCGAAACAGGTGTTTCCAATGTGTACGCAATTGGTGAAGTGGCTAATACCGGATTACACGGGGCAAACCGGTTGGCCAGCAATTCGTTGCTGGAATTGCTCATTATGGCCAGAAGAGCGGCACAACACATAAATGAGAAAGCTGTTTCGGATAAAATGTATAAAACTGCATCAACACGGCTTGATCATTCCGATTTAGACGAACCTCTCCAACATTTGCAAACACGGATCCAATATATTCTATGGAATAATTTTGGTATCGTTCGCAGGCATGACGAGATGCTTAGAGGACTTGATCACCTGATGATGATCGAAGAGGAATTACTTTCGTATCACAAACCGTCGTTATTGAATATTGGTTTAAAGCGGATGCACAACCGTTTAATCACGGCCAAATTGATTGCTCAAGGTGCGATGGAACGATTGGAAAGCAGAGGATGCCATTTCCGGTCCGATCATCCGTTACGCGAACCATGGACTACCGAAACTCCCTTGCATACTGTTAACCACCCGTTGGAGATGCTTAGCCAGCACTATCGTACAGTGGTGCCGCTACACTAAAATCTACATAACAATTCTCTGTTTCAAAAAGACGGATATTGGATACGTAAACATCATCCGGAAGTTGCGGTGCAATGCGATGATACATCCAGTAAACCAAAAATTCAGCTGTTGGCTCTTCGTCCATCCAGACTACTTTAGTAATCATATTCTTGGTATAGGCCAGATTTTGCTCGTTTTTCATCAGCATTAACGCATGATCGAGTTCATTTACCACAGCATCTTCTACCAGTTTTTTGAGTACCTTAAAATCAATCAACATTCCTTTTTTTGGACCTGTTCCGCTTACCGTCAGATGCAATTTATAGCTATGTCCGTGAATATTCCGGCACGATCCATCGTAATCCGACAGCGAATGAGCTGCTTCAAACCTAAAAATTCGGGTAATACTCAACATGGTTTTCGTTTTTGAGGATGAATGAAAAATTAATGACTGGAGATGATTCTTGATTTATTCTTTCGTTGATACTTGCTTTATACCAGAATCCGGCACAGGAGTAGCAATAGACACCGGTTTTCGAAATCCGGAACGTAACAGCATGATTACAATGGTTCCCATTGATAGCATCATTACGCTTCCGGAATACACAAAGACCATAAACCAGGGCTGCATTCCATCCATCATCAGACTGAATGGTGCTTGTTTTTCGCTCATTTGCCAAATACCTCGTAATACACCCATACCGTTCAGGGATAGCCAGAAAACAAGCAAAGCTATTTGCGTTACCCAAAATGAAATATTGAGCAATTTGTAGCCTTTTTGAGATGCAGTATGTTTGTTTCCCAGAAATTCAAAACAAGCTGCAAGCAATATCATGCTGTTGATACCGATTGTAGTTCCCATCGCATGTGCCACGGTTACATGGGTACCATGTGTGTATAAATTCAATGCCGGAATCGACATCAATACGGCCTGAGTGATATTGATAAATACCCAGATATCGGATGCCATCAAAAAGCGATAGGGGAAATAATGATAATGCCTCTGCATTACTGTTACGCTTTGCTTCCAGGTATAAATAATTTTGATGAAGAAAATCCATTCCGTCATACTCACTGCATATCCGATATATTTTACATACACTTCGGTTGGCAAGGTGTAAATATGATGCCCCCAGTTAAACATCAGGTTGAATAAACCCAGGAAGAACATTGCAAATGCAGTTTTATTGGAACCGATTTCCTTGGTTTGGGTAATGCGGTCCATGAGAAAAAAAGCTGTACCATAAAGTATTTGATTCCATGACCCAACCAGCGACCCATTGGCTTTCCATTGAATCGTGGTATCGGTAATAAAATGTTCCCGGAAATAGGGGATGACCCATAAATAGTTCTCGGCAAAGGTGAACAGGAAAAACAGAATTCCGGTCATCCACATCCATACATAAACAGGCCAGTTTTTTAAGAGACGAACGGCGCGGATAAAATTGGCGAGAAAGAGCAACCAGGCCAGCGCGATGGGTAATGCGTAAACCGGGTTGAATTCCCAATACTCGCGTCCACCGTATGATCCGTTCAGATAAGACCAGAGAATGATCGCAATGGATCCTATCCATATGGCGAATTGTAATTTAGCCATTTTTACCGAGACCCTGCCGGGCGCCAGATAATCCAAAGCAGCATAAATACAACCGGTTCCCCCTAGCAAAATCCAGAATAAAACCGATGAAACATGCAACGGACGCAGTTTGATAAAGCCCAGTACATCGTTCCAGAATCCCGGCAGGATATAACTGTGTGCAGCCATTACACCAAAAAACAAGCCCAACAAAAGCATGATGAGAGCAGCCATAAAAAACCAACGACTGGTTGGATTCATTGTTTGTTTCATATTATCGGATCATGCCATCGCTCTCAATGCGGAACTTGCGGGGATCTGCAGATCCGCTTTGATCGGCCACTTTGAGGAATTCCATCAATTGATGCTGTTCTTCTTCACTGAGTTTAAATCCCTGCATTTGCTTGTTGCCACCAAGAATGATAGCCTTCAGGTATGCTTCTGTTTTCCCGGGAGCCGAATACACATTCGTGAGATCGGGTCCCAGGTATCCTCCCAAACCATAGAGCTGATGACAACTCTGACAATTGTATTTTTGCCAGACCAGTTTGCCATCAGCCGATAGCTGTTGTTGTTGGGATGATGTGGTGCCTGCACGCAGGGATGGTTGCAGGTAAATGCTGAACGAGTACCCCATAAATGCAAGGCACAACACCAAAAACAAAAGTGCTTTCTTATTGATCAAAGTTGTTCGAATCGGGCTTGAAAGAAACGCAGATATTTGGGTTCATAAATCATTTTCAGTCCTTTGATTTTATGGCGTTTTTCATATACTGCAGCTGTTGATTCGGCAATCACATCCATATGTGCCTGCGTATACACGCGGCGCGGGATCGTAAATCTAACCAGCTCCAGTTTAGGGTAATAATTTTCACCATTGGCTTTACGTCCGGCCGACACAATGCCTCTTTCCATGGTACGCACACCTGAATCCAGATAAATTTCAGCAGCCAACGTTTGTGCCGGAAACTGATCCTGTGTAAGGTGGGGTAAAAAAGCCTTGGCATCCACAAAAATTCCGTGCCCGCCAATAGGACGAACAATAGGAATTCCGTAATCCGACATGAGGTTGCCCAGGTATTCTACCTGACCCACACGTGCACGTTGATGGTTATCGTCGAGACTTTCTTCAATTCCAATGGCCATGGCTTCCATGTCGCGACCGGCAAGGCCGCCATACGTATGCAAACCTTCGTAAACTACCACCATATTGCGTGCTTCTTCAAATACGTCCCAATCGTTGGTAGCCAGAAATCCACCGATATTCACCAGCGCATCTTTCTTCGCACTCATGGTAGCTCCATCAGTCAGATTACAAATTTCCTTTACGATTTCGCGGATAGTTTTTGCCTTGTATCCTTTTTCGCGTTGTTGAATGAAATACGCATTCTCAGCCACACGGGTCATGTCGTGGATGATTTTAATACCGTGTTTTTTGGTATAGGCTCTGAGTTCTTTCAGATTTTTAATGCTGATCGGTTGTCCTCCGGCCATGTTAACATTGGTGGCGATGCTTACATACGGTATTTTTTTAGCCCCGTACTTTTTCACCAGTTTATCCAGTTTATCCAGATCTACATTGCCTTTAAACGGATGTTCGTTCAGTGGATCGTGTGCTTCATCGATGATGATATCGGAAAATTTACCTCCTGCCAATTCCTGATGAAGGCGGGTGGTAGTAAAATACATATTACCCGGAATGATATCGCCCGGTTTAATCATAATTTGGGATAAAATATTTTCAGCACCTCGTCCCTGATGAGTTGGGATGATGTATTTGTATCCGTAAAAATGCTGAATGGCTTTCTCAAGGCGGTAAAAGTTTTTACTTCCGGCATAGGCTTCATCACCCATCATCATACCAGCCCATTGGCGATCGCTCATGGCACTGGTTCCGCTATCCGTCAATAAATCGATATACACATCTTCGGATCGGAGTAAAAAGGTGTTGAATCCTGCATTTTTAATGGCTTTCAGCCGTTGAGGCCGGTTGGTCATTTTGAGCAACTCGACCATTTTCATTTTGTATGGTTCGGCCCATGAACGTTTCGTGATAGTTTTCATATGGCATCAAAGCTAAAGCCGACGCCTATCGGAAAAATTGACTGCTATCAAGTTCCGACTTGATTTTTGTTATGAAAGCAGAAATTAAATTTTCTTGAAACGTGCCGTGAAATGACGGAGGAACGGTGGTTCATACGTGATCGCATAACCGTGTTTCTGATCGCGCATTTCGAGTATATCATCAAAAATATCGAGTACAAAATCGATATGACTTTGCGTATACACGCGTCGTGGAATGGCAAGCCTTACCAGTTCGTTCTTGGCCGGAATCAGTGCGCCTTTCTCGTCGTATTTGCCAAACATCACACTGCCTACTTCCACACAGCGAATTCCACCTTTGAGGTATAAATCGCAAACCAGTGCCTGTCCGGGATATTCGTTTACGGGAATATGCGGATAAAGTTTTTTTGCATCAATATAAACGGCATGACCACCAATAGGCCAAACCACAGGAATACCTTTGGCTCTTAAATGTTCTCCCAGATACCCGGTACTTCGGATGCGGTAATGCAGGTAATCGGCATCAAACACTTCTTTCAAACCAATAGCAATGGCTTCCATGTCGCGTCCTGAAAGGCCGCCATAGGTAGTGAATCCTTCTGAAATGATCAGCATATTGATGCATTGCTGGGCTAATTTTTCGTCTTTCAGCGTGAGCAATCCGCCCATATTTACCAGAGCGTCTTTTTTGGCACTCATCACAAAAGCATCTCCCAGACGAAGCATTTCTTTGGCAATGTCTTCGTAGGTCTTATCTGAATATCCGATCTCTCCGTGTTTTACAAAATAGGCATTTTCTGCAACGCGACATCCATCGATCACCATCATTACACCATGCTTATCGCATAAGGCGCGTACTGCTTTCATATTTCCCATGCTCACCGGTTGTCCGCCCGAAGAGTTGTTGGTAACTGTCATGATTACTGCAGCAACCCGTTCTTTGCCATATTGCGAGAGCAGTTGTTCCAACTTATCCAGATCGATATTTCCTTTGAATGGAATATCGGCTTCCGGATCCAGCGCTGCTTCCGGCATTATATCCAATGCAGTTGCCCCGGTAAATTCAATATTGGCACGCGTGGTGTCGAAATGGGTATTGCTGATAAATATTTTATCCTTACCACCGATGATACCATACAAAATGCGTTCTGCGGCTCTTCCCTGATGGGTAGGCAATACATGCGGCATGCCGGTCAGTTCTTTTACTACTGCTTCCAGGTGTTCCCAACTGCGCGCACCGGCATAACTTTCATCTCCAATCATCATTCCGGCCCACTGTTTATCGCTCATGGCTCCGGTTCCGCTGTCGGTTAAAAAGTCGATAAAAACATCACTCGATCGCAGGAGAAAGGTATTGTATCCTGCTTTTTCCAACATCTCTTTGCGATAGGATTCGGTAGTGATCTTTAAAGCTTCCACCATTTTAATACGAAATGGTTCAGCCAGCGTTCTTAGTTTGTTGGGTTCGGACATAGCAGGGGATTTGGGTTCAATTGAGTGAAAAGGATGATGAAATGCCCGAAACAGTCATGGTTTAGCCAATGAGGGATCGGGAGAGAATTAACTTTTTAAATACTTCAATATTGTAAAAACGAGGATCGTCGAAATTGTTGAAGGTACTCAGGTTATTGTGCAGGCCGTTGATGATGTCGAGAACATCCTGTTTCGGAGCATAACCCAGCATTTCTTCTGCTTTTTCTGTACTTACCTTGTAGTTGCGGTAATCCTGAACCTGACGATCGTGAATAGGAATGGTTAATCCATAATGTTGCTCTACGAATGCTGCAACATTTTTTGCCAATTCACCAACCGTGGTATTGAAAGAACTTATATTGAAAATTTCAGAATGGGACAGCGGTGCTTCGATAGCTCCGTGATAGGCATTACACAAATCAGTGAGTCCTAATATAGGTCTCCAGATTTTGTGATTGCTCAGGATGATTTCATTTTTCTGCAAAGCATGCTTAAACATGGTATTGATGGCCAGGTCGAGGCGCATGCGTGGGCTATAACCACTTACAGTGCCCTGGCGCAAACAAACTACGGTAAAATTTTCATCGGCCAGCGACAACAAAGCCTGTTCGCCCTGTAGTTTGGAAACACCATATGGGTAGTTGCTGATAGCGATATCGTCTTCGGTAAACGTACTGTTGTGCGTATACCCGTAAACCGAGCAGGAGCTGGCATAAATCAGTCGCTTAACACCGGCTTCGCGGGCCATAAAACCCAGATAGGCAGGAAGAGCTGTATTGTAAATAAAATTGTCTTTGGGCGAGAATTCAGCCATAGGATCATTGGATAACCCGGCGAGGAAGATAACTGTATCGAAATTTTCCAGATCAGGAACGCGCAAATCAAAAATATCTTTTTTGATCACATTCATATCCTCGGGCAGATCGTTGCCAAACCAGCATTGATCCACCACAGTAATATCATAATTCTGTGCTTTGAGGTAAGGAGACAGTACCGATCCGATATAACCTGCTCCTCCGGCAATGAGTATTCTTTTTTGTGTCATGTGTTATTAATGCTTTTTATTCCAATTTATTGTTTTGCAACCATAAGGAGCATTTCAACAAGAATCAAGCAAGGGCTCAAATTAAAGGCGGATAAAGGTAAATAAAATTGATTTGTGTCACTTCAACAACGGGTCCAATGTGTTAATCTTCGGCTTTTGATATATCAAGCAGCTTGTTCCGGTCAAGGATTTTAATACGTTTCTTGTACAATTCGACGAGACCTTCTTCCACCATGGCATACAACAAACGGATGGTGGTTTCTACGGCCATGCCGGTATACCCGGCAATTTCTTCGCGGGTGAGCATCAGATCAATAAAGCCATCGGGGGAGGTGCCAAACGATTTTTCGAGCAGGAGCAAGGCTTCGGCAAGACGTTCGCGACTCGATTTCTGAAGGAAATTCACCGATCGCAATTCTGCCTCACTTATATCTCCGGCAATTTTGGACATCAGACCAAGTGAAAAGGAGAGGTTTTGATGGATCAGTTCAAAGATTCTCTCTTTAGGGATAAAACATACCACAGCATCCTCAATAACTTCAGCAGAAGCGATGTATTTGCCGTTTCCGAGCAAACCACGGTACCCGATAAGTTCCGATTCTTTGGCAATCTTCAAAATCTGAACACTGCCATCGTTGAGCGTCTTAAACAATTTGATGCGACCCTGACGCACGCAATGCAGCCCTTTGACCTGATCGTTTTCGTAAAAGAGTGTTTTGTGACGTTTTAATTGGAGAACAGATTTGTATTGATCCAATCGCTGTACTTCTGCAGTATGGAGGCTGCAAAAAGATGAGGTGGTTAAATGCGGGCAAGTAACGCAGGTTATAGGTGGAGCATTCTTTTTCAAGGGAAGCAGAATTTATTTACCGCGGGCAAAGTTATGATGCACAAGGCATTCAAAATACAAATTATCCCTGATACTGGTCAGGTTTTCGAAGCATTTTCATCATGGCTTTCGTTTAGAAAATATAGTTGTAACGCTGCCTCTATTTTATTTTCTTTGCACCCCGGAGTTTCATTGACCGGAGTTGGTCCCATAGCTCAGCTGGATACCTGCCTGCCACTCGCGGGACGGAGCAAGGCAGGCAGGGAGCACCAGGTTTGAAATAAAAGGAAGTTTGACTTAAAATGGTCCCATAGCTCAGCTGGATACCTGCCTGCCACGCGCGGGCCGGAGCAAGGCAGGCAGGGAGCACCGCTTATGAAACAAAAGGAAGTTTGACTTAAAATGGTCCCATAGCTCAGCTGGATACCTGCCTGCCACGCGTGGGCCGGAGCAAGGCAGGCAGGGAGCACCGCCAATGAAATAATAAATTGATGTACTTTGTGTACGCCATAAAAAGTAAAGTAGATGGACGGATCTATGTAGGTATGACCACAAACATAGAACGAAGAGTAGGTGAACATAATTCGGGAAAAACTAAATCAACAAAAGGATATAAACCTTGGGAATTGATTTACAGCATTGAAGTTGGAGAATGGAAAGAGGCTCGAAAAAAAGAAATATATTTGAAGTCAGGTTTTGGAAAGACCTTTCTGAAAAATTTGGTCCCATAGCTCAGCTGGATACCTGCCTGCCACGCGCGGGACGGAGCAAGGCAGGCAGGGAGCACCAGGTTTGAAATAAAAGGAAGTTTGACTTAAAATGGTCCCATAGCTCAGCTGGATAGAGCACCGGTTTTCTAAACCGTAGGTCACAGGTTCGAATCCTGTTGGGACTACAGTGAAGCAGAGAAGGCCGAGACGAGAGTTTCGGCCTTTTTGTTTTTCTCCCGGCCTTCACGCTTCACTGTTGCCGGGAAGCGTGACGAGCGCAGCGAGTCTCTGCTTCGCGGCTATCCTCCATCTAATAATTCTTTTGGATCAGTAAATTATTTGTGCGGTATAATTTATCCAGCGAATTTCTGAGAAGCAGAGAAGGCCGTAATGAAAATTACGGTCTTACTTGTGAATTTCGCGGTCTACCCACTTCACTGAACATATTACAATTCAAAGCATCAGAATGACTATTCACAATGTTTTATTAATTTCTCGAATTGCTATTTGGGAAATGTTGTAAACGCTCCGCTATGTAACTTGTAATTGTGTCTGCGAGTAATTGCGTATACATCATTAATTCGTTCGAGATATTTCCATTCCGGTTGATCTTTTTCTTCTGTATCAATTAACTCAATACTTTCAATAATAACGCGTTCGTTGTCCTTCTGGTTTTGCTTTGAGAATCTCAATACTAAATAAAGGGAGGAGTCATGAGGGGGGGAGATATAAGAATTGAACCACCTACCTGATAATCTAAAGTTTTGGAATTGAATTGAGCGAAAGGACAAGGTATCTGCATCGTTTTTCATAAGGAAGTCTTTGAAAAATCCAATTTGTAATCCACAGTTGGATTTATTCTTAAGTACAATCTTCAATTGGTATTTCTTTTCGGTTTGGAGCGGTTTCATAGTAGCTCCAACTATATAAGTTGAATAAAGGATTATTTTGTTTTGCTCAATAGTTGAAACAATGTTTTTAGGGGCTGTTACTACTTTCAATGCACTTTTTTTGACTCCTCTGTCTTTGCCTAATATTAAGGTTGCGGGAGCTATACCGAAATAGAACCAGCCTTTGAAGAGGCATTTAACTTTGTATTCTTCACAGGTGTTTTCCAGTGTAAAATCCGGGTTGATCAAAATGTTCTTTTGACAAAGTCCGGTATTAATAAGAATAGTATTGATGATTATCATCAATATTATTTTTTTATATAATTCTATGATCACTTTATTTATGAATAATTAATCCGTTTTTGATGGATTTTCCATACTTTTCAGCCACATACCAACAGATTCTCTTTTTAAGTTTAGAAGTAGAAATTACACCATACGTTGCTAAAAAAAATCTAATACTCATAATACCTCACTTTATCATCACCTTATACAAATACCCCGGAATTATGGTATCGCTTTTTAAATACGTATAACCGAGATCAGGCAGGTGTTTGCGCTCGTGGTAAAAGGCGAAATACAACTGTTGCCCGTATTCCATATCATAGATAGCATTGGGGTATAAGATGGTTTTACCGGTTAGGTAATGCAAATAATCATCTTCGTTGTTATCGGATAAGATAGGCAACGAATCCTGCAGGTTTTTCAAAGAATCGATAACTGGTTTTTGTTCCAGTAGCTTACGGTCGGTGAATTCCATACCGTTGTTGCGAAAAGCGGCTAAACGATACCGGGTTTGATTCAATTCGCCGTATGTCAGGTACAAAAGAATAGCTGTAATCAGGTATTTTATAAGCGAGAAGGATTTTAACCAGTGTATCAAAAACTGGCAAAGCAAAATACTGAACATCAGGTTGGCAGGCGCCAGCAAGCGGTAATCGGGAAGGGTTATTTTATCGGCATACTTAGCAGTAAGTATGAGCAGAGCCAAATATGTCAAAAACAACATTACCCATGCTAATTCAGGAATGGGTGTGGTTGCATCGCGGTGAAATCGATACATGGCATACAGGCCGATTATCAATACAAGAACAATGATTCCCGGACCAATAATATTTATGGATGAATTGCTTTCGAAATGAAGCCAGGAACTCAGGGTGCGCATGCCGGTTTCTAAAAACGAGGATGGCAAATGCGAATCGGTAATATTGTTTTCGCGGCTCATCCATTTACCACTAACTGTGTAATTTCGGATCATCCATAGTAAAACCGGAATCAGGTAAGTGGATAAAGGAATAAAGATCCTGCGGATTTTTGTTTTTATACTTTCATTTGTCCACCACACATAAACAAACAAAAAGGGAACAAATACAAATCCTGCATAGCGGGTTACCGTTGCCAAGCCAAGTATAACACCTGCCAGGAGACCCGAATTCAGTTTACCTTCTTTCGAAAAAATCAGCAATAAATGCATTCCCCAAATCATCAGGGTAATAAACAAGGCTTCCGACCAGGCCATATAATACATAGTAATTACATCGTGTTGCAACATGCATAGCAGGGCTAAACCATACGATACAATCAATGAAAGTTGGTTTCGCTGAAAAAGAAGGCACAATCCGCTTATGCTCACTGACCAGCAGATACCATTCAAGACAAGCGTTGCTGTGGTGAATTCCATGCCGGTTAGTCCTTTCAATCCGGCCAACAGCATTGGATACATTGGAGGAAAATGCATGGCAGGTTTTACTATTCCAAAAACTTTAGTAAGGTAACCTTGTCCTTTCAGAAGGTATTCGGCACCCTGGAAATAGAAAATGGAATCGTGTGTAACACCTGGCAAACCGCAGGTTTGCGTGAAATAAAAAAGGAATGCAAGAATGGTTAACGGCAACAACTGCCAGTTATAAGAAGATTTATGCATGGGATAACTCAAAACTAAGAAAAGGTCGGAGAATATTGTTACTCATCCTATATTTGTGGCCCCCGTCATCATGATAGAACAACTGATCAGAACCCAGCTTACATCGGCACTGAATTCGCTCTACGGAGTGAGCAATGCTAATATTATAACCGAACCAACGAAAGATGATTTTGAAGGCGATTTTACCTTTGTTGTTTTCCCTTACCTGAAACAAAGCAAAAAAGGTCCTGAACAAACAGCCAAAGAAATCGGGGATTTCCTGATCCAACAGATGAAGGAACTCTTGTCGTATAATGTGGTAAAGGGCTTTTTAAATCTCAGTGTCCATCCCTCTTATTGGATACAGTATATCCACAGCCATCATGCAGATGAGCATTTTGGATATTCCAAGACACTGACCGGTAAAAAAATCTGGGTTGAATATTCGTCGCCCAATACCAATAAACCCCTGCATCTCGGGCATATCCGCAATAACCTGTTAGGATATTCGGTTGCACGCATTTTGCAAGCCAATGGCAACGAAGTAAAAATGTGTAACCTGGTGAACGACCGCGGTATTCATATCTGCAAAAGTATGCTGGCATGGATAAAGTTTGGCAATCATGAAACACCTGAATCTTCCGGGTTAAAAGGAGATCATCTGGTTGGGAAATATTATGTAGAATTTGATAAACAATGGAAGGTTGAAGTAAAACAACTCATCGAAAAGGGAATTCCTGAGGAGGAAGCAGAAAAACAAGCACCCCTCATGCAGGAAGCTCAGGAGATGTTGCGTAAATGGGAGGCGGGAGATGATGAAGTGAAATCCATCTGGAGCATGATGAACAGTTGGGTTTACGATGGATTTGCCATCTCCTACAAAAACCTCGGAGTATGTTTTGATAAGACGTATTACGAGAGTGATACGTATTTGCTTGGCAAGGCTAAAGTGCAGGAAGGCATGGACAAAAAGGTGTTTTATCAAAAGGATGATGGTTCCGTTTGGGTTGATCTGACTGCAGATGGCCTTGATCAGAAATTGTTGTTACGCGCTGATGGAACATCGGTATACATAACGCAAGATATAGGAACCGCCGAACTTAAATACGAAGATTTTGCATACGATCGCAGCGTTTATGTGGTGGGCAACGAACAGGATTACCATTTCAAAGTATTGAAGTTGATTTGTCAGAAACTCGGTAAACCCTATGCCGATGGCATTTACCACCTCAGTTACGGCATGGTAGAATTGCCACACGGTAAAATGAAGAGCCGTGAAGGCACAGTGGTAGACGCTGATGATTTGATTGCGGAAATGATTCAGACGGCTGAAGAAACAACCAAGGCATTGGGTAAGACCGAAGGCTTGTCGGAAACAGAATTGTCTGAATTATACCATACCATTGGCATGGGGGCTTTAAAATATTATCTATTAAAAGTGGAGCCGCGAAAGAAAATGTTGTTCAATCCGGCCGAATCCATTGATTTTCATGGCAACACCGGTCCGTTTATTCAATATACCTATGCCCGGATAAGTTCTATTTTACGCAATGCACAAACCGGTGATATAGAAAAGAACGTAATGCCTGAAACTTTGCTGCCATTGGAAATAAAACTGATTAAAACTTTGCATCAATATCCGCAGGTGATAGCTGATGCCGGCGAGGAGATGAGTCCGGGTTTGATAGCCAATCAGGTGTATGAAGTTGCAAAAACGTTCAGTCAGTTTTACCACGAGATTTCCATTCTCAAGGAATCTGATGAAGCTAAAAGAGCATTTCGTTTGCAACTGGCTACACTAACCGGACATACCATTCGTTCTGGATTTGGGTTACTGGGCATTCAGGTACCCAATCGCATGTAACATGAAACAAATTTCAATCCGTTTCCATTTCGTTTTTAGCAGTATTTTGGTTTTAACCTTGCTCTTAACTGCTTGCAATCCTGCCAAGAAGCTGACCAAAACAGGAGATAAGTTGTATCTTTCAGGTTATTACGACGAAGCTACGGGATATTATTACAATGCCTTGCTGCGCAAACCCGGGTATCCGGCTGCCAAAGAAGGGTTGAAGCTCTCTGCCCAACATGTTCTGGATAACAAGTTCGGGGTTTTTCGTAAAAATGTACTTGAAAATCAACTGGAGCAGGCTGTAAAACAATACCAGTATGCTCAACAGTTTAATGCGAATGCCGGTAGTGTGGGAGTGATGCTGCAATGGCCGGAAGAATACGATGAAATTTACAAAGATGTATTACGTGATTATTCCGGAACCTTGTTTGATGAAGCCATTGATTTAATCAACCGGAAGAAATTTGATATTGCTGAAAAGAAACTGCAACAACTGGGTGTGATCGACTCTGCTTATCGTCATGTTTCTGTGTTGCGTATGAACACCATTCTTGAACCCATGTATAACCAGGCTATGGTCCATTATGAGCAGGGTCGTTACAATGAAGCTTACCGTTTATTCTCCAAGATATTCAATATTGATTCAGATTTTCAGGATACACGCAGATTAAAACAAGCTTCTTTTGATAAAGCAACCCGGCAATACGGAATATGGATAGGCCCGACTGATAAGCGTATAAAAGCCGAAGATGTGAGTGATCAGCTCTTATCCAGATTGCGTTCATCTGCTACCGGATTCGTAAGCTTTACCGGATTTACAAATTTAAAAAAGACCCTGGAATCGCGCGGATGGAATGCGGTAAGATCCGATTCAGATGCAGTGCAGGCGGGTAAAAGTGCCGGTATGCATTACCTGATACTTATACGTATTTTGCCTATGATAGATTCTGTAGGTCCGCGCGTAAGCGAAAAGCAAATTGCTTATGAATCCTTCACCGAAAATATCCCCAATCCTTACACAGATACATATTCCTATATCACCCGGTTCAAGAAAATTGAATACGACGATGTGTATGAGTCGCGTTATATGCGGATTGAAGCTCAGTGTATCGTTGTTTCCTGCCTCTATGGAACTGTTTTGATGAATGAAATGATAAGTGTTGAAAAAGATATTGCCCACCACCAATTTGATTACAAAGGGAATATCAATAATCTGTACGAAGAATTACCCTCAGGAAATTATATCCCCCCTCCAAATCCAGAATGGCGGGAATTGTTTAGAAACCAAAAGAATGGGGTGAAACAAGCAAACCCCGAACCTGTGCTTTATGAAGAATGGTTAGAAAAGATCAATACCCGTTTAATCAGAGTAATAAACAAGACGAATTGACTTGTTTTATTGAATTCTTTACGCAAAAATCATCCAAAAATAGACATAATGACCTGGTTTTTGCTCTGGAATGTATTTTGAACAATAGCGTTATATCAAAAAATAACGCATATGACCCTGATAAAATTTAGACCCGGAAGAGAGATACTGAGGGATTCAGTATTGCCTTCACATGTAATGAGTGCATTCGACAATTTCTTCAACGATTCAGTTGGCAAATTCGAGCGCAATGTTTACTTCACGCCTCGCGTTGATGTAGTTGAAAACGAAAAACAGTTTGAAATTCACGTTGCCTTGCCAGGATTGAAGAAGGAAAATGTAAAAGTAGATATCGATGGCGATGTATTGACGATCAGCGGAGAACGTAAGTTCAACAAAGAGAGCAAGGAAGCCAAATACCATACGGTTGAAAACTTTTACGGAGCTTTTTCCCGTTCGTTTACTTTGCCCGAAGAAATCAATAAAGAAGGACTGGTAGCCGGATTGACTGATGGAGTATTGAAAATCGAATTACCCAAAATGGAGGTAAAAGCCAGCAAAACCAACATCGAGATTCGCTAATTGCAGTCTCCATGGCTTAATCCAGGCCGGAGTTGAAGTACCTTTTCAACTCCGGCTTTTTAGTTATCTTGCTAGGCCACAAATGCTTAAAATATTTGATTAATCCAAAATAAGGCGTACTTTTGCCGTCCTTTTATATAACCCAATAAAATGGCAGCTAAAACAAAAACGAAAGAAAAAGTTGTCTTAAACGACTATGAATCTGTGATTATTTTCACACCCGTACTCTCTGAGGAGATGCTGAAAGATGCACTCTCCAAGTACCGTAACATGATTAAGGAAAACGGTGGAGAGCTGGTTCATGAAGAAAATTGGGGATTAACTAAATTGGCGTATCCGATCGAAAAGAAAACGACCGGGTTCTATCATATCTTTGAATACAAAGCCAATCCTGAGTTTATCCAAACCTTCGAACTAGCATTCCGTCGCGACGAAAGAATCATGCGTTATCTTACAACTGTATTAGACAAACATGCAGTTATTTACAACCAGCGCAAACGCAATGGCGAGTTCAATCAAAGCAAAAAAGAAAAACCACAGGAGGGTAAGTAATCATGGCAAAACCACAAAGACAAACAAATCCTGCTATGGTGTTTAACACAACACCTGAAGCACCACAAAAAAAGAAGTACTGCCGCTTTAAGAAAGCCGGAATCAAGTACATCGATTACAAGGATGGCAACTTCTTATTGAAGTTTGTGAATGAGCAAGGCAAAATTCTGCCTCGCCGTATCACCGGAACTTCGTTGAAATACCAGCGCAAAGTATCGCAGGCAATATCGCGGGCACGCCACCTGGCCATTTTACCTTATGTTGCTGATCAATTAAAATAACAGGAGAGAAGAACACATGAAGATTATTTTAAAAGAAAACATGAAGAACCTGGGAGCCCAGGGAGATGTGGTAACTGTAAAAGACGGTTATGCCAACAACTTTCTGTTTCCCAAAGGTATGGCCATTATGGCTACGGCTTCCAACATGAAAATCATGGAAGAGAATAACCGTCAGGGCGCTAAAAGACGCGAAAAACTGAAAGCCGATGCGCAAACAATGGCTGAAAACCTGAATGGCATGACTTTAACAATCGGTACCAAAGCCGGTGCAAACGATAAGATCTTCGGATCTATCACACCGCTTCAGATTTCCCAGGCCCTTAAAGCCAAAGGATACGAGATCGACCGCCGCAAAATTGAAGTAAGCGATATCAAAATGCTGGGAACTTACGAAGCAACTGTTAACCTGCACCGCGATGTTACTGTTAACATCAACGTAGAGGTTATTGCTGAGTAAATTATTCCATAACTCACCAAGAAAGGCTGCCCAATGGGTGGCCTTTTTTTATCACATTCTCCAACAATTAAAAATCACTTGGATTTTAGATGTAGCCTTTGGGCGTGCCTCCAATTGCATAAAACTACGGTTCACCCTTCGGGATTCACCTTGTTTTGATGCATTGGCGTCAGGCTATCCGCTGCAATCTCTGATGAAAGCGTATGAAGAAATGTAGGTCATAGAGAAATATACCACGCTTTCTTCAGAGGATTTTCGCTTCTATCCTTCACGCTTTTGTTTCAGTGTAGGAATGGTCTTCATGCTAAAGCTAAGAATTCAATCAACTCATTGGCGGTGAGATAACTTGCTTTAAGCCGTGTTTTGGCAAACTTGAAATAAATGAATGGATAAGAGGCCGTATATTAACTCAATAATAACAGCGGGCGATGTCTTTAACAGCTTTGCATTTGACTCTCCAGCAATGCAGTTATCCTTACAGATATTAAGCTTAATGTATTGAATTCATATTGCAACTACTTCAAGATATGGTGGTTTTATGGAGACAATCTATTAATGCTTTAGATCGAGATTTCCAGGAATGTAAAATTAATTCCACACGCACATTCGCGTTGCCTAATCCTTTTTTTATCGCCTTGAATCTCATATCTTTCGCCTCCAAACAAACTCTTTTTATGAAGTTCAGTTTATTCCTTTTTTTATGGGTTGCAGCTTTTTTTGCAGTTGCCCAACCAAGCATTACCTATCCACCCACTAACGCAGTTGACATCCGTTTAAAAACATTGGTTCAGTGGTCTTATAATTTAACGGATTTAAATGAGTATCAACTCGACACGAATACGCAGTTTAACAGTCCATTGTTTCAAACAGGAAGCAGTGTTGCTGCAGCGGTTTATTTCAAAACCTTGCGCTTCAATACCCGTTATTATCTAAGAGCCCGAACCATTTTCAAAACATCCGGAGATACTACAAATTGGTCGAGTGTGAGAAATTTTAGAACGCTTGATACTTTTGAAATGACATCACCAACCAATAATTCGGTTGGGCACTACATTTCACTAACATGGTATTATAAAAGTTCGGGTGCAATGACCCGCATTTTTATAGACACAACTCCAGACTTTAATTCGCCTGCTTTAATCGATACCCTGATTAAAGATTCAGCGAATATGGGTGCAATCTATCCTACTACCAAACCGTTTGAATCCAAACTGCTTTATTTCAATAAGAAGCATTATATCCGAGGGTATGCCTACAATCAAAACGATTCGATTCCCATGTCAGGGGCCTATTCATTTTCCACACGGGCATATCCAACTATTCAATCCCCGGGAGCAGGGGCATCCAATATTTCTGTTTGGAATACTCCAACTTATTCTTTTGTTACTTCATCTACATCCGATACTAATATTACATACGAAGTGCGCATCGATACCAGTTCACAATTTGATTCACCGTTAAAAGTCTTGTATACCCGCAAATACCCGCAGACGGCAATGAGAGTCCTTTTACATTATGGCAAATTGTATAAAATACAAGTAAGAGCCATACATGCGAACGACACTTCGAACTGGTGTCCGGCAAGCAATTTTTCTACTGCAAGTACAACCAATATTTTATATCCTTATTTAACCGGCTCCGACACGTTACTGAAAGTTGATTCCGTTCATTTTATGGCCTATGGAAATGGAGAAGCCACACGAATCGAATTTATGCTGGACACAATTGTAACGCTTAATTCACCGGCATTATTAGCTGATACAATGGCTGCAAAAGATGGCAGAAAAACAGTAAAGAATCTGTTTTTTAGAAAACGGTATTATGCCGCTGCACGTATCATCAGCAGCATAGATACTTCAGAGTGGACTTACAAAAGTTACTCCACCATTTCGTTTTCACCTTTGCTTCGTCCTTACAACAACAGTACATTGGAAATACCAGGACCTGAGCTTTCATGGACCGCACTTAAAAATCAAACAGGATACACCATTTTATTGGATACGGTAAATACATTTGATAGTCAGGTCCTGATCCGTTTGGATAGCAATTCATCCGTGGCAAAAGTAAACTCACCCGACTTGATGTATTACCAACAATATTATTGGAAAATGAAGTTGAATACCATTAACGATAGTTCAGATTGGACCCCGGTATGGAAATTCAAGACATCTCCCATGGCTACTTACATCAATACCCCGTATAACAACCAAACCAATATGCCGGTGAATCCAACCTATTTCAATTGGGAAGAACCTTCGGGAACCAAAGGCTACCATTATCAGGTATCAACCGACTCTTTGTTTACAAACCCAATCAACCGCTATGTGTTGGGACAATCCAACTCCTTCGATAACCTGAATGGATTGGCTTACAATACCAAATATTTCTTCCGTGTACGTTGTTTCAACAAGGTAGATACAGCAGACTGGTACTATGAAAACCGGTTCTACACCATGCCTGAACCTCCTAAGCCGGCAATTCCGGTATTGCAATTGCCGGCCAACAATGCGATCAATCAAAATTACAGCCAGACACAATTGACCTGGCTTGCAGCAGCCAATACCAATTCATACGATATTGAAGCATCTACCAGTCCGCAATTTTTTTCACCCATAACCGGTAATACCAGCAATCTCTATGTTTACCTGACTGGTTTATCACCATCAACAACATATTACTGGCATGTACGCGGAATCAACACGTATAAGACAGGAGATTGGTCAAACACATTTAACTTTACTACGCTGGATCAACTGTTGCCTCCGACAAACCTTTCTCCCAACAATTTTGAAGCCCGGTCGCCGGTAACCTGTATTTTGACCTGGACCGCGAATCCGAATGCCACGTATTACGAATACCAGATCGGAAATTCACCTCCTTTCTCTTTTGATCCGGTTTATCAGGCAAGCACTAATACAGTTACTTTAAGCAATATCAAACCAAACTTAACTTTCTATTACCGGGTTAGAACCATCGTAACACCTTATTCTTCGGCATGGAGTGATTTCGAAACATTTCGAACCTGGTCGGTAGGATTGAATGATCTGGATGAATCTCTTCGGTTTCAGATTTATCCGAATCCAACAACCGGATTATTATTTATGAATGACGCACTGGCGCAAGCGTATGATGGAATTACGATTTATGATCCAACCGGCAAAAGTGTAATGGTTATAGATAAAGGAAGAAAAGAAATTGACCTTAGCGGTTTGGCAAAAGGTTTATATGTACTGATGATTCAAACCTCATCCGGTACATACCAGCAACGCATTCAACTCGAGGGTTCAGGTCGTTGATCAGAGCAACTGATTGGCGAGGTTAGCCAGTTCGCTTCGTTCACCTTTTTCGAGCGTGATATGTGCATGCAGGGGATTGTCGCGGATCCGGTCGATGAGATAGGAGAGTCCGTTGGATTGCGAATCGAGGTAAGGCGTATCAATCTGAAACACATCTCCGGTAAACACAATCTTTGTGCCTTCGCCCGCACGTGTGATGATGGTCTTTACCTCCAGCGGTGTGAGATTTTGCGCTTCGTCCACAATGAAAATAATATTCGATAAACTGCGACCGCGAATATACGCCAGCGGAGAAACCAATAATTTTTCCTGATTAACCATGTCGGTAATTTTCTGAAATTCTTTATCGGTTTCCTTCCATTGATTTTGGATCAGTTTCAGGTTATCCCAAAGCGGCTCCATGTATGGATTGATTTTGGATTTGATATCACCGGGCAGAAAACCGATATCCTTATTGCTTAACGGAATGATGGGACGTGCCAGATAAATTTGCCTGAAGTTTTGTTTTTGTTCCATGGCCGCAGCCAGCGCCAGCAAGGTTTTTCCGGTACCAGCCACCCCTTGAATGGTTACCAGTTGAATATGCGGATTGAGTACCGCATGCATGGCAAAAGTTTGTTCAGCATTGCGTGGTTTTATACCGTATGCGTTGCGTTTATCGATGCGCTCGATGCTTTCGTTGATAGGATTGTAATAGCACAGTACCGATGCTTTTGCGCTGCGCAATAAGTAATAATGATTGGCAAATGGTTTCTCGTCAAACAACAAATCGTAAGCAACAAAACCATCGCTGTACAGGCGATCAATAACCGATTGTTTTACATTTTCGAGAATGGTCTTCCCGGTATGCAAATGATCTACATTTTTGATCTTGCCGGTTTCGTAATCTTCGGCCTGCAGGTTTAATGATTTGGCCTTGAGGCGCAGGTTAACGTCTTTGGTTACCATGATCACTTTGCGGTCGGGCGCCTCTTCGCGCATACTCAGCGCTGCATTCAGGATGCGATGATCGGCTTTGCGTTCGCCGAATATTTTTTCGGCATCCATGCTTGCATTGCGTTCGTTCATCACTACTTTAAATTTTCCGCTGCCGTTTCCGTTGATCGGAATCCATTCGCTCAGCGTGTATTCGCCTGAGAGTTTATCGAGGTTGCGGATAAATTCACGCGCCTCAAAATTGATGGTATCGTTGCCCTTCTTAAAATTATCGAGCTCTTCCAGTACGGTAATCGGTATAACCACATCGTGCTCCTGAAAATGATGAATGGCATTGTGATCGTATAAAATAACCGAGGTATCGAGTACAAATATTTTTCTTTCGCGGGATTGGGTGTTCGCTTTCACAATTTTCTTTGACATGGTGTAGTAGATTAACCGGGTTCTGCCCCTTTGCAAGATCAATATAGATATGCACGAAAAAGGGTTTGCAAAAAGTTGTAAACAAGTATGTGCAGAAATACTTTTATGGCTGATTCATAGGAAGGAGGGAAGCATCCGGTGAAGCAAACCGGTTTGCCTTATCTTTGAATAATCACCATGAAATTCAAACTCGACTTCGACATCACACCACCTCCCAAGTTGTTGCATATTAAAAGCCCGGTTGCATTGTGGGGTTCATGTTTTGCAGAACATATGGCATTGAAACTAAAGCGACATAAATTCAATCTGGTTCAAAATCCAAATGGCATTCAATACAATCCCATCAGTATCTTTCAGAGTATTTCGGATTGCATGAGTCAGGCTGAAATCAGCAACAACAGCTTATTTGAATACAACGGACTCTGGCATTCGTGGGAACATCATGGCAGATTCAAAGCGACATCGCGGAACACATTGATTGAAAATATCCGGACGGAAAGGTTGCTGATGCACGGGCAATTAAAACATTCAGAATTCCTGATTATCACCTTTGGTAATGCATGGGTTTACGAGCATCCGGAGTATAAAGGGGTAGTGGCCAATTGCCATAAAATACCAGCGACTGCATTTAAAAAACGCTTATTGGAAGTGGATGAAATTGTACAGGCTTTTTTGCAATTGCTCACAAAATTTCCTGCTCTGCTACAAAAGCAATGGATCTTTACAGTTAGTCCGGTGCGGTACAGCAAAGACGGCCTGGTAGAGAACAACCGCAGTAAAGCAGTGTTGTTACAGGCCGTTCACAACATGATACAACGATATCCGGAAATGTATTATTTCCCGGCTTACGAGATCCTGATTGATGAGTTGCGCGATTACCGCTTTTATGATTCTGATCTGGTTCACCCGAGCGCACAGGCCATACAATATATCTACGACCGCTTTCGGGAAACGGTTTTTGATTCCGAAACTAAATTGATCCTACATGAAGTAGAAGATCTTGTAACAGCCAGCGAGCACAGGCATCTGCATCCCGGAACGGAGGCTCACTTGAAATTTATGGATGCATACCTGAAAAAGACAGAAGCACTGGCAAAGAAATATCCGTTTTTGGATTTGAAGGAAGAGATGCAGCATTTTATCATTTAATGCCCTATTTTTGCAGCACTTTATTGGCCTCGTAGTACAACGGATACCCGCCTGAACGACTTCAGTCGGGCAGGGTATAGAAGTTTCCGAAGCTTTTGATTCAGGTTCCCTGCCTGACAGAGTCACGCAGGCAGGGATTCCTGACTGATTCTTAAATCATGTTTATCGTATATGTAATACAAAGTGAAAGAGATGGAATTTGGTATACTGGATTCACTGAAGATATTTATCGTCGATTGAAGGAACACAATTCTGGAAAATCTAAATTTACATCAGGTCATATGCCTTGGATATTAATCTATCAAGAACAGGCAAATACTCGTATCCAAGCTAGAAAACGTGAAAAATATTTGAAATCCGCAGCAGGAAAAAAGTTTGTTTTAAAGTTACTTTCCCATGGTTAAATTGTAAATTCGCACAACTTTAACCACTCTATAAAGCATAGATGGTTAATTTGGCCTCGTAGTACAACGGATAGTATAGAAGTTTCCGAAGCTTTTGATTCAGGTTCGATTCCTGACGAGGCCACAGAATGAGTGTGAGAGTGAGAGTGTCCACCTATGCTAAAGCTACGGTGGATAAATGTGAAGAGCAGTCCGGTTCATTCCCTGTTATCTCATACCATTGAGATTTTAAGGTAATTAGGGGTTTAAGGTCATAACAGGACTTTGTTTCATATTACTTTCCTGTAAATTATAAAAGAACTTTTTTAAGTCGCTACCTATGGTTAGTCAGGGTGAATGTACAATTCGATTGAGCTAAAAATTGCGTTTAATATTCCCGGATAATTTTTACCTTTAATTATCCAATTTGTATGAAAAACCTTGTATTCCTTCTGACTTTCTTGCTCTTATTATCCTTTACCGATAAAGGTAAACACTGGTATAACAGTAAGAATTACAGATGTAAGTATCATACCAATGAAGGCCGTTTGGATGGCAAATACACCTCGTTTTATAACAATGGCAAAAAGAAGGCGCAAGGACTTTTCAACAACAATAATCGGACAGGAATATGGTCGGTTTGGGATGAGAAAGGAAAATTGATGCTTCAACGGAATTACTCAAATCCATTTGAATTTACAATTCTATATCCGGCTATTGCCAAAAATCCCAAATCCGGGTACAAATTTGAAAGAGATTCCATTGGGTGCTATAAACATCCGGATATATACCCTGAAAAGATTCTTGCAGCTTTCAGAAAATGGAGGATAATAGAACCTGCATTTAATCCATCTTTGTTTGAGGACAGCAGATTATTTCTTCTTGTAAACGATCTGGTCATAAAGCAGAAAGTAAGAGTTTATACCGATGATTCTTTGAAAGGGATTAAAAAAATTGCCGATATGAATGATCGGGAGTTTCGGGTGGTGGCTTTCAAAACAATGGAAGATTGGTTTGTAGACGATGACCGTTTGACGGCAGAAAAGTATACAGTAGCTATTTCTCCAATGGTTGTTTATAAAAATACCACAGATACCATTTCCTTTTATTGGCTTGAGTTAAATGAACTAAGACCATTTCTGGTGAAAGAGCGTTTGCACTCACCCTTATTACCCGAAACCATCAGAAACCTGGATGATGTGTTCTTTCTGCATTATTTTCATGGCCGGATTAATAAATCGTTTCATTTTGCAGAAGACCACACACATTATTTACAGATTTACGATCCTGTAAACGAAGCGTTACGCATTGAACTGGATGCAATAGACTATGAACACAGATTATGGGTTGAATTGTTGAACAAACAGCAATAGCGAATACCATCGCTGATTTAAATTATCAGTTGATATAATGCATCCGGAAATGCATTGAATTTTACCTTGTATGGAACATCGGGAACCATGATTAATATAATATTTTCAATAGAGTTTATTGGTGTGGATGTAAAAGGCATGACATGTCATGCCTCTACCAATAACGATTAACCAATAACCAATAACCAATAATATCCACAAACTCAACAACTAATAACAATTAACCATTACACTAAAAAATCGTCGATATTTTTTAGCATTTTCCGCTTAGATTGCTTCCTCTAAATTGCATTTGTGTGGAGTATAAAGCAACCCTGAAGTCTAAACTACCCAAAACCGGGACCACCATTTTTGCTGTGATGACAGCGCTGGCCAACGAACATGGTGCCATCAATCTGGCTCAGGGGTTTCCCGATTTTGCCTGTTCACCCAAACTCATTGATCTGGTTTATCACTATATGAAGCAAGGGCTGAATCAATATGCACCGATGCCGGGCGTAATGAAATTACGGGAACGCATTGCAGCAAAAACGGAAGCTTTATACTCGGCCAAATACGATCCCGAAACCGAGATTACCATTACTCCTGGAGGAACACATGCTTTGTATGCAGCCATTTCTGCCTTGGTACACGAGGGCGACGAAGTGATCGTTATAGAACCTTGTTACGATTCATACGTACCGGCCATAGAACTGAATGGAGGCCGGCCGGTTTTTGCCGAGTTGAAATACCCGGATTATAAAGTAGACTGGAACGAACTTAAAAAACTGGTAAACTACAAAACCAGGATGATCATCATCAATACACCGCATAATCCGACGGGCACCGCCCTGAGTGCACAGGACATCATGCGTTTGGAGAAGATGGTAAAGAATACGGAAATTGTGATTCTGAGCGATGAAGTGTATGAACATATCATATTCGATGGTATCGAACACCAGAGTGTGGCCCGTTATCCAACCCTGGCTGAGCGCAGTATTATCGTTTCTTCGTTTGGTAAAACATATCATACAACTGGATGGAAAATGGGCTATGTACTTGCGCCTAAAAACCTCATGGCCGAATTCAGAAAGGTGCATCAGTTTATGTGTTTCAGTGCCAATACCCCGGTGCAATATGCCATTGCCGACTATATGGAAGACACTTCGGCATACCTTGAATTATCAGCCTTTTATCAGGAGAAGCGCAATTTGTTTCAGAAATTACTAAAGGGATCGCGATTTAAAATAATGCCTTGCGACGGTTCTTATTTCCAATCTTTGCATTATGGCAAAATAACGCAGGAAAAAGACACAGATTTTGCCGTTCGCTTAACTAAGGAACACAAAGTAGCAAGCATACCCACATCGGTTTTTTATCACAAGAAGAACGACAATAATGTATTGCGTTTCTGTTTTGCCAAACAAGACGAAACCTTACAGAAAGCTGCTGAGTTTTTACATAAAGTTTGAAATTGTTACGCATCACTCTCATACAAACTCCGCTGATCTGGGAAGACAGGGAAGCCAATATCAGCCTGATAGATGCTGCCATTGAACAAATTGGAGAACCTACTGATCTGGTGGTGCTGCCTGAAATGTTTACTACGGGTTTCAGTATGCACCCGGAGCAATTTGCTGAAGACTTCAATGGACCCACCGTAGCATGGATGAAGCAAAGAGCAAAAGCTCAGCAAGTGGCTTTGGCAGGAAGTATGATGATGCAGGATAAGGGGAAATATTACAATACCCTGGTATTTATGCATCCCGACGGGCATGCTGATTTTTATCGCAAACGCCATTTGTTTACATTGGGTGAAGAGCATGCACATTATACTGCCGGAGGCAAACAGGTGATGATTGAATATAAAGGTTATCACATTTTGCTGGCAGTTTGTTATGATCTCCGTTTTCCGGTCTGGCTGAGAAGAACACCTGCAATGAATTACGATTTATTGTTGCTGGTAGCCAACTGGCCTGAACGCAGAAATACGCATTGGAAAAATTTAATACAAGCACGTGCAATCGAAAACCAATCGTATGTAGCAGCAGTGAACAGAGTGGGAGAAGATGGGAATGGAGTAGCACATTCGGGAGATTCGGCTCTGATCAATGCAAAAGGCGAAATTTTATTTCAACTGGCAAATCAGCCCTTTGTGAAAACTTTTTCCATCGAGAAGGATGAAACAAATGCTTACCGTCTTTCGTTTAATTTGCTGGCTGATGCTGATACATTTACCTTGCTGTAAATTATCGGCTTGCAACCAATTAACTTTGTTTTCCATCAATCCATATATATGAACGCACGCACCTTGCTTTTTATACCTGTCGGTCTCCTTTTATCAGCATCGTTATTTGCTCAAACCACTAAACCGGCTAAGGCAGTCAGGGTTCCAAAGGGAACTCCATTTTTTGAAAATACGGTTTTCGATTTTGGCCTGATTGAAGAAAGTCAGGGCAATGTGCGGGCCCGTTTCACGTTTAAAAATATTGGCCGAGCACCACTCACCATTAAAAGTGTGGAAAGTGGATGCGGTTGTACTGTACCTGAATGGTCGAAAGATCCTATTGCACCAGGACAAACTGCATTTGTAGATGCGGAATATGACCCGTTAAACCGTGTGGGCGAATTTGCAAAAACGCTGAGTGTGCATACCGATGGCGATCCCGAAACAGTGTACCTGATCATAAAAGGAGAGGTTTTTACTGAAAAGATGGAAATACGCACGGCTTACCCCTTAAAACAGGGTAATATGCGGTTTACCCGCTATGACCTGAATTTGAATACGATTGCTGAAAGCAAACTGGATTCCGTAATTTTTACGGTTTACAACAGCTCCAAACGAGAAATGCTGATCACCAATATTGTTACTCCACCACATATTACATACAAAATTCATCAGAAGATTCTGATGCCGGAAAATACTACCGACATCGTTTATTATTACGATGCCTCCAAAGCCGGCGATCTCGGACCAAGAACAGATCAGACCTTTGTTTACACTACCGACGATACCTTGCCTAAAAAGCTGGTTACAGTCAGGGCATATATTCAACAGGATTTCAGTCAGATCAGTGAGGAAATGAAAAAAAATCCACCGGTTTCTTCCTGGAAATCCAAAGTACATGAGTTTGGAGAAGTGTATCTGGGCGAGGTGGTGAGTTACGAATTTGAAGTGATGAATAAAGGCAAAACGCCGTTGTTGATCCGTGAAGCCGAACCTTCTTGCGGATGTACCGTAACCAGTTTTACTAAAGACCCCATAAAGAAAGGAAAGTCGGGCAAGGTTCGCGTAACCCTGAACGCAAAAGGTTTGCGGGGCAATCAGGAGAAGTCTGTAAACGTTTATACCAACGATCCTGCAAATCCTATAACCACCTTAAAAATCAAAGCAAAGGTGGTGATTCCGGGCGTGGATCCATTAAGTGGCAAATAGCTCCGCATTCTTACGCATTTCCTTTTATTTTTGCACCAAAATCAGTTTGCTATGAGAAAATCCGTATATGTTATCGTTTTTGCATTTGTAAGCGGCATTGCAGGCGCTTTTACTTTTCATCTTTTACTGCCCAAACAGGTAGTACTTCAAAACGGAAGTCGTGAGGATGCTGATCTTCCGGCCAATGTTCAAAACGTTTCGTACCAATCGGCTCTGGCCAGCAACGAAGACATGATTAAATCATCGTCTGTTTCAACGCCTTGTGTGGTGTTTATCAAAACCATCAGTCAACAACAGATTTACAACGATCCGTTTATGGACTTTTGGTCGAATATGGATTTCTTTGGACGCCGCGGACCGGTTACCAGTTCGGGTTCAGGCGTGATCATCAGTTCTGATGGTTATATCGTAACCAATCTGCATGTGGTAAAAGGAGCCGATCAGATTGAAGTGATCACCAACAACAACAAACATTCTTACAAAGCCAAATTGATTGGCATTGATGGATCAACGGATCTGGCGTTACTAAAAATAGATACCAAAAACCTGGCTTATATGAGTTTTGGGAATTCCGACAACCTGAAAATCGGGGAGTGGGTTTTGGCTGTAGGAAATCCATTCAACTTAACATCTACGGTAACGGCAGGGATAGTGAGTGCAAAAGGTCGCAATATCAATGTGGTGAATAACCGATTTCCCATCGAATCGTTTATACAAACCGATGCTGCTATCAATCCCGGAAACAGTGGGGGAGCATTGGTTAATCTGCAAGGAGAACTGGTTGGAATCAATACGGCCATTGCCAGCAATACCGGTGCTTACAACGGTTACGGTTTTGCAATCCCTGCAAACATTGTTTCAAAAATTGTTAAAGACCTGATTGAATTCAATGAAGTGCAGCGCGGTTTCCCGGGAATAGATGTAAAAGACATTGATGCAGGACTGGCCGATCAACTCAATATCAACGACAATTTAGGTGTTTATGTAAGTTACGTATTACCCGGCGGACCAAGCGATGAAGCCGGTATTAAAAATGGAGATGTGATTGTTAAAGTGAATGAGAAGTCAATCGACAGCAAAGCCATATTTGACGAACAGATCAGTTATTTCAGACCGGGCGATAAATTGAAATTGAGTATCCTGCGAAGCAGTAAGCCTTTTGAAATGTATATCAAACTGATCAACCGCGAAGGCAATACGGCCATTCTAAAAAAGCAATATGTGAGTTCAGCCACGCTGGGTGCAGATTTTCAGATGATCTCCAAGGTAGAAACAGAAAAGTTTGGGGTACGTTCGGGTATAAAAATTATAAATATCCGAAACGGTAGAATTCAGAGCATGGGAATTCCGGAAGAGTTTATCATTACCTCGTTTAACCGCAAGGAATATCAGCGTGCCGAAGACCTGATCAAGGATCTGGAGACCACCAGAGGGCAATTGCTTATAGAGGGAATTCATCCCAACGGATCACGCGGATTTTATTCTTTCTATACCAACTAAGATGGCAAAATACCCTGTATTTGCCGACCTGGTTGTGTTTGAAGATGAACATGTGCTGATGCTGAATAAACCATCCGGAATGGCTTCGTTGAATGAGCGCAACTCAGATGTTTTAACATTGATCGATTTAATCAAGAAAGAAAATCCGGATTACCAGCTCTGCCATCGTCTGGATAAAGAAACATCCGGAATTCTGATTGTAGCTAAGGATCCGGAGACCTACCGTTCGATTGCCATGGCTTTTGAGCATAGGCAGGTGAAGAAATATTATCATGCAGTAGTATCCGGTCAGCTGAAAGTGGATCATCAATCTATTGTGCTTCCTATTGCTTTATTGAAAAACGGTACTTCACGTATCAATGTGAAGGAAGGGAAGCCGGCCGAGACCATCATAACAACTATTGATCAGTTTCGTCATTTTACCCTGGTTGAATGCCAACCCATCACCGGACGACAACATCAGATCAGGGTGCATCTGGCTGCTCAAAATTTTCCGATAGTTTGTGATACTACCTATGGAGGAAAAATACCGTTTCTGTCGCATCTGAAACGTGATTTCAAAACATCGAAATGGGAAAACGAACAAGGCATGATGCAGCGTGTTGCCCTGCATGCGCGTGCTATTTCGTTTGAAGTGAATGGAATGGAATACAAAGGAGAGGCCCCGTATCCCAAAGACTTTGCCGTTTTATTGAAATTACTGGATAAAAACGATCGCTAATAATTCTTTCCGGCAGGTGGTAATTCAAAGACCCAAACTTCTTCGTTGCGGAAGAGCTCTTTGCTGATATAGGGAATCCAACGTGGATCGTTAAATTCATCGGGAGAAGTGAGATACGCCACACGTGCGCCACGTGCAATGGCATCATCAATTAAAGTCATGCCATTCCAGGTTAGCGAAAAAGCTTCGCCTGTTTGTTCGAAGCAAAAACCCTTTTTATGCGTGAAATAAAAATTGATGCATCCTGATTTATCCGGACCGGTAATCACGCGCGTTGTATGCGGAACCAGGTTTTCCAGTTGACGACGTGTCTCCGGTTTATAAAAACTTAACAGAATGCCTTCCTGTCCATCGACCCAGCGTGCAGGCACAATGCGGTTAAAGGCCAGCATTGATGAAAGGAGCAGGAGCAGAGCGATGATCCAGGGCCTGGCTGGTGCAATGCTGCGCATACCGATGGCAACAATCAGAAACAACAAAGGCAGGTAAGGGAGCATATAATATTGATGTACGCCCATTTGTCGCAACTCAATCAGATGGTAAGCAATTAGCACCAATACCCAAATCAATACCGGTAAAAACAAAGTATGGCGATACAATTTTCTGCGAAAGGCAACCCAGATTCCCATGCCAAATCCCAGGAGTCCGACGTATCCCAACAACAATTCAGGTAAATCACTGATGAGGTTGCGCGTTAATATTTGCATTCCGCGTTTCCAGTCTGTCTCGGGTTGAAACACAATCCCGATATCTTTTAATCCCGAAGCCTGAATAAGTGAATGCGCATAAAGATACCATGCCAGGCAACTCAGAATGCCCATGAATCCGGTATAGAAGGCAGTCAGGATCATTCCCCGCGTATATTCCCGCCGGATCATTCCACGGATAAATAGTACAGCAATAGGAACTCCTGTTGCCAGATATTGCAGCTTGGTTAATCCGCTTATAGAAATGCAGGCCAGACTCAATACGAGCCATTTGGTTTGTATTGTTTGCTGTTGCCACTGGAAGAAAAAGTACAATCCCCATACTGATGTTGCAAGCGCAAGAATATCGGGTATGGCGTTGATACCGTGATAAAACAATTCCGGACTGAATGCCATTAACCAGGCTCCACATAAGGCAATTCCCGGTTTAAGGTTTAATTGCAACAACAAATGATACATGCCGGCTGCAATCAGCAGATAAAAAAACAAGCTCAGCCACCTGCTGTAATTCTCGTTTTCGCCAAACAATTTGTATAAAGTCGCAAGGATATATTCATACGAGAGAAACTGACTGCCTGTTATGCCTTCTGTGTCCATGCGCCTGTCGACCCTTGGCTCGAGAATATTCATTCCTTCTTCGCTGAGGTTGCGTGCCATAGAAAGTGTAATGCTTTGACGCCATACATGGATACTTCGTGGAGGTTCGCTCATAAAGGGTAAATGAGTCAGGATAATCATTCCTAACATTACCCACATAGCGGCCGGATGATGAATAAATTTGTTCATGATTTAAAAGTCCCAGCGTCGTTCGCTGATATTCCAGCGCAATGCAGTAGTTATTAAAAAGGTTTCTGTAGAAAACCACGGATTTCCTTCGGTTTTACGATAAGCCAGCTGGACATCGAAAAACAGATTGTGTTTCAACATATAAGCCATCGTTAAATCAAGGTAGGTTGAGTGGGTAGTAACGCCCTGCGCTATGGTATTGCCATACTCCCGGGGTACCGGATAATAAGACTTCCGGATATCCCTACCCCAGTTACTTGATGCCGTATCGTTTCCATAACGGCTAAAAATTCCCGTCAATTTAAACATGCACCGGTTTACAGGTTGATACCTGATCAGCACAATGGCTTCTGCAAAATTTGCACCCAAAGGATGCGCCACATTCTGGTTATTGTTTACATAAGCATTCAATGGATTGAAAGAGGTATACATATAAGGTCTGCATAAATTGCCTTCTACCTGCAGATCCAGATTATTTATATGGAGTACATCTATGTATTTAAGCCCGAGCTGATAAGCCTGTTTATTGCCCCACCAACCATTACCGGCAAGTACTTCTTCGAGTACAAATTCAGAAATAACGGCTTGACCATACAAAGAGAATTGTCGTGCAAAATTGTATTTTAAATCCATACCCAGAATGGTTTTATCCGGACTATTCATGCCGTTTTCAATAGGCTTATAAAAGATAATCGGATTAAAATATTGCGCATCCATTCCCAAAGCGCGGCTACCAATACGTCGGCTATAGCTGATGGTTTGAAAGATGCCCAGGTTAAAATTGGGAAGCAGGTTTATTGATAAATGAGTGGTAGCATAATAATGTCGTGGAGGAACCGAATCGCGATTAAAGGTAGGAGGTACATAGTCGTATAAAGTTCCCCAGATATTGGTATAATTAATTTTCCAGAAATGCGTATTTGCCCTTAAATACAGATGATCGCGCGAGAAGTCGGATTGATAAAAGGTTCGGTAACCGTTACCGAGAAAATTTCGGCCATGACCAAATTGGAGATCCAGGTATTTAGATGGTTGAACAGTGATATACCCGCTGGCCTGCCAATAGTTAAATGTGTTTGAAGCTGGTGCTGTATATTGCCAATAGCCCATCCCTGGAATGGTATTGTTTTCCCCAAAAAAATCACCAACCCAACTGTTGGGCTTTAAAATTTCATCGCTCACCTGTGTGTAAAATCCAAATGTCCTGGAGATGGATCCGCGCACTTCAATGCCCCGGTTATTCAGAAAAACAGACTTTTTCAAACGGGAATCGTACCCCGCCTGCATATATACTACCGGATTTACTATCAGATTAAAATCTTTGCTGATCTGGCTTATTCCCGCTGCCTTATGCCGGTAAAAAGTTTTTAAAAAGGGTTTTGATGAGCGAGTGTTTTCAGACCGGCTCCATTCAAAATTGTCGTTTTGTAAATAACTCAGGTTGAAATAATCCTGTTTGCTGAGTGGAGTCTGCATCGAAAAACTATCTACATACCGGGCTATGGCATTTCTTCGGTAGGATCGGGTGGAGGTATTGAACTCCATTGGATCAGCCAGGCGACCCGATTTTATTTCAAAACGGTCGAGCAATGGGTAACTCAGGGATCCCAATGGAACGTATGAACTTTGAGCCAAAACAGGAAAATTGAACATGCCTGAAAGGGTCCAAAGGAGGAGGATAAGTCGTTGCATTGCACAAAAATGCATTTTTTTTCGGGAAAAAATTTCACGAAAAGCCTTGAAAACAGGGCGAAACTAAGTTTGAAAGAATTAAAAGTGTGTTAAATCATGTACTATGTATTGCATAGTACTAAAAAATGCATAGGTTTGTATCCGAAATCAAAGAATTTTCATCCCATGAATGTAGAAAATGCAAGGCAACAAATGAAGAAGGGAGTACTGGAGTACTGCGCTTTAGCGATTATTTCGCGCGGTGAAGTATACGCATCCGATATTCTTGAAGAAATGAAAACAGCAAACCTGCTGGTAGTTGAAGGAACTTTATATCCGATGCTTACCCGTTTGAAAAACGACGGATTGGTAACATACAAATGGGTGGAATCAAAGTCCGGTCCACCACGAAAATATTTTCAACTCACCGAAAGTGGTGAACTTTTCTTATTGGATTTGAAAAAGACCTGGAATGAACTGGTCGAAGGCGTACAACGAATAACAAAACACAAATAAACCGTATATGAACAAAGTAGTAAACGTTAACCTTGGAGGCTATGTGCTGATTCTGGATGATTCGGCATACGAACAATTAAAACAGTATTTGGAGCGACTGACGCAACATTTCGCCGGCAAAGAAGGAGCCACAGAAATTATTGCCGATATCGAAACCCGATTTGCTGAATTGCTTTTGCAACGCATTCCGGATGCTGCACAAGCTGTTTCACTGGATAAGGTAAAAGATGTAATTGACCTGATGGGAGAACCCTGGCAAATGGATGATGAGCAGAAAGAACCGGCTTCAACAAAAACCAAAGAACGCAAAGAACCCACCAAATTGCGCAGAGATCCAAACTCAAAAGTGTTGGGTGGTGTATGTTCGGGAATTGCAGCTTATTTGGGATTGGATACAACCTTGATCCGATTATTGTTTGCTGTTTCGCTGTTTGTTTTTGGCACCGGTTTTCTTTTGTATATCATCTTATGGATTGCCATTCCGATAGGAAATTCAACAGACTTTCAAAGCGATGAAAGCACCAAAAAATTATACCGTGATCCCGATAATGCAACGATTGGCGGTGTGTGTAGTGGATTAGGACATTTTTTCGGGATCGATGCCGTATGGTTTAAAATCGCTTTTCTGGTTAGTTTTTTCATGTTTGGAGGCGGATTCTTATTGTATATTATTTTGTGGATCGCCATTCCTCAGGCGGTCTCAGCCTCCGATAGGTTGCGCATGCGTGGTGAACCCATTGATGTAAGCAATATTGAAAGGGTGGTGAGTAAAACAGCCGCACAAGCTGGTAAGAAACTAAACAAGGTAGGTTCGTTTTTAACAGAAATGTTTACGCTGGTTGTTTCTTTTTTAGGTAAAGTGATCGGATTCGTGCTGGTCGTATTTGGTATAACGCTCATCATCGCCTGGGCCGTGGGTATGAGTTATGGCAATACCGCAGAATCAAACCGCCTGATAAGCTTCTTTATGGCCGACGAAATGGTTCATCAATTATCGATCTGGGGAATATCGATGATAGTGATTACGTTGGGAATTATGTCCATATTGGTTGGATTACGCCTGTGGATTCGTCCGGCGTTTAAAACGCGTTACCTCAATATCGTTTCAGGAATAGTGATGTTGGCCGGATGGATCACATTGGGCTGCGCTATCGGACAATATGTATATTCTATCAACGACGAAGGAGAAGAAACGAGGCATGAGGAAATTCCTTTCCCGTTGCGCGATACCTTATATCTGAGCTCCGGATTACCTGCTGAACATATCCAATCAAGCGGCTTCTCAGTGGGTTTGGATAACCATGGTTTGTTTGCCTTTGAAACACAGCATTCAGATTCAGTTTGGATCCGCAACCAGAGATTGACCATTGAAGCCGGAAAGGCCGGATATGATTTGATTCGTTCAGCTCATGCTCCTTCAAAAACCAGAGCACGCGAATTTGCCCGTCTGGTGAATTACAACGTTCATGCTCACGATTCAGGTTTTGTATTTGATGATGGATTTCTACTGGAACAAAAAGATGGCTTTCGCTTTCAGGATATCCATATCCAGATGTTTTTACCTGTGAGAACCATCATCATTGCCGATCAACGTGTTTGTGATATGTTGAATCTGAGAGGTGAACATGGAATCAAGAGTTCACGCACGCTGGAAGTGACGCAAACCGGATTGGTTTGTCTGGATTGTAGCCAAGGTGAAACATTTCACGATAGAGAATGCACCGATGAGGAGAAAGTATCCATCATGATGCACAACAAGGATGATGAAGAAATGGACAGCGTTCATATCACCATTCAGGAAGGGGATGATGAAATCAAAGTGAACAAAACAAAGATCCGGATCAAAGACGGTAAACGTGTAAAAACTACAGTGCGCAAAACCGGGCCGGTAACCATCAAAACCACAGAAGAAATCGAAAAAGAAGAAACGGAATAATTAATCCACACTTTAATTATCACTACCATGAACAGAAAAAATACTTTTCTTATCGGAATTGCCTTGCTTGCATTTTTAACCGGATTCTCCGGAATTATCCGCCACGATGTACCGGAAGAATCATACCGCAATCTTGCACAACAACCTCAATTTGAATGCGTGGGACAAGTATATAAAGATACTCAGGCATTGGGAAGTTGTGTATTTATCGGTGATCGCTTTTTATTAACCGCGGCGCATCTTTTTATTGAAAGCGTTACAATACCCGATACCTTAATAGCAAAACAGTATACACGCATTTCGCATACCGTTTCCAGCCAACGTGTTGCATCAGCTTCACGCTTTATAATTGTAATCAAAGGTCAAAAACTTGGCATAAAGAGAATAACGATTCATCCGTATTACCTCAATCCATTGACCAAAGGATCATGTGATCTGGCAGTAATCGAACTGGAAGAACCACTTTTGAAAGTGGTGGCTGCAAGTACCAATAGCTTCTTTAATGAATTACATTCGGATGTGGCAGGTGTTGGGTTTGGCGTTTCAGGAATAGCTGATAAACCGGAAGGAGTTGGTCCGCATGAATTGAAAATAGCCGGAGAAAATGTGATTGACTCCATTGGCGGAATGCATTTCAAGGGAAACGAAACTTTATTGTACTGCGATTTTGATCACCCCACGCGAACCGACTGCAATAAACTGGGAAGTTCGACACCCAAACCGCTGGAATATATTAGTTCGGGCGGCGACAGCGGAGGAGGATTGTTCAGAAAGGTGAATAATAACTGGCAGTTAATTGGTATTTGCTCGGGAAGTGGAATAGATGTCAATCAATTGTTGAAAGCCGGTTATTATGGTCAAACCATGCAATGGACACGTGTATCTGTTTTTAAAGAATGGATCACAGAGCAGATAAAATAAATCCCACATGAACCGGGACAACTTGTCGGTAACCACCAAAAAGAAAAAATCCCTTTGAATCAACTTCAAAGAGATTTTTTTGTATAAGCTTGAAAAGTTTTAAGTATGTCGCACTCGGATATCTTGCAATGAACAGAGATATCCGGAACATAAAACGGTGCTTTACAATTTTACTTAAATGTAATTTATGGTGTAACCGATAGTCATTGCTTTTTTGAGCATTTGCGAAACACCACAGTATTTTTCTTCTGACAGATTTACTGCTTTTTCAACCTTATCCTTGTCGGCATCTTCTACTTTGATGGTATAAATAATATCGATATGGGTATACACTTTTGGAACATCTTCAGAGAGTGTTCCGGTTACCTCCAGATTGAAGTCGGAGTATTTTACCCGCATTTTATCGAGCATGGTTATTACATCCAGGCCGGTACATCCGGCAAGTGCAATGAGCATAAAAGGTTTAGGCATGGGGCCCGTATCAGTGCCGCCGCCTTTAATACTGTTGTCGATTCGTACCGTGTGATTTCCAACATGTGCGTCGAAGGCCATGCCTCCGATCCAATCTGCTTTAACCTGATGTGTAGACATAATGTGCAATAATTTAATGCAATGATATAGGTAGTAAACACGAAGAGGCGTGAGAATGTTCAGCCGGAAACATGAACTTTATCAGTCGGAATGGAAAAGGGCGCCCTGAATTGAATCAGGAACGCCCTTTATGTTTGTAAAACTATAAGCCGGGTTCTGTTTCCTTGCGGACTTCTGTCATTTATCTGGGCCACGAATCACTTCGTGGCTCTTGCAGCCTACCCGTTACCAATTCAGCGGGACGCTGAAATCCGGCAAGCCGGATGAGTAACTTATTTGGCCTTGCAACCCGTGAGGTTTACCTCGCATGCCGTATTACTACGTCACCGGTGGTCTCTTACACCGCCTTTTCACTATGACCCCGACGAATCGGGGCTACCTGTTTTCTGTGGCACTGGCTGTCGGCCTGTCGTTATAACAGGCTGCCTACCCGTTAGGTAGCACGGTACCCTGTGTTGCCCGGACTTTCCTCCCTGCATTGCTGCAGAGCGACAGAACGTTTTACCTCACAAAGATACAAAAAGGATTAGGACGACTGGTATGTTTGGCGGATGTAATTGTAAATATCCATTTGAGATCTGTGAAATTCACCCGATTCATCTTCCACATATTTGTTGTTGTATTCACTGTCGATTATGCGCGCCTTTACATTATCGCGCAATTGTATATCTACATATTTCCGGATCTCTTTCCGGATATTGGGATCATACACCGGAAAGGCACTTTCGATACGCCGGAAGAGGTTTCTTTCCATCCAGTCGGCCGACGAAAGGTAAATTTTCTCATCACCGTCATTGGCAAAAATAAAAATACGGGCATGCTCCAGATAACGGTCAATGATGGATATGATGCGAATATTTTCGCTCAAACCCATAACACCGGGAACAATGGCACAAATACCCCGAATGATCAAACTGATTTTTACACCGGCTTTGCTGGCATCATATATTTTTTTGACGATATGTTCTTCTGACAGACTATTCATTTTAAGTATGAAGTAGGCTGGTTTACCGGCACGTGCATTGCGTATTTCGGCATCGATCAGATGCAGAAATTGTTTGGCCATATCGTCGGGTGCAACCACCAGATGATTGAATTGCTGTTTGCGCGGACTTTGAAACAGGGTGTCGAAGAGTTTATCCGCATCATCCGCCAATCGCGGATCTTTGGTAAACAGCCCCAGATCGGTGTAGGAACGGGCAGTTACGCCATTGTAATTTCCGGTTGACAAATGCAGGTAGCGTTTCATTTTACCATCTTCCTCGCGCGAAATGGAAAGTATTTTGCAATGCACTTTCTGGTCGGGTTTACCAAAATGCACACGCGCTCCGGCTTCCTGTAACTGATTGGTCCAGTATATATTTGATTCTTCATCAAAGCGTGCCTGCAACTCCATCAATACGGTTACTTTCTTACCATTACGCAACGCATTGATCAATGCGTTCACCACATTGGAATAGCGGGCTACACGATACAGGGTAATTTTTATAGATGCTACTTTAGGATCAATAGCTGCCTCGCGTAACAAGCGAATCAGGTAATCAAAACTTTGATACGGATGATACAGTAAAATATCCTTACGCGATATCACATCAAAAATGGTACGTGCCTGATCCAACTCCGGTACCTGCACCGGAGGAAGCACATCGTAGTAATCTTCCGCTTTACCCACTTTCGGAAAGTCCATAAAATCTTTGAAATTGTGATACCGGCCACCGGGAATGAGGTTTACACTGCGCAATTGCAATTTCTCTATCAGCAGATCCAGCATCGACTTAGGCATGCTGTTGTCGTATATAAAACGGGTAGGAGAGCCCTTGGCGCGTTGCTTGATGCTTTTTTGAATTTTATCCAGAAAAGTGCTTCTGATTTCGCTGTTCTCTTCGCTGTCGAGTGTGAATTCAGCGTCGCGTGTTATTTTGATGGTGTATGCATCAAAGGTATCGTAATCAAAAATGGCGAACACTTTATCGAGCGAATGCCGGATCACATCGTCTACATACATGATCACCGTTTCTTCTTCTGTTTTTGAAAGAATATAAAAACGATTCAGCGGAGGAATAGGAACTTCAACCAGGGCATAACGCGGAGGCATCAATTGAGAACTATGGCTGATCCGAACCGCCAGATAGATAGACCGGTCTTTGAGCATGGGCGCCTGCTTGATCTCGTCCATCATTATCGGGAAGGCATAGGGGAGAACCTCCTTATGAAAAAGGGCAGATGCAGTTACAGCCTGCTGAGGTGTAAGGGCTTTTTCATTTGCAATAAATATTTTCTTTTCAGCCAATTCATGAATAATCTGATTGTAGGCCCGGTTGAATCGTTCCTGTTGAATTACTGACATACGCTGAATTTCTCCCAAAACAAGGTCAGGTGGAAAATAAAAATCATTGTTACTTTTGCCCCGGCTTAATTTCTGCAGACGCCGGATGGAAGCCACACGAACACGGAAAAATTCGTCGTTGTTGGATGAAAAAATGGCCAGAAATTTCAAGCGTTCGAGCAGAGGAACCGACTTGTTTTCGGCTTCCTGCAACACCCGCTCGTTGAACAGCATCCAGCTGATCTCACGGTCTTTGAACAAATAGCCCTTACTTTCCTTAATCATTCCGAATGCAAAATACTATTAATTGTGATTACGTTAAGCATGCTATACACAACCATGATTGGAAATCCCTGTTTTATAGACAATGTTCTTTATTCCGCATCGGAGATCATTCTATCCGGTGCAATCCTGATTTCAATAAATACCAACTTTCCCTTAAGTTTGCCTCACCTTTTTTTAATATAATACTATGAAGAAGTTTCTTGTTCTGGTGCTTACCTGCCTTAGTCTGACTGCTTTTGCCCAACGCAGCAATGTAGAAAGTGCCGTAATTTATTTGCGAAATTCGGAAATCGAAGACGCCAAAAAAGTAATTGACGAAGCAGCTGAACATGCCGATACCAAAGACGATCCCAAGATGTGGTCGGTACGTGCTGCGGTGTATGATACCATCTACCGGAATCCTGATTATCGCAAGCTGGATTCGACCTGGGAAGAAAAATTCGTAGTGGCCTGTATCAAATGCATGGAAACCGATACCAAGAAAAGGTATGAAGATTATTGCGGCTTTACAGTGATCAACAGCGCTTTTGCTGCATACAACAAAGGTGTGGAGTATCTGCAAAACAACGATTCCAAAAATGCACTGAAATTTTTTGTATATGTAACTCAGGTATTTCCGTACGATAAAAACGGGGATCTGAAAAAGAACAATATCAACGAGAAAGCGATCACTTTAAACATGGCCAGTCTGGCAATCAAAAACCAGAACAATGCCGACGCCAAGAAATATCTGCAAAAACTGATTGATATGGATTATAACGATCCGACGATTTATCTGTTGATGGCCAATATTTATTATTTGGAAGGTGATACAACCAAGGGTCTGAGTGTAACGGATGCGGGTCGTAAACGCTTCGCCGGTGAAAAGGATCTGATCAATCAGGAGCTGAATATTTACCTGGCCCAAAACAAACAAAATGTATTGCTGGATAAGCTGAACGAAGCGTTAAGTCTGGATGAAGAAAGTCCGACTTTGTTGTATGTACGCGGAAATGTTTACGATAATTTTGCAGCAACCAGTGCAAAAAATGCCAAGCACAGCCGCGATACAGCAATTAAAATAACCAACAAGGCTAAAGGAGAAAAGGTTCCGGCCAATAAAGCAAAACTGGAAGCTTCAGCCAAACGTTATCGGCTGGCCGGGGATTCTTTGCAAAAGGAACATAGCCGGTTTTCGAATCTGGCGGAAAAGGATTACCTGAAAGTAATAGACCTCAATCCGGAACATCTGGATGGATATTACAACCTGGGTGCGTTAAACAACAATAAAACTACCGAAGTGGTTGATAAAATGAATAGTTTATCGTCGAAGAGCCAAAGCGAATACGATAAAAAATTCAATGCATTAAAAGCGGTTAAGGATTCGATTCTGAATGTGTCTTTGGGTTATTTCAATAAGGCTTTGGATCTGGCCGATGCTTTACCCGAAGACGATGCCGACAAATTAAAATACAAGCAAGCAACACAAATTGCGGTCTATTACAGTTTGCAACAAGTTTATGCCAACCTTGGCGACGAGAAGAAGACCATGGAGATGATGAATAAGCGCAAGGAATTGGAGAATCAATAAAGCTAAATTAATGGATAAAAGGAGGCTAAGGCTTCCTTTTATTGTAATATCATATTTAACATAATATAAATTATGAGGCTTATTAGGAAAGAAGAAAATCAGAATCTACAAGGGTTCCAGAGTCAATACTTAGGGTTAGTTAATTATAAATCAATGTCTGAGTAACTCCTCGTTCAGGTTTCATCTCAACCAAAATGTAAAATTCAATTTCTTTCAGGAATCCGCATAATGCATAAGTTAGAAAAATCGGTGGATTAAACTTTATTTGCACAACCCACATTATGAACCCATGAGTAAAAACCACATTCAAATTTGGATGGCTTGCATGCATTTTGTTGCTCTTGCAAGTAAGCGGCTGATCATTGCGTTTACCAATATGATTCAGATATTGGGTTTGCCTATGTCTGCCAGAATTCTCCCAATCAAACAATTACTTTACTGTTGATTTATGACTTTAACCGATCCCGTTCACACCCCGTCCGGTAAATCCGGATTTATGCGTGCCATCAGCCTGATCAGGCAATCGCTAAATGGCCAGGAACAGGATTTTACCCAGGGCAGTATTCCGCTCGCGGTTTTTCTGCTGGCTATACCCATGATTCTGGAATTGAGTCTGGAAAGTGTATTTGCTGTTGTCGATATATTTTTTGTAAGTAAACTTGGTGAAAATGCCATAGCAACGGTTGGATTAACCGAGTCGGTGATTACCATCGTGTATTCAGTTGCCATTGGTTTGAGTACTGCAGCTACAGCCATTGTTGCACGACGCATCGGCGAAAAAGACAAGGAAGCGGCTGCACATGCCGGTGCCCAGGCCTTGCTGGTTTCACTGGTAGTAACCTTATTTTTCAGCATTGCGGGTATCGTTTGGGGTGGCGAAATTTTAGCCCTGATGGGTGCCAGCGACGATGTGGTGCGCGAAGGTGCCATCTTTACCCGAATCATGTTTGGCGGCAGTTTGCCCATTATTTTGTTGTTCCTGATCAATGGTATTTACCGTGGCGCAGGCGATGCAGCCATGGCCATGAAAAGTTTGTGGATAGCCAGTTTGATGAATATAATTCTGTGCCCTATTTTCATACACCTGTTCGGTTTAAAGGGTGCTGCCATTGCTACTGTTATTGGAAGAAGCACCGGAGTATTGTATCAGTGTTATCATTTATTTGGAAGCAAGGGTATTGTGAAGTTAAAACGCCATCACTTTCATTTTGATACCCGGGTTATACGCTCCGTAATTAAGATCGGCTGGCCGGCTACCTTGCAGTTTATCATAGCAAGCGGAAGTTGGATCATACTGGCACGGCTGGTAGCCGAAACCGGCGGAACCACTGCATCTGCCGGGTATCAGATAGCCATTCGCAATGTTGTATTCTTCATTCTTCCTGCCTGGGGGCTCAGCAATGCGGCAGCTACGTTGGTGGGTCAGAATCTGGGTGCCGGTGAATGGCATCGCGCTGAAAAGAGTGTTATGCTGATCATGAAATACAATATAGTATTTATGTCATTCGTGATGCTTTTGTTCCTGTTTTTTTCGCAGCCTATTATTCGTTTTTTTACCCAGGATGAAAGCATTGTGGCATTTGGTGCACAGGCTTTACAAATCATTGGTGCCGGATATGTTTTCTATGGTATTGGAATGGTGATGACTCAGGCTTTAAATGGTGCCGGCGACACCCGAACTCCTACGCTTATTTACCTGGCAGGTTTCTGGCTTTTTCAGATTCCTCTCGCCTACCTGTTGGCAAAGGGATTGGATTACAATATGACTGGGATCCTTGTGGCCATTCCTGTTGCAGAAACATTGATTGCCTTATTGGCATTATGGGTGTTTAAAAGGGGGAAATGGAAATCGGTAAAGGTGTAACTGAGGTTCTGGTTATATACCCCAATGTTTCTAAATTTATTACCGATACCCTACCAACCAATTTACTGAAAGTATAGCCATGGTGGATTGATTGCGCGATCCGTCAAATTCAACTACGATCATACCATTGTTGTTGCGCACTTCGAATGCAGCATTGAATCGTTTGGCAAATCGGTACGAGGCTCCCATACCGATGAGAAAATTTACATCTCCCATAATTTCATTGTATTCTTTTTTTCTGGTACTAATACTACCATTCAAAACTTCTATGCTGCCTGAAAAGGTGGCCGAGCCTGCAACACCGGTATTGAAAAAAACACGAAACGCATCTCCAACCGAAAATCGTAAGAGGAATGGCACAGTATAATATCTGCGTCGCCAAAGCGTCGTATATCCTTTGTGATCGTAGTTTGAATTATAAAAATCAACATCCACTAAATCGACACCTTTATTTTCGGTAGTATATCCGGTGCGTATGGCAAAGTATCGGTTAAAATTGTATTGATACGACAAGCCTATATAAGAACCGATAGCCGGTGAAGCATGTTCACCAAAAATGAATCCACCGCTATATGAAGTCTGACCCATGCCGCCTTCAAGTCCAAATTCGTGTTTACCATATTGGGCTTGTGCTGATTTACTAAATGTAAATACTGTAATACATAAAATATACCAGAGCCGGTAAATGCTGTTATGTGTTTTCATAGTCGGAGTTGATAACGCATTGAGTTCATCAAAAACCGAATATATCATAAATGGATATATAAAAAACTGACAGTGATTTACTGCTGAACTCTTACTTAAGGTTTAAGATAGATTTCTAATAACGCCAGATCTCATCCAAACACTGTTTAATTCCTTTGAGTTGTTCCGGAGTAATTTCTCCTGCTTTCCTGGTCAATCGTTCCTTACTGATGGAGCGGATATGAAATGTAAGAATTTCCGATCTACCGGTTAATCCATTGGTCTTATTCGGTTCAAGCACCACATTGCCTTTATATCTTTTAACTTTTGTGGTGAGCGGACAACATATTACGGTGTTCAGGTAAAGATTGGCCAGGTTACCACTTACAATCACAACCGGGCGCAAACCAGCCTGTTCACTTCCTATAACCGGATTTAAATCGGCATACCATATTTCACCCTGCTTCATTTTCCCTTTTCATCAGGTAACTGGGAAAGATACTCGGCCATACCCTCTTCAGCAATGGTGAGCAGATCAGTATCTGCGGCCATTTTACGGTAGGATTTGAGATACTCAGCGCGATTGAGTTGATCAAGGTATAAACTCAGGGCACGCTCAATGAGCTTGTTTTTAGGTACGGCTAATTGCCTTGCCTTATCTTCCAGCAGTTTAAGCAGGTTTTCAGGAAGTGAACTGGTGAAGGTTGTCATTGCATTTATATTTATGATTTACAAATATAATAAATACGTATATTGTAGCAAAATTTCATACGATTTAAAGTAAAACTTTGCTTATGAAGGACGTTTCTTTGAAATTTAAAATGCAGTTAACCAGTGTTTGACTTGTGTAAATCTGCTATAATAATGGCTTTAATAACTTGTAACTGTATTTCGCTTGAAGAGCGTATTTTCGCGCACTGATGTTCGACCCAAATCAAACGGGATTGCCGATAGCCCTAAGTATCGATGAGGTTAAAAAGCACCTTACTCATTCCAATACATTGATCGTAAATGCGCCTCCCGGTGCAGGAAAAAGTACGGTTATCCCTTTAACTTTATTGGATGCGCCATGGCTGGCAGGTAAAAAAATAATCATGCTCGAACCGCGCCGATTAGCTGCCAGAACTATCGCATCGCGACTGGCAGAATTATGGGGTGATGCCCTGGGACAAACCATCGGGTACCGCATTCGTTTTGAAACAAAGGTTTCTGCAAAAACCAGACTGGAAGTAGTTACTGAAGGCATTCTTACCCGCATGCTGCAAAGTGATAATGCGTTGCAGGATGTTGGGCTGGTGATTTTTGATGAATTTCACGAACGCAGCCTTCATGCCGATCTGGCGTTGGCATTGTGCCGCGAAGCACAACAGATTTTACGTCCGGATTTGCATATTCTGATCATGTCGGCAACACTTGATATGCCACAACTGACAGCCATGCTCCATTGTCCGGTTGTTGTCAGCGAAGGCAAACAATATCCGGTTGAAGTGAAGTATACTGGCGGACAGGATGCAATGGTCTTGCCTGAGATGACTGCGAAAACAGTTATGCAGGCTGTGCGTGAAAATGAGGGAGATGCATTGGTGTTTTTGCCCGGAGAAGGAGAAATCAAAAAATGTGCTGCATTGCTGGAAGATGCACTCCCGGGATTTGCCATTCATCCGCTTTATGGACAATTACACCAACGCGAACAAAACATGGCTTTAACACCCAACCGTTTTGGCAAACGAAAAATTGTATTGGCCACATCCATTGCCGAAACGAGTTTAACCATTGAAGGCATTCGCATTGTTGTTGATTGCGGATTAAGCCGCATTTCGCGCTTTGATCCGGGTTCAGGCCTTTCGCGCCTCGAAACAGTAATGGTTACGCAAGATTCAGCCGATCAGCGGGCAGGCCGGGCAGGTCGACTTTCTGCCGGGATCTGTTACCGCATGTGGACGCAAGCTACACATCAGCGTTTACAAAAACATCGTATTCCTGAAATTCTGGAAGCCGACCTTTCTTCATTGATGCTGGAAATGGCAATGTGGGGTGTGCAGGATATTTCCCGACTCACATGGCTCACTCCTCCTCCACAGGCAACCATCGCAAGTGCACAGGAGACGTTGGAACAATTAAATGCAGTAGAAAAAGGTAAGATTACAGAACATGGCAAACAACTGCATGCTCTCCCCTGTCATCCCCGTATTGCACATATGATGCTCAAAGCACAGGAAGATAATGCAGTAGCACTTGCAGCGGATATTGCTGCTTTGCTGGAAGAACG
>JBAYIE010000016.1:0-91594 GCA_041665785.1 Bacteroidia bacterium | reverse complement strand
TTATGACACCTTTTGTGGCCAATGGTGTAACAACCGTTTTCGAATTAAATGCAAGGGCCGGACATATTGGTCAACGGAATGAAATATTGAGAGGGGATGTTGTGGGTCCGCGTATGGCATTGGCCGGAATGATTGATGGAGGAGAAGGTGATGGCCGGATGGCCAATAATCCCGCGGATGGTCGTCAGGCCGTTCGTATGGCAAAGGCCGAAGGGTATGAATTTATCAAAGTGTATTCAAAACTGAATATAGAAACCTATCAGGCCATAGCCGACGAAGCATTTAAGCAGGGCATGAAAATGGTTGGTCATATTCCGAATGCCTTTAAAGGTAAAATTGCTGAGGCGTTTGTGCCAAATTTGGGATTGATTGCACATGCTGAAGAGTTATTTAAACAAACAGAAGGTTACGATGGGCAAGACCCAAAGCAGCTGGCACAACTCGCAAAAGTAAACGGAACCTGGTTGTGCCCGACATTGGGCATTATTCATGCGGCGGCTGAGATGGGGCGTTCATTGGATCCACTCCGTTCATCTTTAAATTTGAAGTATGTGCATCCACTCCTGCAAAGCAAGTGGCTCACCGCAAACAATTACAACAAACATGCAACGCCGGAGAGTTTAACCCGGCTCGGACGCATGAAGGAATTTAACGATCAATTGGTAAAGGCATTCAAAGAAGCCGGTGTACCCATTTTGGCCGGTACAGATGCCGGATCATCGGGCGTAATCTGGGGTTTTTCGATGCACCGCGAACTCGAATTATTGGTGAATGCTGGTTTGACGCCGGAAGAAGCGTTGATCTCAGCTACCCGTTTACCGGCTACCTGGCTGGGTTTAGAACGGTTTACCGGAACAGTTGAAGCCGGTAAATTTGCTGATCTTGTATTGCTTGATGCAAACCCATTGCAGGAGATTAGCAATACGCAAAAAATAGCCGGGGTTTTTGTAAACGGAAAGTGGTTGGATAAACAACAAATCGAAACCATGCTTTTGGATCTTACAAAACAGAACGCAGCGAACAAATCCAAATATGACTGGAACAAACGAATCGAATATTAACCATACACTCCAATCCGGGATCAACAACCGATGAGTAAAGTATTTTTTGATATAGCCGTTTCTTTAGACGGTTTTGTAGCCGGTGATCACCGCGGCCCGCATAATACCATTGGCGATGGAGGGATGGCCCTGCACCAATGGATGTTTGTACAAAAGGCATTTTGGGAGCATCTGGGAGTGGATGATGGACAGGAAGACGGACCCGATGGAAAAATAATCAGGGATGTAATTGCACGAACCGGAACCTGTATCATGGGCAAACGCATGTTTGAAGAAGGTGAACCCAATTGGCCTGAAAATTTATTCAAATCAGACGTTTATGTATTGACCCATGAAAAACGTAGTCCGTGGATACAAAAAGGAAATACTACCTTTTATTTTATCAACGACGGTATAGCAAGTGCTTTGGGGAAAGCCCGGGAATCGGCCGGGAGGAAAGACATTCGCATCATGGGAGGTGCTGAAACCATTCAACAGTTCCTGAATGCAGGGGTGGTGGATGAATGCATTTTACACCTTACCCCAGTTTTATTGGGAAGTGGAAAACGGCTATTTGATAAGATACATATGGATCAATTTGAATTTGCAATTTCCGGGGTTACCCAGTCTGCAAGAACAACACATTTGTTTTACACTATCAGGAATAAGTAAGGGATCAGGCAATGAACAAGCACAAAATTGTAGGAAGAAATTTACTGCTGGCAAACCGGCTGCATGAAGTATTCATCAGCGGTCATTGGATTGCTAATACCAATTATAAGGATCAGATTGAATCACTGAACAGGGAGGATGCTGTTCAGAAAGTGGAATCGCTGAATTCTATTGCAGCCTTGGTATTTCATATCAACTATTATGTGGAAGGAATGCTTAATGCCTTTGAAAAAGGAAAGTTGAATATGCACGACAAATATAGTTTTGACCTTCCTTCCATGCTTTCAGAAGAGGAGTGGACAAAACTGAAGCTTACCTTTTTATCCAACACGGTTGCATTTGCTAATTATGTGGAACAAATGGAAGAGGATCGTTTTGATCAGCCTTTTTTTGATGAAAAATATGGTACGGTGCAGAGGAATATTGAAGGGGTATTAGAGCACAGTTATTATCATTTGGGGCAGATCAGTTTGATCAGGAAACTGATTGGTGGAAAAAACGCATAATTTTGTTTTCTGAACAGGATGACGGCAAGCAATACTGGCAGCACCATAATTAAACGAAAAATCTGAGAGTAGCCATGAGACGTTTATTAATGATCCTTGCATTTTTCTGGATTCAGACCGGAACAGGTCAGGAATCAAACGATCAATACAAATCGGAGATCAAACAATTTTTCGAACAAATCCTGCACGATTCAACACATTATTCGTACCAGGATTTTGTAAGCGACTCTGCAAAAAGTGTGTATCCACCTACAACAGTAAAAAAGGTGCAACGTAAGGTGGATACAACCGACTTTAAGTACACCATTGCCACAAAGTATTGGAGAGATAAGTTTACGAGGATCGTAATTGCGCAAAAGCCTTTGATTGTTAACGTTCCTGCGGCTTTTAATTTTGAAACAGCCGATTCAATTCACAAGGATCAGTTAAGTAGTTTTATATGTGCTATGGATTCCACCCGAATCTCTATGGTTAATCAGACAATAAAGGTGTGGTCAAAAGATATTTTCGATGTACCGCTTATAAGCCAAAGAGAAATTCAAAAACTAATTAGATCAAATGACGAGAAGGGTTGGAACAAATTCTACAAAAAACACCGAGCAGTGTTATTGGCTTTTACAGTTCCCGTGTTTAATGCAACATACGATATCGCATTTTTGAAGTGGAATGTGTACTGTGGAAACCGCTGTAGCGTTGGATATTCAGCCTTTTACAGGAAAGTGAACGGGAAATGGATATTGATAGTTAACAGGGTGGAGTGGGATGGATGATCACTTTTTTTAGAGGGGATTTAACTGCTCGCGTTTAACCTTTGTTAGCGGTAGATTTTTATTTGTCTTTCAGAACGTCATTAATCTGATCATTTAATTCAGGAATTTTATTTTTCACAACATCCCAAACAATCAAATAATTTACACCCATGTAGTCATGAATCAATCTATCTCTCATTCCGGCAATGTTTTTCCATGTAATCGCATTCCATTTAATCTTAAAATCTGCCGGAACTTTTTTTGATGCCTCACCAATAACTTCAAGGCTTCGAACTATGGCTCGCTTTAATGTTTCATCTGTTAAAAATGCTTCTTTTGACAACTTTGGATTGGCAACGGATAAAATATAAGCGCATTCATCGCGAATGTGTTTAACATACTCGAGAGGATCTTTAGGCATATACGACTTCACTTAATATCTCTGTCCCGATGTGAGGACTCAATCCATTCTTTGTAACAACTTCTACTCTCTCATCCTTGAACAAGCTTTCTACAATGTCACATACCGCCATGTAGTTATCAAAACTTTCTTTATCCGGAAAAAAATCGACAAGTATGTCAATATCACTTGTCGATGACTGTTCATTTCTAAGATAAGAACCAAACAGGCCAATATTGGAAATTCCCAACCTGAAGAGTTCCGGCTTATGCATTTTGATTTGCTTTAATATATCTTCTTTTGTAGTCACAATCAATATATATATATATATATCAAAAATACGGAAATTTGATTAAAACGAGATCTTCAATGAAATTTACCACTAACGGTCCCTGATTTGGCTAGGGCAGGAATACTTTACCTTTACCTCAGCGCGAAACATGTTTATTCCCTCGTTCACTGAAGCGTACCCGCGAAGGGGAATCAAATATACCAAAATCTTTATTACGGGGAAATTGCCAATGCTTGCGTTAGACCCAGTGCCTAATATTGATAGCTTACATTAAAAGTGTCAATCTTTGGAATATCAATTTGGAATTCCATCACTTTTGAGGTATCAAATTGCAATCGGATCTGTGCAAAATTTGTTTCAGGAATACTCTTGAATAAAATGCTAGTGTCTTTAAAAGCACCTTTAAATGAACTATAAGGAGCAAATTCTTCTTGAAAATTTAATTCCACGTTTTGGTATTTTTTGGTGGAATTTATCAGATTAATTTTAAGCACATTAAACTGTTTTACGCTAATTGTTTGAGAATTCTTTTGTCCAGTTTTAAGATTCGCATCAAGAAATCCACCATATTCTTCATTCTCCTTTGGAGATATATAGTATAGGTGACTTTGTTCATTTTGGAATGAGTAGGCAATTTTCCCATTAACATCAGTTTCAAATGTTGCAATTTCATATGTCGGTGAACCCATCAAATTAAAACGTTTCTTTGTCAAGGAGACTTTTACTCCAGCAACTGCGTTGCCGGAGTAAAAGTCTTTAAAAGTAAAATCAATTATTGTCGGGTCTGATTTTCTATCGGTATTCAAGCAACCCTGAAAAACTAAACTGATTAGAATTAGATAAATTGGATTTTTCATGATATGACTTTAAGCATAGTGCATAACGTTCCCAGGCTTGACGCGGGCAGGGATACTTTACCTTTACCTCAGCGCGAAACATGTTTATTCCTTGTCCCGCCGAAGCGTACCCGCGAAGGCGAATCAAATATACCAAAATCTTTCTTACGAGGAAATTGCCAATGCTTGCGTTTAGCCTGTGCTAGCTGCAGTATTTGGTGTTATAAGTCTAGAAGTTGATTTATCTCAATTTCCAAGTTTGGAATGTCACGAATTATTATTGTCCAAATAATATCACTAGAAATGCTGTCATAACCATGGCTGATCCTATTTCTTGTATCAACTATCTTCCTGGCATTTTTTATTTGAAAGTCTGGATGCACTTTTAGTATTCTGCTCACAGCTTCTCCAATTATTTCGATATTTCGTTCAATGGCTCTTTTCGTCTTTAAATCTTTTTCGAATTCAAAGAAGTCTTTTCTGTTAGGTAAAAATTGGTTGATTTCTTGGATAGCTTGCTTGATGTCGGTCAGCCAGGTCTTTATTTCATTTTCCATAAATAAGTACTTTGGTCTGATCTATCTCTGCTTTTAAGTATGGGTTTTTGAGAGCCTTTTGTTCTAGGAGATCTACATGCCTATTGAATATCTGTTCAAGCTGTTCTTTCAAGTTGAAATATTTGTCAGCATAAGATAGAGGATCGGTATCCGCGATATCAACTATTAGATCAATATCACTTTCTGGTCGAAATCTATCCGTTAAGACTGATCCAAATGCAAAAAGAGTCTTGACTTTGTTGGTATCACAAAGAGTTTTGATCTTGCCAATATGAAGTCTAATTTCTTTCATTCATTTAACAAATTTAACTTTTTTTCGAAAGTCTTCGATATTGCCGCTAACATCCTTAAACAGCGATAGACTGCATAAAACTTTCGGGTTATTTTTAAACCAACCTTCATCAAACTTTATACTTCCCTTTACTCTTACGAATATTCACAGCCACCACTTTATACTCCGGACACATGGCTTCGCTGTCGGAAACACTGCTGGTAATATCGTTCATGCGTATTTCAGGGAAATGGAAGGTAGAGGAAAGGATCCCGGGTAACACTTCGTCGGTGATGCGGGCACGAACATCAATTTTTCCTCGTGCACTTTCCACACATACCATATCGCCTTCGGTAATCTGGTGTTTGGCTGCATCTTCAGGATTGATCATCAGAACGTCTTCACTCAGTATCTCCGCATTTTTTGTACGGCGGGTCATAGTACCGGCATTGTAATGCTCCAACTCACGGTTTGTGGTAATGATATACGGAAAGGATTTTCCGTTTTGTAAAAGTTCTTCGCTTTCGCGGAAATCGTGGTAAGCAAATTTTCCTTTGCCGCGTTTAAAAGTATCTACATGCAAGATTTCGGTATCCGAACCATCGGGCAGTACAGGCCATTGCTTGCCATTCTCGCCGAGTTCATCCCATTTTACACCGGCAAAGAAGGGAACGATTTTAGCTATTTCTTCCAGCAAGGTTTTTGGATCGTAATCAGCTTGCGCATAGCCCATGCGGTTCATCACGTCCACAATCATCTGTCCGTCAGATTTGGTTCCTTTGAGCGGTTCTACCACTTGTTGTACGCGTTGGATCCGCCGTTCGCCGTTGGTAAAGGTTCCGCTTTTTTCGAGGAAGGAAGCAGCCGGCAATACTACATGCGCCAGCTTGGCGGTTTCGGTCATAAATATTTCCTGCACCACCAGCAGGTCGAGTTCTTTCAATGCAGCCACCACATGGTGGGTATTGGGATCTGTTTGCGCCACATCTTCCCCCATCAGCCACAAGGCCTTGAATTTGTGATCCAGTGCAGCTTTATACATCTGCGGAATTTTCAATCCCACATGCAAAGGCAATTTGGCTTTATAAAAGTCTTCGTAGATTTTGTGCATTTCCGGATTGGTTACATCCAGGTAGCCTGCTCCCTGATAAGGTTGGCAACCCATATCGGCAGTACCCTGCACATTGTTTTGTCCGCGCAACGGATTTACTCCCACACCCCGCCGACCGATATTCCCGGTGATCATGGCTAGATCGGCAATGAGCATTACGGTAAAAGTTCCCTGTGAATGTTCGGTAACACCTAATCCGTGAAACGACATGGCATTTTTTGCCGAAGCATACAGAATAGCAGCTTTTCGCGCCAACTCACGGTCTACACCAGTTATGCGTTCCATTTCGTCTACATCCAGTTTCAGAATGCTTTGTTTGAAGTCTTCGTATCCTTCTGTGCGCAATTCAATAAAATCTTTATCTTCTAAATGCTCTTTGATGATATAATACAACAGCATATTGAGCATGGCCACATTGGTACCCGGACGCAATTGCAGGTGAATAGTAGCGTATTTGGCCATCTCCGTGCGGCGCGGATCAATCACGATACTCGGCTTTTTCATGGCAAACTGTTTCAGTTTGGCGCCGGTTACCGGATGTCCGTCGGTTGGGTTGGCACCGATCACCATGATGCAATCGGTAAATTTAAGATCTACCACCGAGTTGGTGGCTGCTCCGGTTCCAAAAGTCCGTTGCATTCCAATGGCAGTAGGCGAGTGGCAAACACGTGCGCAGGCATCAATATTGTTGGTACCGATTACTGCGCGGATAAATTTTTGCATCAGGTAATTTTCTTCGTTGGTACAACGAGCCGAAGAAATTCCTCCGATGGCATCGGGACCGAAATCTTTTTTGATGCGGGTAAGTTCGTTAACTATATAATCGTATGCTTCGTCCCACGATGCCGGAACCAGTTCTCCGTTTTTGCGGATAAAAGGAGTTTGCAAACGATCGGGATGATTGTAGAATGAGAATGCATAACGGCCCTTCAAGCATGTATGTCCTTCGTTTACTTCAGCATCATAAGGTGCCTGTATGGATTTTACTTTTCCGCCAACAGTTGCCACCTCCAGGTTACAACCTACGCCACAATAAGTACATACCGTACGCGTAGTTTCAGCCCTGGCAATTGATTTGGATTCAAACACATCGCTGATAGCTGAAGTTGGACAAGCCTGAGCGCAGGCGCCGCAACTCACACAATCGCTTTCTTTAAAAGTGGAATTGGAACTTTTGATGATATGACTGTCGAAACCGCGACCTGCCATGCTGAGTACAAATTGTCCCTGTACTTCGTCGCAGGCACGCACACATCTGAAACAGTTGATGCATTTCGACAAATCGGAAGTCATGTATGGATGACTCAGATCTTTTTTGCGATCCAGATGGTTTTTCCCTTCCGGATAACGTACGGTACGTACACCTACTTTGGCTGCTACTTCCTGCAATTCGCAATTGTTGTTCACTTCGCAGGTAAGGCAATCCAGCGGGTGATCAGTCAATACCAGTTCAATGATGTTTTTGCGTAGTTTTTGTATGCGGTCGCTGCTCGGATAAATGTATGAACCCTGCATTACGGGTGTATGACACGAGGCCTGTGTTTTTACCGCACCATCTTCTTGTAAGGCAACATCAACGCTGCAAACCCGGCACGATCCAAAGGGTTCGAGGTTGGGTGCATCGCAAAGGGTAGGAACCAGATCCTTGCCTTCGTGGCGACGAATGAAACTCAGAATGGTTTCGCCTTCTTTGATTTCGAAAGGTTTATTATCAATATACGCCAGTTTAACAGCGGTGCTTTTTCCGTTGGATGAAACACCGTTGGAATGAACGCCGTTTTGAGAGGTTTTATTCACTTCAAGAGTTTTCATGAATTATGCTTTAAAGTAAGGTTTGAGTTCAGCTTCAAAATAAGTTAAGGCGTTTTTTACCGGTAAAGGTACACCACCGCCAAGGGCACAAAGGGAGCCGATTTCCATGGTTTCGAGCAAATCGGTTAAGAGTGATTTTTCAAATTTATAATCGCTTGTACGCGCTTTGTTCAACATTTCGTAACCACGGGTTGAACCAATGCGGCAAGGGAAACATTTTCCGCAACTTTCGTGCGCCGTAAACTGAAACAAATGTTCGAGGTATTCGATGATCGGATACGATTGAGGCAGGCAAACCACCGAAGCATGACCGAGTAAAAATCCGTTTTGATTAAAACTTTCGAAATCGATGCTGAGGTCATTCACCTTGTCCATCGGAACCAATCCTCCCAACGGACCACCAATATGTAAAGCTTTGATGGGTGAACGAAGTCCTTGTCCGAGTTCGTTTACAACAGTATTCAAAGGTGTACCCATATCCACTTCGTAAATGCCCGGACGATTAAAATATCCATCCAGAGAAACTAGTTTGGTACCGGTTGATTTACCTCTTCCGATGGCTGCAAATGCAGCTCCGCCATGCTGCAGGATCCACGGAATGCAAGCCAGGGTTTCTACATTATTTACCACAGTAGGTTTGTTGAACAAGCCTTGTTGTGCAGGGTAGGGCGGACGAACACGCACTTCAGGACGTTGTCCTTCGATGCTCGAAAGCAAAGCGGTTTCTTCGCCACAGATATAAGCGCCTTGCGCGGCAATGACTTTGAAATCGAAATGAAATCCGGATCCAAGAATATTTTCTCCGATTAAGTTTTTAGTATGCAATATGTGTAAGGCCTGCTCGATGATGGCAATGCTTTCCGGGTATTCGCCGCGGATATACAATACACCCTGATTGGCACCGGTGATATACCCCGACAAAATCATTCCCAGCAAAACGCTGTGCGGTTGTTGTTCCAATAAATAACGATCGCTGTAGGCTCCGGGATCTCCTTCATCGGCATTGCACACAATGTATTTCACTGAACCCGCTGTGTTTTTACAACTTTCGAATTTAAATGCCGTAGGAAATCCTGCACCTCCACGTCCGCGCAAACCTGATACTTTCAATTCTTCCAGCAAAGCTTCCGGAGATTTTTGGAGGGCTTCTTCCAGAATCGCATAATAATTGTCGACTCCGGAGAAAGCATTGGTTAATACCGGAGTGCCCAAATGTTCAACATGGTAATGATCGGGTTTACTGCTTTTATCTTTTTTGATTTCTGCAATTTGTTCAATGGCATCACCGGAATAATTCAATCCGTTATAATGAAAAGAACTGTTTTCGTGGCACCTGCCCAGGCAGCACATTTCTCCAATTTCGTTGGCATCAAAATGTTGTGTCAATGCATCTTTTACTTTTCCCTGTGTACCTGCGGTGAGGCAGGAGCTTCCGTTGCATACGTACACTTTTTTACCCTTGTTTTCTTCGCGGGTAAAATCGTAAAACGACGCACTTCCGTAGGTATTCGCTTTGCCAATGAGAAATTCGCCGGCCAGTTCTTCCAGATCTGCAGTTTCCGGTGTTCCAGATGCTTTTGCAGCCCTGCCAATTTGTTCAAACAAATTTTCCTTCAATCCTTTTCTTCCCGATAATTCGCTGATATTTTTCGACATGATACTTTTCTTTTTATAGGATGACCCGATGCGGGTGTGTATATATATTAAACCGGTGTTCTTTTAAAAATCCAATCAGGGTTATATTTAATTCATCGGCCATTTGAACAGCCAGACTGCTGGGTGCGCCAATGGCACATACCAACCGGATACCAGCCATCGCAGCCTTCTGAATCAATTCAAAACTGGCTCTGCCACTCAAAAGTAATACATAATTGCTTAAAGGCAGAGCAATAGAGTAGGTTTTTTGAAGGGTTACACCTCCCAAAACTGCACCGATTAATTTATCGAGTGCATTGTGGCGACCTACATCCTCGCGCAGGAGCAGCAACCGGCCTTCAAAATCAAAGAGACCTGAGGCATGCAAACCGCCCGTATACGCAAATACCTGCTGAGCTTCGCGCAGGGTTTGGGAGATGCCCTGTAATACATGACGATTAACTTCAAAGGGGAACTCTGACTGTGGAAACGGACAAACGGTTTTTACCGATTCAATGCTTTCCTTGCCGCAAACTCCGCAACTGGAAGTAGTGTAAAAATTGCGCTGTAAACGGGTGAAATCCAGTTCGGTTTCCGAATCGAGTTCAACCCGTACAATATTTTCTTTGTTTTCGAGGGTATTTACTTCCGTGCAATAGTGGATGGAATGGACTTGTTTTCCCGACTGTATAATTCCTTCGGTAAATAAAAATCCAAGGGCTAACTCAAAATCGTTTCCCGGTGTGCGCATGGTAACCGCAATGTTTTTTTGCTGACGATCTTTTTCTGGTCCGTAACCTATGCGTATTTCGAGTGGTTCTTCACCGGCCAGCAATTCCTGCACCGTTGAAGTTTGATCATGCTCGAAACGGGTAATGGTTATTGGTTTAACAAAAGGCTGCGGCATTGCGGAGTATTCTCTTGGGTTGGATATGTAAAGGTAGGAAACAGGACTGAAAATGGAAGGGATTTGTAATTTAAGCCGATGGGATTTTTATTCTGCAAATTGCAACCAACGAATTACCTGAAACATATTGCAGAAATCAGGAGTTGACAATTCCAGCGCAACGCAGGAGTATCAGGCATCTCAGACCAATTTAAGATGTTCATTCAAGGCGTTGATCGAAAAGAAATCAAACGTAATTTGTTAGGGTGAGAGTTATCAGGATTTTAACGCGAAGGTTGATCCACACTTCGCAGCGTCAATAAATCATTCGGAATCAACCGCAGGGTATTTACTTGTCCAAGCAGGAGTCGTAACGAGGTTTGCTGATGGTTGTACTCAGTCGACATTACCGGATAAAGTTGTTTGCCATACCAGGCAATCAGGGGTTCATCCAGTTCGGTTTCCATGTTTTTAAAGCATACGGCATCAAATCCGGCATTGCGGTTTTGTACCAGCGATTGCAAGTCATCAGCTGCGAGAAAGGGATAATCGCAACCCACTACCAGCCAGGAGGCTTCGGGATGCTGATGAAAGGCACTCAGCAACCCCGTCATCGGTCCCGCATTTTTGTAAATGGGATGATCTACAATGGTTTTATATGCATTTTCAATCGCATGCAATTGGTTGGAATTGCAGGAAATGTAAACTGCTTCGCATAAGGGTGCAAGCATATCGTGCACATGGATATACTGAGGTTTTTGATGGTAGGTGATAAAAGCTTTATCGGTTCCCATGCGGGAACTCTGTCCGCCACAAAGGACCAATCCATAACAGGGAACTTGATTGGCAGACATGTTGGTTAGTGTTTTATTTTGTCTTTGAACACCTTCTGAAACTTGTCGAGTTTTGGTTTAATCACCATACGACAATAAGGTTGTTCGCCATTCTCGTTGTAATAGTTTTGGTGATAGTCTTCTGCTTCATAAAAAGTGCTATAAGGCGAAATCTCAGTAACGATGGGCGCGCTAAATGACTCCGATGCCTCAAGTTTTGCTTTGTAAGATTCGGCTATTTGTTTCTGAGCATCGTTATGAAAAAAGATCACGGAGCGGTATTGTGTTCCAATGTCGTTACCCTGACGGTTTAAGGTGGTAGGATCGTGGGTGGCCCAGAACACTTCAAGTAAGTCGGCATAGCTGATTACGGAGGGATCATATACAACCTGACAAACTTCTGCATGTCCGGTAGTACCGTTGCATACCTCTTTGTAGGTTGGATTTTTAATATGCCCTCCGCTATAACCCGATTTAACCGAAATTACACCTTTGAGTTGTTGGTACGAAGCTTCTACGCACCAGAAGCAGCCTTCGCCAAAGGTTGCTGTATCGATAGTTTGGGTTTGTTCCATGGTTTCAAGTATTGGATCTTGTACAATAGGTATTGGTATTGCTGGCCCTGAGGTGCAAGATGCAAATAAATTCATATTCAGCAAAAGCAGGAGGACATTCATTTTGAAAGGTAGGTTCATAATGTGGTATTCAGCAGGATCAAATTTAAACACATATTCAACGATTCAAGCAGGAAATTGTTGTAAGCACCAATGATATGAACTCACCGAAAGGATTTGCATCCTTTCATGAATAATAACATCTTTGTACCTGATGAAATTGCGATTGATGTTTGGTTTGGTTTGGTGTGCATTTAACCTGCAGGCACAGGTCAGACAAATACCCTTGCTTACCTTAAAAGATCAACAAGTATACCTTCCTTTAAGCACGCCCTATATAGTTTTGGTCTTTCTGTCGCCTGAATGTCCGTTATGTCAGAATTACACCTTAACCCTGAATAAATTGCAGGATCAGTTTAGCCCGCAAGTCACATTTATAGGGATCGTTCCGGGTATTTATTTCACCAATCACTCCATCCGTAATTTTAAGCAAGCCTATGGGGTGCAATTTGAAATTTATAGGGATCCGGATAAAGAATTGACAAAACGATTAGGCGCTACGGTAACACCCGAGGTGGTTGTATTAAACAAAGAAGGGAGAGTTCTTTATCAGGGTCGCATCGACAATTGGGCTTATGAAGTCAGCCGCAAACGGAAACTGATAACTCAGCATGATTTGCAGGATGCCTTGTACGCTTTACTGAATAATAAGAAAGTAGCCATTAAAAAAACCAAAGCAATTGGATGTTTCATAGAGTAACCGGAATTTTTCTTGTTCTTGTTAGTTTGCTGCTTGCATGCCAGCCGGGCAAGGAATTGCTTACATATACCGATGCTGTTGCCCCGATTATTCACGAGAAATGTTCACCCTGTCACGTAAACAATGAAGCTGCTCCATTCGAATTGTTAAATGTGGAGGATATCACACGCAGGCATAAACTGATTCGCTATCTGATCACCAACCGCATTATGCCTCCCTGGCCGGCAGATCCATCGTACTCGCATTTTGCCAATGAATTGTATATGTCCGATGAAGATATCGCAACGGTAATTGCATGGATGGATCAGGGAATGTTGCCCGGAGATACTGCTGTCCGGTATACGGCAAATGCATTACGAAGTGAATATGAACTGGGTAAGCCGGATATGATCGTAAAAGTTCCGCCGGTGTTAATTCCTGGAAACAATACTGATTTGTTTCTGGTTATGAAAATTCCGCTCGAACTCCCTCAGGATACTTTTATCCGGGCTATTGAATTCATTGCCGGCAACAAAAAACTGGTTCATCATGTAAATACACATTTGGTATGTTTTGATGAAGGTAAAAAGAATACACTAGAGGTAGGAAAAGTCTGGGTAAATCAGGATCAGGCAAATAGTCAACAGTTACACCGTGATTTGGGTTTGTTGCACGACGATGGAACATATCCCTTGATGACACCCAGTGTGAGCAATTATTTACCGGGGTCCTTGTTTAGTGCATATCCCGGCAATATTGGGGGGTATCGTATTTCTAAAAAGAGTGCATTCTACCTCAACGATTTTCATTATGGTCCATCACCGGTTGATGCAACTGACTCATCTTATTATAAAATTTATTTTGATAACAAGCCACCGCAAAGGGAGGTAAAAGAATTTCAAATGGGAACCCTGGGAATCAGCCCGGTTGAACCCGAGTTAATCATACCGGCTAATGAAGTGAAATCATTTCATATAAAAGCAGTGATGCCGGAGGATATTTCTTTGCTCACACTGATTCCGCATATGCATTTAATTGGTAAAGAATTTTTAGCATTTGCCGTGAAACCTTCGGGAGATACCATTCCATTGATCCGGATTAACAACTGGGATTTCAGGTGGCAATATTTTTATCAATGCAAAACATTAATCTATTTACCGAGAGGAACAACCATTTATGTGCATGGTGTTTTTGATAACACCGTTCATAATCCCAACAACCCTTTTGATCCTCCGCGCGAAATCCGCGACCGGGAAGGCAGCATGCGTACCACGGATGAAATGTTTCAATTCATTGTAACCTATGTTCCGTATCAGAAAGGGGACGAGGAAATTGAAGTAAATCGGTAACGAATTACGAATTACGAATTACAAAGTACGAATTACGAAGTAGCTAACCAGAGAACTACTTCTTAGTAACTAATAACTAATAACCAATAACCAATAACTAATAACTAATAACCAATAACATCTTTCTTCATCTTCTCCAGAATTTCAAAAACCGCCGGACAAATGAGGCTGTTGTGAAAAGTTTCATTCAGGATGGTGTGCATTTTGCGTTGGTTGGTATGCGGGTATTCACGGCAGGCATTCGGACGATGATCGTATACCGAGCAGTAATTATCAGCGCCGAGGAAAGGGCAGGGCAGGGTATTCAGCACATAATCCCGATCTTCATCAATATGCAGATAGGTTTCAATAAACCTTGCGGGCTTCATTTTCAGATGAAGTGATAAACGATCAATATCTTTTTGTGTAAACAGGGGTCCGGTAGTTTTGCAACAATTTGCACAGGTTAAACAGTCGATATGTTCAAATGCTTCCTCGTGCAACTGATGAAATTGTTGGTCCAGGTTTTTGGGAGGATGTTCCTTGAGTTTTTTCAGAAACTTCCGGTTTTCCTCCTTTTTACCGTTGGCCGCTTTTTTAAACTGATCGGGATCCATCATTTAACAATAAATACAGGAGCTTTAATGCGGTGGCGAACCTTGTCCACTGTTGAGCCAAAGATAAAATCCTTAAATCCTTTATGACCATGAGCTCCCATTACAACCAAATCAATATCCTGTTTGTTGATAATGGCAATAATAGCAGAAGCAGATTTACCATATCCCAGTTCAATCTCTGTTTTATAACCCAGATTGATCAGATCTTTCTGATAGGATAGCAGGAATTCTTTGTCAAACTGCGATTCCAGATCCAGCACATCGCTACCCGATCGGAGTGCAACGGCCGATTCTACAATATGAATCAGTAAGTAGGTTGCAGTTTTTCCACCAAGGCGTAATGCATGTTCAATTGCCTTTTTATCGTGTTCCGAAAATTCGACCGTTATTGCAATATGATGGTATTCGGGTTTTTCCAACGCAGAAATTTCGTGAATGGTTCCATGTGGCAATGCTTCCTTTTTACGATGCCGGCGGTTTATTATCGGTTCAAAAACGATATAGGTCAATAAGAATAAAGCGCCAAGAACAATCAGGAGGATCAACATTTTTATGATGGTTTGTCCAGTACCAAGGTATTCAAAAAAATGGGTTAATTCTTCATATACCAACCGGATGTTCAGACCAATAATGATGGTTGCTGCAAACCACGCAAGAACTTTTGTTTTAATACCGATTTTAAAATCACCCATGAGTTTTTTACTCGAAACAAAATGGATCAATGGAATAATGGCAAATCCCAATTGAATGCTCAAAACCACCTGACTTAAGACCAGTAAATTCCCCAGTCGGTCTTCACCAAAATAGTAAATGGTAAACAAGGCAGGTATAATGGCAATGAGGCGCGTAATCATTCTCCTGATCCATGGACTGATCCGGAGGTTGAGGTAACCTTCCATAACAATTTGTCCGGCCAGCGTACCTGTGATGGTGGAACTTTGTCCGGCCGCAATCAATGCAATGGCAAATAAGGTGGGTGCCATGTTTCCGAAAATGTCTTTCAGCAATACATGTGCATCTTCAATATTAGCCACTTCATAATGACCGTATCTGTAAAAAGCAGAAGCTGCCAGGATCAGAATAGCAGAATTCACAAAAAATGCCAGATTTAACGCAACGGCAGAATCAATAAAATTGAAACGAATAGCTTTACGGATTCCTTCATTATCGCGCGAAAATTTTCGGGTTTGAACCAAAGCTGAATGCAGGTATAGGTTATGCGGCATCACCGTGGCACCAATAATTCCAATAGCAATATACAAGGCCTGGCTGCTCAATGCGCTGGGTACTAAATTATGTGCTACCTGCTTCCATTCAGGTTCAACGATGATCATATTCACCAGAAACGAAATTCCGATAATGGAAACCAGTGAAACGATGAAGGCTTCCATTTTCCGGATGCCCTTATTCAATAATAACAGTAATAATAAGGTGTCGAATGCTGTGATCAAAATACCGATTACCAAAGGAATGTCGAACAGCAGGTATAAACCAATTGCCATACCGATGATCTCAGCCAGATCGCAGGCTGCAATTGCGATTTCGGCCAAAATATACAAGGGAATATTAACCCAGGATGGATATTGTTGGCGTGACGCCTGTGCCAGGTCCCAGCCTTTAACTACGCCTAATCGGGCGGCAAGTCCTTGCAACAAAAGCGCCATCAGGTTACTCATCAGCAATACCCAGATAAGCTGATAACCGAACTGGCTACCTCCGGCAATATCTGTGGCCCAGTTACCCGGATCCATATACCCAACACTCACCAGGTATGCCGGGCCAATAAAAGCATATAAAGTACGGAAGAAATTTTTATGCTTTCCTACCTGTACGCTTTGATGAACTTCGCTGAGAGATTTGTCTTGCATGGGGAGATGAGATGTGTTGATTGTGAGAGTATTTTATGTGATTTGAATAGAATTTAAAATTACGAAGTACAAATTACAGAGTACGAATTACGAAGTACGAAGTACGAATTACGAATTGCGAAGTTGCCGATATCCAAGTAACCTATTTCTATTGATCTGCCGCAGCCCAGCATAAGTTTACACAATTACACAATTACATAATTCACCATTACTCAATAACCAATAACCAATAACTATTAACCAATAACCAATAACCAATAACCATTAACCATTAACCAATAACCATTAACCAATAACCATTAACCAATAACCAATAACCATTAACCAATAACCATTATACTTTTTCCGATACTAAAATGTTCCTTGCTACGTCCTTGCTCATATCCATTTGTTTTTTATGATTCAATTGCACATGCAGCGATCCGTCGTAATCATTCACTTCCAGCACTTCGATTTCTATTCCCAGGGTAATACCCAGCTTGTCGAGATGCTTGAGAAATACAGGACTATGATCCACCACTCCTAACATTATGACTATGGGGCCGGGTTTTACAGTATTCAATAAAATCAGATTGCTCTTTTTAAGCTCTCCCTGTCTGGTTGGAATTGGGTCGCCATGCGGATCGTGCGTAGGGTTTCCTAAAAAATCATCCAATTTGTTTACCAGCAATTCTGATTGAATATGTTCGAGTTGTTCGGCCATATCGTGTACTTCATCCCAACCGAAGCCTAGCTTTTCATGCAGAAAAACTTCCCACAACCGGTGCTTTCGTACAATATCCAATGCAATTCGTTTTCCCTTATCGGTTAATGAAACGCCCTTGTATTTTTCATACTTCAGAAGTTTTTTGGTCGAAAGTTTTTGCAACATATCGGTTACCGATGCTGCTTTGGTATGCAGCAATTCAGCTATGGCATTGGTACTAACCGATTCGGAACTACGTTCGTTCAACTTGTAAACGGCCTTCAGGTAGTTTTCTTCTGTAAATGAATACATGGTGCAAAAATACATAATTTAGACTAATCTAAAAATAAATTTTGTATAAGGTAAAAATCTGGCTTGGTAGTATTCAAAACCTCCATGTATCTTTGCATTGTATGATTATACAAAAATTCATATCCTACCTCATGTTCTGGAAGAAGGACAAGACAGACAACGGAACATCATTCAATCTGAAGATGATGCACCGCATAAACAAAATTTCTATTTTGATGTTTATTATAGCGTTGCTGATTATGCTGTATAAATTTGTCATACGCTAAAAAGCGGTACAGGAATTGATCATTGAATCTAAACCAATTTTAAAATTATGTTATTCATCTTTATAGTATTCGCTGTTTTAAGTATGCTGGTTAGCTGGCGCTTCAAAAGCAAGATCAGAACATATTCGGAAGTAGGCTTAAGCCACAACCTGAGTGGTGCCGAAATTGCACAAAAGATGCTGTCGGATCACGGAATTCATGACGTACGTGTCATTTCGGCAGAAGGACAATTAACAGATCATTACAATCCGTTGGAGAAAACTGTAAACCTGAGCCACGATGTGTATCATGGACACAGTGTAACTGCAGCTGCTATTGCCGCGCATGAATGCGGACATGCAGTACAACATGCCACTGCATACAGTATGTTGCGTTTTCGTTCGGCCATGGTTCCATTGCAAAATGCAAGTGCACGTATCATGAATATTGTAATTATGGTTATGATGTTTGGTGGTATGTTTTTGTTTAAAGCATTTCCTTTTGATATTGTACTGTATACTATTATCGGTTGTCAATTGGTAATTACCTTGTTCGCCGTAATCACCCTTCCGGTTGAGTTTGATGCCAGCAACCGTGCCTTAGCCTGGTTAACTACCAAAGGGTTAGTTGTCAACAATGAAGAAACCATGGCACGCGACGCCTTAAAATGGGCGGCCATGACTTATGTGGTTGCCGCATTAGCTGCCATTGCATCCATGTTGTATTGGATTATGATGCTGACCGGCAGAAGAGATTAAAAGAGCCGGGTAAAATCGCTGAGCTGTTTTTTGATTTAAAATCAACTCAATTTGGGTGTAATTTTTTGGGCGTTCCCCCGTCGGCAAAAACTACCATGCCTTTACGCAGGATTTTCTTCTGATCGCACCTTTCCAAAGGCATGTTGTTTTTGACGTCCGGGGGCGGTGCTCGCTACTCGCTCACCCCGGGGTACCAGGGTGGAGCTCAGACAGGCCGCTCTGCACCTAACGCGGGGGCATACGTTCATCAATGTGGTTTGGAACCGACGAATCCAATTAGCCTGTGTTTTCAATTGGAGGGTAAAATGTGTCGTTGAAAATTTCTATACCCAAACTGACCTTAATACTTTTCGATGTTCGTTTTGAAGTTAAATGATTTAAATCTAACTGAGCGTGAAACCCGCCCGACTGTGTCATTCAGGCAGGGGCACGCCCAAATCTTGTTTTAGTCGTTTGCTGATGAAAAATCATGCAAGCCATAATGTTGCAGATTCAACAGGTTGAACATTACTCAGGCTTCCAACCTATTTCTTCAGTTTCTCCGGATTGGCTTTGGCAAATGCACCCCAGCCTGAGTATTTAGTACCCTTTGATTGCGGCATATTGTTTTGCAGGTAATGGCAATAAGCTGCAGCGAGCCCATCGGTGGCATCCAGAAAATCAGATCCTTCTTTATATTTCAATATGTTCTGGAGCATAGCAGCCACCTGTTCTTTACTCGCATTCCCGTTTCCGGTAATGGCCTGTTTAATTTTTTTCGGAGAATATTCGTGTACCACCATTTCGTGCGTAATAGCTGCAGCAATGGCAACACCCTGTGCACGTCCGAGTTTTAACATGGATTGAACATTCTTTCCGAAAAAAGGTGCTTCAATCGCCAGCTCATCGGGATGGTATTGCTCAATCAGCGAAACGGTCCGTTCAAAAATTCGTTTAAGTCGCAAGGCATGATCTTCCAGCTTATCTAACTTTACAACACCTAATCCGATTACATGTACCTGCTTGTTTAAAATCCCGATCAGTCCATAACCCATCACAACCGTCCCGGGATCTATTCCCAGAATAATCAAGTCGTAGTTCTTGAGGTCGTTGAGTGCTCCCATTGTGTTTTATCGCGATGATGGATTATTTTCGTTCGGGAAGTTAAAGCAAACTGTGATAAGCAATCCGAAAACCATCCATAAAATTCTCAACATTGTTAAGTTGATATTGGTCGCAGTAACGTTTGGTTTTTTGTATTATAAACTCGTACATGCTTATCACCTCAATCAATTGGTGCATACCTTCGATTTTCAGCTCAAAAACAGCGATGTTAATATTCTCCTTGTTGCTTTTGTGCTGGCTGCAGTCAATATCATGCTTGAAAGCTCAAAGTGGAGATTGCTCGTGAATCGGTTTGAGTCGGTTTCTTTTAAACAAGCCATAAAAGCAGTGTGTGCTGGAATGACATTAAGTATTATTACACCCAATCAGATCGGCGATTTTGCAGGTCGTGTGCTGTATATCCGAAAAATGGGAAAGCTGAATGGAGCCTTGGTTACAGTAATTGGTCATACTGCACAAGTATTGATTACAGTTGCTTTCGGATTGATGTCGTATATCTGGTTTGCAGGGGAGCAAAATATAATTCGGGCTGAGCAGATCACCCTTTATTATATAGCATTGCTAATCCTGGTCGCTTTGTCGATATATGCATACCTGAATCTCAAACAGCTTCAACCCTGGATTCAGAAAAGCCGGTTCAAACGCTACCTGGAAGTATTTTACGGTTATTCCCGCGGTGAATTGCTGGAAATATTAATCATGGCTTTCTTGCGATGGACTGTAGTCAATATAGAGTTTATTTTGTTGGTTCACTTTTTTGACATTGATGTTTCAACCCGCGAAGTATTTGCCTGTGTCAATGCTACATTACTGGTGCAAACCCTTGTGCCATCTTTCATCTTGCTCGATCTCGGAATCCGGGGAGCGAGTGCGTTATGGTTTTTTGGTGCATTTACCAATCAGCCCGATTCAGTCTTATTAATGACGTATTCCATTTGGGTCATCAATATTTTTGCTCCCGGAATGTTGGGTTTATATTATTTACTGCGTTGGAAACCGGAGGCTTAATGGGACTCTTCACTGCCATAACCTGGGGAATGTTGGGAGCTTATTTGTTGCTGATCCTTTATTATCTGACAGGATGGTTAATGATCAGGATTTTTAAAATGGATCGTAAGTATCAGAATCCGAAAAATACTTTTACTATAATAATACCGGTACGAAATGAAGCACAAACCATTCAATCGTGTCTGTCGCATATCATCAAACAGCACTATCCAAAAAACTTGTTTGAGATTTTGGTAATAGATGATTTTTCAGATGATCATACCACAGCACAGGTTAAGCAATTTGCTCCAGGTACAGACATCAGAATACGACTGATTCAATTGGATGAATCCGGAAAAGGCCAGTTCACCAAGAAAGCCGCAATATCAAGAGGAATTGAACAGGCAGAGTTTGATTGGATCATTCTCACAGATGCCGATTGTACACGCGGTCCGGATTGGCTGGCTTCCATTGATGTGTTTATAAATCAGCATCATCCCGATATGATTTACGCACCGGTAGAATTTACTGCAGTCAATTTGTTTTCCAGATTACAAGCCATAGAGTTTGCGGGATTGGTAGGAATTGGTGCAGCTGCCATGGCATGGAAACAACCGAATATGTGCAGTGCGTCAAACCTGATTTTTAGCAAATCCATTTTCAGGGAAGTGAATGGGTATGTCAATAATTCGGGGATTGCCAGTGGCGATGATACTTTTCTGATGTATAAGTTTTTTAAGCATAATCGAAATGGAATTCATTTCATGAAATGCAAAGAGGCTATTGTTACAACTGAGGCCAATGTTTCGCTGAAGCAATTCGCGCAACAACGCCGGCGCTGGGTTTCAAAAACCAAGCATTACCCCGATAAATCGGTTATAGCTGTTCAATCCTTTATCTATTTTATGAATTTATTTATCCTGATCCAGTTGTTTATTCAACCCATGCAGGGAATAGGAATGCTTTGTGTTAAATTGTTGGTTGAAGGTGTTTTCATGCTTTTGATTTTACATTTTTTTGAAAAGAAGCGTTACTTCATTTTATTACCTTTGCTGGAAGTTATCCATGTACTTTATATATTGATCATTGGCTTATGGGCCAATATTGGCCGATTTACCTGGAAGGGTCGTGAATTTAGTAAATAAACAAAGATGAATCAGGAACTCACAGAACTGGAATATCGTATTTTAGATTCGCTCTATTTTGTTGAACCATTTGACCACATTGTGGCCGAATGTGGTGAGAAACCAGCTATTGTAAGCGATGTAATCGAGCAACTCCTTCACAAAAAGTTAATCGTTCCTATGCGATGGGACGAAGAAAAGTCGGATTATGTAAGCAGTTTTATGTACGACCGCGACGACCTCAATGCATTTTCGTACATGGCCACCAAAGAGGGTTTGATGGCACATAATTCCAAATAGTCATTCTTCTGCATACATTCGGTATATGAATCGAGTTTTGCCTTGCATACTGATATTTTTAATTTTAACAGGACCGTCATGCGGCACGGTCTATCGTGCAGAAAAAAAAGAACATAGAAATATTTCGATTCAGCCCGATTCAGGTTGGTTGCAGGGAGCCGGATACGATGCCGCCCGGCAATTAATTGAACCGTATAAAAAGAAAGTAGATACTGAAACTCAATTGGTAATTGGTAGTACAGAAGTTATTCTGCTTCGTCAGAAACCCGAAGGAACACTATGTAATCTGGCAGCTGACGCAGTAAAAGAGAAAGCGGAACAATTAGCTTATCAGCGTATAGATTTATGTGTGTTGAATTATGGCGGGTTGCGCATTCCTTCCATTGGCAAAGGCGATATTACTACCGGCAAAGTGTTTGAACTGATGCCTTTTGAAAATGAGCTGGTATTGCTTACAGTTAAAGGCAGTACCTTGAAAGAGCTTTTTCATATAATGGCATTGAATGGAGGGTGGCCTGTGAGTGGAGCAGCTTTTCGGATTAAGGACCAGGATGCAATAGAAATTCAAATTGGGCAGGTGGCCTTGGATAGTGCAGCAACCTACCAATTGGTTACCAGTGATTACCTGGCCAATGGTGGCGACAATGCTTCCTGTTTAAAAGAAGCCATTCACCGCAAGGATTTGCATTATAAGGTAAGAGATGCTATTACCGATTATATTAAATTGCACTCACCGCTCAATCTGAGTTTGCAAGGCCGGATACGATAAGCATAATGAGTATGGAGAAGATAATTTTCAACCGTAAACAATTTATTCGGACTGCAGGAACCCTGAGTGGCGGTGCATATTTGTCGACTTCCCCTTTCGGCGCATTGGCAAAGGCTGCCGAAACACGACTTACCATTTTACATACCAACGACTGGCATAGCAGAATTGAACCATTTCCTGCTGATGGCGGGTCGCTTTCGGGAATGGGAGGTGCAGCGCTGCGGGCTGAATGGATACGCCACATCCGTTCACAGGAAGAACATGTATTGTTGCTGGATGCAGGAGACATTTTTCAGGGGACGGCTTATTTCAATTATTTCAACGGAGAACTGGAATACAAACTGATGAGCCAGATGCAGTATGATTGCGTAACATTGGGGAACCACGATTTCGATAATGGTATTGATGGCATTATAAAACAACTCCCTCATGCCACATTCGACTTTGTGTGTTCCAACTATGATTTTAACAATTCGGCCTTAAAAGATAACATTAAACCCTATCGTATTTTTAAAAAAGGAGGGATTAAAATTGGGGTATTTGGGTTGGGTATAGAATTAAGTGGTCTGGTTCCCGACCGCTTATTTGGAAACATCCGGTATTGGGATCCCATACCGGTTGCAAATACGATAGCTGAGCGGCTAAAATTTAAACATCACTGCGACCTCATCATTTGTCTTTCGCACCTGGGATACGAATACAAAAACAACAAAGTCAGTGATGTGATTTTGGCACAAAAGACCCGGCACATCGATTTAATCCTTGGTGGTCACACACATACCTTTTTATCAGAGCCTGTTTTGGAAAAGAATACCCTGGGGCAGGATGTCTGGATTAATCAGGTAGGTTGGGCAGGTGTACGGCTCGGCCGGATCGACTATGTCTTCAATCCCTTTGATGACAAGGTTTCACAGCTATCTTCGCAGGTATATGAGTTGAACAAAACAGTGAAGACAGTGGATGGGGTAGGTGTGGACAACCAATTGTAATCCTATTCAAAAAGTCAAGTTACCCACATAAATATTTTTTGTTTGTGGATACAAGCGACTACCTATTTTTTGAAATTCTTTTGAATTATAGCGGGTTGGAAATTTTGAAAGATTAAAAGTGAAAAATTCCCCATAAAAAATTTTTTTATTCACAATTATTTAATCACCTTTCCCAACGAAAAGGTATTGTAATTATGAGTGAAAAATCAGCAGAAAGTATTTGGAGTAATTGTTTAAAATTAATTCAGGATAATGTTTCTCCGCAAAGCTTCAAAACCTGGTTTGATCCGATCAAGCCGGTGAAGCTCGAAAATAAGGTACTGACCATTCAGGTTCCAAGTCAGTTCTTTTACGAGTGGTTGGAAGAACATTATGTTACGCTGCTGAAAAAAGCATTGAAGGCCGAACTGGGTTTAGGTTCACGTTTGGAATACAATATAATCATAGAGAACAGCAGCAGCAGTTCTAATCCTTATGTGGTGAATATTCCCGGAAGCAGTTCTTCCAAAGCCGATACTCAAAATATCAACATGCCGCTCAACCTGAGCAGCAATATCAAAAACCCGTTTATCATTCCCGGACTGAAGAAAGTTAATATTGATTCAAACCTGAATCCAAATTTAACGTTCGATAATTTTATTGAAGGCGATTGCAATAAGCTGGCCCGTTCGGCAGGATACGCTGTGGCCAACAAACCCGGTGGAACAGCATTTAACCCGCTCATGATTTTTAGCGAAACCGGTTTGGGTAAAACACACCTGGTTCAGGCAATCGGTAATCAAATCAAAATTCAAAACAAAAACAAAATACTCTTATATGTACCCGTTGAAAAATTCTGTAACCAGTTCGTAGATTCTTTACGCAACAACTCCGGTCAGGATTTTCTCAACTTTTACCTGAACGTAGACGTATTGATTGTAGATGATATTCAGTTTCTCGAAAACAAACAACGTACGCAGGAAATTTTCTTCACCATATTCAATCACCTGCATCAGTTAGGTAAGCAAATCATTTTAACATCGGATCGTGCCCCTAAAGATCTGAAGGGTATGGACGAACGCTTATTGTCGCGCTTCAAATGGGGTCTCTCCTGCGATCTCCAAACTCCCGATTTCGAAACTCGGCTGGCAATTCTTGAACACATGATGTATGCTGATGGCATTAGCCTCAACCGCGATGTGGTAGAGTATGTTGCACACAATATCAATACCAATATCCGCGAGTTGCAAGGCGCGCTGGTTTCATTGCTGGCTCAGTCATCGCTCAATAAAAAGGAAGTTACCCTGGATCTGGCCAAACAAATTCTCAAGAATTTTGTAAAGAATTCTTCACGCGAAATATCTATCGAGTTTATTCAAAAACTGGTTTGTGATTACTTTACCATCCCGGTTGATTTGGTAAAATCAAAGACACGTAAACGCGAAATCGTTCAGGCACGCCAGATTTCCATGTATTATGCCAAGGATCTGACCAAATCATCCTTGAAAACTATTGGTATGCATTTCGGAGGCCGCGATCACTCTACAGTAATTCATGCTTGCCAGACTGTTAATGATCTGATGGAAACCGATAAGAAATTTAAAAGCGATATCGAAGAAATCGGCAAACGTATCAAGATCAATCTCGTTTAGTTTACTCTACTACCGTTTTATTGCTGTAACATATCGGGCATTGCCGTTCATATCGGTATGCAGTTCAATTTCCTGATAGTGCGCATGCGTTAACAGATCCATTACTTCCATTGCATAAAGCTTATTGATTTCAACTGCCCATAAGCCTCCACTCATCAATGCAGTTTCGGCATGCCTTATCAGGGCCTTATAAAATTGAAGTGCATCGTTATTGGTAACAAACAATGCACTGTGTGGTTCATGTTCTAAAACCTGCGGCAACATTTCCGATTCTTCTTCACGGGTGATATAAGGCGGATTTGATACCAACATATTTACTGAAGTCGACAACGGTATAGGTGTTGAACTTAATATGTCGTGTTGTATGAATTGAATAGAAATGTGCTGTTGTTGTGCATTTAAACCGGCAACACTTAAAGCATCCGGATTGATGTCGCTGGCAAAAACCGTGGCACCCGGAAAACCTTTTGCCAGGCTTATCGCTATACATCCGCTACCGGTCCCGATATCAAGAATACGCAAGTCATTTCTACTTAAAGCCGGTGCATGTCCGAGTATCCAGTCAACCAACTCTTCGGTTTCAGGTCGCGGAATTAAGACAGATGGATTTACAGTGAAACGCAAACCTTTAAATTCAGCATAACCCAACACATATTGAACCGGTTCGTATTTCTTCAGCCTCGACAAACAGTTATCCAATTGGTTCAATTGCGCAATGGTTAGCGGTTCATTCTTCAACCGGAGTACTGAAAACGATTGCCCCAAAATTTCTTCGAACAGCAAACGCATGATTGCATATGCTTCTCCGGGATCGTGGAGCTTTTGCATTTCCTGAAGGAATTGTTGCTGGTAATCGTTAAAGGGATAAGTTTTCATGTACAGTGTGCAACATACGAAAATTTGTATTTTCGTGGCATGCACGAACACTTTATGTTGCGAAGTATCGAATTGGCAGAACGCGGCGCCGGATTTGTTTCTCCCAATCCACTGGTGGGTTGCGTGATTGTGCATCAGGAGAAAATAATCGGAGAAGGATTTCATCAGCGATTTGGGGAAGCACATGCTGAAGTGAATGCCATCCGGTCTGTTAAAAACAAAGCATTGTTAAAGGATTCCACATTGTATGTAACGCTTGAACCTTGCTGCCATCATGGCAAAACACCACCATGCACAGATTTGATCATTCAACACAAGATTCCCAGAGTGGTCATTGGATCAGTTGATCCGTACGAGAAAGTTTCGGGCCTGGGAATTGTGCAATTACGAAATGCCGGAATAGATGTGCAGGTAGGGTTGATGGAATCGGAAACCAACTGGCTCAACCGCCGGTTTTTTACGTTTGTTCAAAAAAAGCGACCTTATATCATCTTAAAATGGGCCGAATCAGCCGATCATTTTTTGGCTCCGGATGCATCTGCTATGAGTGCAGAAGCATTTAACGAAAAGCGTCACATTACCGGTTTTATTGTACAGAAACTGGTGCATCGCTGGCGTAGTATAGAAGATGCCATATTAGTGGGCACCAATACGATTATTTCAGATAATCCGTCGTTAAACGTGCGGGCATGGGAAGGACGAAACCCTTTGCGAATTGCGATCGACCGTCAGTTGAGAATTCCGTTAACTGCTAAAATTTACGACAGGTCACAGCAAACGCTCATATTCAACGAAGTGAAAGATGAAAACACAGAGAATCTTCGTTTTGTTCGAATGGATTTTCAAAAAAATAGTTGGCCAAACATATTTCAGGTATTATTCGATTCGGGTATTCAATCGTTGATCGTTGAAGGAGGAGCATATACGCTGAACAATCTCATCTTGCAAAATTACTGGGACGAAATGCAGGTATTTACAACCCCGAAGTATTTACACGCAGGAGTAAAAGCTCCAGAGGTTGCCGGTCAATCAATCAGTCAGACGGAATTAGATGCAAGTCAATTGCGTGTGTATGTCAATCCTCAGGCACACTGAAGATGATGTTTACAGATCTGTTTCATACCTTGAAGGCACCGGCACAGGGAGAATTCAAAGATAGGGGAAGCAAGTTTCTGGCATTTGCATTTCCGGTTCATTCGGAAACAGAAGTGAAAGAGGAATTGCAGCGGCTAAAGAAAGAACACTTCGATGCCGTACACCATTGTTTTGCTTATGTTCTCGGTGCAGGCAAAGAAATTCAAAAATTCAGCGACGATAGGGAACCTTCCGGCACGGCAGGCAGACCATTATTGCGGGCAATACTGTCGCGCAACCTGACCAATTCTGCTGTTATTGTGGTTCGGTATTTCGGGGGGAAATTGTTGGGAGTACCAGGATTGATAGCTGCTTACGAAGGTGCAGCACTCGACGCTTTGAACCATGCTGCGGTTGATGAACAATTTGTTATGGAGCAGTATGTTTTGCAGTGCGCTTTCGGAAATGAGCACGAGGCGTTTCGGTTATTGAAACAATTTGAAGCACAAATTCTGAATCAGGAACTTAATGAACAATTCTCTATTGTATTTGGTATCCGGCGTTCAAAAGCGGATGCATGCCTGTTGGCTCTTCGTAAAAATCATCGCTTAAGTGTGTCTCATCATGCAACTAATTCCTGAAAGTAGTATCTTTCGTTATATGATACGTTTGATTTGGATGCTTGTGCTTACTATCCCGCTGGGTTTGCAGGCACAGGTAAATAGTATACAACAGGTACTTCATGGGGCAGGCAGAAGTGCAGACCGGATCAGCAAGGATAAACACCGTTTTATTCCGGATGCTGAAGCCACCGTTCCTGTACAATCCTTTATTCAATCTTCACGTCAGGAATTGCAAAGAGCAGGCGTAACTCTCGGGCTGACCTACGTTAAAGAAAGTGCTTACGGAAAGCATTTCCTCTATCATCAACTTTACAAAGGAATACCCGTCTATGGAGCTTATTTGAAAGTAAGTGTCAATCACCAGCATGAAATAATACAAACGGCCGACAACCTCGTAGATTTACAAATAGCGGTTATTCAACCCTTAAAAGCGAACGCTACACCGCTGTACCTGGTTTTGGTAAACAATCAGTTGATTCCGGTATACCGGCACAATCAGGAATTGCAGGATGCACAAGGTGCAATGATCAAAGAAATAGATAACAGGTATTATTTCGGAACAGATGATACCCTGGTTAACGGTAAGGTGTTCAATATGGATCCGTTGACATCGGCAGGTGTAATTTATGGACAGGGAGGGACCTACAAGCATTTCAACGACAGTGATTATACCTTGCTTAACAACCAGCGGGTGAATGTTACTTTTCCGGCAACATTAATAAACGATACGTTCCGGTTGGAGAATAAGTATGTTAAAATTGAAGATTGGGCTGCTCCTACAGCACCAGTCGCATTTTCAGTAACACCGTTTTTTGATTATACACGCAAGCAATCCGGTTTCAAAGAAGTTATGGCGTATTATCATGCATTGCAAACCCGCCAATATTTTATGCAGCTTGGATTTACAAACCGCATGCAGTATCAACAACGGATTGATGCACTTTCGGGTGGTGGCGATCAATCTTACTTTTCGCTTGATGATACAACACTCAATTTCGGAGTTGGTGGAGTACCCGATGCCGAAGACGGAGATGTTATTTGCCATGAATTTACACATGCTTTATCGTTTGATATGTCTCCAACTCCGGATATGTTTCCCGAGCGACGGGCCATTGAGGAAGGGCTCTGTGATCTAACTTCAGCCATCTTTTCGCGAAAAGCAACCCCATTCAATTGGCGTTATTTGTTCAATTTTGATGGACCAATACCTGTTGCTTCCGGTAGCGTAACTTACTGGGGAGGGCGAAACGGACAATCCGGCAAAACTTATCTGGATAAAATCGGTAACCCGTATAAAGATTGTGAAATATGGACATCCTGCTTGTTGGATATTGGAAGCGATATTGGCCTGCATACCATGATGACCTTAAGTTTAAATTCCATATACCTGATGACTCAGGGAACCACCATGCCTCAGGCAGCTCAGTTATTGCTGGATGTCGACAGCATTTTGTATGGTGGAGTGCACCGGCAAACCATGGGAAAATATTTCAATCAGCGAAAATTCGGGACCTTTCCCGAAAGTGTGGCAACGATGTTTCCATTACCCATTGGATTCAGCCTGATCAATACATCCGGTTTTGCCCGGGGAGAATCAAATGCCATTGTACATTTAGAAAACAGAGATGAATTCCGCATCCGGGTGTACGATATGCACGGCAAGGTTAAAGTGGATTGGATAAATCTGAATAGCGATTATGCGTTGAATCCTGAGTACTATTCGTCGGGCATGTTTATCCTTTCCATCGAACATCAGGGACAGGTCTATAACCAGAAACTGATCCGGTTTTGATTACTTCTTCAATCTGGGGAGGATATTCCCGCGTCTATCTATGTACATGGCAATATCGTGATACACCACGTCGGCAACGCCATTGTCAAATGAACCCACTGCATCGAAATCGGTAGGAACTACCATTTTTCCTGTACGGTCAATAAATCCCCAATGACGTTTTACCAATACGGCGCACAGCCCTTCACGGAAAACAGAAGCGTTATCAAACCGGTTTACAATAACCAGGTCACCGGCTTTATTGATGAACCCCCATTTGCCATCTTTTTGTACAGCTGCCAGATTTTCAGAAAAGGAGCGTATTTGTTCATATTGAATTGGAACTGCCACTTTACCGGTTGAATCGATAAATCCGAATTTACCTTTGTTCCAAACGCCCGCCATTCCTTCGTTGAAGTCAAATGCCATATCAAAGGTTGGCGGTATTATTACCTCACCCTTGCGGTTAATAAATCCAAATTTTCCTCCTTCGTTGAATACCGCTTTACCTTCAAAGAAATCGTCGAGCAGAATATATTTTGCCGGTATGATTTCTTTTCCGGTAGAATCCATGACACCGAACAACGTACCTTTTTTAAACCGGGCCACGCCGTTATGCATATCATCGGCATCATCATAAATATAACCGGTAATATTATTCCCTGTTTTATCGATATACGCAAAATGAAAGGCGATGGTCGAAATATCAACTTCAAATTTGATTTCGTGTTTGTCGTATTGATACCCCAAAACAGCGAGTCCATTGTGAAAAGGCCGGGCATCGTATATGCTGTCGGGTAATACAATAATTTTTTCACCCTGCGCATTGATGAACGCTTTGTTGTTTTTAAAATCACGGACATAACAAAGGCCTTCTGAATATCCGCCCATAAATTGGTACAAACCGGTGTCGATGATGCGCTGATTTTCAGTATTGATGGCACAAGGCAAATTGGCCAGTGCAACAATGGCAATTCCTTCGTTGAACTCCATGGCAAGGTCGTAACGGGCTTCGATTTTCATCGAACCTGCCGCGTCCATATATCCCCATTTCCCTTTTATTTCAATCGGAAACAAGGTGGTGGTTTGGGCTTTCAGGGTGAAGGCACCTCCCAATAAGGTTACCCATAATGCAATTCGGATCATGGCACTAAGATACAAAGCTGCTTATTTCTTCAATAGCGAAATATCAACATTCCTGCAATTTTAAACGTACATATATGCGTATTGCCCGGGCTGGCGTCAAAATATCCACATCCTAAAAAGCATTGGATGATGGTGTTGATACATAGATTATAATTGCAGGGTAAATGAGTACTCCGGCCAACTTTACCAACGACGCCTTTTTGCATACTTCTATCGAGTATCTGAAAGGAGTGGGTAGTGCGCGTGCAGAAATGCTCAAAAAGGAATTGGGTATTTTTAACCTGAACGATTTATTGTTTCATTTCCCATACCGGCATATTGATCGCTCCAGGATTTATACCATAAAAGAGATTCAACCTGAATTACCTTATATTCAGCTCAAAGGCAATATCCGGCATATCCGGATGGTTGGTCAAAAACGTGGGCAACGTCTGGTAGCTGAATTCAGCGATGCCACCGGAAAAATAGATCTGGTTTGGTTTCAGGGAATAAAGTGGGTGAAAGATGCTTTGAAAGAAAATAAAGAATATCTCATATTTGGTAAGCCCACTGAATACAACGGAAATTACAATATAGCCCATCCTGTTTTAGATGATCCGGAGCAAGCCGACGGTAGAATGTATCTGACCATCATGCCTTTTTATACTGTTACCGAAAGGATGCGGGTAAAAGGTTTGGATACGCGGGCCATCATGAAATTTACCAATGCCTTGGTTACCGATTCACGGTTTAAGGTTGGAGAAAATCTTCCGGCAAAACTTATTCAGCAGTATGGATTAATGAACAGGCAGGATGCGTTGATTCAGATTCATTATCCTGCCAATGCCGAAAGTCTGGTTAAGGCGCAGCAACGGCTGAAATTTGAAGAACTCTTTTTATTGCAATTGCGTTTGCTTCGCTTCAAATTAAAACGTACCCAATTATTCAATGGCATCCGGCTGGAAGTAGTAGGCGATTATTTTAATACATTTTATGCATCCAATCTGCCGTTTGAACTTACCAATGCCCAGAAAAGGGTGATCAAAGAAATCAGAGCCGATGTAAAAAGCGGAAAGCAAATGAACCGTTTGTTACAGGGAGATGTAGGAAGTGGTAAAACGGTGGTAGCCTTACTGGTTTTATTGATTTGTATCGATAACGGATATCAGGGGTGTATGATGGCACCAACTGAAATTCTTGCACAACAACATTTCACCACGGTTACTGAACTGCTGCAGGGTATACCGATACAGGTTCGACTACTTACCGGTTCAACTTCTGCCAAAGAAAGGAAGCTGATTCTGGAAGGTTTGAAGGATGGTAGTATTCAATTGCTTATTGGAACGCATGCATTGATTGAAGAAATCGTACAATTCAAACAGTTGGGTTTAGCCGTGATTGATGAACAACATCGTTTCGGAGTTGAACAACGGGCACGGTTGTGGAAGAAAAATGAACATCCGCCCCATGTACTGGTAATGACCGCAACTCCCATACCCCGTACACTGGCCATGACCCTGTATGGCGATCTGGATTACTCGGTGATTGATGAATTACCGGCCGGACGAAAACCCATAAAAACATTGCACCAATACGATTCAAACCGGTTGAAGGTATATGGTTTTATCCGTAATGAAATAGCGAAAGGACGTCAGGTTTATATTGTGTATCCGTTGATCGCTGAAAGTGAAAAACTGGATTATATGAATCTTTTGTCGGGCTATGATGAAATCATCCGGCATTTTCCGGCACCGGTTTACCGCATTTGCATGGTGCATGGAAAAATGAAGTCGGCCGACAAAGAACGCGAAATGCAATTGTTCGTAAGCGGAAAAGCGCAGATTATGGTTGCCACTACGGTGATCGAGGTAGGCGTAAATGTTCCCAATGCCAGTGTGATGATTATAGAAAGTTCCGAACGATTTGGTTTATCGCAATTGCATCAGCTGAGAGGCAGAGTAGGACGTGGTGCAGAACAATCCAGTTGTATTTTGATGAGTAATGTAAAACTGAGCGCCGATGCCCGGTTGCGATTAAAAACGATGGTTGAAACGCAAAATGGTTTTGAAATTGCCGATGTAGATTTGAGGTTGCGTGGTCCGGGAGAATTGGAAGGAACCCAGCAAAGTGGTGTGCTCGATTTGCGTGTGGCTGATCTGGCCAGAGATTATGAAATACTGCAACAGGCGAGGGATGCAGCTATGGCTCTTTTGAATCAGGATCCTGAATTGAAATTACCCGAACATGCAGGATTGTTGCAATTTTTTACTGCTTATTCCAAACACAATCGCTGGGGAAGGATTTCCTGAATCAGGCCCGATATTCGCCAAAAACACCCCGAAAGGTATCGGCAATTTCACCTAAGGTTACATAGGCTTCTGCAGCATCAATCAGCGTTGGCATCAGGTTGGTTCCATCTTTGGCCTGTTGTTCCAGTTTTAAAAGTAAAGACTTTACCTGTTCATGGTTCCGCTCAGCTTTTACCTGTTTTAATTTATCAACCTGTACTTTCTGAATGGAATCATCAACGCGCAAAACCGGAGGATTTATATCCTGATCGGATGCATATTGATTTACACCCACTACAATTTTTTCTTTGTCTTCTATCGCTGTCTGATACCGGTATGCAGCATCTGCTATTTCTTTCTGAATAAATCCTTGTTCGATGGCATTTACAGAACCGCCTAAGGCATCAATCTTCCGGATATAATCCCATGCAGCAGTTTCTATTTGTTGTGTCAGTTCCTCTACAAAATAACTTCCTCCCATGGGATCCACTGTATCGGTTACGCCGCTTTCATACGCAATTACTTGTTGTGTACGCAGGGCAATACGGGCGGCATTCTCGGTAGGCAGACTCAGTGCTTCATCAAACCCGTTGGTATGCAGACTTTGTGTTCCGCCCATTACTGCTGCCAGAGCCTGTAGCGTAACACGGATGATATTATTGTCGGCTTGTTGTGCCTGTAAAGTAGAACCACCGGTTTGTGTATGAAATCGCAACATCTGGGCTTTGGGATGTGTGGCGCCGAGTTCTTTAGACATTTGAGCCCACATCCGACGGGCTGCTCTGAATTTCGCTATTTCTTCAAAAAAGTTGTTGTGTGCATTGAAGAAAAAGGAGAGGCGTTGACCAAATACATTGATGTCAAGTCCTTTTTCGATTGCAGCCTGAGTATATGCTTTTGCATTGGCAAGGGTGAAGGCTATTTCCTGAACAGCTGTAGAACCTGCTTCGCGAATATGATAACCTGAAATCGAAATGGTGTTCCATTTGGGTACTTCCTTGCTGCAGTATTCAAAAATGTCGGTAATGATCCGCATGCTTGGTTTGGGCGGGTAGATATAGGTTCCGCGTGCAGCATATTCTTTCAGGATATCGTTTTGAATGGTTCCGGAAATTTTGCGGATATCAGCTCCCTGTTTTTTTGCCAGGGCAATATAAAAAGCCAGCAAGGTTGAGGCCGTTGCATTAATTGTCATGGAGGTGGTGATATTCTCCAGTGAAATGCCATCAAACAAAATCTCTATATCGCGCAGCGAATCTATAGCTACGCCAACTTTCCCTACTTCACCGGAGCTCATGGAATGATCACTGTCGTACCCGATCTGAGTTGGTAAATCAAAGGCTACGCTCAGACCTGTGGTACCATTGGCCAGCAAATACTTATACCGTTTGTTGCTTTCTTCGGCCGTAGAGAAGCCTGCATATTGCCGCATGGTCCATAAGCGGCCTCGGTACATGTCGGGTTGAATGCCACGGGTAAAGGGAAATTCACCCGGCTTTTCAAGCGATTCAACAGGGGTGGAATAAACAGGTTGAATCTGGATTCCGGAATCGGTCTGGTGTTTCATGATATTAAAAAAACGATGCAATTAACGAAAGAAACGCGACAGTTGAGCCTTTCAGCCTTGTAATATTAAGCACTGCGGGGGTAAAACCATTCGCCAATAAAGCGCATCGGACGTATACGCCTTCCCTTTTTTAATCCGAATGCTTCAATACTGTGTTTGCGAATATGAGCTACTGTTTCTTCAATAGAGTCGGTAATCAGAAGCGATTCCTTGATTTCCTGTGCATCAATGGTTTTGTTTTCAATCATATCTTCGGTCAGTTCGATCAGGTTTTTCCAGTATTCACGACCAAATAAAACCACGGGAAATTCACGAATCTTACGGGTTTGAATAAGCGTCAGGGCTTCAAACATCTCGTCCATGGTTCCCCAGCCGCCCGGCATAATGACGAAACCGTAAGAATATTTTACGAGCAAAATTTTTCGTACGAAAAAATAACGAAATTCAACCGAACGGTTTACATAAGGATTCTCACGTTGTTCATGTGGCAATACAATATTGCAACCGATGGAGCGTCCGCCATTTTCGAAGGCACCCCGGTTGGCTGCTTCCATTATTCCGGGTCCGCCACCGGTAATTACAGCAAATCCAAGGTCGCTCATAGCCCTGCCCATTTCGCGCGCCTTGTCATAAAAGGGATGTCCTTCAACAAAACGGGCACTTCCGAAAACAGTGATACAAGGTCCGATAAAATGCAAACGTCTGAAACCTTTGATGAACTCGGCCAATACCTTGAACACAAATAAAAACTCGCGGGTTCTGGATCTCGGACCTTCCAGAAACCGACGTTCAGAATTCAGGTATTGCGTTCTAAGTTCAGAAATGGACTTCTTAGCCATACTGCAATTTTAACATAATTTGAAGAAGGAATAATCATGAAACATTTCATATCTTGTTAATGTTATTCTTAAAACAAGCAGCTTTGAACCTTATTCGCATCGATAGAAAATTTGATCAGCCCCATAAAGGTAGTTTACTGCTGAGTGAACCTTTTCTGGATGATATGAAATTCCGGAGAACCGTTGTTTTATTGGGAGAACATTCGGAGGATGGAACAGTCGGGTTTGTTTTGAATCGTCTGCTTAATATCACCACCCGAGATGTAGTTCCCGATTTATTGTTGACCGAACATCCTGTTTATTATGGAGGACCTGTTGAACCCAATACCCTTCATTTTATACACAAATCAGGCGACCTTATTGATGGTTCTCAACAGATTGCCAATGGTATTTATTGGGGTGGAGATATTGGCCTGGTCAACGATCTCATCAAAAGGAATGTGCTCAAACCCGAAGATTTTAAATTCTTTATCGGTTATTCAGGATGGGAATCCGGACAACTCATCCAGGAAATTGAAAACAAAGCGTGGTGGTTAACCGAAAGCAACAACCGTGTTGTGTTCGACGATGATCTGGAGAATATGTGGTCCAATCTGGTGCGTACACTTGGTCCTGATTTTGCGTATATGGCCGATTCTCCGGAAGATCCTCAGTGGAATTAATGAATCCGGCAATCCACGATTAAGCAACAGCACTTGTTACCGCATCTTTCTGAATTTTTCTGACCAAACCTTGTAATACATTTCCGGGTCCGCATTCAATAAATTCTGTTGCACCGGCAGCCACCATAGCTTGCACACTTTGCGTCCATTTAACAGGAGCCGTTAATTGCGCAATCAGGTTAGTACGAATTTGATCTATATCCATTACGCCTTTGGCTGTTACGTTTTGAAAGACCGGACAAACCGGTGTCTGAAAGGAAGTGGCAAGAATAGCCTCCTGCAATTCGATACGTGCTGGTTCCATCAACGGCGAGTGAAATGCACCACCTACGGGTAAAACCAATGCCCGTTTGGCACCTGCTGCTTTCATCAATTCGCAGGCTTTGTTGATGCCTTCAATACTTCCCGAGATAACCAATTGTCCCGGACAATTGTAATTGGCCGGTACCACAATTTCATCGGTAATGGAAGCACAAATTTCTTCCACTTTGGAATCTTCAAGTCCCAACACTGCAGCCATGGTTGATGGAGTAAGTTCGCATGCTTTTTGCATAGCCAGTGCGCGTTTGTAAACCAAAATTAATCCATCTTCAAATTGCAGGGTTTTATTGGCAACCAGAGCTGAGAATTCACCCAGCGAATGACCGGCAACCATATCGGGAGTAAAAGATTCTCCGGCAACCTGTGCCTTTATTACTGCATGTAAAAAAATTGCCGGTTGAGTAATCCGGGTTTGTTTCAGCTCTTCATCGCTTCCGGTAAACATGGTATCGGATATACGAAAACCTAAAATAGTGTTAGCGCGTTCAAACAAAGCTTTCGCTTCCGTATTGGTAACGTATAAGTCTTTGCCCATTCCGGTAAACTGAGATCCCTGGCCAGGAAAAATATATGCTTTCATATGTTTTGAATTGTATGGTAAAAGGCAAAAATAAGCACAAAAAAATAACCGAATGGGTTTCATTCGGTTATTCTGTAAAGTAAATCTTGTTAATTAAACTCTTTTACTTCATTGAGTATTTTCTTAAAAGTGCTGTAGCTCATTTCATGCTTGCGATGCCCAACCCAGAGTACCAGATCGCTTGGACGTTTGGCGCCACCAGTTTTGGGTAAACTGATATAAACGGTTGGCGATAATTGGTAATCAATATAAACCGTTTCCGATTTTGTGGGCCTGTTCACCGCAAAGGTGTCGAGCAGTATCGTTTCGTTCTCCAGGTATTTCTGAATATTTTCATAAGGAATATGTGTAAAATAAATGCTCAGGTCTCCCATCTGGCGTATAAAATCATCGCCACGCACTTTGTTGTACAAACTCACCACATCAAATGCATACAAAGTATCATGTATATAAAAATTCTTGGCCACTTTATGCGACCCGATCACCAGGTATTTTGCGTCATCTTGTTTGAAGGCCACAAATTCAAGTTGAGCTTTACTCACTTTTTCACTTTTGCGGTATAAAAGTTCGGATTTGGTAATGGTGATTGCATCCTGTTTATGTACTTCTACACCATTTTTGATGTAATAGTCCCATACCTGGGTAATGGAGTTACCGCATGAAGCGAAAACAGAAGCAACGCAGAACAACAAGGTGTACTTGAGCGTGTTAAATTTCATAGCAATGGATATTATTGAAACGAATATAGAAATATTCAGGACAGAAAAAAATATTTCTTATTCGCCATAATATTCTACGTAATTTCTTTCGGTTTCGATGAGTTTGATACAATGGAGTTTACCTAGCTCAATATGAGGCTCCAGAATTTCCCAAATCGCGATTACAATATTTTCAATGGAAGCCAGCTGTCCTTTCATAAAAGCCACGTCTTCATTAATATTCATATGATCAAGTTTGTCGATCACATGCTCCTTGATTACGGATTTTAATTTCTTCAGATCCATGACCATACCGGTATCGTCTTGCGCTACACCTTTCAGGGTAACATAGAGATCAAAATTATGTCCATGGTAATTTTTATTGGCACATTTGCCAAAAAATGCCTCATTTTCTTCCGGGGTCCATTTAGGGTTGTAAAGCCGGTGGGCAGCATTAAAATGCTCTTTGCGTGTTATATAAACGGTTTTTTTACGATTGTTCATCCGAATAAAAATCGAAGGGCAAAGGTAGGCTAAATAGATGAATCCTTTACAGCAGTTTACAAAAATTGATTTCAAAGTATTATTCCTATTTTTGAAACCTAGATGTTTTTAAGATGATTGTAGTAACCGGTGCCGAAGGATTTATAGGAAGCTGCCTGGTGGCTTATCTCAATGCAGCCGGATATAATGATCTGGTATTGGTAGATGATTTCGGGCATCCTGAACGGAGCCGCAATCTGGATAACAAACAATTTACCGAAAAAATAAACCGTCCCGCATTCTTTCAATGGTTCAGTGAACACGCCAATCGCGTGCAGTTTGTATTTCATATAGGAGCAAGAACAGACACCACCGATAAGAATGAACAAATCTTTAAGGAACTTAATCTGGAGTTCACCAAAGAGTTATGGAAAGCGTGTGTAAAAGAAGGCATTGCCCTGTTATACGCATCATCGGCGGCTACTTATGGTGCAGGCGAACACGGATACGATGATCAGGAAGCCTTGTTACCATTACTCAAACCGCTCAATCCTTATGGCCGGTCAAAGAATGATTTCGATAATTGGGCAGTGCTGCAAAAAGAGAAACCTTATTTCTGGGCAGGATTAAAATTTTTCAATGTTTACGGTCCAAACGAATACCATAAAGGTAGAATGGCTTCCGTTGTTTTTCATGCCTTTCAACAAATACAAGAAACCGGGCACGTAAGACTCTTTCGTTCACATAAAAGCGGAATTGCAGATGGGGAACAACAACGTGATTTTATCTATGTGAAAGATCTTTGCGATGTATGTTTGTATATGATGCTGAATCGTAAGAACAGCGGTATTTATAACCTGGGTTCAGGAAAGGCCCGTAGCTTTAATGATCTGGCCGGAGCCGTTTTTAAAGCCATGGCATTACCTGCGCATATTGAATATTTTGATACACCGGAAGATATCCGCGATACCTATCAGTACTTTACAGAAGCTTCCATGCAACGCCTACGCCTCGCCGGTTATACCAAGGCTTTTACCTCACTTGAAGAAGGTATAAAAGACTATGTTGGAAATTACCTCGCTCAGCATAAAATCTGGTAATTACTTTTCTTTGTTATTAAATAACATATAGCCAAAAGCCAGACTTCCGGCAGCTACCGCCAATAAAGCAATATATCGGCCTTTCATATATAAATCCACTCCCAGATAAATCATGGCGGCTGAAAACAAGACCCCCCGGATTATATTCTTATTGCGGTGCGTGAGTTTACCGCTTCGCAGTAACAGGTATAAACCTAATGCAACCGCACTGGCAATAGAAAGTAATAAATATTGGCTGGCGTTCATGGTAATTGCAGTAGGTTTTTTAGTTTAAAGAAGATCTCCGTGTTTTCATAAGTACCGCCAAATTCAGAGGCCCCGGGCCCATAGGCATATACCGGAACCATCACACCCGTGTGATGACTGTATGAGTAACTGGGTTTAAAGGTAGAGCGATTTTCAGCATTTTCGTTCAGCGATAATCCTCCGGTTTCATGGTCAGCAGTTACTACCACCAAAATATCGCCTTCCTTTTCTGCTCTGTCCAATACAGCATTGATGGTTTCGTTGAAATCCTGCAATTCCAGTTTCATGTATTCAAAATCCATATCGTGTCCGCCCCAATCTATTTGAGAACCTTCAATCATTAACAGGTAACCCAACTGATTTTTGTTCAATAATTCCATCGCATTTAAACTGGCTTTGGTTAAAAAATCGCCACGTCCTTCCTGCATGGTTGGCATTCCATCACCTGCCAGCGTATAAATTAACTTTGGAGATGTCTGATATGTAAATGTTGCAGTTGAATCCAGCAAAGTTGTATAGCCTTTCTTTTGTAATTGACGTTGAAAATCGGCTGTGTATCTGGGATCAAAAAAGAAACGTGCTCCTCCGCCAATAGCAATATCACACTGGTCATTGAGTAAGAAGCGTGCAATCTGAAATGCACTTTTTCTGCTGGGTACATGGGCATAAAACGAAGCCGGAGTGGCATGCGTAATCGATGAAGTAACTACAACACCTGTAGCACGCTGAACTTTTTTCATTTTCTCGAAAAGGTTCTCCGAAGGCATAGAATCTTTATCTACCCCAATGGCACCGTTGAATGTTTTTTTGCCGATCGAAAATACAGTAGCACCGGCACCGCTATCGGTTACATAATCATCAGCCGATGATGTTTTACTCAGGCCAACTACTTTAAACCGTTCAAATGCGTTGCGACCGGTATAACGTGCCATGGCTGCTGTTATCTGAGCGATTCCCATCCCGTCTCCAATCATCAGAATCACTTTTTTGGGTCGGGTTGGTTGTTGGGCAAATCCCTGCAACAGTAGGCCAAATGCTGTAATCAGCGATAAAATACATTTCATATATTAAACCAGTTCATAAAATTTCCCCGGCAAGGTGCGAATAATATTTCTAAATTCAAGGTCAAGTAAACGCAAAGAAAGGGGCCCGGGATCCAGCGAGAGGTCGTTGACCAACGCATCAATTCCGGTACGTACATGCTTATGAATATACGTGACAATATGTTGGTCTTCTGTATTCAGATCAAAGAGAGAAGGTTGTCTTGATTTTTTTCTGCCGGGTTTTAAATCCCAATTCATCAGTTCAAAAAGATCCTGGGGAGAAGTTAAGATTCCGGCTTTGTTCAAATGAATCAGGCGGTTGCATCCGGCGGAATATTCATCCGACAACCTTCCCGGCACCGCAAGAATATCTTTGTTATATGAATTGGCTATTTCGGCAGTAATCATTGCACCGCCTCTTACAGCTGTTTCAATCACTACCAAAACATCGCACAGCCCTGCCACAATACGGTTACGCTGCGGGAAATTCACCTTGTCGGGTTGCGTACCGCTGTGAAATTCTGTGATCAATCCCCCTCCCTGCAATTCCATTTTACGGGAAGTGGGTTGATTTTGCGGAGGATATATTCGATCAAGACCATGCGCAAGCACACCAACCGTTGGCAACTCATTATCCAATGCTGCCTTGTGTGCAAAACTGTCAATACCCAGAGCAAGTCCGCTAAGTATAAGACATCCTGTAGGTTTCAGGGCTTCTACCAATTTTGCAGTCATCAGTTTACCGTATTCGGTCGACCTTCGGGTTCCAACAATAGCCACACATTTGGGATTGTTCAGATCTGCTTTCCCTTTGGTATAAAGCATAACAGGGGCATCTTCAATTTCGCGCAACCGCCGGGGATAGGCTTCATCCAGATAAAACAAAGGCTGAATTCCATTTTTACGGATAAACTGAACTTCTTCTTCCGCGCGGTCAAAATCCCTGAAGCTTGCAATTTGCCGGGCCAGTTTTTCACCAATACCCGGAACACGCATCAGTTGCTGTTTTTTCATGCAAAAAACAGCTTCCAGACTTCCACAATAACCGATTAGGTTTTTGGCCAGAACATCTCCGATTCCCGGAATCAGGGTCAGCGCAATTTGATAATGGAGTAGTTGCACCAAACGAAATAAATAAAATCAGCAAATGTTAACCGTGTTATTTGAAAAATCCCTTAGCGATCAGATAAGGAATGATTAGCCAGAGCAGCCCTTTGATCAGAAAAAACAAAAAACCGGCAACACCAAGGCGCTTGATCCAAACGATAAATTTATGCGGTTCTTTTTGTTCCATATGTTCAACCCGAAATTGAACTGTCAAATTTAATAATCTGCTTCCGGTTACCAAACCGGAAACACAGAAAAGCTGCGAATGCATACATTTGCATAAAGTTCATCCTTGAAAAAAATAGCATTCATAATCAATCCTATTTCCGGAGGTATTCAAAAAAAAAATATACCGGAACGTATTCTGAGGCATATTGACCGAACCCAATTTAGTCCTGAAATACATTTTTCTGAATACGATGGTCACATGCCGGAATTAACCCGGGAGGTGATCCGCAAAGGGGCCGAAGTGGTTGTGGCTGTAGGCGGCGATGGAACTATTAGTCAGGTAGCGGGTGTTTTGGCTGGAACAAATACCCTGCTTGGTTTGATGCCTATGGGTTCAGGCGATGGATTAGCACGTCACCTGAATATTCCACGAAACCCTGAAAGGGCCATACAAATTTTGAATCAGGGTAAAACCATGAATATAGATTCCGGAAAAGCCGGGGACCATTTTTTTATCAATCTTGCCGGAATTGGATTTGATGCACATGTAAGCTGGATGTTTGCCCGTGCCCCACGACGCGGATTCTGGTCGTACGCCCGCATTACACTCAACGAATTTGCACGGTTCAAAACAGAAGAAATTGAACTCACAATCGACGGAAAATTATATCGCATGGAAGGTTTTGTATTTTGTATTGCAAACGGATCGCAATACGGTAACAATGCATTCATTGCACCGGAAGCCGATTTAACGGATGGTAAATTCAGCATCAGCATCCTGAAACCCTTTAGTCCTCTGGCTATGCCGGGTATAGGCTTACGTTTATTTGGAAAAAAATTGAATTTATCGAAACATGTTGTAACCCTGGAAGGCAGCGAAATTCATATTCGCAGGGAAAAGAACGGAATCCTGAACCTCGACGGCGAATCCAAAGAAATAGAAAGGGATTTTTATATTCGCATGAATCCGAAAAGCATTCGGGTATTGGTACCTTGATCATGAGCAATAAAAATAAAAACAGGGAAGGAATCGTGTATTCAACAGCAGATGGATTTGATTATTCCAGACCGGTGAGTGAAACAGAAACGCTGCAAAACCAGCAACAGGACCTGCGTATTTTTCTGGATCGTAAAGGTGGAGGGAAGCTTGTGTCGCGGATAGCCGGATTTAAAGGGCGACGGGAGGATATGGAAGAACTGGCATCTGCACTCAAAAAGCTTTGCGGTGGAGGTGGTTCGGCTAAAGATTTCGAGATTCTCATACAAGGCGATCACCGCGATAAAATACTGAAGTTTTTACTCGACAAAAAGTACCGTGCAAAAAAAGCAGGGGGTTAAGTCAACTTGGCTATTCCGCTTTTTTTACTAATTTCCCGATTCTCACATACAACTATTTATGAAGATATTGGTAATAGAGGACGAACCAAAGGTTGCAGCTTTTATAAAACAAGGTCTGGAAGAACAATCCAGTTTGGTCACCCTGGCGAGTGATGGATTCTCAGGTCAGAAACTGGCTACTGAAAATCAATACGATGCAATTGTACTGGACTTAATGTTGCCGTATATCAACGGGATTGATCTGTGCAAGAAATTAAGGAGTCAGGGAATCCGAACACCTATATTGATGTTGACTGCACTCGACACCACCGACGATAAAGTATTGGGATTTGAAGCAGGAGCCGACGACTATTTATCGAAACCGTTTGAGTTTAAAGAATTGACCGCGCGGCTCAAAGCTATTACCAAACGCGGCAGTATTGCGCCTGCTGCCTCAGGAATCTTGTCGATTGCCGATCTGGAAATGAATATTGAAGAGAAGGTAGTGAAGCGCTCGGGAAAGCGTATCGATCTTACAGCAAAGGAATTTGGGTTACTCGAATTTTTCCTGCGCAATCAGAAAAGGGTTATTTCACGCGCTGAAATTTCGGAAAAGGTTTGGGATATACATTTCGACACAGGAACGAATGTGATCGATGTATATGTAAATTTTCTGCGTAAAAAGATTGATAAAGATTTTGAACCCAAGTTGCTGCATACAGTAATCGGAATGGGATATGTACTGAAAATTTCCAATTAAGCCTGAGCAAATCAGGAAAACACCATGAATATACGGATTCGGCTGGCCGTTATTTTTACCATCATTGTAACTATTATCCTGATCATTTTCTCGGTCACGGTTTACCAGTTCTATGCCATTTACCGCGAGTCAAATTATTTTTCCCGTTTGAAGGAAAAAGCGTATTTCAATGCTAAGCTTATCCTGGATAAGGAACATGTTCCGGGCAATCCTTATTTTCCCAATAAGGAATATTCATTCAACGAATCGGTAGAGCAATCCTGTTGCATTTATAATATACGAAACGAACGTACCGATTGCATAGGCATTCCTTTTGAAATTCCCGAGAAGACCATCAACCTGGTCAGGCGTCTGCGCGATTATGAACGCATGTCGAACGATACACAATACATCGGAATTGAAGTAAGGCATAAAACAGGAGAATATATTGTACTGGCGTCGGGTTACGATGGTTGGGGATTTAAAAAACTGGATATTTTATACCAGCTTATTCTGAGCATTCTTTCCGGCAGCCTGTTGATTTCAGGATTTGCAGGATGGTGGTTTGCCAATGTTTCGCTGCGTCCCATGCAGGAGGTTATGCGCGAAGTGGATGAAATTACTGCAACCAATTTGCACAAACGGGTTCGAAATCGAAATACCCGGGATGAAATCGATCAGCTGGTTAATACGTTTAATCAGATGCTGGGCCGGATTGAGAATTCTTTCATGATGGAAAAAAGTCTGGTAGCCAATGCATCGCACGAATACCGAACGCCCCTCACGGCCATGAAAGGTCAGATTGAGGTGGCACTCATGCAGGATCGCAGCAAAGAAGATTACCTGCAATTGATCAAATCCGTTCAGGAAGAAATCAACCGCATGATTAAATTACAGGAATCGCTTTCTGAATTAATCAAGGCTACTACCAAACATCTCCAGGCACGTAGCGAATTGCATCCGTTGCTCGATATTATAGCTGATGCAAGAACTACCATTTTGCAATCAAAACCCGATTACCGCATCAGTTTATATGTGAAGGATTTTCCGGCAGATCAGGAAGAAGGCATGATTGTGGGTGATTATCCTTTGTTGCAATCGGTATTCATGAATCTGATGGACAATGGGTGCAAATTCTCACCTGATCACTCTGTGGCTGTCAATATCCGGTATGCTCCTTACCATATCATCACCAGCGTTTCCGATAATGGCATGGGCATCAACGAGGCTGACCTGGCCAATATTTTCAACCCGTTTTACCGCTCCAATGAAGTGCGCGATGTATACGGGCATGGATTGGGTCTGGCGTTAGTGAAACGCATAATCGACATCCATCACGGAACAGTTGAAGTAAAAACGGAAGTAGGTAAAGGAACAACCTTTATCATTTCGCTCAACAACCTGAAATCGGAATATCCGTATTACGTTTAAGCGTGCGCTGCTATCAGCAGGTCAATATCTTTATGATAAATATTCATCCGGTTACCAATATGTTTATTGGTCAGGTTTCCTTTGTAAATATAGATTCCGCTACGAGCTGAAGGATGGGTCCACAAATAATCGGTTATACCACCACAATCGGCCAGATCCAGTAAAATAGGTGTCAGTATATTGCTTAAAGCATAACTCGCGGTACGACTTACCCGTGAAGTAATATTGGGTACAGCATAATGAATCACATCGTATTTGGAAAACACGGGATTCTCGTGTGTTGTAACTTCTGAAGTTTCAAAACAGCCGCCCTGATCGATACAAATATCAATTATCACGGAATAGGGCTTCATTTTTGTAACCATTTCTTCCTGCACCACGGTTTGACTTCTGCCGTCTTCGCTCCACAAACAACCGATGGCAACATCTGCTGTAACCAAAGCTTTTTGCAGAATTTTCGGATGAATCAGGGAAGTAAATATTTTGACTCCCAGATTGTTTTGCAATCCGCGCAATTTCTCCAGTGACGGGTCGAATACTTTTACATGAGCTCCTACGCCCAATGCTGCTCGGGCAGCGTATTCGCCAATGGTTCCGGCACCAATGATAACGATTTCTGTAGGCGGAATTCCGGTAATGCCTCCCAGCATTTCACCTTTGCCACCATTGTTGGAGCTGAGGTATTCCGAGGCAATGGAAATAGCAGTGGTACCCGCAATTTCGCTGATACTGCGTACGATCGGATATATTCCATCCGGAGATTTGAGGTATTCAAAAGCAATCGCCGTAATTTTTTTCTCCATCAGTGATCGGATATATTTATCGGATCGGTTAAACAATTGTACGGCAGAAACCAACAACTGGTTGCTGCGCAACAATTGAATTTCTTCCGGAGTTGGAGGTTCAACTTTTACGATGACGTCAGCTTTGTAGACCTCTTCGGTCGAATAGCAGATTTTTGCGCCGGCTTCACTATAATCCTTATCTGAGAATTTGGCATTCTTACCGGTATTGGTTTCTATCCAAACTTCGTTTCCGCGGTTGATTAAGAGATTGACTGATGATGGGGTAAGTGGAGTACGGTATTCCTGTAAGGTGGTTTCTCTGGGAACGCCAATAAACAAAGTATTTGAGGGTTTATGGGTTTCCATTAAGGCTTCTTTGGGCTGAAGAGATGCCTGACGTGCAAGTTCAGAGAACATGTTTTTTTTGATTTCTTCCATCCCGTTTTTCGACTTACCCAAAGATACGTTTCAATTGGCGATAAGGCAACACCAATTTTGAATTCAACGAAAGAATGCGGACTGAAAGATTATTTTCGCAGGTATGTCGGAATCGCTCAGGATTGTATTTTTTGGAACGCCGGATTTTGCCGTTACTTCTCTGGAAGAATTGGTGCAACAGGGGATGCAGGTTGTGGCTGTGGTAACTGCGCCCGATAAACCCGCCGGCAGGGGAATGCAAGTAAGACCTTCGCCGGTTAAAGTTGCAGCGGTAAAACATGGAATTCCTGTTTTGCAACCTGTCAAACTAAAGGATCCATTGTTTCTTGAAGAGCTAAAAAGTTACCGTGCCGATATTCAGGTAGTCATTGCATTTCGCATGTTACCCGAATTGGTTTGGAATATGCCCCGCCTGGGAACCATGAACCTGCATGCGTCTCTATTACCGGACTACAGAGGTGCTGCACCCATCAATTGGGCCATTATCCGTGGAGAAAAAGAAACAGGGGTTACCACCTTTTTTCTGAAACATGCCATCGATACAGGTGATATGTTATTGCAGGAACGTTGCCCGGTTAGCAGCGAAATGAATGCTGGAGATTTGCATGATAAGTTAAGCCAGATAGGTGCTAAGTTGGTTGTGAAATCATTACGTTTGGTTGAGTCTGGTAATTATGCGCCAATTCCGCAACCGGTTTCTCCGGTATTGAAGCATGCCCCGAAATTGTATAAAAATGATTGTAAAATCGATTGGAATCAGGATGCGGAATCTATCCTGAACCTTATTCGCGGGTTGGCTCCATTTCCGGGAGCATTCACAATTTTGGATCAAAAAATTCTTAAAATTTTTAAAGCAAAACTACATACAGCGTGTATGGAAATTGCAAATCCCGGATCGCATAAAGTCATAAAACCTGACAAATTGTTGTTTCGATGCAAAAACGAATGGATAGAAGTACTTGATATTCAGTTAGAAAACAAGAAGCGTATGCATATTTTTGAGTTTTTAAAGGGTTTTCGCCATTCGTAGGCGTATTTCGATAATAGTCTTGTCTATACCACAGTTTAAATAAGATGTAATTATATATTGGCGTATGATCTTATTTTTGCTCCACAAATCAACACAATGAAGAAGGCATTCTCAATACTGGTATTCTTATTAATCGCAATTACAGGTGTAATGGCTCAACCAAATCTTGACCTGTTTCCTGTGGTTGAAGATACACCGGTAGATGGTGGTCTTTCAGTTTTGATAGCGCTTGGTGTGGGTTATGGTATCAAAAAACTATACCATAAATCGAAATCATCCGGAATCTAATAACCGTGTTGCCTTCATGAAACAAAAGAAAAAGCTCATTCTGTTCTTAGCCTGGATTCTGATTTCATATTCGGTTTGGTTTGTTGTTTATGAGTTTTATTTGAAGCCTATTGGTCAATTTGATCACCTGATAACCGAGCAGGTTACCATTGGAATGGTAAACCTGTTGAAGCTTACAGGATACGATGCTTACTATACCATAGCATTAAAACCCGGCGAAACCTATGTATTTATTACGTCTCAGGTATTTCCTGTTGTTCGGGTTGGTGCATCGTGCAACGGACTCGAATTGCTTGTTTTGTTTGCACTGTTTGTAGCCTGCTATCCGGGTAAATGGAAAATTAAAATTCCATTCATCCTTGGAGGTTTAATAGTAATTCACGGAGCCAATATTTTTCGTAATTACTGTCTAACCCTGATGTCGATCAACAAATACGCGTATTACGACCTTTTTCACCGATATATTTTTATTTTCTTTGTGTACGGGATTATATTCGCTTTCTGGATGTTGTGGACCAACCACTACAGCAAAGTAGTTCCCCGTAAACATGCAACGCAATAAACTCATCGCCTTTACAGCTGTATTACTTTTTGCAGGCATCAGCTTACTGAAGGATGATTTTACCCCCGATTATCTCAACACACCTTCCGCGGCTTTTATACAGCCGGGTACGCACAGCGAATCTATTTTTCAGTTATGGACCAACCATGCATTTTTCTGGCTTACTGCTGTTGGTTACAGTTTGTTATTCGTTGCATTTCCCTATCTGATCATTCGCCTTTTATTTAATCCTGAACTGGCAATGATGGCTCTTTTGATAACAGGCGGATTGTTTTTATTGGAATATACAATGGTATTGAGCAACAATCTGGTAGTTATGAAACATATCCTTCCGAAGGTTAACCGTTATTTTCATTCTCCCATTATCGTTTTGTTTTTGATTGCAGCATTTAAAATCAACCAGCATTTTCATGGATCTGACTGACCGGTTTTTTCAGTTCATAACCCGGTTTAATAAACCGGTTTCAACGCATACTTTCAGTGCGTTCCGTATTTTCTTCAGTATACATATTCTGATTATCATAGCCAATTTTTATCAGTTGCATCCATTGGTTTTTGACTCCGTACCCGATATCGGTCGGAATTCTTTTCCGGCTAAACTTTTCATTGTATTATGGACGATTGCTGTAGGAATGCTGCTGGTTGGCTTCTATACCCGCATTGCGGCCATTCTCAATTATGTGTTTGTGGTATTGGCCACCATTCTTTTTATCAATGCAAGCGTTGGTTCGTTTAACGATGATTTGTTGCGCATCGGTAGCTTATTATGCATTTTTATGCCCGTTTCGCGTAGCTTTTCATGCGATGCGCTGATCGATAAATTAACCAATATTATTCCCCGAAAACCTCAAACCCAGCAACTCAATTATATCCTTTTTCTGTTCCTGTCGCTGGGTTTGATGTATACGGCATCGGCATTTACAAAATTGGTTTCACCTATGTGGCTAAAGGGTTTGGGCCTTTGGATCCCGCTCAATATTCCACACAATAAATGGAATGCATTACCCAATCTGATCATCAATCAGGAAGGATTGATGATGGTTGTAAATTACCTGGTCATAATTTGGGAACTGGTATTTCTGTTTTTATTGTTCAAGCCACGGTATCATGGTTGGATCATTGTACCCGGAATTTTATTTCATCTGGGCATTGCAGTTTTCTTTCCATTCCCCTTGATTTGCACCGGTCCGCTTGCATTTTATCTCCTGTTTCTGAACGATCAGTTCTGGAATGCCATATCCAAACGATTGAAAAGCAGGGTGCAATCGGAGCTGATTTATAGCCGATCGGATATAGGTTCGATTCGCCTGGCGCGCTTAATGCTGGCATTCGATTTTCGCGAACGATACGCAGTTAAATGGATAGATGGCCGGGCTCAAGAATCCTCCTTTAATACCACGTGTAATGCTTTGCATGCCTATTGGCTTTATCGTCCACTCTTATTTATTATACAATTAAAACCTGTTCGGTTGATCCTGAGATCCGTTTTCCGGCTTTATTTCTCAGGTGCATGGGTTCAATCAGGCAATGGATTATTGAATTATGCTTTTCATAAAACTTTGCTGGTATACTTTACGCTTTTTTGCCTGACCATGCAATTGGGGGTTTCAACCTACCATGTGTATCACCGTATAAAGCATCGGGTTTTTAATGAAGACAACAGGAAGGCACATGATATGCATGGAAATTTTGACATCAGCACCAAACCCGGCATGTTGGTCAGGATTTTTTTGGGCATCAATGGCAGGGGGCTTTTTCTGGATCACGACAGCAAAGGATTAAAAACGACTTATGCATTAACCCGCTTCGATGATAAAGGAAACGAATACTGGATGCCCATGATGTCGGAAAGGGGATATGTGGGTTCTGATCTCAACATGAACCTGGTTTGGGCGAAAACCACCTTCCAGCTTATTGCTTTTGGAACACAGCCTGCTGATTCTATTGGCTTAAAGAAACTCACCCGATTTTGGGCGTTAAAGCAAAAAACACCGCTCGACAGTTTGCATTTTAAAGTTTATAAGAAGACTTATACGTATCCTACAGCGTTTGAAAAAGATTATTACCTGAAATTGGAATCCCTTCCCTGGCTGGAGGAAGGTGAAATCTGGTGGCAAAACGGGAAGTTTAGCTATCAATCTGCCCAAATTGGGACAAAACATTGATTTTAAGCAAAAAACCTGACCCATCCCTTGGAATTCTATACTTCCTGTCCTATGTTTGCACGCTTTTTTAAGCGAAAGGAGAACTTAAAACTTGACACAAGAAAATCAAAACACACAAACAGCACCTGCAGCTGACTTCGATTGGAGCATGGACAAAGAAGGCTTCAGCAAGTATTCAAAAGATGAGCAGGCCCGGCTCGAAGGGTTGTACGAGAACACACTCAGTTCCATTACCGAACGTGAGATTGTAAAAGGTACCGTAGTAGGATTTACCGAAAAAGAGGTGGTTCTGAACATTGGATTTAAATCCGATGGTTTGATCGCCCGCACCGAGTTTCGCGACATGCCCGAATTAAAAGTTGGGGATGTGGTAGAAGTATTACTCGAAACAAAAGAAGACGCATTGGGTCAGCTGATCCTGTCGCGCAAAAAAGCCGTTAGCGAACGGGCTTGGGAAAACATCATGAAGGCAAACGAGAATGATGAAATCGTGCATGGATTTGTTAAATCGCGTACAAAAGGCGGATTGGTGGTAGATGTAATGGGACTGGATACATTCCTTCCCGGATCTCAGATCGATACCAAGCCGATTAAGGATTATGATATTTATGTTGGTCAGACCATGCCATTTAAGGTGGTAAAAGTGAACCAGGTTTTCAAAAACGTGGTAATCTCACATAAAGTGCTGATCGAAGAAGATATAGAAGCTCAAAAATCCGACATCCTTTCCAAACTGGAAAAAGGACAAGTACTGGAAGGTACTGTTAAAAACATGACCTCATTCGGTGTATTCATCGATTTGGGTGGTGTAGACGGTTTGTTACATATCACAGATATTTCATGGGGCCGCATCAATCATCCGGAAGAGGTGTTGAAGATGGATCAGAAAATCAATGTGGTTGTATTGGATTTCGACGACGAAAAGAAACGTATTTCACTGGGCTTAAAACAACTTTCTTCACATCCATGGGATAGTTTAACAGCTAACCTGGAAATTGGAGCTAAAGTAAAAGGTAAGATCGTGAATATCGCTGATTATGGTGCATTCCTCGAAATCGCAGCGGGTGTAGAAGGTTTGATCCACGTTTCAGAAATGAGCTGGTCGCAACACCTGCGTAACCCTTCAGATTTTATGAAGTTGGGCGACGAAATCGAAGCGGTGATACTGACGTTGGATAAAGATGAACGTAAAATGTCGCTTGGAATTAAACAACTGAAAGCAGATCCATGGGTTAATATCATGGAGAAATATCCGGTTGGATCCAAGCACAAAGGCATTGTACGTAACCTGACCAACTATGGATTATTCGTTGAACTCGAAGAAGGTGTGGATGGACTGGTGCACGTTTCAGATCTGAGCTGGACCAAGAAAATTAAGCATCCGGCTGAATTTGTGAAGAAAGATCAGGAAATGGAAGTGGTAGTACTGGAAGTAGATCTGGAAAACCGCCGCCTGAGCTTAGGACATAAACAACTCGACGAAAATCCTTGGGATACTTTTGAAACCATCTTTACTGTTGGTTCCATCCATGATGGTACTGTACTGAAGGTGGAAGATAAGAGTGCTATTATCGCTCTTCCGTATGGTGTTGAAGGTTATGCTCCGATCAAGCAATTGCAGAAAGAGGATAAGAAAACCGTTAAGGAAGACGAACTGGCTCAATTCAAAGTGACTGAGTTCAATAAAGAAAACAAACGCATCGTGGTTTCTCATACTTCGGTATGGAGAGCTGATGCTGAAGAAAAGAAAGTAGAAGAAGTGAAACGCAAAGAAGGAGACCGTGAAAAAGTTTCTAAAGCCACCAAGAAAATCAACGAATCCAATGAGAAATCAACCTTTGGAGACATTGATGCACTTTCTGCTCTGAAAGATAAAATGGAAAAAGGTGAATAATTGCACATTATCCATATCGAAAAAATCCCGGTCAACCGACTGGGATTTTTTTTTGCCGAATTCTGTATGTTTGAATGATGAAATACTGGTTGGTTAAGTCGGAACCTGAAGTTTACAGCTGGAGTCAGTTTGTAAAGGACGGACATGTTGTTTGGGATGGTGTGCGTAATTATGCGGCACGGAATAATCTGCGTGCAATGGAAAAAGGGGATCTGGTATTGTGGTACCACAGCAATGAAGGGAAAGAAATTGTGGGGATCGCCAAAGTTTCAAAAACACATTTTCCGGATCCAACGGCTAAAGTGGGTGACTGGAGTGCAGTTGAACTCAAACCGGTGAAGAAATTAAAGAAGTCGGTAACCCTTGCTCAGGTAAAGGCAGACAAGAACCTCGGCCAGATTGAATTGATACGATTGTCGCGGCTTTCCGTATCGGTCGTGAAACCATTAGAATTTGATTATATTATCCAATTGTCAACAAGCGCATGAGCGGAAGAATTATCCTCGAAAAAAAACAACTTCAGATTATCATTGACCGGCTCTGCTATGAGCTGATCGAGAATCATGGGGATTTCAGCAATACGGCATTAATCGGTTTACAACCCCGGGGAATTTTTCTGTCCCGCCGCATTCATCAACGCATCACGGAAATATTGGGAGGTGAGCCTGTACAATACGGTGAATTGGATGTAGCTTTCTACCGCGACGATTTTCGCAGAGGCAACGAACAAATTGTTCCCAATGAAATGCGCATTGATTTTACCGTTCAGGATAAAGAAATAGTGATTGTGGATGATGTGCTGTATACCGGCAGAACCATTCGGTCGGCACTCGATGCGTTGACAGATTTCGGAAGACCAACACGTGTAGAATTGCTTGTTTTGGTAGATCGCCGGTTCAGCCGGCATTTACCTATTCAACCCGATTATACGGGAATTGCTGTGGATACCCGTTCCAACGACAAAGTAAAAGTACAGTGGAAAGAAAATGCCAAACAGGATTTGGTGCATATCATAACCGATAACCAATAGAGAAGGAAAAATTCATGATTAAGAAATTCAGTCAGAAACACCTGCTCGGAATCAAAGACCTCACCAGAGAAGACATAGAACTGGTATTTGAAACCTCCGACAATTTCAAGGCCATCATCAACCGGCCTATCAAAAAAGTTCCTTCCCTACGCGATGTTACGATTGCCAATATTTTCTTCGAAAACTCAACCCGTACGCGTATTTCTTTCGAACTGGCGCAAAAACGTCTTAGCGCCGATGTGATTAATTTCTCTGCCTCTTCTTCGTCGGTATCCAAAGGAGAAACACTGGTTGATACGGTTAAAAATATTCTCAGCATGAAGGTGGATATGGTGGTGATGCGGCATCCTGCTCCGGGAGCCTGTATCTTTTTGGCCAAACATATTGATGCGCAGATCATCAATGCCGGGGATGGCACGCACGAACACCCGACGCAGGCATTGCTTGATGCTTACTCGATCCGCGAAAAACTCGGACAGGTGAAAGGAAAGAAAGTAGTTATTGTGGGAGATATTCTGCACTCGCGCGTTGCCATATCCAACATTTTCTGTCTCAAAAAACTGGGTGCCGAGGTTATGGTTTGCGGACCAACCACGCTGATTCCAAAACATATCGCGAGTCTGGGCGTGAAGGTAGAAACCGACCTCATGAAAGCGCTTGCCTGGTGTGATGTGGCGAATATGTTGCGCATTCAACTTGAACGGCAGGATATCAAATATTTTCCATCATTGCGCGAGTACACCATGTTGTATGGACTAAACCGCGAACGCCTCGATTCACTGAATAAAGAATTGGTGATCATGCACCCGGGACCCATCAACCGTGGAGTAGAAATTACCAGTGATGTAGCAGATTCTCGCCACTCCATCATTCTGGATCAGGTAGAAAACGGGGTAGCAACGCGTATGGCGGTAATGTACCTTTTAGCCGGAAGAACCAGCTAACTTCGCTAAGGTAATCCGGTAATCGGAAGTTTGTTGATGCGTTTCAGCGGTCCGCTGCAATACCGTTGATGGCAGTTAATACAGGCCGCAATAGTTGCATTATAAGCATTGATCATCTCAGCCTTGTCGGTATTCATCAATGACCTGTAAGCTTGCTGATACAAGCGTGCGTTTTCGAAAAACTGAGGTTCTAAAACACCGGGATCCGTTGGTTCAACCAGATAAAATCGCAGGAACGGATACTTCAATGAATCAGGAATTATACCCATCAAAATTCCCGCACGGATACTATCCGCATTCGTTGCCATCTGACGCATCATAAGCGCCATGGGTTTCGGGTTATTCGGATCTTTGATAGGGGTACAGGCTTCGGCTGAATCCCTGGATGCCTGAGCAATTTTTGCAGCTTTTTTTTCGCTTGTATTGCATGCCCATCCTGCCATCAGAAGAAGCGGCATACAAGAAGCAAGTGCAGTTTTACTGAAGAATAACGCCATCTGCTTCAAAAACCAGTTCCTTTTCTGGTGTTGTAATTGCATTTACTTCGGCTTCGCTTTTGCCTGCATCGCGGGCGTATTCCTGCAAATCAGCTACAGAGGTTTCTTCAATTTTTGCAATACCACGTACAATGGCGGTTTTCCCGGCACCGTCTTTCGGCATAAAAAATCCATAATCTTTAAACGTTACCCGCATGGTACTACCATCTTCTTTTCGCAGGTCCATCCAACATCCTTTTTTCTGACAAATCTTTTCTACGGGCCCTTTGAGTTTAATGGCGATTTCAGTTTGATCACCCATCAGCTGAGCGAGTTCATCAATCTGAATAACGCTGTCTGCTGTTATCTTTTCACCGTAATAGGTTGCATTCGCAGAAATGGCTTCTGTTGCAGGTTGCTGAGGTGTTTGTCCGCAGGAAATCAAGAACAAAAGACAAAAATAAAGGAGTGAATTTTTCATGAGAAAAGGGGCTTAATTATTCTTCGAATTTAGAGTAAGTCAGGAAAAAACCTATATTTGCTGCATTGGTACCGTGGCCGAGAGACTAGGCAGAGGTCTGCAAAACCTTGTACAGCGGTTTGAATCCGCTCGGTACCTCAATAAATGATAAAAAGCCCTGGGAACGGGGCTTTTTTTATGGCCAGATTTCTGCATCAAGCTTGCTTGAATGCAGAAATCTGGCCATAAAAAAAGTATGCCAACCCAAGTTGGCATTTTTTTTATCATTATGACTTCACGCTTCACAGCGGATCAGCGCAGCTAATCCGTTACCAAAGTCAAGCTTGCTTGAATGCAGAAATTTGGCCATAAAAAAAGTATGCCAACCCAAGTTGGCATTTTTTTTATCATTGTGACTTCACGCTTCACAGCGGATCAGCGCAGCTAATCCGTTACCAAAGTCAAGCTTGCTTGAATGCAGAAATCTGGCTATAAAAAAAGTATGCCAACGTTAGTTGGCATTTTTTAACATTGTGACTTCACGCTTCACAGCGGATCAGCGCAGCTAATCCACCCATTTCAGAAATGCGATTTAATTGTGTTGAGCTTTCACTTGCAATGTAACATTCAAGCAATTGCATTTCAGAATTCGATTTGTAGATCTTGTCTCAAGATTCATGTTTATCGAGCATCTTTAAGGTGTATTCGTACCCAATTTGAAAAATTTCGTGCGCCGATGAAATGCGGAAAAGGTTGTAGTTCATTAAACCGGGAGGCTCAAGATAAAGTTGGCAACGACCAATATTGTTTTTAACATTTGCTCGAATGGCGAGATGAAGAACCCGATCAGCAAAGTTGCGGTAAGAGTGGAAATTATTTTCATCCTGAATGGGGTTTACATTCACACCAATCACCCGGGCACAATGATCCACCAAGGGTTCAACAGGGAGGTTATTCATCAATCCTCCGTCGACATACATTTGTCCGTTGGAGATATGAGGTTTGATAACCAACGGAATGGCAGATGATGCCATAACCGCATCAATAATATTACCGCGGTTAAAATATTCTGTTTGCGCTTTTGTGAAATTGGTGGCAGAGATGATCAGCGGAATTGAAAGTTCTTCCAGATTTGATACGCTCAGATGTTTTTGTAAGACCTGATAAATACCCTTTGCCCTTAACATACCAAAACGCGGACGGTTTAAGCTCAACATGCGGAAAAGATCCAGTTGCGACAAGATTTCGAAAATTTGATCCGGGTGCTTTTTATCCGCATAGAGTGCCCCAATGATCGATCCGGCGCTGACGGCAGAGATGATTTCAGGGAAAATACCCTTCTCATTCAGCGCTTTGAGCACACCGATATGCGCGAAACCTCTGGCTCCTCCGCCAGATAATACAATACCGCTGGAATATGTTGTTGACAATAGAATGAGTTTGGACAACAAAATTACCGCAAACCCTGCACATAACATAAGTACAGTGAATTTAGCTTGACCAGCGAGGGTAAACGCTTAATTTTGTCCCCTATTTTTTAGGAAAATAAAAACATGGAAGTAAAGAAGATTACACGTGCCGAGGATTATTCTGCCTGGTACAACAACCTGGTACGAAGTGCAGACCTGGCCGATCATTCCGACGTAAAAGGCTGTATGGTTATTAAACCATACGGATATGCAATTTGGGAGAAAATGCAACAGGAACTGGATAAACGATTTAAGGAAACCGGTCATCAAAACGCTTATTTCCCGCTCTTTATTCCTAAATCTTTTTTCAGCAAGGAAGCCAGCCATGTCGACGGTTTCGCCAAAGAATGCGCAGTTGTTACTCATTATCGCTTAAAAACCGGTGAGAACGGAGAAATAGTAGTAGACGAAGACGCTAAACTCGAAGAAGAATTAATTGTAAGGCCAACATCCGAAACCATTATCTGGAATACCTACCGCGACTGGATTAAATCCTATCGCGATTTACCGTTGCTGATTAATCAATGGGCGAATGTGGTACGCTGGGAAATGCGCACCCGTTTATTTTTACGCACAACAGAATTCTTGTGGCAGGAAGGACACACAGCACATGCAACAAGCGATGAAGCCATCATTGAAACAAAACAAATGCTGGATATCTATGCTGATTTTGCAGAGAAAATAATGGCCGTTCCGGTTATCAAAGGTGTGAAGACCGAGAACGAGCGTTTTGCAGGTGCACTGGAAACCTACTGCATTGAAGGATTGATGCAGGATGGTAAAGCATTGCAAATGGGTACCTCGCATTTTCTGGGCCAGAATTTTGCGAAGGCTTTTGAGGTAAAGTATGTAAACCGCGAAAACAAACAGGAATATGTTTGGGCCACCAGTTGGGGTGTTTCAACCCGTTTGATGGGTGCTCTCATTATGAGTCATAGCGACGACGATGGTTTGGTTTTACCTCCTAATCTTGCTCCTATTCAGGTTGTGATTGTTCCCATTACGGGTAAAAAAGCAGAAGATATTGCATTGGTTTTGGGTAAAGCCGGTGAAATCCGTGATATCTTAAAAAAACGGGGCATATCGGTGAAGCTCGACGATCGCGATAATCTTTCACCCGGATTTAAATTTGCTGAACACGAGCTGCGTGGTGTTCCTGTTCGTATCGCCATCGGTCCGCGCGACATTCAGAACGAAACAGTAGAAGTGGCCCGCCGCGATACGAAAGAAAAGCAGGTGATGAGTCACATCGATCTGGATCATAAAATGGAGCATTTGCTGGCACAGATTCAACAGAACATTTACCAGAAAGCACTCGATTTCCGCGATCAGAATATTACTGCCGTAAATACCTGGGATGAGTTTATGCATACACTCGAAAATAAACCCGGTTTTGTTTCTGCGCATTGGGATGGTACAACCGAAACTGAATTGAAAATAAAAGAACAAACCAAAGCCACCATCCGTTGTATTCCTTTGAACAACCCGGCAGAACAGGGTAAATGCATTCTCACCGGTAAACCCAGTACTCAGCGTGTGCTTTTTGCGAGAGCATATTGATGGAGTAGTAGTTTAGGGATCTGGTCTTACGTGTTTTTTAAGAATGTACCAGGAATATTCAATCGTCAGGAGACTTATTGTTTGACTCTATTCACAATTTAACTACTAATGCCTGAATGGAGTAAATAATAAGTTTACTATTTCTTACCTTAGCTTATTAATCCATCTGCCATGGAATCCAAAACAGGTCTGATCAACGAATTGTTGTGCAAGAAATCAGCTACAAAACAATTGGTGTATAAAATAACCAGCGAAGTATTAACGTCTTTTAAGGAAGTGATGCAGGAATTGCAAACAGATATTACACCCTGTTTAACAGAAGAAGCACCAACGGTTCAGATAAAATATTACGATAAGGGTGATTTTGAGGCGCACTTGCGTTTCTCGGGCGATACGATCGTGGTGATGATGCATACCAATATTTTTAATTTTGACGAGAATCATTTCACCAGCAAATCGGTGTATGTGAAGGAGGACGATCTGCGTGGTTTCTGCGGAATGATTCAGATTTATAATTTTTTATACGATACCCTCAAATACAACAGGGAACAAGATGCAGGCTATCTGGTTAGCCGTATTTTTATAAACAAGGACAAACATTTTTTTGTAGAAGGGAAGAGGCCGCTTCCTTTTATGTACAGCGACTTCGACAAACTTATCATCAACAAGGAATATATCCGGAGCATTCTGGAAGAAGTGATGTTATTCTGCCTCAATTTCGATTTGCAGGTTCCCCCATTGGATGCCATCAATTATATCACGCTGGAACAAAAAATAGCCATGAGTTATAGCTCGGGAATGCCCACACAAAAAAGATTAGGCTTTACCATGAGCAAGGAAACAGATACAGATTTATAATTGCCGGAACCTATTGAGTTAAGATTCTACATACCTCATAAATACTATTCAAAAATGTCAAAAGTTTCAATCTACCTCAATTTTCAAGGTCAAACCGAAGAGGCCTTTCAGTTTTATAAGACTGTTTTCCATACCGATTTCTCGGCTCCATTTTTGTATCACCGCGATTTGCCTCAACAAGCCGAAGGACCTAAGCTTCCGACGGATGAACTGGATAAAGTAATGCATGTAGCTTTACCCATCCTGGGTGGGATCGAAATCATGGGAACCGATATGCTCGAAAGCATGGGACACAAAGTGGTGGTTGGCAACAATACAACTATCAATCTTGAAACCGACAGCAAAGAAGAAGCCGATCGGTTATACCAGTTGCTTGCTGAAGGAGCCACCGATTGTGCTCCAATGAGCCAACAGTTCTGGGGGTATTGGGGATGTTGTCTCGATCGCTTTGGAATTCGCTGGATGATTAATTTTATGAATCCGCAGGTGTAACTCTGCGTATTGATTTATTTTGCATGCAATGCTTTTGTAGCCATGCAGGCATACAATGCTGCTGTTTCGGCACGCAGAATGCTGGAGCCTAAGGTAACCAGTTTAAATCCTGCTTGCTGTGCGGATATAATTTCTTCGGAATTAAAATCGCCTTCCGGGCCAATGGCAATGCTATAAAATGCATCTGTGGAAGGAAGCAGAAAACGGGTAATATCAGTATTGGCCTCCGCAACACATGCAGCCATCAAACGCGTACCTTTTGCCTCCCTGATCCAATCCATCAAGGGGAGGGGTGATTGCAAAACCGGTAACCAGGACTGATGGCTTTGTTTCATGGCACTTACGGCAATTTTATGGCAACGTTCCATATTCACCCGGCCCCGTTCACCGTGTTGTGTTTCAATAAAGGTAATTTTGTCTATTCCGCATTCTACTGCTTTCTCTACAAACCATTCCAATCGTTCGGCATTCTTTGTAGGAGCCAAAGCGATATGCAACTTATAGTTGCGTTTGGTCTCCACAAAAGTGCGTGAAGTAATTTGTAAGCGGCATTTTTTTGGATGAGCATCCTCGATTCTGGCATCGGCAACCTGCCCTTTGCCATCTATCAATTGAATAATATCCCCTTCACGCAACCGCAATACTTTTATGCAGTGTTTTGATTCCTCTTCATCAAGGATCAATTCTTCGGCTTGCAAGTCGGGAAAATAAAATGAGTGCATGGTGTATAAAAAAACAGAGACACCCGGAATGGATGTCTCTGCAAATTATGGGAATTATTTTAGATTCAACAGACCTCAGGCATTTTGCGTAGCCTTGGGTGCAGCTGAAAGGATTTCGCTATCTACGCCGCTTGCATATTGCTCGAAATTCTTTACAAACATATTCGCCAATTTGTTGGCTTGCGCATCGTATGCAGTTTTATCGGCCCAGGTATTTCGTGGATTCAATAATTCAGAAGGCACATTCGGGCAGGTTTTCGGCATCATATAACCAAATACCGGATGAGCTTCATATTCCACTTTATTTAATTCACCAGTTAATGCCGCGGTAATCATGGCGCGGGTCAACGGCAATTTCATGCGTGATCCTGTGCCATAAGCTCCACCGGTCCAGCCGGTATTGATCAGCCAAACATTGATATTTGGATGAGATTTCAATTTTTCGCCCAGCATTTTGGCATATTTACCCGGATGTAAAGGTAAAAAGGCTTTGCCGAAACAAGCTGAGAAGGTTGCCTGTGGCTCGGTAACTCCGGCTTCGGTACCAGCAACCTTAGCAGTATAACCACTGATAAAACTGTACATTGCTTGTCCGGGATTCAGTTTTGAAATCGGAGGCAATACCCCGAATGCATCTGCAGTCAGGAAGAAAATGTTTTCAGGAGTTTTTCCAACCGATGGTACGGCAATATTATCAATCATGTAGATTGGATATGCCGCACGCGTATTCTCGGTTACAGTAATATTTGCATAATCTACCGTAGTGGTTCCGGGAATAAAACGGGTGTTCTCCAGCAAAGATCCAAACTGGATTGCATCAAAAATCTGAGGCTCTTTTTCTTTGGTCAGGTCTACACATTTAGCATAGCAACCACCTTCGAAATTGAAGACCGAATCTTCAGCCCAACCATGCTCGTCATCGCCGATCAGTTTGCGTTCCGGATCGGCTGATAAGGTAGTTTTACCTGTTCCTGATAAACCGAAAAATACAGCAGTATCGCCGTTTTTTCCAATATTAGCCGAGCAATGCATCGAGAGTGTATTGCGTTCTTCAGGCAGGATATAATTCAAAACGGTAAAGATCCCTTTCTTCATTTCACCGGTATATGCGCTTCCACCAATCAAAATGATTTTGCGGGTGAAATCGATCATGGTGAAATTATGCTGGCGGGTACCATCTGTTTTGGCATCTGCTTTAAAACTTGGGGCATTTATAATTAACCATTCGGCCTGAAAATTAGTAAGTTCTTCAGTTGTAGGACGAAGGAATAGATTATGGCAGAACAGATTGTGGTAAGCGGTTTCGTTGATTACGCGAATATTTAAGCGGTAGCGGGGATCTGCACATGCATATGCATCGCGTACATAAATTTGTTTTCCTGCGTAATGATCCAATACTTTTTGGAGAAGGGTTTCGAATTTAGCAGGATCAAATTTCTGGTTCACATCTCCCCACCAAACAGTATTCTCGGTTTTTGCATCCGCAACCGAATATTTGTCTTTGGGTGATCGTCCCGTAAATTCACCTGTGTCGGCCATTAAAGCTCCGGAGTCGGATAATACTCCTTCGCCATTCAGAATGGCATGTTGAACAAGTTCAGCAGCACTTAAATTGACATAAGCCTTGGAGGCCTTGCTCATTACTTTCTCTACAATCGATTGGGTTGTCATAACTATGATTTACGTATAAGTATAGAGGGCAAAAATACGATTTCCCTCAGGTAGAAAAAAAATAAATTAATAAATCAAAAAGTGATTTTAAACAGGCGTTAGGGTGCAAGAAAAGTACTGATTTCGCTTGATAATGCGCAATAAGCAGCAGTTTGACAAAAAGAGTTTAGTCGAGTGGAACTACTTCGGTTCCCTCTTCGTTGATCAGTCCGCGTCGTCCCAAATTGGTAATTATAGCCAAACCATTCTTAAATGGACCGATATAATCGTATTTCACCTGTATATATTCTTCACCATCTGCTTCTCGGATGAATCCGTATTTGCCGGCAATTTCTACTTTGGCTCTGCCTTTCTCCCAGGGATAAATATTATCGTATTTACAGGCTACCAATTCTTCGCCGTCTTCTTTGATGAACCCCATTTTACCCAGCTTCTCCACTTTGGCTATGCGGCCTGCGGCGCTTTCTTTGTAAGGGTAAATTTTATCATACCCCAGCATGGGTTTCATGTTTTTTTTCTGCGCGAATCCGGCCATGGCCAGCGATAAAAATAGAAAAGTGAATAAGGTTCTCATGTGCACTGATTTGGGGCTCGAATATAACCGAAGTCGTGAAATTAAAAAATTAAGGAAATGCGCAAGTCTGATTTCACAGAGAATATGACAATTAAGGTGGATTGGAATGATTGAAAAGCTATAGGACAACCTGTACAAACCAGTTTGAGAATGCTGGGTATCAACCGATTGTTTTAGTTATAAAATTCAAAGCTCTTTGCTCGCTCCAATACAGGCCATTTGGGAGTCTCTGAGCAAATCCGGCATGTCCGCCATATTGTGGATACTCAGTTTGCAATGCAGCTTTTGCAGCAGGGAAACATTCGGGTGTTAAAAAAGGATCATTGAATGCATTGAGCAATAGGGTAGGAACAGTAATTCCACCCAAGAAATGGACGGAGCTGCAACGGTCATAATAATCCTGTGCATTACGAAAACCATGCATAGGTGCGGTAAACTGATCATCAAAGGCGTAAAAATCGCGGATTGATTCCAGTCCGGAAAGATCTATCTGTCCGGGAAACTGCAGCGCTTTCATTTTCATTTTATGTTTCAAACTCCGGAGGAAACGCCTCATGTATAAACTGTTTTGAAATGAAGCCAATTGCAGGGCTGAAGCACCTAAATCTACCGGAACTGAAATGGCAACTGCAGCCTGCAGATTAGCCGGATGATGATGATGTAGTTCACCCAAATATTTTAACAATACATTTCCTCCCAGACTGAAACCAATGAGGGCAAGATGATCATAGGCGTAGTGGCGATGTATGTATTGCACCACGAAGTCGAGATCTTGCGTGGCTCCGCTATGATAAGAAGAAAGCAACCGGTTCATTTCTCCGCTGCAACTGCGGAAATTCACGGCAACCACATCCCATTTTTGAGCAACAAAAGAGTGCGCCATTCCTTTAATATAAGCAGATTGTGCGCTTCCTTCGAGGCCATGCAAAAGCACTACCATTCGCTTGTTGTTGTTTCGCAGGGTATCTATATCCAGAAAGTCACCATCGGGCAACTCGAGTCGTTCGCGACGGTAAGGAATATGGATTCGGCGAAATAAAGCAGGTAAAATCGTTTCAAGATGTCCACTCTGTCTGAACCATGATCCCTTAAACGATGTTTGAGCAGTATGCATGTCAGCGTCTTCTTTTCTTTTTGGGCTTAGTTGATGATTGTCCCTGTTTACGTTTTTCTTCTTTTCGCTGATGTTTTTCTACCTTCTTTTTATTGCGTGAAATGATCGCATTGTTGGGAAAATCAAGATCAATCTGACGTTTTAAAATGTCGGCGTTTTTTACGATCACTTCGATGAGACCTCCGAGCTGGAAAATTTTTCGGGTATTTCGACCAATGATCCATTGATTGTATTCATCAAATTCATAAAAGTCATCGGCTAGGGAACTCAGTCGTATCATGCCTTCGCATTTGTATTCTGTAATCTCAACATACATACCCCATTCGGTTACTCCTGAAATCACACCCGAGAATTGATGCCCGATAAAATTACTGATGTATTCCACTTGCTTGTAGCGAACTGATGCCCGCTCTGCATCCGCTGCCTGAATCTCCATTTGCGACGATTGCTTGCACATGGCCTCATATTGTCTTTCATCGGCCGATTTCCCTTTGTGCAGGTAATTGAAAAGTAAACGGTGCACCATTAAGTCGGGGTAGCGACGAATCGGGGAAGTGAAATGGGTATAGAAATCGAAGCCCAATCCATAATGACTTGTTTTCGAAGTAGTGTAGTACGCTTTCATCATACTGCGCACGGCCATACTTTGAATAATATTTTGCTCGGGTTTGCCTTCCACATCCAAAAGAAGTTTATTGAACGATTGTGCGATGGCTTTGTCGCTGGTAGTTTTGATATGATAACCGAATCGCGTGGCAAAGGTTGAAAAGAGTTTGAGTTTTTCTTCGCTGGGTGCTTCATGTACGCGGTAAACAAACGTTTTCTTTTTGTCGCCTTTACCCAGATGATGTGCATATCCGGCCACTGTACGGTTGGCCAGCAACATAAATTCTTCGATGAGTTTATGGGCATCTTTGCGTACCTTTTTAAAGATCCCGATAGGTTTAAAGTTTTCATCCAACTTAAATTTCACTTCTTCGGTTTCGAAATTTACAGCACCGTTGCGAAAGCGCTCAGCCTTCAGAATAAGCGCAAGCCGGTTCAATGTCCGAATGTCTTCGGCATAATCTCCCACGCCGGTTTCGATGCACAATTGAGCTTCTTCATAACTGTAACGACGGTCACTGTATATAATGGTTTTGCCAATCCAGGTATCTTTGACTTCTCCGGCATCGTTCATTTTAAACACAGTTGAAAAAGTCAGTTTTTCTTCATTGGGCCGGAGCGAACAAACCCCGTTTGAAAGTTTTTCGGGCAACATTGGAATGGTCCGATCTACCAGATAAACAGATGTAGCCCTCTTTAAAGCCTCTTCGTCCAAGGCACTTCCAACAGGCACATAATGCGCAACATCAGCAATATGAACACCGATTTCCCATAATCCATCATCCAGTTTTTGAATGGAAAGCGCATCATCGAAATCCTTGGCATCCTCCGGATCTATGGTAAAGGTTAACACATTACGGAAATCCCGTCGCAATTTGATTTCTGCAGCAGGAATCTCAAACGGGATCCGTTCTGCATCCTTTTCTACCTGTGCAGGAAAGCTCGTGCTGAAACCAAATTCTGCAATGATGGCATGCATTTCGGTCATATGATCGCCCGGTTTACCCAAAACAGAAAGCACTTCGCCAATGGGGTTTTTTTGTATCGGGTTCCATTCATTTATGCGTACCACAACCTTGTCACCATTTTTAGCTTTATTCAGTTGCTGCAATGGAATAAATATATCGGTATACACCCGTTTATCGTCGGGAACCATAAACGCATAACTGGCACTTAGTTGAATCACTCCAACAAACTCAGACTTCTTGCGTTCAACCACTTCTATTACTTCCCCGGTGGTACGACCTCCGGATTTGTGCGCGAATACATTTACTTTTACTTTATCACCGTTCAAGGCTGTATTGAGGTGATCGCTTTCAATTAATATATCTTCCTTGTTTCCCGATTCAGCTATAAGAAATCCGGTACCCCGCTGCGTTATCTGAATGGTACCTTCAATGAATTGAGAGATATGCAAAGCGATAAATTTCCCCGGTGTTATTTCTTCGATCACCTGTTCCTTTTCGAGTAATTTCAGGTTGCGAATTATGGCTTCGCGCCCTTCATTGCTGGTGATATCGAGCATTGCAGCCAGTTGTTTGTAGTTATAGGCCTTTTTACGATCCGAAATAAAGATCTTTTCGAGTTCCCGTTTCAGGTTTTTGAATTTGGCTGTGGGTTTGATCATGGAATAATGCGTTTGAAGGCTAAAAGATACAAGGAATTATGTAAACAAGGCGCTGAATTTTTCGGGTACCTCTTTTGTTTTATGTGTTGCATAGTCGTAGCAAACCATCCCGGTTTTGGCTTCACAAATCAGGGTTCCGGTTTCGCTATGTGTAATACGGTAAAACAGATCAAAACTACTCTTACCAAAACCTCCTGCTGCAATTTCGAAGGTTAAAATATCGCCATAATAAGCCTCTTGCTTATATACCAAAACAGAATCGCCCATGATAACTGAGATACCTTCAATATCCATCTCGGTATATCCCCATTGGGCAAAAAAGCAAACACGGGCTTCCTGCATATAAGCCAGGTATTTGTCGTTGCCTAAATGATTGCCGTAGTTGATATCGGTGATGCGTACAGCAATGTTTATGTTGAACTGAAAGGCATCGGGGAGTTGGAGTGGTGTACGCGACATAAGAATTGAAGAAACAATATTACTTAAAATTTTAGGCTAAATGCGATATTTGACGGGATGCATATTTCTCAAAAACAACTCTTTTTACGCTATCAGGCACAAACAACAGCATTTCCACTCTTAATTGAAATTGAACGTGCTGAAGGATGTTATCTCTATGATGCTCATGGTAAAGCATACCTCGACCTTATTTCCGGTATAGCCGTAAGCAATCTGGGGCATGGAAACAAAGCTGTGATTGAAGCCATAAAAAATCAGGCCGATCAGTATATGCATGTGATGGTGTATGGCGAATTCGTACAATCGCCTCAGGTAAGATTAGCCCGACAGTTGGCTGCACTGCTGCCAGAGAACCTGAATTGCGTATATTTTGTCAATTCGGGTTCGGAAGCAACCGAAGGGGCTTTGAAACTGGCCAAGCGGATTACCGGCAGAAGTGAAATCATTGCATTTGAAAAGGCCTATCATGGAAGTACACACGGTGCTTTGAGTTTAAACAGCGATGAGTATTTTAAGAATGCATACCGGCCTTTGTTGCCCGGTGTTCGGTTCTTGCCCTACAATCAATTTGAAGCGATCTCTGAAATTACCACACAAACAGCCTGTGTTATATTGGAGACTGTGCGTGGAGAGAGCGGATATGCAACACCGGATCCGGGTTACCTGGAAGCCATTCGAAAACGATGCTATGAAACAGGTGCCTTGCTTATACTGGATGAAATTCAGTGCGGCATGGGGCGTACGGGTAGTTTGTTCGCATTTGAGCAATATGGTCTTGTACCAGATATTTTGTTGTTGGGCAAAGCTCTTGGAGGAGGAATGCCGATAGGTGCGTTTATTAGCAGTAACGAAAGGATGGCTGCAATGGCAGGTGATCCGATTTTGGGGCATATCACCACTTTCGGTGGTCATCCGGTTGTTTGCGCTGCAGCATTGGCTGCTTTAAATGAGTTATTGTCTGCTAATCTGATGGTCTCCATTCCGGCAAAAGAAAACCTGTTTCGTAAGAGGCTCAGTCACCCCCTGATTAAAAGTATCAGCGGCAAAGGCTTGATGCTGGCGCTTGAATTCAGCAATTTTGAAATCAACAAAGCCATTATCGACGGCTGCATTGCCGATGGATTAATTACTGATTGGTTCCTGTTTGCACCTCAAAAGATGCGCATTGCACCGCCTCTGATCATAACTGATGAAGAAATTGAAAAAGCGTGTGAAATAATATTGAAAAATTGCTTTAAATTTGATTCCTATAAATCCTGATGAGGGAATAATAACTCCCTCATACTGACTTAAACCTGATATGAAAAAAATTACATCCGTATTTATCGTAACGCTTTTTTTTGGAGTGCTTATTCATACCTCATGCAAGAAAAGCACAGGAGGCGATCCTTCCAATCTGGGAACTGATTTCACGCAATTCTCATCCGACGAAAACTTGTTGCATACAGCCTCTGAGGCTTTGCTGGATGATATAACAACGGTAATGGAGAATTCTTCGCTGGGTAAGGTTTACCCAATCAGCGGAGCCACTGTAAACGATTCGGATTTCATCAACCTCAAGCGCATTATTATCAATTATAACGGTGATAATGCCAGTGGAAGCAGAACCCGGAAAGGAACCGTTATTATAGAATTGATTGAAGGAGAGAAGTGGTCGGATTCGGCTTCGGTGATTCAAATTACCAGTACAAGAGTTACCATAACCCATAAAATTACCGGTAATTCGCTGGAATATTCCGGTGTTTATTATGTACGCAATGTGAGTGGTGGAAAGATTTTTGTGAGCAACGAAGTGGTACATAAATTCTGGGGAACAGGCACCATGATTTTTGATAATTCCGGTGATGAGAGAATCTGGAATATTAACCGCAAAAGAACATTCAATATCGGAGCAGGTTTTAATACCATTACAACTTTAGGAGATACCAGTTTAAACGGTGTGGATGGAGTTATAGAATGGGGTTTTACCCGTAAGGCTGTTTCTTTCCAGACGCAGGTAATTGAACCAATAATATTCCGTACAAATTGTGCTACAGGTCCTTACTCCGGAATCAAAAACCATAAAGGTATGCTGAAAGAAGTAAAAGTTACCTTTGGTGTTGATGAACAGGGTGAGCCGGTAAGTTTTGGATGCCCATACGGCTATAAAGTAAACTGGAGTAATAATGCTGACTCATTGAGAACAGCCATTGTTGCCTATTAATAAGCAAAAATAAATAGGTGTTTAAATTATTTAACCTCAAAGGTCTAATACTTGATTCGGGTTATTTGGACATGAGTTAGTGATTGATTCAATCTGTCAAATGACGATTGATTCTGATATAACAAAAAAGGCTATTACACATGTAATAGCCTTTTTTGATGCATATAGGTTTGTATCAATTAACTTTTGTAAACGACCTGGTGTACAATGTGTTGTTTTCAAGAACGGAGATGAAATACATACCATTCTGCAAGTCAGCTACTGAAATGGTAGGTTTAGTGGCTTCGTGACTGAATGATTTTACTTTTTCTCCCAATACATTAAAAATATCTATATGTACCATTCCTTTCGAGTGAAACTGAATGTTCATTTGATCTTTAACAGGATTTGGATAGAAGGAGAGGGGTTGTTTACGTTTGGTTTCTGCCAGGCCGGTTGTCCATGCAGTACCAGTAAAATTCAGTGTATCAGCATTTTGAGGAGTTTTTATGCTCGATAATACCATTTTGATATTGCCGCTGCCCTGAGTACTCATAAAATCGAAGGTAGCCTTAATCGGACCTGATCCGGTTTGTTTCAGGTTAAAACTACGGTTCATACCAATATTCAGTCCGATATAACAATCTTTAGGGTCGCACATACTCAAAGCCCAGGTTCCCGGTGTATTTATTTCCAGAATAGTCCAGGTAAACGCTGTGTCGGCGGCATCCGAACTGATATTTGTAATGGTACATTCAGCATCTTTATAACCGGCATTTGGACCCTCAACCATTACATTTTTGTTGGAAATGGATAAGGACTGGGCCATGGCCAATGTGATCAGTCCTGATAAGAAAATGGTAAGTACAATTCTTTTCATATGAGGTAAATAAAATGCAAATATAGAATCCGTTTATGTAAAAACAGTGATTTGCCCGAATATTAAGTTGCTTTTTAGGTAATAAATTTCTAAATATGCAACGTATATAAGCAAAGATAACTCTTCACCATACAAAATTTAACAATAACTAACTATAACTAAACACCTAACAACTCATCATGAAAAGAAAATTACTCTCTCTTGCAATTGCAGGATTAACTGCGGCAGGTGCGTTTGCACAAAGCTATTACTACGTCATCAAAACCGCTGGTGTCGGACCTGAATATAATTTTGGCAATACCAGCGCTTCGAACATTATTGTAGGTTCAGCAGGTGCACAAACCAATGTGCTTTCATCAGCTCAGACTTTGCCATTTGCATTTTCATTCTTTGGTACAGCTGTAACGCAGTTCAAAGCAAGTACCAGTGGATACATCACATTTGATGTGAGTCAAACTACCGATAATGTGAACAATGTTGCTCTCCCGAGTGCATCTGCTCCAAAGTCGGCTATTTTTGGTTTTTGGGATAATCTGAAAATCGATAATTATTCAACTTACCCGTCCGATATCCGTTCATTTACTTATGGTACAGCGCCAAATCGTGTATTTGTAGTACAATGGAGACTCGCACGTACTTCCAGCACACCATCTGCCACCAATGCAAATGTTACCTATTTCGGTATCCGTTTGTATGAGTCCGGAAACGTATTCGATGTCGTAGAGAACTACGGTTACGGAACATTCTCCGGAACAATCGGTTGCCAAAATGCTGCACAGGACGATGGTGTTCATATCGATGGAAGCCCGAATCTTCCGTTTGGCGGAAAGAACGGAAGTCATGATCCAGCTTTGTCAGATGTTTACACTTTCTACAAAGGCCCACAACAAGCCATCAAAGCTAAATTATCCAATGCTACAGGCGGTCTTGTAAGCTTGAATACTTCAGGAGGCTTGCCTATTAAAGTGAGTGCATTCAATTTAGGAACTCAGGATATCTCAGCAGCTACCATTAATTATTCTGTAAATGGTGGTGCAACTGTAACAAATAATGTAAGCGGACTTACTATTACAAAATCAGGTGGATCAGGTGAAATAGCCAGTTCAACCAATTTTGTGCCGGTTTCAGCTGATGCAGGAACCAACAAAACAGTTAAAGCCTGGTTGTCGAATATCAATACCTTGGGTGTATTCTCTGATACCGTAACATTTACTTTCTTCGTGAACGAAGGATTATCAGGAACCAAGAAAGTGATGTTTGAAGAAGGTTCAGGAGGCTGGTGCGGATATTGCCCTGACGGACACCGTGTAGTGCGCGAAATGGAAGAAAATCCAACATACGCCGGTAAATTTACTGCTGTTATTCATCACAATTCAGATGGTTTGGCACATACCGAAAGCAACACCCTCAATTCAACCTATGCAACCGGTTATCCTACTGCATGGATTGATCGTACCAAATTCAACGACCAAACTACCATTGGTATGAGTCGTAACGTTTGGACAACAAAAGTTGCTGAGAAAATGAACGATGTAACTCCATTGAATATTTCTATCAAAAACAAAACCTACAATGCTTCCAGCGGTCAATTGAATTACACTGTAGAAGTTAAATTTGTGGATCATGGAATGCCTGGGGATCTGCGAATCCATACCATGATTGTAGAAGATAAATGCCGTGGACCATATACAGGATCTACCAGTACTACCTGGACTCAACACAACTACTATTCTAAAGATGATGCAGCAGCAGGTGGATCAAACCATCCGTTGTACAACGAACCTGGTTATATGGTTGGTTATTTCCATGATCATGCTGTACGTGCAATTCCTTCAACCGCATGGGGAACAGCCGGTGTAATTACCGCTCCAACCAAAGATGCTACTTATACCCAGAACTATACGTATCAGATGCCTACCGAAACTAGTGTAGACTATACCGTATTGCCTTCGGAGTTGAGAAAAGTAAGCAATCTGCAAAATACCAATAATGGTTTAGGTATCAACAAACCTTCAAATACTTATATCGTTGCATTTGTATCTTATTATGATAATGATGTAAACAAACGTTTCATTCTGAATGCTACCGATGACCGCGATGATGAAAACGGTTTGTTCAACACCGGCGTTATTGAAAACAACAGCAATATCAGCATCAGCAAAGTATTCCCTAACCCAACCAACGGTATTACTGTGGTTGACTTTAACCTTAACAATACCGATAAAAATGTAACCATAGAAGTATTGGACATTTTGGGTAAATCAGTAATGACCGTTAAAGAAGGCGGATACGCAGCCGGAAACCACTCTGTGGCATTCGATGCTTCTGACCTGAAATCTGGTATCTACTTCGTAAACATTAAAACTTCAGAAGGTAATTCAACCCTGAAATTTGTTGTAGCTCATTAATTGGAATTGGTTCCATTTGAAAAAAGCCGGCACATTTGTGCCGGCTTTTTTTTGTTTCAATCAAACTGCCGATGTAAGTTCGCAGCAGCAAAAATACCATGGAATTAAAAGCTTATATCGAAGAAATCTGGTCGGATCGTACATTATTAAAAGATCCAAATTACAGTGCCCGCATTCAGGAAGTTATTGAATTACTGGATCAGGGCAAACTGCGCACAGCAGAACCAACCGAAGACGGATGGCAGGTAAACGAGTGGGTGAAGAAAGCAGTGATTCTTTATTTCCCGATTCAGCACATGGAAACATTGCATGCCGGTCCGATGGAATTCTACGATAAAATGAAACTCAAAACCGGCTACGAAAAGTTGGGCGTTCGTGTAGTACCTCACGCTGTAGCACGATATGGTGCATTCTTGCAACGCGGTGTTATTTTGATGCCAAGCTATGTGAATATCGGCGCTTATGTGGATGAAGGAACCATGGTAGATACCTGGGCAACTGTTGGTAGTTGTGCTCAAATTGGTAAGCGGGTTCATTTGAGTGGTGGAGTTGGAATTGGAGGCGTGCTGGAACCTGTTCAGGCTGCACCCGTTATAATCGAAGACGATTGCTTTATCGGTTCGCGTTGTATTGTTGTGGAAGGTGTACGTATAGAAAAGGAAGCTGTGCTGGGTGCAGGGGTTACCATCACACAGTCGACCAAAATAATTGATGTAAGCGGAGACTCTCCGGTTGAATATAAAGGCGTGGTACCATCACGATCAGTGGTGATCCCCGGTTCGTATACCAAGAAATTTGCTGCAGGAGAATTTCAGGTTCCCTGTGCCTTGATCATCGGAAAACGAAAAGCATCTACCGACACAAAAACTTCTTTAAATGATGCCTTACGCGATTATAGCGTAGCCGTTTAATCAAAACGTTTTTTCAGGTTTGGGATAAACATGATCCGCATCTGTCAGAACTTCCGGAATGGTGGAAGTAACCAGAATGGTATGTTCGAACTGTGCCGATAATTTCCCATCAATGGTACGTGCGGTCCAATGGTCTTTTTTATCTATCCGTGCCCTTGCTTTACCGGCATTGATCATAGGTTCGATGGTAAAGATCATTCCCGGTTGAAATATAGCACCTCGTCCTTTTTCATCAACATGGCAAATTTCCGGTTCTTCGTGGAATTTCAATCCAACTCCGTGTCCACAAAACTCATACACTACACCATAACCAAATGAGGTCGCATATTTGTTTATTTCGTATCCGATGTCGCCCACGTGCTTTCCGGGCAGGCATTGTGCAATTCCAAGATTAAGGCAGGTCCGGGTTACATCTATCAATTGCCGGGCATGTTCCGTTACTTCACCAACCATAAACATGGTGCTGGTATCACCAAAAAAACCATCGAGTATTGTGGTGACATCGATATTTACAATATCCCCATCACGCAACTCCAGCTTACCGGGAATGCCATGACATATAACATCGTTCACCGAAATGCAACTTTCTTTCGGATACCCGTTATAACCCAATGTGGCTGCCCTGGCTTTATGGTCGCGTATATAATCAGCGCAAATTTTATTGAGGTACTCGGTTGTAACTCCTGCTTTCACATAAGGTGCAACAGCCTTCAGTGTATTGCCTGCCAATTGTGAACTCTTCCGAATTCCATCAATCTGCGCTTCTGTTTTTATGATGATTTTTGATCCCACGTCTCTAAATGCCATTGGGTGCAAAAATGTGGAATTAATTGAGAAATACGAAAATTCAAAAGGTAACAGCTCTATTTTTTACTCAACGCCATCGATTCTTTAATCCATTTGCGCACTTGTTTTTCAGGAATAGCATGGATGTTGTGAATCTTAATATGTCGCATTCCTGCACCGGTTCCCTTAAACAGCTGATCCGGATCTTTCAGTGAAGTAGCTTTTAGAAAACCGAGATTGAGATAAGGAGTGGTTTTGTAGGTATAAATAAAAACAAGATAATCTTTACCCTGTGAAAAGGTAAGATTGTTCCATTTGATAGATTCGGAAAGAGGCGGGCAGTATTCCAGAAACAGATCCCTCAATGCAGCTGCAATGCTTAATTTTTCGCCGGGTAGTTTATTCAGAAATGCAGTAATCTTTGGATCCATATTGCTCCAACATTATTTACTCGCCTCTCTTTTCTATCAGTTTAAATACATCGTGACTGAATCCGGTATGGCTGAATCCTCCATCGTGAAAGAGGTTTTGCATGGTTACCATACGGGTATAATCGCTGAAAAGAGAAATGCAATAAGCGGCACAATCGCTGGCTGATGCATTACCTAAAGGCGACAAAGCTCCTGCATAATCATAAAAATCGCCAAATCCTTTAACTCCGGATCCGGCAGTAGTCATTGTCGGACTTTGTGAAATAGTATTTACACGCACTTTCTTTTCTTTTCCAAAACGATAGCCAAATCCTCTGGCAAAACTCTCGAGTAAAGATTTAGCGTCGCCCATTTCGTGGTAATCCGGAAATATGCGCTGAGCCCCGATATAGGTCAACGCCACTATGGAACCCCATTCGTTCATGGCATCCTGTTTCCACAATTGAGACATCATGCGGTGGAAGGAGATAGAAGAAATATCCAGGGTCTCGTGCATGAATTTATAATCCAGATCGGTATAATCTTTTCCTTTACGGATATTGAGACTCATGCCTACAGAATGCAATACAAAGTCCAATTTACCACCCAGTATTTCAGTAGATTTGGTAATCAGATTCAACATGTCTTCATCTTTACTCACATCGCATGGAATGATTTGAGCGTTGTTACATTCTGCGGCCAGGTTATTGATTTCGCCCATGCGCATGGCTATGGGAGCATTGGTTAATACAAACTGAGCGCCCTCGGCATGAGCAGCCAAAGCCACTTTCCAGGCAATAGATTTATCGTTAAGTGCACCAAAGATGATTCCTTTTTTTCCGTGTAAAATTCCTTTCGACATGATATTTATATGTTTTTGTTAATGCAATATACTATGGGATGAGTTAACAACCTGTGGTCTCTGAATGTCTTGCAAGTTTAATGGATTTCCGTTTAGATTTACAAAATGAATAAATTTTGGAGATTTGTTCTGTTGTTACTCTGTATCAGTTTGTTACAGTCTGTAAGTGCACAAAATAAAATAAGCCGGCGCCATTTACTTCATGGAGCATTGAGTCCGATGCGTAATTGTTACGATGTAAAGCATTACGATATTGCTTTGAAAGTAATACCGGATCAAAAACGCATTGTTGGAGCGAACCGCATCGGCTTACTCGCTGTACAAAATTTCAACCGCTTGCAGATTGATTTTTCCTACAAAATGGGAATCGACAGCATCAAACTAGGCAATGCGGTATGTACATACCTTCGCGACAGTGATGCTGTTTGGGTGCAAATGCCCCTAAAAGTTGAATCCGGAACTTTTACCTACCTCACCATATATTTTTCCGGCATTCCGGTAGCTGCCAAAAAAGCTCCATGGGACGGAGGATTTGTGTGGAGCAGTGATTCATCGGGGAAACCCTGGATTGGTCTGGCCTGCGAAGGTATTGGCGCATCGGTGTGGCTTCCATGTAAAGATCACTGGAGTGATGAGGCCGATAGCGTAGATATGCATCTGGAAGTTCCTCAGGGATTAACCGGTGTTTCAAATGGCAGGTGGGTAAGAACAGAAGAAAATTCATCTCCGGGATTCAACCGCTTTCACTGGCAGGTAAGAAATCCGATCAACAATTATTCCATCACGGTCAATATCGGCGATTATGTATATATACGCGACAGCATGTTGCATGATGAAGGAAAGGCAATGCTCGAACTGAATTATTTTGTGCTTAAAGGAAATGAAGAAAAAGCTGCAACACATTTTCAACAGGTCAAAACCATGATTCAGGCTTTTGAATATTATTTCGGAACGTATCCCTTTGCTTCCGATGGTTATAAATTGGTAGAAGCACCCTTCTGGGGAATGGAGCATCAAAGTTGTGTGGCTTATGGAAATAATTACCAAAACAATCCATTCAACTTTGATTTTATCATTATCCATGAAAGCGGACACGAATGGTTTGCCAACAGCATAACTGCAGATGATCCGGCTGAAATGTGGATCCACGAAAGCTTTACAACCTATTCCGAAGCATTGTATGTTGAGTATATGCAGGGTAAAGCCAGATCACAACATTACCTGAATCAGCAAAAGGAGAAGATCGTAAACAAAGAACCAATGATGGGTCCGCGGGATGTATACTTTCACGACCGCCACGACAACGATATTTATTATAAAGGCACATGGATGCTGCATACCATGCGAAGTATGCTGAATAACGACTCCCTTTGGTTTGCTGCATTGAAGGGATTTGCGGTAAGACACCAAAAAAAGATTATCAATACCACCGATGTTTTGAACTATTTTAATGAAGCTACCGGCCGCTCCTGGGATGCATTTTTCAAACAATACCTCCACGAGAGTAAAATTCCGGTACTTGAATACAAAGTGTCTGGTCAGGCAGATGGTAACCTGGTGATCCGTTATCGTTGGAGACAGGTGGTGAAAGGATTTGAAATGCCGGTATGGGTAACCATGACCAAAGGTAAATGGGATATGATTGTGCCGCAAAAGGACTGGCAGTTATTGGATCTGAATTATTTTGATGAAAAGGATTTTAAAATAAATATGGAAACAGGCTTGTTTGAAGTTAAAAAATTAGTGCCATAAATTCGAAAACCATGAAATTACATACTATAGATACAGGATTGTTTAAACTGGATGGAGGAGCAATGTTTGGTGTTGTACCGAAATCTATCTGGAACAAGTCTAATCCGGCCGATGAAAACAATATGATAGACCTGGCCATGCGTTGTTTATTAATTGAAGACGGAAATCGCCTGATTCTGATCGATAACGGAATCGGGGACAAACAGGATCAGAAATTTTTTTCGTATTATTATTTACACGGGAATGCTTCGCTTGAGGCTTCGCTGAATGCCCTGGGTTTTACCACCGGTGATATTACGGATATGCTGCTTACTCATCTGCATTTTGATCATTGCGGAGGTAGTATTCGCTGGAATGCAGACCGGACTAAATTCGAAACCACTTTTCCCAACGCAACTTACTGGGTTGGAGAGGAGCAGTGGAATGAAGCGCAGGCTTCCAATCAACGCGAAAAAGCTTCCTTTCTCAAAGAGAATATTCTTCCCATACAGGAGAGCGGACAATTAAAATTCATCGGTAAAAAAGATCAGATTCATCCCGAAATGGATTTTTTGTTTTCATACGGACATACATTCGGAATGGTACATCCCGTAATCCGGTACAAAGGCTTTCAGGTTATTTATATGGCGGATATGGTACCCACGCAAGGTCATATTCCTGTTCCGTACGTAATGGGTTATGATGTGCGTCCGCTGGAAACCATGAATGAAAAACAACAAACGTTGAAGAAAGCTACCGAATCGCCTGCTATTTTGTTTTTCGAACACGATCCGGTTCATGAAGCGTGTACAGTTGAAATGACGGAAAAGGGCGTTCGATTTAAGGATAACATACTTTTGTCTGATTTGTAAGATCCATGGAGCGAGCATTTGTGTATGGCGATTTGTTATTTGAAACCATGGCTGTGGTGGAGGGTAACATACGCCATGTGCGTGATCATGCAGCCCGCTTAAATGCCGGATTGAAATATCTTGGATTGCCTGCTACCATGGATGTAAACAAGCTTGAATCATTGTTGCGTCCTGCCGTTAGAGAACAATCTCAGGCACGGATTCGCTTAATTGCATACAGTAAGGCAGATGGTTTTTATCGTTCCTCATCGAAGGATGTGCAATTTGAGGTAGAAGTATTTCCATTGCCCGATGAGCAAAAAAAGATTCAACAAATAGGGATCTATCCGGGAGATTGGAAACCCACTTCTCCACTCAGTAATTTCAAAACCGGTAATGCACTGGTGTATATTCAGGCGCTTAAATTTGCAGCAGACAAGGGTTGGGACGATGTGCTGATCCTGAATCAATACGGTCATATTTGCGAAGCCGCTTCTTCCAATTTGTTTTGGGTGAAGGATGGTCAACTATTTACGCCACCATTGTCAGAAGGATGTGTAATGGGCGTTATGCGCGCGGTGTTGCTGCGTCATTTACCCATGCATGATTTTGAACTGGAAGAGAAACCTGCCGTGCTAATGGAATTGCTTCAGGCAGATGAATTGTTTTTGACCAATGCAATACATCGCATACAGTCAGTAGAATGTCTGGATGGGAAGTTGTACGCGGATACACTTACTGCTAAAATCCGCAACACGTTGGAATAACTTATCCCTTATAAAACAACCATTTTCCCAGTTCTTTCCAGCTTGGCTTTTTACCGTACATGAGTATGCCAATACGGTAAATGCGCGAGGCTATCCATGCAGTACTGATAAATCCAAGAATCATAGATACCATCGACAATGCCAGTTGCCAGCCGGGAACATCAAATGGGAGGCGAACCATCATGGCAACAGGTGAAGTAAACGGAATAATGGAAAGCCAGATGGCCGTACTGCTGTTAGGATTGCTCAGGATAATGGTTTGTGATAATGCAAAAGCTAAAATCAAAGGCAAAGTTACCGGCATCATGAATTGTTGTTTGTCGGTTTCATTATCAACCGCTGAGCCAATGGCCGCAAACAAAGCACCATAAAAGAGATACCCTCCCAGAAAATAGAACAGAAACATTCCTCCGATCAGCGGAAAGTTTACGCCCGATAAGGATGCGAACATTTCACCTGCACCGGAACCTTGTGCTGCAGCGGTAATCGATTGCACCTGGCCACCAAACATACGCATAACAAAACCTGAAACATAACTGCCCAGAAATACGATGGCTACACCCCAGATAAAAAACTGGGTTAATCCGACCAGTGCAATGCCCATTATTTTTCCCATCATCAGTTCAAACGGTCGAAGTGATGAAATCAGGATTTCTACGATGCGGTTTGTTTTTTCTTCAATAACTCCCTGCATAACCTGTACTCCATAAATAAAGATGAAGGTATAAATGGCGATGGCAGAAATCATTCCGATAGCACTGGAAACTCCCGAACTCCCTGTTTCAAATCCTTCATCTGTTAGTTTCACGGTTTGCAGGGTATGTTTATGCCGGTTAATTTCCTGCAATACCTGTTGATCTATCCCATGCAAGGCCAGGGAGCGGTCTTTTAAAATCTGGCTCAGTTGCGATTGAATTTTTTCAACAGTAAACATACCGGGTTGGGTGGTATAAATCAGGCGTGAAGTGATTTCACCCGAGTCACCGGTGAGCATGAGAATGGCGGCATAATCCTCTTCCGATAACAAAGCACGTTGTTTGCCTGCATCGGGTTCAGCACCAAAATGAAATTGAAGTGTGGTGCTGTTTTGGAGCTTATCCTTAAACATTTTCGTTTCATCGTAAACAAATACCTGCTTTTCGGTATCGGTTTTTTCCTGATTTAACGAGAGGTAAATTATAAGTCCGTAAAAAGCCACAATCAGCAAAGGAGCCAGCAGGGTCATTACCAGAAAGGATTTCTTGCGAACACGTGTCAGGTATTCACGTGAAAGTACCAGGAAAATATGCTTAAGCATCCGGTTGCTTATTCAATGCCTTTTTCGATGAAATCTGCAACTTGTTCAATGGAAAGTCGTTTGGCAATAATGCGTTTGTCTTTACCCAGCAAATATACTACCGGAGTGCTGTATATATCGTAATAGCGGTGGTAGTTGCTTTCTTTATTCGGGTCGTGTACATTGATCCAGGGTAATTTATGTTCGCGAATATATTTACGCCATTCCGGATAATCGTTTGTAGAGGCCATGGCATAAACTTCTATGCGCTTTTCTTTTTTAACCGTACCGTTCAGTTTGCCGTAGAGCTCCAGCAACCGGGGTAATTCTTCTTTGCATCGTCCGCAATGAGGATCCCAGAAAACCAGCACAGTATAATCTGCTTTGATATTGAAGAGGGTTTGATAATGCAACGCTGAGTCAGGGAGAGAGAGGTTCAGGGGTTTGCTGCCGATTAAGGAATAGCGTAACTGGTTGGCGCGATCGGTGATTTTGAAACGCAAGGCTTCATCTACCCAATAAGTCGCTTCTTTGTTGGCATAATAGCGATCGGCCATCAATACAAAAACCTTATCCATTCCCATGTATTCAGACGTTTCATAGTGATTCGTGATCCAATAAATCAGCCATTTCTGCATTTCTTTTCTGCCCAACGCACGATCGCAAACATCAAATGCAGCAGCGGCAATGGTATCCGGTATTTGCGGAGTGATGCGGGTTATATAGGTTTGAATGCGCTGAAAAAATACCGGGGTGCGCACCAGCCGGTCATCGGTAAAATCGATTTGATTGATATACGCATTGCGGTAAAAATAATAGCCGAAGAGTGAATCTGTTGCTCCATTGGGCAGTTTCGGAGGTTCGGGCACATCAATTTCCTGCATCATGCGAAATATTTTAGACATGAGAAAGCCAGGGTGATCCTGCATGATTCCTCTGCGATACTGGTCAACGGAATCGTCAATATTCCGCAATTGATCGCGCAACAAACGTGCGCTGAGGGTATCGTTTTTTTCTTTGGCTTCTTTGTATTTTCGGTCCAGGTCCATAGCCCGGCGTCCCATTTTACTGGTAAAAGCGGAGTATGAAAAGAAGGTTTCGTTTTCGGCTGAACCTTTTACTTTCATGTTTCCGACATAATCTATTGTATCGGTTTCCAGACTAAAGATTTGTTCAGTGATCACAAAGTCGAAGAGTAAGCGACGATCCTTAGAAGCTATCAGGTAGATTCCGCCATCCAGGGAATCTTTGCCTTTGAACACTACTTTTCCTGTTGCATCGCAACGCGCACTGTCGCGTATATACTGTTTGTCGCCGTAGTAATAACCCAATAAAATTTCCTGTTTTTCAAGGCCTTTTATTTTGATGGTGATATTGTAAGATTCTTTGGCGTGTGCAGCCTGAAAAAGAAATAGCATTAAAAAAGAGAGCAGGAGGTGAGGTTGAATTCTGTTTTTCATACGGGGCGTGAATTTACTAGCATTTTAACAAACGCCGTGCCTGACCGGCTTAGTATTAATAAAAATTTAACGAATAGAGCGAACAAAACGGTGAAACTTAGAACAGTCCGTTGATTTCTGCATCGATTTTATTGATGACCATCCCCAAATCTTCCGGTTTTTCGGCAAAATTGAGATTGTCTACATCGATGATGAGGATTTTACTTTTGTAAGTAGAAATCCAGGCTTCGTAGCGTTCATTGAGCCTACGCAGGTAATCGAGGCGGATAGAATCTTCATAATCCCGTCCGCGTTTTTGGATTTGATTCACCAATGTAGGGATAGAAGCACGCAGATATACCAATAAGTCGGGAGCCTTGATGGTACTGGTCATAGCCTCAAAAAGGCGCTGATACGTTTCAAAATCGCGGGTGCTCATCAGTCCCATGGAATGCAGATTGGGAGCAAAAATATAGGCATCTTCATAAATGGTACGATCCTGAATTACCTTTTTCTTGCCTTTCTGCAACTGTTGTACGGTATTGTAGCGGCTGTTCAGAAAGTAGATTTGCAGGTTAAATGACCAACGTTGCATATCTTCATAGAAATCGCTGATATATGGATTGTCTTCCACATCTTCATAATGCGGTTCGAATTTGTAATGACGGGACAGGAGGGTGGTTAATGTGGTCTTTCCGGAGCCGATATTCCCAGCAATAGCTAAATGCATAATTTCTGAATCACTTAATCAACAATGTTACAGTAAGCAATTTAAAAAATAAAGGATGTGGAAAAGTAAAAAAGTCCTGTCTGGATAAGGGATGAACGATCGAAAGGGAGTTTTTGAAAATTTCCCAACTACTTGCCCAGCAACCCCTTCAGCTTCTTCTTCGCTTCTTCTTCTGCCTTCTTTTTGGCTTTTTCTTCCTCTGCTTTCAGTTTTGCTTCAGCTTCTTTCTTTAACCGGTCGGCCTCCGCTTTGGCTTTTGTTTCAGCTTCTTTCCGGAGTCGATCTGCTTCAGCCTTTGCTTTTGTTTCAGCTTCTTTTTTAAGCCGGTCGGCTTCGGCACGGGCTTTGGCTTCCAGTTCTTTGCGTTTGCGATCCGCTTCTGCTGCAAGTTGGTCTTTCACAGATGACGCTTCATCTTTGGCCGCATCGCCCAGGTTTGTTGAAATATCAGGTTTGGTAAAGGTACCTCCGATGAGCAGACTCACCGGAATATTTTCGCTTAGCTTTACCTGAGTTCCGGCTTTGGTATTGGCTTTACTCAATAAATCGGTCAAGGCAGTATTGGCAGAACCTAAAGCGCTTCTCGGAAACAGCATTTTACCTGTGTAGTCGATGGTTTGATCCAATCCGGTTGATCCGGATAGCGTGAGTTTTTGAGATGCCACCGTCATATCAAACGGTTGTGTGTAAATCCGGCCTTTTTCTACTTTGAACTGAATGTGAACATTGTTCAATGCCGGATCTTTCAGGCGGTCGTATTTCAATACCTCGGCAGCCTTATTAAATAATGTAACTCCTTTGATGCTGGCTTTAGGAATATCCAGTGAACCTTCGGCAAACAATTGATCATAAACCGGGTTTAAGTGTTGATCGAATGCGGTGGTCATATGAAATTTAGTAGAGAATGAACCGGTTGTTTTTTCAGCAACAGGAGCCAGTTTCCGCACGGTATTAAATGTAACAAATGCTTTTTGAATATCGAGGTTGTTAATGCCGAAATCCATATTTGCGGTTGGCGTTTTTGGCTGTGTGGTTTCATAATAACCATCCATGGTCATGGAAGAACCTAAGGTATTCAGGGATACTTTGTTGAACGAAAGTTTTTGCTCAGCAACATGTACCTGTCCCTTGAAATCCGTAATTTCCATATTGGTATACTTGAGTTTACCTACGGAGCAATTCAGTGTAAAGTCAATCTGTTCAGGAATAGCAGGTGCTTCTAAGGCAGTAGTATCAGTTACCTGAGGTTGTTCCGGTTGTGGTTCGTCGCTCAGGAATTCATTGGCATCCAACAAATCTGAACGATAGTTGAGTATACCTTTCAGGGTACCTTTGCCCATTGCATATGCGTAAAAGTTGGTCAGTTCACCCTGCATGTGCATATCGCTGTTTCCTATTTTGGCATCAAATTTTGCAAGATTTACAACACGGGGTGTAAAGTTCATTTCAGCCTGTGCAATGGTAAATGCCTTGGGAAGATCTTTGGAGATAAAATAGAAGTCGCTGATTTTTAACTGACCACCTGCATAGAAATTTTCAACATTTTGTTCCATGGTCGAAACATGTCCTTTTGCATTCAGGTTCATTTCAAACAAACCTTTGATCTGCATGCCTTCTTCCAATGGCACTATTTTGGTGATATTGGCCAGATTCACTTTGCCTTTGAATTGCGCGTCAATCGAAGGATCAGTCATTACCTGCGTGGCTAACAATTTGGCATCAAACGGATCTCCTGAAATGTTGAAATGAAATTTTGATAACTGAACCTGTGTATGATCCAAAACGCCATCGGGATTGGTTACGGCCAGCAGCACTTGTACATCTTTTACCGGAACAGGCAAAGCCGGATATTTAAACATTCCGTTTTCAATGAGGAGGTTGAATGCAAATGCAGGCAATGATTTTTCGTTATAGGTGCCTTTTACAAAACCATCAAAACCCAGTTTACCGGATGATTCAATGGTATTAAAATCTTTTGCATAGATGGCAGGTACAAGCGAAAGGAACTCTTTAAATGCAGCTTTATCCGCTCCGTAAGTGATGTCCATTGCGATGTCGTCGTTTTGCATGCTGACCCAACCCTGAAACGAAAATACCAGGGCATTCAGGTTAATTTTATTGTCTTTGAAAGTGAATTTCATGTTCTTCATGTCGGCATCCAGATCCGCTTTGAAACTAAAGTTAACTTTGTTGAGGTACTTGATCCCGCCATACGAAACCGAGACCTGTTCGCTGCTGGTCAAGGTTTGCATGAGAAATAATTCTTCGCTGAAATCGCCTGTTAATGTATGGTTCAGACCTATGATTTGTGCACCCATATTGCCTTGCTGATCTTCGTAAGAAATAAAGGCATCGGTTATTGCAAATCGTTTCAGGTTGATATTGAATTTGGTTGCAGCTGTATCTGCCGGTTCTTCCTGTGTTGAGTCAGCTGACGGTTTGGTAATATCCCAATTTGCTTTTCCATCTTTCAGTACAATGGCATGAATGCGCGGTTGTACAAGTTCTACTCCAATGATTTTGATCTTTTCGCCTTTGATTACGCTCATGATATCGAGCGTGGCAGTAAACTCTTTTAACGCCAGCAAGGTATCTCCTTCAAATTGATCGACTCCAGCTACCGAAAGGTCAGTGAGCGTCATGGTAAAATGAGGGAAATTGCTGAACAGGCTCAGTCCTATATCGTTATTAAAGTCGATGCGGGCATTCACCTGATCGTTGGCACTTGCTTTAACCAGGTCTACAATTTTATCCTTGAAAATAAAAGGAAGTGCAATGGCTGCAGCAATAAACAGAAGGAAGATTCCTGCCAGAATTATGAGAAATTTTTTCATACAAAAGTTCTTAAAGGTTGAGCAATTTTACAAAATGATCTTTGCTGAGCGGTTTGTGCAATACCTCCCTAACGTACGGATTTGATTTTCCGCGTTCGATATCGGTCAAATTATGGGAGGAGGTTAATATGTAAATGGAATATTTACTTTTTTGTGATTCGGTCAGATTATGAAAAGCATCCAAAAAATCGAAGCCATTGATTACCGGCATGTTGATATCGAGTAATACAAGATACGATACTTCAGGTTGTGCAGATTGGAAATGAGCCAGCGCCAGATCGGGTTGATCAAAGGACAATATTTGCGCATCCGGTTGAACCACCTGAATTATCTTAGAGATCAGGAAGAGATCCATTTTACTGTCGTCAATCAGTATAAAATGCGTATATGTTGCCGCTTTCTGCATTACATGATGCTGGGTAAAGTTAATATAAAGGTAGTTCCTTTTCCCAATTCGGATTCCACGCTAATTTTTCCATTCAGTTTTAAAACGGCATCGTAAACATTGTACAAACCAATACCGGATCCTGGTTCGCTGGTAGTAGCCCGGTAAAACAAGTCGAATATGTTTTTCTGATGCTGTTCATCGATCCCTATTCCATTGTCGCTTACCTTAATCACTGCTTCACCGTTGTTGACATCTACACTCAGTTTCACCCATTTATCGGGATTAACTTTCTTTTGATATTTAAAGGCATTCGACAACAGGTTTGCGATTATGATGCTGCATTTGATATCATCCGACATAAATGGCATCTGTTGGTTTATGACTTTTTCAAAACGGATCTGATGCATTTTTAAGGTCACACCAAATATATCAATTTGAGCTTGAAGTAATTGCTCAAAATCAATTTTTTGGATAGCGGTTTCGCCCAAACGAATGCGGTAGTATGAGAACATATTATCTACAAAATCATTCAGTTTGGAGAGAGACTTCATAATCAGCCCAACTATTTCGGTACGGGCTTCTGCTGAATCTTCCGTTTTAAGTACATCAAGCGCCGCCATGGAGTTGATAATCGGTCCTTTGAGATCGTGTGTTACCCGGTAAGCAAATTGTTCCAGTTCGTGATACGCCTTTTGCAGGGATTGATTTCGCTCTACCAGTTTTGAGCTGGCCATATAGTATTTGTGGGCTTCTTCAATGGCCGACAAGATATCGCCATCCATCCAGGGTTTTCGGATATAACGGAAGATATGTCCTTTGTTGATAGCGTCTACCACGTCTTCTATATCAGCATAGCCGGTCAAAAGCATGCGTACCGGTTTCGGATAATCATACCGGATGGATTCAAAAAATTCTACACCTGTAGTGCCCGGCATGCGCTGATCGCTGAGTATTATTTCAAGATCCGGCTCGGCTTTCAGTATTTCCAGCGCATCTTCAGCATTGATAGCTGTATATATTTTATAATCGTAACGATAGCTGGCTTTGAACGAATTCAAATTATTCAGCTCATCGTCGATATATAAAACCTTTATTTTCTCGGCTTCGTCCACAGGCTGGCAAATTTAAACTTTGTATTGATTAATCGGGATAGAAATTGTAAAAGTAGTGCCTTTTCCCAATTCGCTGTCGACTTTAATTATTCCGTTATGCTTGTTGATGGTATTGTATACGATAGAAAGACCTAAACCGGTACCTTCACCCACGGGTTTCGTAGTATAAAAGGGTTCAAACAGTTTCTTTTTTGTTTCCTCATCCATTCCTGTTCCGTTGTCGCTGATAATGATATCTATATAAGGTTCCCGCAATTGGGTTTTGATCTGAACCCATCCACCGGGTTCATTCCCGAACTTAGCCTGTACCGCATAGATGCCATTGCTTAGTATATTCAGAAATACCTGATTCAATTTTCCCGGATAACATTCTACTTTTGGGAGCTCGGCATAATCTTTACGCACTTCAATCTTATTCGTCAACGAATTATTGATGATGATCAATGTTGATTCCAAACCTTCGCGAATGTCGGCCAGTTTGATATCGTCTTCATCCACCCTTGAAAAAATACGCAATCCCTTCACTATTTCAGCTGTACGGCTCGACCCTTCATTGATTCCTTTCAACAGAAAGTTGATTTCTTCGAGCAGGTAATCAAAATCGAATTCTTTTTTGAGTGCAGCAATTTCGCGGATCTTTTCTTCTGTTGGTTTTTCACTTGAACCTATATTTTCGAACTGGTTCATCAGGTCGATGAGTTGTTCCACATCCCTTTTCAAAGGTTTTACATTTGAACTTACAAAGTTGATGGGATTGTTGATCTCATGAGCAATTCCGGCAGTTAACTGACCGAGTGAGGCCATTTTTTCCTGCTCCACCAGTTGTGACTGGGTTTGTTTGAGTTCGTCGAGTGTAGTATGGAGCTGTACATTGGTTTCCTGTAATTCAACCGTGCGTTCCTGAACCTTGGTTTCGAGTGTAATATTTTGTTCGCGAATGATGCGTTCGTTTTCTTGCGCTGCACGCAATGCTTCACCCTGCGACTTTTCTTTCTCGCGGGTTAAGATATTGATCCGGTCAGCGAGGGCAATCGAGAGTAGAGTAACCACAAATGCGGAACCAATCTGAAGCCCGCTTATGGTAAGCGCATTGTAGGGGATAACGCCAACATCCTTTAGCACAAAAGTAATTACGCTGAGAATAAAAACGGACCAGGAAATGATAAAGAACAAAGCCGGACGACTCTTGTGTTTGCGGTAAATATTGATGGCGGTAAACAACAGAATAAAAGAACCCGGTCCGGCAGTAACATTGATCAGGTTGTACGACATCTGCAGGTTGCCCATAAAACAAAATACCAGACTGGCCAGGTAACCGATAGTAAATACATGCAGCAGTTTGTCGAACGTTGGTGAAAACTGTCGCGTGTTTAAGAAATTACGAACAAAGAAGATCGTTGATAATCCTGAGAATGCACCTCCCAGCATAGTTGCACGTAAACTTAACCAGGGTGTATCAGGCCATAAATATTTGTATGCATAACCGTTCAGAATAGCCTGAGTCAAACCCACAAAAAAGATATAGACTACATAATAAACATAACTCCGGTCTTTGGTACTGAAAAAGACAAACAGGTTATACAAAATCATCACGATGATGATGCCGAAGTAAATGCCGTTGAATAGATCGTCTTTCAGATGCCGGTTGTACAAGATCTCCGGTGTTTCAATGCGGATGGGCAGAATAATTTGTTCTCCGCTCCGGATTCGCAGATAACAGGTAACTGAATCGCCTGTTTTCAGATGTAGCGGAAAAATAAAATTCTTGGATTTGTTAGCGCGGTAACTGAAAGGATATCGTTCGCCACCTGCAAATGAATCGAGCAACACTTTTCCGGAGAATTGATACATGGTAATTTCATCCAGAATGGGGTAGGGCACTTCCAGTTGCAGGTCGTTGTGAGTACCCAGGTTCACCAGATTGAATTTTATCCAATAGGTATGGTCGCTTACTCCCAGGTTTAAAATTTTCTGATCCGAAATTTCGTACGGGTGATTAACTGCAGAGTCCAGGGTTAATTGGTGCGTTTCATCTGCAAAAAAAGCAACATACTGCAGGCTGGTAAAGTCGGCTGTATCTTTCAGGTAAAAGGTTTGTGACCTTAACGCTCCGGGTTGAATCAACAAAAGAATCAGGCAACAGGCAGTTATATAGATGGATGGAATACGTGCCTTCATTCGCCTGTAATTTTAAATTCACTGGTGCTGGCTGAAGGTAAAGTCAGATCGTAATCAATTTCCACTTCCTGTTTTTTACCTTGTTCAAGGGTTACTTGAATCGGGCGCTTGCGTAAATCCATGATACGCTCATATTCGAGTGCACTGGCATTGGGAAGTGCATGTGCGTTTTTTTGTATGACAACTGTTGCCAAAAGATCCAGTTTGGGGTAATAAAAAGTACCATCTATTCCTACAGAAGGTTCAACCAGAAAGCCATAATTACCAGCAATACGTGTGGTATAAGGAGAACAAAGCGCCATCATCGAATCGAGACCGAGTTGCTCACTGATAGCCAATGCCGAGCGGATCAGGAAAATACTGCCAATGCCCATGCCAGCAACCTCCATAGAGTTCCACAAACCGCACACTTCACCGGTTCCACCGGTACGATATTGTTTTACCAGGTCGTAAATTTTGTCGTCCATATAACCTGCAGCTTCCTCAAGCGGTAAAGGATGTATTCCATCAGCTGCCTGAAGTCTTGCACCGCCCAATACGCGTCCACCATCATCGGTTTCTACCAAAATTACAAAGGATCCCGGATTGTACATCCAGTCGTATTTGGAGGAGGTAACTTTGGTTACCCCAACTGCTTCCAAAACGCGCTTGTGCCCTTCAATGAATTTGTCGCAAAGCGAATGATTCTCGATGGCTCTGAAAGCGCGGATTTTTACCATTTTTGCTGCAATTTCTTAATTAGCGGGAATTAATTTCCGGTTATCTTATTCACAATTCAACATATAGGTTTTAGAAAAATTCATCCAGGTCTACATAGTATCTTCCAGATTTCAGGGGTTTACCCAATAATAATTTCCGGGCAACATCGCATGTGATGCCACCGCCCATTACTACAGAAGATGCCAATTGAGGCCAGGTTATAATCGATTTTCCGATCTCCTGCATGGATAATTTTAGTCGCTCGGATGTTTGGTTGAAGGAAGCCAGTTGCATCAAAACATCCAAACGCTTTTCTGCAGGAATCTCTATGCCGGGCTGAAGCAATGATTCATCTACCAATCCATGAAACAAAGGCCGTTGAGGTTCCAGATCGAAACGTTCTATATCCAGCATGCCCCGATCATTTGTATCCATAATTACAGGAATTCCTTTTTCGCGTGCCTTGATACGGCTTAAAATTTTTACATCAAGTCCGTCGCATACTTCAATCAACAAATCTACCGGATATTCTCCACCCAAAAAGGAATCAATATTCTGTTCGGTAATACCTTCTTCAAAACATTCTACATCAAGATAGGGGTCCATTTCAGCTATTTCGTGTGCAGCCAGGGTTGTTTTTTTCTGACCGATATGCTGCACTCCTGAACGGATCCTGTTGAGGTTGCTCAAATCCAGGGTATCGAAATCAGCCAGCTTCAGTCGGCCGCAAATGCGCTCGGTAGCCATGGTTAAAGCTACAGACTGACCAACCGACAAACCAATTATTCCGATTGTTTTGTTCTGAAGACTGGTTTGTTCAGCTTCTGTTATTTTTAATTTATTGCGGTTGGTGCGTACCTCAATAAATGCTTCCTTATCTAATAGGTGAATCAATAAATTGTTCCAGGGATAATAGATCCAGGTGCCTTCCTGGTCAGGTTCAGGTCCTGCTAATTCTGTGGCTTTTGTATCCAATTCTCCGGGAGTAAAGCGTTTATCCGGATTCCGGATACGGATCCAATCCTTGAGCTGAAGGATATAAGTGTCTATTATTTGAGGCTTCTTTGCCTCAATCAGGGAGTGAAATCCGGTGGCTGAATCGGAATGTTTTAATGAAAACGATTGATGGGCTTCGTTTGAGTATAGAAAGTTGGACGTTGTAGGTGTCTGTCGTGACATTCGTTACTAATCGTTAGGCTAATTGTGGATTTCTTATGATTTTTTTCGAAAAGTAATAAATATTTTTCATATTTTAGCTTTGTATAAGTTCAGTAGCCACTTATATCAAAATGTCAGACCTTAAAATAAAAATTCTGTATGTTGATGATGAAGAGAACAATTTATTCTCGTTCAAAGCCACATTCCGGCTTAAATATCAGGTTTTCACGGCTATCAATGCTGTGGATGCAGTAAAAACGCTGGATGAACATCCCGACATAGCCGTGATCATTACGGATCAGCGCATGCCGAATATGACAGGGGTAGAATTTTTAGAGTCTATTTTAGAAAAACATCCGTTTCCCATGCGGGTTTTGTTAACCGGATATGCTGATATAACCGCAGTTATTGATGCGGTAAACAAGGGTAAAATATTTCACTATCTCAGCAAACCCTGGAACGAAGAGGAACTGGACATGACTATAACCCGTGCATACGAGTTGTATAGAAAGAAACTAGATGAATTAGAAATGGGTGAAAAATTGGTACGGTCCAACGACCAACTGGAGTTTTTGCTGCGTCAGAAATTATTATCCTGAGTTTTTAAGGATTTTTCTGTTCAAACTGACGCTTCTGCTGATCCAACTCTTCCATCTTTTGTTGTTGTCTCTTCCGCTCGGCTTCGGCTTTCTTTGCGGAATTGCAGGAAATCAGGAACAATGCCGTGCAAATCAGGGTTAGTATCCGGGTTGTTTTCATGAGGATGGTATTGCAAATACATTGCCAAGCTAAAGAAAAAATTACAAAGTACGAATTACGAAGTACGAATTAGGAAGTAGCTAACCAGAGAACTTTTTCTCAATAACCAAAATGTCTGTATGAAGAAAACACAATTATAGCATCCACCATAGCCTTGGCGGAGGTGGACACAATTACACAATTTCGAATTACAAATTACGAAGTACGAAGTAACTGACCAGAGAACCTTTGCTCAGGAACAAAGATGCTTCTTCCAATATACACAATTATATCATCCACCG
>JBAYIE010000015.1:0-95582 GCA_041665785.1 Bacteroidia bacterium | reverse complement strand
TATGCGCCCCAAACCGCACTCACTTTCTTTTCTTGAAAAAAGAAAGTAAGCAAAGAAATTCAAGGCTGTATAGTTTCTCCTTGCATTCTACGCGCTCCAAAGGCCACGCAACCCGAATCACGCCACCCGCTTGGCCTACGCAGTTTTACGGATTGCTTACTAGTCCCGGCGCATCTTTGAAACGCTCGAATGCTACGTCAAAACTATAAGGCCGGTCCCCCTCCGTATGAGAAGTATACTTAAATGTGCAGCTTTTACTTCGCATGTAATGGTTTTAGGGTAAGTAGGAATTGGGGATATGCTAATATTTGCAAGCCGCTGAACGTGTGTTACTTATTTAAGAAACATTTCGTGAGCTTAACTTTAGGGGATCGCCCATAAAAATATAAGCGTATTAAAAATACCTGAAAGAAAATATAAAAGCCTCATTCGTATCGATACAAATGAGGCTTTTGAATGGGTTATACTTCGCTTACGCGTTCACCAATGCTTTGTATGCATCTGCATTCAGCAGACCGCTCACTTCGGCGCTATCGCTCATTTTTACTTTTATCATCCATCCGTTTCCGTAAGGATCGCTGTTTACTGATTCAGGTGCTGCATCGAGTCCGGCGTTTACCTCTACAACGTCGCCGCTCAAAGGCATAAACAAATCCGAAACCGTTTTAACAGCTTCTACCGTGCCGAACACTTCGTGTTGTTTAACGGTTTTCCCTTTGCTGGGAATATCTACATAAACAATATCACCCAATTCGTGCTGGGCAAAATCGGTAATTCCTACAAAGGCCATATCGCCTTCAACGCGAACCCACTCGTGGTCCTTGGTGTACAACAGAGTTTCTGGAAAATTCATATCGGTTATTTTTTGTGCGGCTAAATTAAACTTTCCCGAATGTAAAAAAAACCTGATTCCTATTCTTTATTTTGCGGGTATGCAGGGAAAGCTTACCGTAGTGCCCACTCCTGTGGGGAATTTGGAGGATATGACCATCAGGGCCATCCGTACCTTGAAGGAAGCCGATGCCATTCTGGCCGAAGACACCCGTCAGTCTATCAAGTTGTTGAAACACTACGAGATAGAAAAACCCTTAATTTCCTACCATCAGCATAACGAGCACCGCACTTTGCAGCATTTTGTAGAAATGTTGCAGCTGGGTAAAAACCTGGCATTGGTAAGCGATGCAGGCACTCCAGGCATTTCGGATCCGGGCTTTTTACTGATCCGCGAGTGCATCCGAAACAATATACAGGTGATTTGCCTGCCGGGAGCAACTGCTTTTGTACCGGCGCTGGTCATGAGCGGAATCCCCTGCGATGCCTTTTGCTTCGAAGGGTTTTTGCCGGAAAAAAAAGGAAGACAAACCAAACTGAAGGAACTGGCTGAAGAAACCCGCACGATTATCATTTATGAGTCGCCTTACAGGTTGTTAAAATCGTTGGGGCAGTTTAAAGAGTATTTTGGCGCCGACCGTTATATTTCTGTATCCCGTGAGATCAGCAAGATATATGAAGAAACCATTCGTGGCTCGATCGAAGAAGTGGAACAACATTTTACGCAACATCCCATTAAAGGAGAAGTTGTAGTTGTAATCAGCGGAAAGAAATAATTATTCCTTCTTCCTGCGTGTATTCCAGAATCCCCATCCGCCAATAAGCAACATTCCTCCGTACAACGTAAGAGAAGCCAGCAAGGATATTTGTTCGCCTTGCTCAACCACCGGCGGATCAAAACGGAATTCAATCTTATGTTGTCCGGCCGGAACCTTCATACCCCGCAATACATAATTGCAGCGCAGGTAGGGAGCTTCCTCTCCATCTATGGTTGCTACCCAGCCTTTGTCGTAAAAAATTTCGGAAAATACGGCCAACTGATCTGAAGCCGCCTGATAGGCATACTCCAACTTATTGGGAGCATAGCTAACGAGACGAATGATTGCAGAAGAATCCGCAGTTGGAGCGAAATTGGCCAGTTGATCGGCATAACGGGCATCAACCACTGCTTCCGTTTTAGTTCGCAAATTAGAAAGGGTATCGATTTCGGCATCCGAGTTTGGAACCATAATAATGCGGTTCACAAACCATGCATTGCCATTCGCTTCCGGATTGCGTTGCGGATAAAGATTATTTAAACTGTCGCCCACGATATAATATTTAACGTTGAGCATATTGTACGCTTCCGGATTTCCTTTGGCCAATTGAAATTCAATCAACTCCTGATAACGGCGCATTTTTGCACCGTGATATCCTCCAATAGATTTATGCCAGTATGAAGTAATGGCATCCTGATCCAGACGTTGCGTGGTGTTATAAACACGGTAATTCAAATCAGTGTCCTGCAGAATAAATTCATCCGCCTCTGATTTCGGAAAAGATTGGGCGAGATCTTTCTTGCGGTTTTCAAAATCTTTATCGTTGAGGTAACGTTTGTCGACTTGCCACAAATCCACCACAATCAGCAGTGTAATGGATGCAATGACCCACTCTTTTTTGAGTTTCCCGGAAAGGTAAAACCACAACAAACCGAAACACAATCCAATCAAAACCAGGGAGCGGATGGCATCGCTTTGCATGAGGCTTTGACGATCGGCAATCAGCGCAGGACGCAGCCATTCAGGCATCTGTTCATCAGCGCGGGCTGTGAAATCGAAGAACATACCGGGAACCAGGGCAAACAAAATGCAAAGTCCACCGGTGACGTACAAGGAATTCAATAAACCTTTTTTCAGATCAGGTATTTTAAGTTTACCTCCCATAAAATCGCGCAGAGCCAGCATACCCAATAATGGGAATGTGGTTTGTGTGATACACAGAATAAAAGTAACCGACCGGAATTTATTGTACATCGGAAAATTGTAAAAGAAGATATCGGTGAGGGTCATAAAGTTTCTGCCCATTGACAAGAAAATGGCCAATACAGAAATAGAAAGGATCCACCATTTTTCGGGACCTTTCAGCACAAACATGCCCAACACAAACAGGAAACAAATAATGGCACCGTAATAAATGGGTCCGGCAGTTCCCGGCTGATCTCCCCAATACAGCGGCATGTTTTGAACAACACCCTTGGGGTTGGGAATTCCGTTCTGTTTTAAGAGTTTAAATGTTTCTGATGTTGTCGACAATTCTCCGTTGCTTGCACCGCCATAAAAATTCGGAATCAGCAGGGTGAATGGTTCGGCCATTCCATTGCTCCATTGCAACGCATAATCTTTATCCAATCCGCTGGAAGTGATGGAAGCGGTGCTTTCACCTGAGGCACTTTTAGTCAATTCCGATTTTCCGCGGATGCTGTATGCTCCATATTCTTCGGTTGCCAGGAGGTTGGTAGCATTGGTTGCCACGCCAACACCGGCTGCAACCAAAAGCATGGCACCGCAAATCAACAGGTGTTGAATTTGTTTAGCGCGAATGGCCAGAATGATTTCAGCAATCATCCAAACCAGAATGAGCAGCATGAGGTAGTAAGTAATTTGAAGATGCCCTGCTGTGAGTTCAAACGAAAGTGCAATGCCGGTTAACAATGCTCCAAATAATTTGTTGCGATGGAGCGTATATTGAATACCTGCTATCACCAAAGGCATAAAGGCAATCGCATTTCCTTTACCTACATGGCCCGCATCGATATTGAGAAAATTAAAAGACGACAACATAAAGGCCAGCGACCCCGCAATGGCCCACCACGGGCCCACATTGAAGGAGAGCAACATAATATAAAAGCAGATGAAGAGCAGAAACAAGGTATCGGTAGGGTTGGGCAAGACTTTACTGATCCAGGCACTGATATCGGTAGTGAAATTATTTTTGTAAGATGGCCCGATCAGGTAAGTTGGCATACCACTGAAAATGCTGTTGGTCCAGAAGGTGCGCTCTCCGGTGGTTTTCTGGAACTGATCAATTTCCTGATAGGTTGCGCGCCATTGCTTCACATCGTTTTGTTTCAACGATTTGCCGGATAACATGGGATTGAAATATGCGGTTATAACCAGAAACGCTATTACAACAGCCGCCACATGTGGAAACCATTTGCTTTGAATCAGTTTATTCATCGGGTATAATTTAAAATCCGAAGATATTGTTTGGAATTGGAATGAAAAACGAAAAATACTGGTTGAAGTCACGGTTGAAATGAAAAAAGGATGAATCTCTGCCCGAAACACTATGTGATTCACAAAAGTTTGAACTTAACACGATTCTTGACTTATCAATTTCCCCGAACCGCAACGCGGTTCAACATCAATACCTCCACAATCGACATCCTACCTAGAACCGCAACGCGGTTCCACCTCAATAATTCCTGAGCGACCTCAATCCCCCAACCGCAACGCGGTTGCACATCCATAACTCTGCTATCGACAACGTCCCCCGAACCGCAACGCGGTTCAACCTCGTCCCGCCGTAGCTTTAGCGAAGGCGGACTTGCTTCAACCTTTACCGCGTTGTATTCATGAAAATCCCGACCATTTACCCTCCCATGAAGCAACATTCCGATAATTCCCCTAGATTCGATGCGTAAATGGTGTAAACCTTTATGAGCGAAAAAAAGAAAGTTAGAACCAGCCGCTACAAAGTCTATTTCTCTGATGGAATCTGGCAATTGCGACTCGATCAATACCCCAAATGGCAACGGGGAGTTATCAAGCTTTTACGTATTATCATGCTGGCTGTTCAGGATTATTCGCGCAAGCAATTATCGTTGCGGGCTACCGCATTAACTCTCTACAGTTTGTTGGCCATTGTTCCGGTAATTGCCATGATTTTTGGTATTGCACAAGGATTTGGACTCGAAGATTACCTGACCGATCAACTGAAAGTTGCATTTTCTACCCAACCCACCATTCTCGAAAATCTGTTAGAGTATGTACATAATCTGTTAGGCACAACCAAAGGAGGCATCATTGCCGGATTTGGATTTGCCTTGTTGCTGTGGGCGGTAATTCAGGTGCTGAGCAATATTGAAGATGCATTTAATTTTATCTGGTATGTTCAAACTCCACGCACGTGGACACGCAAATTTTCGGATTATCTCTCCATCATGTTGTTTGCTCCCTTGTTTATTGTGGTATCAGGAGCATTGAATATTTTTATCACTACACAACTCAGTTCGCTGATTCAGCAAATCGATTTTCTGGGTTCATTCATCACAGGATTAATCGTATTCGGGATTAAGTTCTTACCCTATATGAGTACCATTGTACTCTTTTTCCTCTTGTACCTGGTCTTACCCAATACACGAGTAACAACACGTTCGGCCTGGTATGCAGGAATTGTTACCGGTATCGTGTTTCAATTGTTTCAGTGGGGGTATATTGAATTTCAATACGGCGTTTCCAATTACAATGCCATTTACGGAAGTTTTGCATCTATTCCGTTATTTATTACATGGTTGCAATTCAGCTGGATGATTGTGCTGTTGGGAGCAGAAATCTCTTACTCGGTGCAGAATATCCGCGAATTTGAAGCAGAAGTGCAGAACAGCAATATCAGTCATAAAACAAGGGTTCTGTATTGCATACATCTGATGCGAATAATTTCGGAACGGTTTCATCAGGCGCAAAAGCCATTGCAGATTCATGAAATATCGGACGAGCTGGAAGTACCGGTGAATTTGTGCAAATCGTTGTTGTTGATTTTGCAAAAATGCGGACTGGTAGCACAAACCCAACATGTAACCAACAAAGAAACCGGTTATATCCCTGCCGTTGATTTAACATATCTGAATATTGGGTTTATTATTGAAAGAATTGAATCGATGGGAGCCGACAAGGTCGTAATCAAACCCAACGAAACATACGACAGGATTGTGCAGCGTTACAAAGGTATGGAAGACGATATGCTGGCGAGTAAAAGCAACCTGCATATTTTAGAAATATAAGCACATGCTTCAGCCCGACGAAGTACTGTTTGGTTATTCCATTGGGATTTTTCCGATGGCCCAACCCGATGAGAACAATGCCTTGTATTGGTATGAACCGCAAATGCGGGGAATACTGCCATTGGATGAGTTAAAAATCAGTCGCTCTTTACGACAAACCCTGCGATCCGGAAAATTTACTGTATCCATGAACACTGCATTTGAGGAAGTGATGCGTCAGTGTGCAGCCCGTACCGATACCTGGATCTCGGAAGAGATCATTGATGTGTTTGTACGTTTAAACGAAATGGGGCATGCGCACAGTTTCGAAACCCGCAATAAGGAAGGACATTTGGTTGGCGGATTGTATGGTGTTTTTATGGGAGGAGCTTTTTTTGGGGAGTCGATGTTTTATACCCAAACGGATGCTTCCAAAGTAGCATTGGTAGAATTGGTTCAATGGATGAAAAGGGAAGGAATGCAGTTGCTCGATATGCAATACTTAACTCCACATCTGGAATCGTTGGGTGGAATAGAAATTCCCAGAGAAGAATACAAGCGCAGGTTGCGTGAAGCCTTGTTATAAATAAAAAACCCCGAAGCGTTGATGCTTCAGGGTTTCAATATGTATTGTTAAGAATTACTTCTTAGCCGATTTTTTCGAAGTTTTTTTCACGATAGCTTTTTTAGCTGCTTTCGGTTTTACAACTTTTACTTCAGTACCTATTTTACTTACAGCTTTTGCCAGTTTTGATTTTTGGTTGGCTGCTTTGTTTTTATGAATTACATTCTTTTTTGCCAATTTATCCAGCATAGAAGAAACCTTCTTCAGCATTTCTTCTGCTTCTTTTTTATCGGTAGAAGTACGGAGTTCTTTGGTTGCAGTACGCACGGTTTTAGCCTGGTATCTGTTTCTTAAGCGTTTGGTTGCGTTGCTACGAATGCGTTTTTCGGATGATTTATGGTTTGCCATTCTGTTAACTGTTTATCTTGTTGGCCTTTTTTAAAAGGACTGCAAATATAAGGTTAGGAATTCAAAATCAAAGTTTTCGATAAAAAAAGCTTAAACCGCAAAGCTCTCGCCGCAACTGCAGGTACGCGATGCGTTGGGGTTATTGAAGGTAAAGCCTTTACCATTCAGGCCATCGGAGAAATCGAGCTCGGTGCCAAACAAATACAACACACTACGTTTGTCGGTTACAACTCTAACTCCATCGTAATCAATTACTTCATCACCATCTTTCAGGTTATGGTCGAAATCCAGTTTATACGATAAGCCGGAACAGCCACCGCTTTCCACTCCTACGCGCAAAAAGAAATCTTCGGAATACTGGCTTTCCTGTTTCAGTTCGGTGATGCGTTGTTTGGCTTTTTGAGATACGGTAATCATGGTAGAATCTTGATTTACAAAGGTAAGTATAATTTGAATGCAGGGCAACCTTTTTGATGCCCTTGTATTGAATAACAGGATTTTACTTGATTTGTTTAAAAATATAAAACAGCATAATACAGGAGCAATCTCCTCCGTTCAATAGGTAAAAGAATGGGTTTTCTGTATTTTCGTATGGTGAAATCAGATATTAAAAGTATTGCAGTAGCCGGAGCCGGAACCATGGGAGCCGGAATTGCAGAGGTTATGGCCCGTGCCGGTTATGCTGTATTGCTTTTTGATATCAGCGCCGATATGCTGCACAAAGCCAATGAAGGGATCTCCGGCTCTTTACAAAGTCAGGTAGATAAAGGTAAATTAACTGCAACCGAAAAGGATGCGATTCTTTTGCACATTGCGCTTACAACCGATGTGAATGAGCTCCAATGTGATTTATTGATTGAAGCCATTGTGGAAAAACTGGAGGTAAAACAGCAATTTTTTAAAGCAGTAGCCGCCATAAATCCGCAGGATACAATTTTAGCCAGCAATACTTCTTCTATTCCGATTACCCGCATTGCGGCAGGAATTCCAAATCCTGAACGTTTTTTAGGAATCCATTTTTTTAATCCGGCACCGGTCATGAAACTGGTGGAAATTATTTCAGGAGTAGAAACAGATCCCGCAGTAGTTACCTTATGTAAAAACCTGATTGAAAAAACCGGTAAAACCTGTGTAAACGCAGCCGATGCACCCGGATTTATAGTAAATCGCGTGGCCCGTCATTATTATGTGGAGGGCTTAAAACTTGCCGAAGAACAAGTGGCTGATATATCCACCATCGATGCATTGATGGAAAACAATGGGTTTAAAATGGGCCCGTTCCGTTTGATGGATCTCATCGGCGTAGATACCAATTTCGCAGTTACTTCATCCATGTTTGCCTTGTTTCATCAGGACGCAAAATTCAGACCCAGCCGCATTCAGCAGCAGAAAGTGGATGCAGGACATCATGGCCGTAAAAGTGGAAAAGGATTTTATACGTATGAATAGGTTGTTGCTCTTCGTTTTTTCACTGAGCATGTTGAGTCAGGCCTGTAAGAAGAGTAATACCAATTCGGCTACAACTACCGATTTTTTCACTCCGGTTCATGTCAATACACAGGTGGATATGTCGTTTGCACAATACATGGCATTGAATCAACTGCAAGGATATGTTTACCTGAGCGGGGTTGGCAACAAAGGCATTGTGGTTTATCATACCATCGAAGATCAGTATGTGGCGTTTGACCGCACCTGCCCCGTGAATGCCACACAAACCTGTGCCTATGTTTCGGTAGATTCGGTTCCAACCCGTTATCGCTGCGGCCAACATACAGCATCCGGATGGGTTAAATGTTGCAACTCTACTTTTGATGCAACTTATGGAAGCCCGATAGCCGGAGAAGCCAAACAAGGGCTCAAACAATATTATACGGCAAAATCAGGCACCGTTATTTATATCAGCAGTACTCCTTTATAATCGCACCCAAACCGGACAATGATCCGAATGTTTGATATCGGGTAATATACCTGCCTCTTTTAACTGGTTGCGCAAAGGTTGTGTTGCCATGCAATAGTCGATTCGCCATCCCTTGTTATTGGCACGCGCATTGGCCCGGAAGGTCCACCAGCTGTATTGATGTGGCTCGGTATTAAATTCCCGAAAGGTATCTACATAACCGCTATCAATAAACGACGACATCCAGTCGCGTTCTTCCGGCAGAAAACCCGAACTGTTTTTGTTCCCAACCGGGTCGTGAATATCGATCGGCTTGTGGCAAATATTGTAGTCTCCGCAGATGAGTAATTTGCTTTTTTGGGTACTGAGTTTTTTAGCGTATTGATGAAAATAATCCAGCCATTTCATTTTAAATGCCTGTCGTTCTTCTCCGCTCGACCCCGAGGGAATGTATAAGCTGGCTACCGACAAATCCCCGAAATCGCACCGTACGATGCGACCTTCGTTATCATACGCCTTATCGCCAAACCCGTATTCAACATGAGTGGGATCAAGTTTGGTAAAAATAGCCACTCCGCTGTATCCCTTTTTTTCGGCCGAAAACCAAAAATGTTTGTAACCCAATTTTTCGAATACTTCGCAATCTACCTGATCGCGGGAAGCCTTTGTTTCCTGAAAGCAATACACATCCGCATTGCGTTTTTCCATCCATTCCGGTAAGCCTTTGCTGATGGCCGCGCGTATTCCGTTGACATTATAAGAGACAATTTCCATATGATCAAATATAGGAAGTATTGGGAAATGTAATAGGAGATATGTGTTTAAGGGATATGTGTTTAGAAGATATGAATGTTGAATATACTCCCTCATAAACACCTAAACACAGATCTCTTATCTCAAAGTATAACGACACTTACTTATAAACTCTCATCTTTCCAATGATTTTTGTGCATATTCGCGCCGCAATGTTATACGTTAAAAAATCAAAAATCCCGAAATCAGGAAAGGGATTATACACCTCAAAAGATATAGCCAAAGACGAAATTGTATGCGAATACGAAGGCGAAAAACTCACCTGGAAAGAATGCCTTGCCCGCAATGAAGCACAGAAAGGGAAAGGCGGTTATTATTTTTATATCAACTCCAAAAATTGTGTTGATGCTCAGAATACCTTATGGGCCATTGGCCGGTATGCCAACGATGCCGCTGGTCCGAGCCGTGTAGCTGGCATCCGCAATAACTGCAAATACGACGTGGTGAAAGGAAAGCCTTATATCCGCGCAACACGCAATATCAAAGCCGGTTCCGAAATTCTGGTATCCTATGGCAAAGACTACTGGGATGCGATGAAGGAAGACTAATTCCTATAACACAATTCATTTTACCTTATTTTCAGGGAAGATCTCTCTGAATAACTACATTCACCTTTAAAAGGTCAGGGTTTACCGATCTTCTGTTCCTGCTTGTCTAATTTCCCTTGTTCGCCCGCCCGGAGTTCTGCACTTTTGAATCCGAATTAAGGCAATATGGACGTGATAAATAAAAAGGATGAACAAGATGCAGGTAATTACACTCCGAATAACCGGGGTAAAGTTGCCGGAGGGCTGATTATTGTGTCGATCGGAGTGGTTATGCTCCTGCGCGAACTGGGGTATGATATTCCGCACTGGTTGATATCCTGGAAAACATTGCTGATTGTAATCGGATTTTACATCGGCATCAAACATAAATTTCGCAATCCCGGTTGGTTTCTGCTGATGGCAGTGGGTGGAGTTTTTCTGCTCGGCGATATCTATCCCGAATATTTCAATAAGTCGTTTATCTGGCCTGTGGTGGTGATTCTTGCCGGATTATTTATTCTGTTCAAACCGCGCCGTCAATTTCAGCATTGCCGGCAATGGAGGCGAGGTGAACATGACTGGAAACAGAAATGGGAATGGGAGAACAAGGAAGGTCAGACAGATGAAGACATGATCGAAACTGTTTCGATTTTTGCCGGGGTAAAAAAACATATCCTTTCTAAAAATTTTAAAGGGGGAGATGTCGTTTGTGTTTTCGGTGGAGCGGAGGTGAACCTGATGCAAGCCGACTTCACTGGGAAAGCTGTAATGGAATTGACACAGGTATTTGGAGGTACAAAGCTTATCGTGCCAGCACATTGGGATATTCAGCACCACGATTTGGTGGCCGTGATGGGTGGCATTGAAGACAAACGTCCGGTTCATGCAGATCCGGTTCAGTCGTCCGACAAAGTGTTGGTATTGCGTGGAACCTGTTTATTCGGAGGTATTGAAATTAAAAGTTATTGAAACAACGAAACTATGAACTGGTATCTGGTTAAACTCGTATTTAAAATAAACAACGCGCAACAATCTGCGCCGGCCGATTTCGATGAACAATACAGGCTGATAGAAGCGCGCAATGAGGAAGAGGCTTTCGCCAAATCGAAGATTATTGGTGTTAAAAACGAGCAATCGTTTGAAAATGCAGAAGGTGTATTAATCCGATGGCAGTTTATTGATACCGCCTATATCAAAAAGATAGATCCCCTCAGCGATGGTGTCGAATTGTTCAGTACTACCCATACGAGCGAGCATGCCCGCGAATACGAGGAATATGTGCACCATCAGGCGGAAGTAACCTTTAGCCGCATGTCGCCGCATGCAGTAGCCATCGACTAATGTCAGTTACCCGCAAATTCCCGAGCCGCATTTTTTATGTGTACCTGTTTTGGTGGGCACAATGGACCCTTCTGCAAATATTGATTGTGCACCATTACGGACTCGACTGGAAATTAAGCATCATCGACAGTTTGGTGAGCAATGCGTTGTTGTTTGGTGTGGTTTATACTACCAACAATATCATGCGTTTTTATCAGCCGCACGGGCGCAACTGGTATATCGGACTCTTGTATATATTATGCATTGCCTTTCTCTGTGTTTCGTTGTTTAAACTTATACAAACTCAAATTTTCAGTTCTGATATTATTTACCAGATGTTTCTCCAATCATCGATGCCTGTTCGGTTTGGAAGTTCCCTGCTGATGATTACCTGTTCCAGCATGATGACCTGGATCTGGAACCAGCTGATTGAATTAAAAGAAAATGAACAACGCGAATCGACGTTGGAAAAGATGGCCAAGGAAAGTGAGCTGATGCGCATTCGCCAACAACTGCAACCTCATTTTTTATTTAACAGCCTCAATTCTATAAATGCACTGATTGGATCAAAACCCGATCAGGCACGCAACATGATTCAACAGCTTTCCGATTTTTTGCGGGGCACTTTGCGAAAGGACGATCAGCAAATGGTATCTCTTGAAGACGAACTCAACCACTTGCAATTGTATCTGGATATTGAAAAAGTGCGTTTCGGACACCGTTTGCATATTGATACGCTGGCTGACGAACAAACCCGTAAGGCGCTCCTGCCTTCACTCTTGTTGCAACCCATTGTAGAGAATGCCATAAAATTTGGTTTATACGATACATTAGGAGAAGCCAAAATTTTAATCGAAGCGCGGTTTGAGCAAAACATGCTGGTGATACAGATTCGTAATCCATTTGACCCGGAAAGTGCCAAACCAAGACGTGGAACAGGATACGGACTATCTGCCGTTGAACGCAGGTTATACCTTCTGTTTGGCCGCAACGATTTATTGACCACCAAAGCAGAAGACCGTCAATTTTCTACCTTTGTTAAAATACCTCAATCGAAATGATCAAATGTATCGTAATAGATGATGAGCCTTTGGCCCGTTCCATTGTATTGGAATACCTGCAAAACTATGAAAACATTCAGGTGGTGCAGGAATGCGGCGATGGGTTTGAAGGATTAAAGGCCATTCAGGAACATAAACCCGAATTGGTTTTTCTGGATGTGCAAATGCCAAAGGTCAGCGGTTTTGAAATGCTGGAAATATTGGAAGAACCACCTGCCGTTATTTTTACTACAGCATTCGATGAGTATGCACTGAAAGCCTTTGATGCCAATGCGGTTGATTATTTATTGAAGCCTTTTAGTCGCGAACGGTTCGACCGCGCCTTGCAAAAATGGATGCAAACACGCGATATGGAAGCCGGAAGTGTGATGGAACGCATAGGCGATCAGGTACTGCGCCAGCCCGAAGAACACGAAAGGGTGGTGGTTAAAAATGGCAGCAATATCCGCATTATACCCGTGCACGAAATCGACTACTTTGAGGCGTACGATGATTACGTAAAAATTCATGTGAACGACGGGTATTACCTCAAAAAGAAAACCATGAATTATTTTGAATCGGTGCTCGATCCTGGAAAATTTGTACGGGCGCACCGTTCTTTCATTGTGCAGATCCCTCAGATAACACGCATTGAACCGTATGAAAAGGAAGGGTATGTGGCGTTGTTGAAAAATGGAAAGCGGGTCCCGCTAAGCAAAACCGGATACGGAAAACTGAAGGCGGTGCTGGGTTTATAACGCTTTTGGAGTTAACCAAAAATGCGCTTGTCGAACGGAAATTTCTCGATCTTTTTTATTTTGATTCGTGCAAAATCAGGGTGAGCCGGATTTAACAAAAAGTTAAAATCGCCCTTCGTTACTGCTGAGGGTGTTTTTAAAATGCAGCAGCTACGCTCTCGTACAAATTTATCTCCGATAGTTTGTGTGGATATGTGGTAAGGAAACGCATTCCAGTTTTCAGGCAATGATTTTAACGAAATGCGTGACAAGGGAAATGTATCAGGAATGTATAGCGTTACCATGCGGTAATCATCGGGTAATGTGGCCAGGGTAAAATGAACGGCAACCTCAGCCATAGCCAGTGAACGGTTTGTAGCGGAATAAATTAATTCAACTCCTACCGAATTCCAGCGTGCACCCTTCAGCGCTGCACCCTTACCGGAAAGCGATCGTGCATATTGTTCCCGTGTAAGGCGAAAAACTTCCATGATCAGGCCAGAATCCCATAATTGATGCGCGTGAGTTCACCCATCACGAGTTCTTTACCATAGGAGTCTTTCAGGAGTTCTATAGGTTTCAGTTTGCCCAATGCAAAATTAGGAGTATTGAGCCAGAGCTTCAATTTTTCCATATCGCCGAATACATCTAATCCGGCTTTTGTTACTTCGGCCATCTCGATAATTTTTTCGGAGTGCAATGGTTTAAAAGAGTGAGATCCGGCCTGGCGGTAGCGTTGCAACGACTTACCGGAGATATCCAGAAAACCGGCCCAATCACTTTCCGTAAAGGGTGTGTAATGTTGAATCAGATCAAATAAAGAATAAGGAATTCCGGCACGAATAGCCAGGATGATCAGCATTTTATCGGCGAGGAAATCAGCGTAGGTAATTTTCTTTTTCTTGTCGCCTTTAAATGCCGCGATTGATTGGAGTTGCAGAAACCCGGTGATTTCCCGGCTGAGTTTATCTTCCAGTTTGATTTGTTCAGCGGTCATAACTTAGACATTTGTCCTCAAAATTAGGACAAATATCTTTTAATTCCAACTGGCAATTATTTTATTTCAATACCCTCTGAAATGCGTTGTTGCAGGATAAAGGAAGTTCCAAAACTCAGCTTTTTGGCCGCAGGCGAGTCAGGATCAAGGATACGCCAGAATGGGGCGATGCGCTTTTTACCGGCAAGAAATTCTTCGTACGCTTTTTCTGCAACAATGCGGATAAAGATACCGCTGGTAACCGGACAGGTGTATTCAGCATGATACATTGCAGCCAGGTCTTTGCGCATTTGGCGGATATGAGTTGAATGTCCTTTGGGAATGTTACGGATATACTCTTCTACAATAGCCGGTGTAGCAATCAACATGCGGGCTCCGGCAGGAATATCGGCAAAAGCCTTTTCAGTGCGCTTTACTTCCGCTGTTTTGAGGGTGTTAAATTTTTCGGTCCAGGATTTTCTTGCCATTGCATCATACCTTTTTCCAGCGTTCGAGTTTAGGAATACCTTTGGTAAACCAACCCGCCAGAAAACCGGGGAATCCCATTTCTTTCAATTTGCCTTTTACAAACTGCTGCATTTCCTGCACATTCATTTCCGGATTTTTGAAAGTTCCGTTTTCATAACACAAACTGCAATAGCGATCGCTTTTGCTCCCATCTGAATTGCTTCCTCCACCTTTCGGATCTTTGGATAGGGGCATGCTGCAGCTTTGGCAATTTTTATAAGTGTGCATTTACAGAGAAATTAGAAGTCTAAGGTATACCATTTCCAGCAGCATTCAGGTCAGGGAATAATAATTTAAATCAGCTTAATCTGGTTATTTGCTGCCTTCAATCAACGAAATAATCTTTTCATCCATCGGAGTTACTTGCGATGGAAAGTACTCCATGAAATTCCCTTTTTCATCGATCATGAATTTACCGAAATTCCAGCGCACATTAATATCTTCTTTACCATTGAATTGCTTTTGAGTAAGCCATTGATAAACGGGGTGCTGAAGATCTCCTTTCACATCAATTTTTTCGGTTATCGGAAAGGTTACACTGTAGCGGCGTTTGCAAAACTGTTCGATTTGTTCGGCATTGCCCGGTTCCTGTTCGCCAAACTGGTTGCATGGAAATCCAATAACCACTAATTTGTCTTTGTACTTGTCGGCCAGTTCCTGCAAAGCTTTGTATTGCGGAGTGTATCCGCATTCGGAGGCTGTATTTACGCACAATACTTTTTTACCTTTAAATGCACTGAACAAAATGGTGTCTTTTCCATTTAGTGTTGCAATTTTCAGATCGTGAAATTTTTTGGGCGGGGGTGGAATGATAAAGGATGAAAGGATAAACAGAAATAAACCGAAGAATAGAATGGGTTTTAGTTTGGTCATGGTGTAATTGCGTAAATAGGATGATTTAAAATGTCAGAATGCGTTCTTTTACTTCGTCCATTTGCCAGTTGGGTGTGGAGGTAGCTCCGCAAATGCCAACCGAATCGGATTCGGTGAACCAGCTGCGGTCAATTTCTTCTTTCGAACTCACAAAAAAGGTATTTGGATTGATTTCTTTGCAAACATCGTAGAGCACTTTACCGTTTGAAGATTTCTTGCCGGATACAAATACAATTTTGTCAAAGCGGCTGGCAAATTCGCGCAACTGAATATCGCGGTTGGAAACCTGACGGCACAAGGTATCGTTGAAATCTACTTCCACTCCTTTTTTATTCAACAATTCTTTCAATGCATACAGGTTTTTAGTACGCTTGGTGGTTTGACTGAACAACTGAACTTTTTTGGGCAACGCAATATTTTCCAGCTCGTCGAAACTTTCTATTACGAGCGCATCACCGTTGGTTTGTCCTTTCAATCCGATCACTTCCGCATGTCCGTGTTTACCGTAGATGATAATTTGTTCATCCTGGTTGTATGCTTCACGAACGCGGTTTTGCAATTTCAATACAACCGGACAAGAAGCATCAATCAGTTCAATATTGTTATCCAGAGCTTTTTTGTAAGTCTCCGGTGGCTCACCGTGGGCACGGATCAAAACCGTTGCATCACGTAAAGTTTCAAATTCATCGTGGTTAATGATTTTCAAACCCTTGGCCTTTAAGCGGGTAACCTCTTCATCGTTGTGTACAATATCGCCCAGGCAGTACAAACTACCGGTTTCATTCAGGATTTCTTCCGCCATCTGAATGGCATAAACAACTCCGAAACAAAACCCTGAGTGGCTATCTATTTCAACCTGTAAGTTCATGGGGTACAAAGGTAAACCATTTTAAGATCAAAAGGTTTGATTTAAATGTCAGGAAATGCGAATAGCTTTTCAGGTCGGAATTAACGAAAAGAAAGGATTTTGGGCATACCGGTCCCTGATTTTAAACAATTACTGGCTTTGCGTTGTTCTCTGGCAATTTGAATTTATAGCAACAATACAAGCCTTGAAATCCCGTTCAGTAAATAATCAAATCAACAGAAAACCCTTAATTTTGCAAAGCATGAACCCCGACGAGGAATTTGAAAGTTACAGTGGCGAAGCATCCCTGTCGCCCATCCCATTGAGCATTGGTTCACCGGCCATCAAACCCGAAGACCGCAATCAGATCAAAGCCAATGCCGTGGAAGCCATGCACCATTATGCCAATCAGGAAATTTCCATGTTGCGCAAGCAAGCCGACCTGATCATGCAGCAAGTCCGGGAAATAGAAAGCCGGCTTAAAATTTCAGAACACATATATCAATCCGATATTCGTTTTGTACCTGTGGTCAACCAGGTATATCATCTCTATGAAAAAGAAGATCATTATTCTTTATCGCTGATCGGTCCCGATGAATGGGGCACTTCCAAAAACTCCAGAAGGTATAAGGCTTCAGTAAAACTGCTGGGCGATCACAGTTGGGAGATTCTGAAAAGTTAAGGCCAATCTTCGTTGCAACTTACGTTGGATTTCTCTTCCGGGGATAAGCTGTTTACGCTCTCCAAGAAAGGATAGTTAATCGTTGGTTTTGACCAAAAAGTATATAACCTTTTCTGTCGGCAAATCCTATTGTCACGCTCAAAAAAAACGAATCTAAATTGAATCGTATTGTGCTTTTTTCACTTTAGATTTTATTCCTTTGTATTTGTTATGGGGAAAGATAAGCTGAGAAGATTTGCTGAATTCAAAACTTTTCCGAACACCTTCGATTTTGCGTACGACAAAAAGGGGTGTTGGAATAAGGAGGTATTTAAAAACAATCACCCGATTGTTTTGGAACTCGGTTGCGGGAAGGGTGAATATACCGTTGCATTGGGAAAGGAATATCCGCAAAAGAATTTTATCGGCATCGACATCAAAAGCAACCGGATGTGGAAAGGGGCAGGCATTGCACAGGAAGAAAAATTGGGAAATGTAGCCTTTCTGCGTGCGGTGATTCATCGCTTATCAGAACTGTTTGCACCGGGTGAGGTAAGTGAGATCTGGATCACTTTTCCGGATCCGTTTCCCAAAGACCGCCATGCCAAACACCGCCTTACGCATCCCCGTTTTTTATCGGTATACAAAGAAGTACTGCAACCCGGAGGACTGTTGCATTTGAAAACGGATGATCCGGATTTATTCCGTTTCACTGTCGGTATGCTCCCACAAACAGGAGTAGAGCCGGTAACCATCGATTGGGATGTGCATGCCAATGCAAACGCAGCAGCACATCTGCATACGATCACCACCCATTACGAAAAACTTTTTATGGGTAGGGGACGTACCATTAAGTATACGCAGTTTACCCTGGATCACTACAGCCAGGAAAAAGCGGATCGTTTTGAAGCTGAATTGGAAAGCGCAAGAAAATCACTTGCTCACGCAAATTAAACCCAACGTTATGCTCAACCTGCATCACCGGAGTTACCCTTTTGACGAAATCAAAAAAAGTTTGGGAAATGGTACATCCCATCATCCAGCATGGCAGTTGGCACACGACTGGCTAACGGGGAAGAAGGAATTTATATTTCAGACATCCGGTTCGACCGGGATTCCAAAAGATTTAAAATTCAGTAGAGAGAAAATTCTGGCCAGCGTTAAACGTACAACGGAAGCCTTAAAATTATCTTCAAAAGATCATTTCCTGTGTTGCCTTTCCATGCAATCCGTTGCCGGTGCCATGATGCTTATTCGTGCCGTAGAGCTCAAAGCCACGATCACCGTATTGGAGTCCAATTCAAAACCATTGGCACAAATCAGCGATGCGCATCCGTTTACATCCTTGTCGCTGGTACCTATGCAAATGCACGAATTGCCCGAACATCCGGCCTGGATGCAAAAACTCGATCGGTTTAAAACCATTCTCATCGGAGGTGCAACCCTGAATCCGAATCTCGAAAAGCTTTTGATGTCGTGTAGAGCACAGGTGTATCAAACGTATGGCATGACCGAAACCCTGAGTCATATTGCATTGCACCGGATTGGAGAGCAGGAAGCTTTTCATCCGCTGAAAGGCATCGAAATAAAAACCGACGATCGCGGATGCATGTGCATTAAAGCAGATATTACAAATGGAGAGTGGTTGGTAACCAACGACCTGGTTGAGATTTTGCCTGATCAAACATTTCGCTTGCTGGGCCGTGCAGATCAGGTGATCAACACTGGTGGGCATAAGGTGATGCCGGGTAAAATAGAACAGGCAATCGGAAAGTACCTACACAACAAACCATTCTTTATTTTTGGAGTACCACATTCCAAATTTGGTGAGCAGGTAACACTTTTTGTAGAAGGGAAAGAAGATAAATCGATCGACAAATGGTGGTCGAAATTAGATGAAACATTACATCAGTATGAAATACCGAAGCAAATTATCTGGATGAATATGTTTCATAAAACCACCAGCGGAAAGATTGATAAAGCCCGTACGGCGAAGGAATTGCAACAAGCAACGGCCTGAGATTGCGCAATTATACACAGTTGAAATTCATGTCTGTCTAATTTTATGAAATGACGGAAACGCTTTGCTACAAAGGCTTACAACGAATACAGTAAATCTTAAACAGTCCTAAAGGCCAATATCCACAGGCTTCTTGAGAGATGCTCGCTCTCAACGAATAGGATTGTCGGGTAGCTTTGAGTTGTTGATACTGCTTCATAAATATGAACCTCAGATAGCCATCGGTGAAGATCACTCGTTCTTGTTTCGGCAACAGGAAGAGTTGATGAAAATTTTCGACTTCATTGAATTGCCTGAGAATCTTCAGCTCATCGAGCAACAAAACAGTGCCATTCTTCGAACGTATTATGCAAATGCACTCGATCATAACCTGATCGACATCAAAACCGTAAAGTATATTTATCACAAAAATATTCGCGCCAAAGGGTTGGCCGAGCGGGCCGTTGAATTATACATCAAAGCAGAACAATGGCTGGATACGCAGTTGAGCGAACCCTTGAGTATTGGCATGATGTATCAATTGCAACAAATCCTGATTCTGGATCTGTACAACAACCGCGAAGATGTCAATTTGTTTTCGTCACAAAAAGGGAGAAGCCTTGAGAAATTAAGTCCATCAGCTGAAATAGAACTGGAAGAGCTTTTCGATTTCATGAACAACGATACCGGGTATCATCCTGCTGTGCAATCCTGGATCTTACACTTTCGACTCCTGCAAATTCGTCTCTTTACTGAAGCGCAAACCAAATTGGCATCCTTGCTGCAATATTTCTGGTTGCGTAAAAAAGGTCTGGATGTAGCAGGTTTGTTGAGCATAACACATGAGTTGTACCTCTGTAAAAACGACTACCAGAATTACTTTGGGGAAGAAGCAACTCAAACCGATATTCAATCGCAGGTGCAGTTTGGGATGCAATTGTATGCCATGCAGATCAAGCGTATCAAGCTCTTGTTACGTTCCTATTTCAGAAAGCAGGTAGAATTTGATAAGTTGAATGCGCGTCAGAAAAACATCATGAACTACGTTTTTGAGCGGGGTTTCCGGTTGAAAGAGTTTGATGATAAAGTATTGAACAAACGGCAGAAGCTGATCATGTATATCGTGCAGCACAAAGGCTTTATATCAACCAAAGAACTGGTTAATGAATTTGAGTGCAACCGCAAAACCATTCAGCGTGATTTCAACGCGCTCGTGGATCAAAACCTGGTTAAGGTAATTGGATTGGGAGCAGGTTTGCGTTATTCAGTCAATCTGGAGGAAAGAAAACACGAGGTACTCCGTATGTACCAGACCGATCTGGTAGCCACCGAATCCGGCGAATTGTTCTGAGTCAATTTCAGGTCAGACGTCAGCTCCATGCATCCATTTACATAACTTGTAGTATCTTCGATAAACTAAAGGTAGATCCTCATGAAAAAAGTTATCCTGTTTTTGGCCGTTTTGTTATCCTTTCGGGCTTACGAATCAAAGGCACAGTGTACGCCTGATATTGCCATTGATCAAAAGCTGATGCATCCGGATACATTGGCAGAAGCCATGGTGGGGTATTATTATTCACAGGTACTTACCTTTAGAGTTCCGGCCGATACAACGATCATCTACAATGGAAATCAGGTCAACGCAGTTATCGATTCCATGCGTATGCTGGCTATTCTGGGAATACCCGATGGATATGGTTATGTATGCAATCCCGCATCCTGTACATGGAAGGGAGGTACCCTGGGTTGTGCTTTGATTCAAGGCAATATTGCTCAAAGCGATTCAGCACTGGTTGGTGAGTATCCGATTAAAATGTATGTGTATACCTGGGCCCGCCTGGGTGGGGTCATTGCTTATACCCGCGCCGATTCGAGCGCTCAGTATGTATTTAAAGTTCGCTCCTACAACGGAACATTTGAAATAAGCCGTTTGGAGCCTTTAAAAATATTTCCGAATCCCAGCACAGGAAATTTCCGCATTGAGCTGCGTGATATTCAAAGCAACAACAATCTGTTGCAGGTGATGGATGCAACCGGACGAATTGTATATGAAAACAGATTTGACAAACCCGGAACTTTTTTAAGTATTCAGGATGTGCAATTGGGTGAAGTTGCCGAGGGAGTTTATCATGTTTCTTTAATAGCGGGTGACCGCATTTTGCAACAAAAAGTGGTGATCCATTAAAACCGCAACCGCAATTGCACGTTGAAATTCCGCGGTTGTTCAAGTCGTGCTAACCTGATCGCATACTCGTGATTGGTGACGTTATTCACCAGAAATGCAACAGTAGTATTGGCATTAATAGCATAAGAAACGCGCACATTATGCAGCCAATCGCCAGGTGCAGCATCCCTCAGAAATTTTTGAATTCCGGGAACCAATACAAATAATGCCGCATCAATTTTATCATATACGCTGTAATAGAACAGACCGTAACCCACGCCAAATTTTTTATACGTTAGTTCCACATCAGCTTTAATCAGTTTTCTGTTGCGATAGGGCAAAACACTTTGAAGTTGACGCTCATTCAGACCATCGAATGAGGTTAAAAAATTCCACATATATTTTCCAACATCCTTCAATGCGGTATCCGCATCAAGATCTACCGGATAAATATAGGTATACCCGCACAGGGTTCTGACCCCAACAGGTCCTATGGAACCTTCACCTTCGAGACTCAACTCTATACCTGCGGTTCTCGTATTTCCCATATTGATGGCTTTAAATCCAATTACACCGGAGGTTGATTTAAAAACAGGAGGAGAATAGGAATAGTCGATATAGAAAGTATCGTTTGTCCATTGTTTAAATTCAAATTGAATGAGGTTTCGGTATTCCTGCCAGAACATTGCACAATCGATGGTGGCTTTTACACCGCCAATTTGAAAGCCTTGCTTAACACCAATTTCGGTGTACCAGCCGTATTCATTTTCCAATCCGGGATTGGGTAAGATTACCAGATTGGAAGTGCTGTTAACTTTATCATCGATAAATCGCTCGGATACTGTAGGAAAACGAAATCCCTCCCCATAGGTTGCACGGATATAGGTTTGTTTGGCTGCCTGATAATTGGCGCCAGCCCGCAACAAAGGTCCGGGACTCTTCTCAATACTTCCCAGTGCATTGAATTCATAACGCAAACCGAGAGTTAAAGTCAGCCTTTTTTTATACTGATACTCTCCTTGTGTAAAAGCCGCTGCAGAATATCCTGCATGATTACCGGGATATACATTACCAACGGCCCACATGCGCGTGAGGTAAATTCCACTGGTAGTTGTAAATACCGTTGACCAACGTCGAAACAGATTGATGTCGGCTGCCTGAATATTGGCATCGGCATTGTTTAACCGGTTAAACGCATGAATATTGGTAACGTAGCGGGTAATATTATAGTGGCGCAGTTTAAAAGAGAAAGTATATTTATCGGAAGGAGCATACGTAATATGCGGATCCAGCGACCAGATGCGGTAATTATCTTCTCCAACGGAGCCAGTATATGGCCGCAGAATATTGGAATCGGCATCCTGCCATAAAAAGAATCGCCCTCCTTTTTTATACAACAACGTTCCATTGATGCCAACCGTTAATCCGGGTTTACTTTTTATTCGATACCGTGATTTAATATAGGTACGTGCACGGTATTGATCGTTGAATTCGATATAGCCTTTGTTCATATCGAGGTTGCCACTCCAGACAACATCCACGGGTCCGAATTTTTGTTTGTGCGAAAAAAATGCCCCCGAGTTAAAGGGTTGCGAGGTGTTGTCCCACCATGCCGCATAAGCTCTCTTCGGATTTGCAGTAATTCCCTGATAAACCTGAATTTTGGTTTCGGGTTTGTTGGTAGGCCATCCGGTATGCAAACTCACTGTTCCGCTCGAAGCGGATGAACCATACAAGACAGAAGCCGGTCCTTTCATAACTTCAATGTTTTCTGCTGCTTCAATCGGAAGCAAATCCCATTGCACATCGCCGGCATCAGGACCCATCAAGGGCATATCATCGAGTAAAACCATCACCCGGCTTCCCACATTATAACTCCAACCAACTCCTCCGCGAATGATCGCCTGTCCATCGACCACACTGATTCCCGGAACGCGGTTGAGTACATCCGACAAGGTATTGGAATTGGTATTGGCAATCAGGTAGGGTTGAATGGAAACAATTGAAACGGCTTCACGTGCCAGTGCTTTTTCCTGCTTGCTGCTCGAGATTACCACCCGTTGCAACTCGTTGGTATAACGTTCCAGTAAAAAGCGCATACTGATATGATCATCTTCGCTCAGGTTGATGGTTTGGAAATAGGTAACATACCCAACTTTGCTGATGCTGATAACTGATCTTCCGGCTGGCAGTGTGATTGAGAAGTGTCCCAAACTATCTGCAATGGCAGTATTTACATCGTTAACCCGGATAGAAGCAAACGTTACTGGTTCAGCATTGATGCGATCAACGGCAAGCCCATTCAGTTGCTGAGCTGATAAATGACCAATTGCAGCCATTAGCCAGATACTCAACCATAAGATTCTCGAAAGGATCGCCATCATTTTCATGGAAAATAGACAATTCAATAACTTTTCGCAATTTTTTAAAGTTTTGATCATCTTAGTATCGTGAATAAAATCCGTCTGTACGAAAACTTCCATATAGTGTTATGGCTCATTAAAGATTCCTGCTGGTTGATGCAACTACAGAGTCTTGGTACTTTGATGGCAGTTCCAACTCTGGGTATGGCTCTCTATATTTGCTGGAAAACAAGGTTTAACCGGGAGCACTTCTATCCCAATCTTGCGGTAACATTTTGGCTAAGTGCCAATATCACCTGGATGATGGGTGAATTCTTTGACTATCCTTTTACAATTCCGGCTCTAACCTTGTTTGCGATCGGACTGGTGGCGATTGGTATGTATTTTATGCGCTACCGCAATGAAAAGAATAACGTATAACGGATGAGCTCAAAGTTGAGTAGGAAGTATGATTCTCAGCATATTTGGTAATCCTGACGATCATCAATGTCTCTGCGCAGGGTTAGCTGGAAACCAGCATAGACGGGAGTAAGAAACAAGTCTGAGCTGTTTTTGAGTAAGTGTAAAACCCGTTTTTTTCAGGATTCCGGAATAAAACAATGAATTCATTCTTAAAATTTCAAAACAGATTAGTGAATCAAAAAAACAAACACTAATTTTGGACGTTTTTATACTCAATTACGCGCCAAACCGCACCAAATCAGTTACCCCCAATGGATTACATTAAGAATAAATTTGAAGAAGTAGCCTTGCCGAAAGTGAATGAGACACGGGAATTCATCCGTCAAAATGCCGATCATGTTTTAGGATCTTACACAGTAGATTCTGTTTTCTCCGGAATGAAAGGAATGATCGGACTGATCACCGAAACGTCTTTACTGGATGCCGATGAAGGCATTCGTTTCCGTGGTTACAGTATTCCTGAATTACGTGAAAAGCTTCCCCGTTTGGCCGGTACAGATGAACCTTTGCCGGAAGGATTGTTTTACCTGATGCTCATGAACGAGATGCCAACCTACGAAGAAATGTATGAGGTAGGAAGCAATTGGACAAAACGCGCGGTAGTACCAAAGCATGTATTCGAAGTGATTGATGCATTGCCTGTAAATGCACATCCGATGACGCAATTCTCGGCTGCCATCATGGCTATGCAAACCGAATCGGAATTTGCTGCTGCATACCGCAAAGGGATGAACAAAAAAGATTACTGGATGTACACGTTTGAGGATGCCATGAATCTGATTGCAAGGTTGCCACGTGTGGCCGCTTATATTTATCGCAAAACATACAAAGGGGGCGTACATATTGAACCCAATCCGAAATTGGATTGGGCGGCCAACTTCGCGCATATGCTGGGTTATGGCGAAAGCGAAGGATTCAAAGAACTGATGCGTTTGTACATGGTAATTCATGCCGATCATGAAGGAGGAAATGTTTCGGCGCATACCATGCATTTGGTTGGATCTGCTTTGAGTGATCCGTACCTGGCATTTTCTGCAGCCATGAACGGTCTGGCCGGTCCGCTGCATGGTCTGGCCAATCAGGAAGTGATCCGTTGGGTACAAGAGTTGCAGAGCGAATTGGGTGGAGGAAAACCCAGCAAAAAACAAATTGAAGAATACATCAACAAAACCATTAACGATGGAAAAGTAATACCCGGATACGGTCATGCCGTATTGCGTAAAACAGATCCGCGATTCCTGGCACAAATGGAATTTGCCAAAAAGCATATGCCGGATGATGAATTGGTAAATATTGTGTGGGATATTTATGATATCACACCGGGCATTTTAGGAAACATCAAAAAAATTAAAAACCCATGGCCCAATGTGGATGCGCATTCCGGTGCGCTGTTGGTACATTACGGCATGGTAGAGTATGATTTTTATACCGTGATGTTTGGAGTATCCCGCGCTTTGGGTGTTTTAGCATCCCTGATATTAGACCGTGCATTGGGATTGCCATTGGAAAGACCTAAATCTGTAACCACAGAATGGTTGCGGAATCATATTCAAAAATCAAAAGCTTCTGCTTAGTGTATACATTTAAAAAAAGTATATCCTTTTTGCTTTTCACAGCCGGTTTGTTTCTGCAATCCGGCTGCGGTTTTTATTCGCATACCGGAGCATCGGTTCCCCCCGATGCCAAAACATTTTCGGTTAGTTATTTGCCCAATCTGGCCAGCATAGTTTCTCCTACCTTAAGTCAGACCCTTACAGAGAAACTCAAACGTAAATTCATCAACGAAACACAGTTAAAACTGACGCAGGAAGAGGGTGATTTACAGTTCAGCGGACGTATTACAGATTATAAAAACACACCTGTTGCCGTACAGGGCAATCAGCAAAATGCAGTGAACCGCTTAACCCTGGTAGCAGAAATTGAATGTGTAAATAAGAAAGACGAAAAGAAAAACTTCAAGCAAACATTCAGCAATTTTGTCGACTATTCAGCCGATCAGAATTTCTCCACCATCGAAACCGACCTCATCAATCAGGTAACCGATATGATGGTAACGGATGTGTTTAACAAAGCTTTTATAAATTGGTGAATCGTTATTGAGTTATTAAGTTAATGACGAATAACGAATAACTAATAACGAATAACAATTAACTAATAACCAATTCTCATTTTCCTTTGAAGGAAACTTCTTTCGCATCGCCCCACAATTCTTCGATAGCAAAGAATTCCCGTTTTTCCTGTTGAAAGATATGGGCAACTACATCGAAATAATCGAGCAGGATCCATTCCAGGTTTTCGTAACCCTCGCGGTGAATGGGCCAATACCCTGCTTTTTTATGTACTTCTTCTTCGGCTGAATCGGCAATGGCTTCTACCTGTTTGTCGGATGTAGCATGGCTGATTACAAAAAAATCGGTTGAAGCTCCGGCGAGTCCGCGCATGTCCAGAATACGGATATCTTCCGCTTTTTTCTCAAACATGCCTTGCGCAATTACCTTGGCGAGTTCCAGAGCAGTGTATTCACCTTGCTGGATTTCTTTTTTGGATGCGGTTTTGCGCGGAGTGGTTTTCTTGGGAGCTGCCTTTTTTACGGCCGTTTTTGGCGTTTCCGACTTAGCTTTTACTGCTTTGGCAGGCTTTGTAGTCTTCTTGGGAGCGGTTTTCTTCACGGCTTTACCGGTAGTTATTTTCTTCACAGAGGTTCTTATTGATTGACAGGAGGCTCGTGCCTTTAACTTATATTTGGATGCAAAAATAAGGTTTTGCTGCACACCAACGAACAAATATTGAACGGTTCAGTTATACAGGTACAAACGGTAGTTTCAACCAACGATGAAATTCGTCGGTTATATCAACTGGGGGAAGCCGGACATGGCAGTGTGGTTCTGACTGCATTTCAAACCGGCGGGCGTGGGCAAGGTGCCAGTATATGGGAAGCAGAAGAAGGCAAAAATCTGCTCAGTTCCTTTGTTTTTGATCAGGATTTACCGGAAGTAGAATTCCAGGCTTATCTGAATATGGCTGTTTGCAGAGCCGTTTGGTCAACCATAAACCATTGGGTGCAGTTTGATGTTAGCATCAAATGGCCGAACGATATTTATGTAGGCAAACGCAAAGTGGCCGGAATTTTGCTCGAAAACAGCATCTATCAACAGCATATCAAAATGTGTATTGCCGGCATTGGAATCAATGTGAATCAGGAAGTATTCAATACCCCGAATGCCATATCGATAAAGCAGGCTACAGGTCAAACTATACAACTTATGGAGGTGTTGAATGAGTTGCAATTGAATTTACAAACGGAATTGAACATATTAGCTGAAAAGAAGTATGAACTCAATTCGGAACGATACCACGAGCATTTAATGGGATTGACCAATGAAGTCGGTTTCATGGAAAACGAAAAGCATATCGACGGGATTTTTAGAGGAGTAGATGCTAACGGAAGAGCCATCATGGAGGTGAATGGAGAATTAAATTATTATGCCAATAAAAGTATACAATGGATACTGTAACATACACATTGGTAGTTGATGCCGGTAACACAAACGTAAAGGCAGCCATTTTTAAAGAAATGGAACTGGTGCACGAAATGAAGTTGCAGCAAGTGGAAGAACTGAACGATCTTTTTTCTCGCTATTCAATCACATATGCGCTCATTGCACGTGTGGGTGCTATGCTGGAAGGAATTGAATCGGTCTTAGAAAAACATTGCACCTGGTATAAACTCAGTGCAGAATTGGCATTACCGTTTACCATAGGTTACGAAACTCCCGCCACATTGGGTACTGACCGCTTGGCCGGGGTTGCAGGCGCCCTGCATTTCTTTCCGGATCAACATTGCCTCGTAATTGATGCCGGTACTTGTATTACGTATGATTGTATCGATGCCAACAGGCATTATCAGGGTGGAGCAATCTCTCCCGGACTGCAAATGCGGTTTAAGGCTTTGAATACCTTCACCCATAAATTGCCGGAAGTTGAACTTTCCGGAATACCTGAATTTATAGGCAATTCAACTGAATCCTCAATCCAATCGGGGGTTTTTTACGGAATGGTTCACGAAATAAACGGCACCATTGCCCGTTATGAAGAGCAGTTTAACAGATTGCAGGTGCTCTTATGTGGTGGAGATAGTCTGCTGTTTGGCAAACACGTCAAAAACAACATCTTTGCAGCGCCGAATTTGGTACTGTTCGGTTTAAATAAAATACTATTGTTTCATGCTCAGGTTTAATCGGTTTTTAGTTCTCTTCACGTTTGTTTTGTTTTCAGCATCAGCCAAGGCACAAAACCTGACGCAATCGCCTTATTCTGTGGTTGGACCGGGCGATATTCATTTTCCGGGTACTGCGCAATTACTGGCTATGGGCCAGACCGGACAAGCATACCGTCGACCTTACGAGATAAATATCTTAAATTCTGCATCCTCATCGGCATTGCAACAAACGGTATATGAGGCAGGATTTATGTATACACTGGGGAGCTTAAGCAATGCCACTGCCTCATCACAATTCGACAATGCCAGCTTCTCCTATTTTTCCATTGGTATACCGCTTTCATTAAAAAGGGGCGTGAGTTTGGTTGCAGCCATTTTACCATACTCTGCCGTGGGTTACAATTTGAGTGCTAAGAAGGAATATGGCGGCAATCCATCTTTTACCGGAACTACGGAGATGCAGGGACGCGGAGGCTTATCCAGATTTTTGGCCGGTACCGGATTTCGGATTAATCAATATCTGTCAGCCGGTGTGCAGATGAATTACCTGTTTGGGAAAATCACCCGTAGTCAACAACTCATTTTCGATACCGCATTGCATAAATTCAATTTATCGGAAGAACGTGTGCAGGTGATTCAGGATTTTCAATTTGAATGGAGTTTACAATTCCATCGCAGTTTAAACGATAAATACAAACTCAATATAGGATTAACCTATATACCTCAAACAAGTATGGATGCCAGATCCTCTTTTACCAATCGTTCGCTTGGTTGGGGAGGCACAGCTATGTATACTGCAGATACCATCGAGCATTACGAAAACAAAGACGGTAAAGTGGTGATGCCTCAAAGTATTAAAACCGGAATTTCGCTGGAACGTAAAGGGATGTGGTTGATTGGAGCAGATGTAAATTATACAGCCTGGTCGGATTACCGTGCCTTTGATCAATCGGATAATCTTAAAAATTGCCTGAGTGTTTCTTTGGGCGGAACGATTATACCGGATGCCAATGCTCTGAAAAATTATTTTCAGCGCATGGAATACCGTTTGGGTGGACGCATGGATAACGGAAATCTGGAAATCAACGGACAAACCATTAACAGTATTTCTCTATCAGCCGGATTGGGATTTCCTATGGGCAAATCAAAATCCCGTATGAATTTAGGGGTAGAGTATATGAGCCGGGGCACCACTTCCAATAATTTGTTACGCGAAGATTTGTTCCGTATTATACTGGGAATTACCTTTAGCGATCCTTGGTTTATACGTTATAAATATGACTAGGTATCTACTCCTTTTTGTTTGGTTAAGTTTTGCAGCATGCACGCAAACCGATATTGAAAAGGTTAATATCCTCACCAAAAATGTGGCCGATATGCCGGTTGAAACCGGTAAAAATGTATTGATTCATTATACCGATTCAGGAATCATACGCGCCCGGGTTTTTGCACCTGTGATGAAACGTTTTGCCAGCGAAGAACGCAACGAAACCGAAATGGCAAAAGGCATCACCGTCTATTTCCTGAACAAGCAACAAAAAACAGAAAGTTCGCTTCGTGCCCGTTATGCCATTCGTTACGAACGGGATCACAAAATGGTAGCCAAAAACGATGTGATCCTCGTAAATGTAAAAGGCGATACGTTACGCACCGAATTATTGACATGGGATGAAACGAAACAATTAATTTATACCGATAAATACGTACGTATCACTACGCCCACTGAAATTATTACCGGTGTCGGGTTTGAATCCAATGCCGAATTTACACGCTACAAGATCAAACAAATCAGTGGCACTTTTGATCTGGACAAATGAAGAAACTCATTCACTGGAATTGGCTGATCCTGGCGATAACAGCGTTGTTGGTTGGAATTTACATTTCCGTATTTGAACATTTCCTATACGATAAAGCTTACCTGTATTTTATACTTGCCATAGTTTTTGGCTTGATGTATTTCAAAAACAGAAAGACCATTAAATAAGGATGATTTGAATAAGCTGAAAGGATCAAAGTATCTTATCAATCTTAACGCTTTTATCTCTGAACAGAAATGACTTTCCGGTAGTTTTACCCAATAATTGTTTAGCTAACGGAGAGGCCGGTGACAGAATGGTTATGGACAACCCGTCTACCTCAGTTTTTCCAATGGCTGTGGCAAGCATATACCAGGTATTTTCAGCCAATACCAGTGATCCCGGAATAATTATGGGCGATGTACCCATTTCCAGTTTATCCAGATCTTTGAGTGATTGTAAGGCTTCCTGCAATTGGCGGGCATTCATGTCGCGCGCCAATTGTCCCATAGCTCTCGATGTTTCATACTTATCACCGGCACTGCTTTTATCCTCCTGATTGGCCGATTCCTGAGCCTGCAACATGGCCTGCCGTGCAACTTGTATCCGGTCTTCCAGTATGTGGCGACAGTGTTTTAGTATATTTAACTTAGATGGAACAGACATGCAGCACAAAGATGCGAAACCATTTGCAGGGATCATTGTTAAAATTAAACAACTTCTCTTCGCTTAATGTAGCATTAAATTAACGTCTAAAAATTTGATTCATCCTTTTCAAGCATTTACTTCGTAGTCCTTTTCTTATTGTTCACACTTATAAATAATTAATCATATGTCATTCGAATTACCAAAACTTACTTACGATTACACCGCATTGGAGCCGCATATCGATGCGCGTACCATGGAAATCCATCATACGAAACACCATCAGGCCTATGTGACAAACCTCAACAATGCACTGGCAGGTACTGATGGAGAAAAAATGAGCATTGAGGCTCTTTGTGCCTCTATCAGCAAATTCGCCATGCCTGTGCGTAACAACGGCGGCGGACATTTTAACCACAGTTTATTCTGGACTTTGTTGAGCGCCAAACCGACTTCTCCATCAGCCAAACTTGCTGCAGCTATTGAAGCTGATCTTGGCGGAATGGAAAAGTTGAAAGAAGAATTTAACAAAGCAGCCACTACGCGATTTGGTTCAGGTTGGGCCTGGGTAATTGTGAAGGACGGGAAATTGGCCATTTGCTCAACCCCAAACCAGGATAACCCGTTGATGGATATTGCCGAAGTTAAAGGTAAGCCGGTTTTAGCGTTAGACGTTTGGGAACATGCCTATTACCTGAACTATCAAAATCGACGTCCCGATTATTGCAACGCATTCTGGAATATCGTTAATTGGGAAGAAGCAAGCCGTTTATACGAAGCTGCTTTATAACCAGATTTTTTTAACGATCCCGCAGCCGGAAATTTTCACCTGAAATATTCCTTCTGCGGGATTGTTGTATATTTCACCCATGCAACAGCCCAGGCACCTGCATTTCTTATTCGCATCGCTGCTGAGTGCAGGCATACTTACGCTGGCATGGCAACCCTATGGGTTGGTTTTTACTGCCTTTATAGGATTCGTTCCCCTGCTCTGGATAGAACAAAAGATCAGAGAGCAACAACGCGCAACTGCATGGTTGTTGTTGTATGCTTTTTTTGCCTTCGCACTCTGGAATGCAGGTTCAACCTGGTGGATAAAAAATGCTTCTGTGGAAGGAGCATGGATGGCCGTTTTACTCAACAGCAGTTTGATGTGTTTGCCGGTGATATTGTATCATCGCTTGCAATTTCGCATGCAACAGCAGGATGCGCAGCGCGCGTTTATCTTGTTGTGGATTACATTTGAATACGGGCATTTTAACTGGGAAGCCACCTGGCCATGGCTCGCTCTCGGAAATGTGTTTTCGTCGATGCCTGAACTGGTTCAGTGGTATGAATATACCGGTGTTTTTGGTGGAAGTTTATGGATTTTGCTTGTAAACGTATATATTTTCCGATACCTCATGAAGTGGGAAGAACGTTCTGCACCAGAACGTTATACAAAAGGATTTAACCTGGTATTTTTCTATGTTTTTGCCCCTGCTTTTTTGTCCTGGTATATTGCTTCAGATTTGAGAATTACCGGAAAGAACCTGCAGGTAGTGGTGGTTCAACCCAATATTGATCCGTATAAAGACAAATTCTCGGGCATGAGTCCACTGGAGCAAACCCGCAAAATGTTGGAGCTTGCAGAAAAGACGGTAGATAGCTCAACCCAATTGGTTTGTTTCCCGGAAACAGCATTAGTAGGCAGTTTACGCGAAGATGATTTAGGTAATTACGAAACAATAGCCTTGTTGAGGCAATTTATTTTAGCACACCCTCAGCTGGTTATTTTGAGCGGAGCCGATACGTACCGGTTTTATGAAAATCAGGAAACCCTTTCGAAAACTGCCCGGTTATATCGCGACAATATCTATTACGATGCGTACAATACAGCCTTGCTGATCAATAATTTTTCCAATGAAATTCAAATCTATCACAAATCGATATTGGTACCCGGAGTAGAGCGATTGCCGTATGCCGATAAAATAGGATTCATCAAAAAATTAACCGTAGATCTGGGCGGAACAAGTGGCAGTCTGGGTTGCGACAGCACTTCCAAAGTTTTGTATATCGGTCAATCAAACCATGATAACAGATCGGTGGCTCCTGTTATTTGTTATGAATCGGTTTTCGGTGAGTATGTGGCATCATATGTAAAAAAGGGTGCCGGGTTGATCGCTATCATCACCAACGATGGATGGTGGGGAAATACTCCCGGATACCGGCAGCATTTTGATTATGCCCGCCTGCGTGCCATTGAAACGCGGCGTTATGTAGCCCGGGCTGCCAACACCGGGATCTCCGGTTTTATTGATCCAAAAGGAAATGTATTAAGTAAAAGTGAATGGTGGACAGCCGATGCATTGAAGCACACTGTGATTTTAAATACCGCAGAAACTTTTTATGTAAAGTATGGTGATTGGTTGGGGTTAACGGCAGCCGGTCTGTCGATTTTAACGTTGGTAGTGAATTGGAAACGAAAAAGAGATCCTGTCAATGACTAACTTTAAAATTGCTTTCGATTACCTGTTGAAATTCAGCATATACTCCAGGTGATGAAGCAATGATAGCCTTACCGAATAAATAATCATTTCCTCCTTTAAAATCAGTTACGGTACCTCCGGCTTGCTGCACAATGAAAGCGCCACCGGTAACATCCCAGGGGGCAAGTCCATACTCAAAAAATCCATCAAACCGTCCGCATGCTACATAGGCCAGATCAACAGCTGCACTTCCCATGCGTCGCATTCCCTGTGTACCTTTCATCAACAGGTGCAAAGTGTTGAGGTATTGTTGCATGATTTGAAAGTCGTAATAAGGAAACCCGGTTGCCAGCAATGCCATCGATAAATCAGGGTTGGTAGCCACATGAATTTCTTTTCCGTTCAAATACGCTTTGCTGTCTTTCCAGGCATAAAAAAGTTCATCGCGGTTGAGTTCCAGTACCACCCCTAAAACAGGTTCGTTGTGGTGCAACAATCCAATGCTGATACTGTAAACCGGAACGCCATGCACAAAATTGGTGGTACCATCCAGCGGATCAATAACCCACATATAAGGTCTTTGCTCAGTAAGAACCGTTTGCTCTTCCGTTATAAAACCCGCCTCAGGCAGCAACGCTCTCAATGCAGATACCAATTGTTCTTCAGCCGTTTTATCGACATAGGAAACCAGCTGATTGAAACTTTTGATTTCAACAACTCCGGCATTGAACCCGGCAGCTTCCTGTTGAATGAATGCCCCTGTTTCTTTAACAACAGCACAGGTTTGAGCACATAACAATTCAAAATTCATGCGTTAAAGATAGCCTGAATCTGACATTATAAGCATCCGTATTTTGCACAGGAATGGGGTATAGGAGTACGGTTAAAAAAAGTATTTTTGCTTCGTCTATGCAAAAGCCATCCATTCCAAAAGGTACGCGCGATTTTAGTCCGCATGAAGTTTACAAACGCAGGTATATTTTAAATACCCTGGAGTCGGTATTCAAGAAGTACGGTTTCATGCCCATTGAAACACCTACAATGGAAAATCTTTCAACCCTCGAAGGAAAATACGGGGATGAAGGAGATAAATTATTGTTTCGTGTTCTGAACTCCGGCGATGCTTTTAAAACCATTCGCGAACAATACGGGAAAGAGGAAGTTGCACAGGTTCCTTTTAAATCATCGGATGTTGCCGAAAAAGGCTTGCGTTACGATTTAACGGTTCCGTTTGCGCGTTATGTGGTAATGAACCGCAACGACATAACCTTCCCTTTTAAGCGCTATCAGATGCAACCGGTGTGGAGAGCAGATCGGCCGCAAAAAGGCCGTTACCGCGAGTTCTGGCAATGCGATGCCGATGTGGTGGGGAGCGATAGTTTGCTCAATGAAGTAGACCTGATACAGATTTATGCCGAGGCATTTGAACGATTAAATATTCCGGTTCAGATCAAATACAATAACCGAAAAATACTGGATGGTTTATCTCAAATTTTGGGTATTCCGGAGAAGTTGATTGAAATGATAACCATTCTGGATAAAAGAGATAAAGTTGGTCTTGAAACGGTTGTACAAGAATTGATTGATATGGGTGCGAACCCGGCTCAGCTGCTTCAGTTTAAGGAGTGCTTATCAGAACCAATCAATCACAGAAAAATCGAGCAATTTTTTTCTGCCAATGAACAATCTGCAAAAGGCATTGAAGAACTGAAGGTAGTTTCCATGTGCCTGAATTTAAGCGAGCACAATGTGGAAGGAAGATATAAGCATGTGATTCATGATTTATCGTTGGCCCGCGGCTTAAATTATTATACCGGTGCAATATTTGAGGTTGTTGCCGTAAAAGGAACTTTGCTTTCCAGTATTGGTGGAGGTGGACGTTACGATAACCTTACCGGAATTTTTGGATTACCCAATGTTTCAGGTGTTGGTATTTCATTCGGACTCGATCGCATTTATGATGTGATGGAGGAATTGAATCTGTTTGAAGCAGTTCAGTTTGATACGACCAAAGTACTTGTATGCGCATTGGATGCATTCGCACAACAATATGCACTGGCACCATTAAAACATTTACGCGATGCAGGAATTGCTGCTGAATTGTATCCGGATTTGAAAAAGGTAGGCAAGCAACTCGATTATGCCAATGCCCTGAAAATTCCTTATGCCATTATTATTGGCGATCAGGAAATGGAAACCGGGAATCTGGTTTTAAAAGATTTGATGCAGGGAACACAGGAATCATTACCTATTGCTACTATCGTTGCACGCCTTACGCAATAACTTATTTTTTCGATTGTATGAATTTTGAAATCAATAACGAATTAACCCTTAGTCAGATTTCCGGAATTATATCCGCGAAGAAAAAGCTGATTCTTTCCGATGCAGCCATGCATCGTATACAACATTGCCGCGATTACCTCGACCGGAAAATGAGCGAAACGGGTGCTGTATTTTATGGCATCAATACCGGCTTCGGATCTTTGTGCAATACACAAATTTCAAATGCTGACCTGGAACAATTGCAGGTAAATCTTTTGCTCTCGCATGCGTGTGGAGCTGGCGATACCGTGCCACCGGAAATAGTGAAACTGATGCTGCTTCTGAAAATCCAATCGCTTTCATATGGACATAGTGGGGTTCAGATAAAAACAGTGCAGCGACTGATTGAAATGTTTAACCACGATATTTTGCCCGTGGTTTATCAGCAAGGTTCACTGGGTGCAAGTGGTGATCTTGCACCGTTGGCGCATTTATGTTTACCACTGATCGGACAAGGTAAGGTTTGGGCACAACAAAACGGGGATTGGGTGATGATGAATGCCGACGTTTTGCAAAAGGTGTATGCATTGGAACCCATTTCATTGCAGTCGAAAGAAGGATTGGCTCTGATTAACGGAACACAGTTTATGCTGGCTTATGCCGTGTGGATTGTTTTGAAAGCCGGGCACCTTTCAGATTGGGCCGATCGCATTGCAGCTTTATCTGTTGATGCATTTGATTGCCGCATGGAACCGTTCCATCCGTTGTTGCATGAGATACGCGGACAACACGGACAAATAGAAACGGCTAAACGTATGCGCGAATGGCTGAAGGAAAGTGAAATAGCACAACAGGTAAAGACGCAGGTTCAGGATCCTTATGCATTTCGTTGTATTCCGCAGGTACATGGTGCAAGTAAGGATGCCATTCATTATGCGGAGACCATTTTTTTGCGTGAAATGAATGCGGTTACCGATAATCCGAACGTATTTCCGGATGAAGATCTGATTATTTCAGGAGGGAATTTTCATGGTCAGCCGTTGGCTATTACCCTTGATTTTTTAGCCATTGCATTGGCAGAACTGGGAAGTATTTCAGAACGCAGAACATATCAGTTGATATCGGGTCAGCGCGGTTTACCACCTTTTCTGGCCAAAGAACCCGGTTTGCATTCCGGTATGATGATTCCACAATATACCGCAGCCAGTATTGTGAGTCAGAATAAACAATTATGTACTCCGGCTTCCGTTGACAGCATTGTGAGCAGCAACGGTCAGGAAGATCATGTAAGCATGGGAGCCAATGCTGCTACCAAATGTGCTCAAGTAGTAAATAACCTGGAAAAAATCCTCGCCATCGAATTGCTCAACGCTGCACAGGCAATTGAGTTCAGACGACCTAAACAAAGTTCAGTGGCGTTGGAAACCTGGATGGAACGTTATCGTAAGGTGGTTACTTTCAATATCTGCGATCGTATTTTGCACGATGATATTGCAGCATCCATTGCCTTTATTAATAGCGAAAAGGAATAATTGCGTTTAGAGGGAAAAGCTATTTCCCAAATAACTCAAACTTATTTCAACAAGATTACTCTCCGGTTTCCACCGGTTTATCCTGCTTTTGATCAAGAGCACTTTGCAAGTCTCGTATATTCCGCTTCAGCACATCTGTTTCCTGAACCAACTTGTGGTGTGCATCAGCCTTAATACTGTATACTTCGCCTTCAACATTGGTTCTTAATGATTTCATCGCATCCTGAAGGCTGATATAGTTCTTTTGTAAATCGTTGCTGACTCTTTCACTCAGGTTGCGTAATTCGAGATGTATTTTACGGTTTTGCATCAGCATTATAGCAAACACGATTCCCGGTAGAACTATACACAACCCTAGCAGTACCCAGATAAGCATGGCCTGATCTGCCGCTTTGGCATTGATCTCCTTGTAGGTTTTGTCGGCATCTGCCCTAAGTTCATCGATACGCGATTGGGTTGTTTTCAATGAATCTTCATTCAATGTAATCTTAAAGTTGGCTGAATTTAATATGCTTTCTATTTCAGAGATTTTATAACTCATCGACTGTATAGAGTCACCATACATACTCGCCTGATTTCGTGCAGAAGCACCTGCATTTTGAGCAGATCTTACCCTGCTTTCCAATTCAGAAAATTTAGCATCAAAGTCTTTTTTCAGTAAATATTGTGGTGGTGGTACACGCGGACGGGGTGGCGTAGGTGCTACCGCTGCAGGCTTTGGTTTTCTGGATTGTGCCTGCAACAACAAAGGATAGAAGGAGAGAACCAGCAAAAAAGCAACGAGTATTTTTTTCATACAGCTTTTGGAATTACGAATTAAAGGTAGGGTTAATTCTTAAAAATGCAACTTGATTGTAAGGGTATTCTACTATACGTATAAAATTCAATTCTCTTATAAACCTAACAAGTGTTTACTTAAAGTATTGAAAATGACAAACACAATGAATAGATTTTCAATTTTTTATATTTAGATTCGATAGACCAACACATCATGTTATGAGAAGATTCGTTACTTTTTTGATAACCCTTTTCGTTCTGAATACCGGCCTGATTGAAATCACCTTTGCACAAAGTCTTCAAACTTCTCCGGTAACCATTATCGATAATTTGCCCAGGACGTTCTCTACAGCTCCTCCTTCTTACGGCAAGACCAGTACTTGTACGGTAGATACGGTTAAATATCCTTATCTAAAAACATCTCAGTTTGTAGTTATTTCATTGAATAATAGTACAAGCGGAAATGTATTTTCACAGTGGTATGATGCCCAGCAACCACTTACCATTTCAGGCTTTGAATTTTTCGCCTGGTCTAATTTGGGTGTGGCTCCAAACCCGGTTCAATATACACCGGTTACCTGTAGAATTTATGAAGCGGGTTCAGATTCAATGCCTTTGGGTTCGCCTTTAGCTTCCATTACCCTGAATGTCGACACAACATTTGGTGGAGGATTATTGGCTAATATGCGCAGAGAAGTGGTGTTCAGTTCTCCGGTAACCATATCAACGCCTTATGTATTAACAATCGAATCTGCCAGTTCAACAACGGTGAATGTTGTTACCAACAGTTGGACCGTAAGTCCACCCAACGGCCGTTCTGAATGGTTGAGCTCGGTTCGGATTGGGACCATTTGGCGTCGCGGATATAATGTTACAGTTGGTTCTGCAATCTTTAATGCAGATTTCCAGTTTTATCCTTTTGTTTCTTATGCGCTCTCTTCGGATTTTGTGCCTTCTACCATGTGCAACAAAGGCATTGGAAATCTGATCACCTTTAACAATACATCATCATGGGTTTTGTTCAATAAATTTTATAATACACGTGCATTTTACGGTATTGCGTATACCAGTTGTCAATGGACTTATGGGGATACTTCGGGTACCTGGTCAGCCTTGAATGGCAGCCATAATTATACACACCGGGCACCATATAATGTAAGGTTACGCGACACCATTTATGGATTCGTTTCAGGCTGTGCCGATGTTAAAACAATTGCTCTGGAAGCTGCACCACCACCTACTCCGGCGAAAAGCAATTCTCCGGTTTGCATAGGTTATACGGTCAAACTTTCAGCTGATACTTTACCCAATGCAACGGGGTATTACTGGACAGGCCCCAATGGATTCACATCGACATTGCAGCACCCGACCATTGCAAATGCTGCTCCTATCCATCAAGGCACATACAGCCTCATGGCCATTTTGGGGAATTGTACATCCAGTGTAAGTACGGTAGCTATTGCCATTCAATCTACGCCACAAGCTGTCAGCAATTCCCCTATTTGCGAAGGTCAGGCATTATCGCTTTCTACGAGTTCCATTGCCGGAGCCACGTATTCATGGACCGGCCCCAATGGATTTTCTTCCTCTTTGCAAAGTCCGGCCAGATCCAATATGACGCTGGTCGATTCGGGAACTTACAGCGTAACAATAACTTCAGCAGGCTGCGGAACCATTGGTCCGTATTCTACCGGAGTAGCGGTAAACGTTATACCACCTGCACCTACAGCAGCCAATAACGGACCTTTATGTGTCGGTGATAATCTTAACCTAACGAGTACCGGTGTTAACGGGGCTTATAAATGGACCGGCCCAAATGGGTTTACATCAAACGCACAAAATCTGTCGCGACCTATAGTGCAGGCTTCATTTGCCGGCATCTATTCCGTTTCGGTTTCGCAAAACGGATGTGCTTCCAATGCGGCCAATACTACGGTCGTCATAAACAATAATCCGGTAACTCCGATTGCTGCCAACAACGGACCTTTGTGTGCCGGACAAACATTAAGTCTTACGGCCTCTTTAATTGCTGGTGCGAATTATACCTGGAGTGGTCCGAATGGATTTTCATCAACCACGCAAAATCCGGTACGAACAAACTTAACTCTGATTGATGCAGGAAATTATAGTGTTATAGCTACGCTGAACGGATGCAATTCATCAGCAGCAACCACCACGCTTGTTGTTGGAACTTCCACCCCAACGCCAACAGCATCATACAACGGACCTTTATGTCCGGGTCAAACCATGCAACTTACCGCATCCAGTATTTCAGGGGCAACATACAGCTGGACCGGTCCGAATAATTTTACTTCTTCCGCGCAAAACCCATCCATAACCAATATCAGCAGTACGCATGCAGGTATCTATAGTGTTACGGCAACCACTTCGGGTTGCGGCACTTCAACAGCGGGAAATATTACCGTGGTTATAAATACCTTGCCTTCAGCACCCGTTGTAAATAACAGTGGTCCTCTATGCGATGGAGATTCATTGGTATTAACCGCTTCCACCATACCAGGTGCAGTTTATAATTGGTCGGGCCCATTGGGCTTCATGTCGAATGTGCAAAATCCGGTTGTTCAAAGTATGAATTCAGCTAAATCAGGAATGTATTCGGTTTACGTAGATGTTACCGGATGTGGAAGTTCCAGTACATCTTCAACACAGGCACTGGTGCGCAGAATTCCTCAAACACCCTTTGCAACCTATAATGCACCGGTATGTGAAGGCGATACATTGAAGTTGAACGCTTCATCTTTAGGAACCGGTTCGGGAAGATCTTTTAGCTGGACCGGGCCCAACAATTTTTCATCCGGATTTCAAACCGTAGCAATGGGGAATGTGACTACCGATATTGCCGGCATTTATTCTGTTACCGTTACAGATTCAGGTTGTACCTCTTCGGCTGCCGGATTGAATGTAAATATAAAAACGCAGCCGGCACCTCCGCTGGCGGCCAATAACAGTCCTGTGTGTGAAGGTAATGATGTACAACTGAATTCCTCCGGAGTTGCTGGTGCAACATACAAATGGACCGGACCGGGAGGATATTTGTCTACCCTTCAGAATCCATTGATGCAAGGAAAGTTTGGTATTTCTTCCGGGACTTATTTCGTTTCCATTTCAGTAAATGGATGCAATTCCGAACCTTCATCTACTCAGGTGCAATTGTATCCGTTACCTCCGGAACCAGTGGCCACCAACGACGGACCTGTTTGTAGTGGCAATCCATTAACCTTATCTGCAAATCCAATTCCCAATGTTTCATACAGTTGGACAGGTCCGTTAGGTTTTACATCATCATCTCAAAATCCGGTTTTACTGAACGCGAAAATTGGCATGAGTGGAGTTTACAGTGTAACGGTCATCGACAGTCATTGTGTTTCTAAACCGGATACTACGCATGTGTTCATTAATAATATTCCTGCCGAACCAATAGTCACTAGTTTTCCAACAGGACCATCATTTTGTGCCGGCGACAGTATACAATTGTTCGCTACTTTTGTTGCAGGTGCAAATTATGCGTGGATTGGACCGGCAGGATTCGGGTCATTCATTCAAAATCCGGTATTGAGAAATATTACTCCTGCTTTCTCAGGAACATACAGTGTGGTTTTAACCAAAAGTAATTGCCCTTCCATTCCATCCACTATTTCCATCATGGTTAATCCATTGCCCAATACAGGTGCAATTCTTGGACCTGATTCGGTTTTTACCGGTGCAACGACCGATTTCCAGATCAGCGGCGATTCAGGTTCAGTGTTTAATTGGGTAGCTTATAATGGAGCTATTCAGGGTGCTGCAACCGGTACCCTCATTCAGGTTAAATGGGGAAATAATCCGGGTGCAGGATTTGTACGCGTAAGAGAAACAGCTACTACGGGTTGCAGAGGTCCGTTGTTGCAACAAAATGTAACGCTGAGCAAACAACCTACCTCCGGGTTGAATACACATGTCAATCAGATATCACAAATTCAGTTGTTCCCTGTACCTGCCGATCATCAGTTGCAGGTTGATTATCCGCTGGAAATGTTTAGCTCAAATGGAGCCTGGATGATTTATAATATTTTGGGAGAACAGGTTGAAGCTGGTGTTATCTTAAAAGATAATGCGAAACACCACCTGACTATTGAAACATCATCACTGGCCAATGGAATTTATACCTTAGTGCTCCAAACCGGTGAAGATGTTTATCCGGTTAAGTTTGAAATAATGCGATAGTGTTTTGAATAAATCCACTTCCATCAGATCTGCTGGAAGAGAAATAAAAAAAAGCGGTGTCTTCCGATACCGCTTTTTTTATTTTATGTAGGGTTAACCCAAATAAGCTTTTAAGATTTTACTCTTGCTGGATTTACGCAAACGACGCAAAGCCTTTTCTTTAATCTGACGTACACGCTCGCGGGTAAGTCCGATTTTCTCGCTGATATCTTCCAGGGTATGTGCCGGTCCACCATCCAGTCCGTAATAGAATTTAAGAACGTCGCGTTCTTTTTCGCTTAAGGTAGAAATTACACGGTTTATTTCTTTCTGAAGAGATTCGTTGATCAATTGCACATCTGGACGTGGTTCGTCGTTGCTGTCGAGTATACCCAATAAGGTATTGTCTTCACCATCGGTTAATGGTGCATCAATAGATAAATGCCGGCCCGTTGAGCGCAGTGCATTTTCAACTTCCTGAATGGGAAGATCCATTTCAATGGCTATTTCTTCTACGGTTGGTTCACGTTCGAGACGTTGCTCCAGTCTTGCAGCTGTACTTCCGATTCTGCCAATGGAACCAACTTTATTTAAAGGCAAACGTACAATCCGCGATTGATCGGCCAATGCCTGGAGAATGGATTGACGAATCCACCATACGGCATAGGAAATAAATTTGAATCCACGCGTTTCATCAAATCGCTTGGCGGCTTTGATCAAACCCAGATTTCCTTCGTTGATTAAATCTCCTAATGTGAGGCCTTGATTTTGATATTGTTTGGAAACCGATACCACAAATCGAAGATTGGCATTCACCAGGCGCTCCAAGGCAACCTGATCTCCTTCACGTATACGTCGGGCCAACTCAACTTCTTCCTGTGCATCGATCATGGGAACTTTACTGATCTCGTTCAGGTATTTGTCGAGTGACTTACTTTCGCGGTTGGTAAACTGTTTGGATATTTTTAACTGTCTCATCTATATATTGTATTCCTGAAAAACAAAGGGCTGCAAATTTGCATGAAATTAACGTAAAAACCGTAATAGTCAAGCAAAATAAATATAGTTTGAGTAATTCTACCCGGTTTCATTTATTACTTTACTGTAATGATATTCAATTTGCTTATAAACATATACTTACTCTGCCCTTTGCTCCGAATCAAATCAGTATCAGCAGTATAGGTTGAATGCATTCGTTGGTATCATTTTTTACGTTTGCCTTGATAATTGAACGTTTAGGAGGGGTTTAAAGTTTAATAAAATAAAATTATTTGGTTTATAGTATAAACTACTTTACGTTTGCAGGGTACATTTTACGATTATGAAAAATAAATGGCTTTTGATCATGTTCATGTTGCTCGGGATGAGCAGGATGATTGCGCAAACAAACCCGGTATTTGTGCTGGAGAATTTTGAAACCTGGGACTCTTCACAAGGATATTTAAATCCTGCAAACTGGTACTCCCTCAATACGTTAACGATGTTTGGGATGCCACCAACACTGGAACGAACCACCGATGCTCATGGAGGGAATTTTGCAGTGTTGCTGGAGTCTAAAAGTTCATCTTTTGGGGATTTATCCGGTGTATTAACTACCGGTCCGTTGATTACACCAAGTGGTGATGCGGACTTCAATAAAATTAAAGTTCCATTTACCGGCAAACCTGAAAAATTAAAGTTTTACTATAAAGCAGATCCGGAACCCGGAGATAGCGGTGCGGTTTTGTTTTTATTAACTCGTTGGAATACAGCTTTGCAAAAACCTGATACCATTGGAATGGCATCGGCAGCTTTCAAGGATAGTGTATCCACTTATCAATTGGCCGAGCTCGCGTTAGAATATTATTTACCCATGAATCCGGATTCCGCTTTTTTTATCGCTTCTTCCAGTTTCGACGGTTATAATCCAACTGTTGGAAGCCGGTTTTGGATTGATGATATGAGTTTGGTTGGGGGAACATCGGGCATATTCAATGTAACTCAGGTTATTGAAAGGGCATTTGAAATATTTCCAAATCCGGCTACAACACATCTCACACTGGAAACTCAGGAAAAAGATATAATTGCCTGGGAAATCAGCGATATTACAGGAAGATTGGTGTGGTATCAGGATGAAATCAATCAGAAAGAAGTAGTCGATATTTCAAACTGGAAGAATGGAATTTATCTGGTAAAAGCTATCGATAAAAGTGCCGGAGTAACTGTAAAGAAATTAATTTTAAACTAATATGGACGAAAAATCTGCGATATCCCTGATCGAACAAATGATCAGGGATACCAAAGAAGAAATCCGCAGCAACGGGTTTTATTTTTTGGTTTGGGGTTGGCTTGTATTTGCAGCTGCTTTGGCCAATTATTATCTGTTGGAATATACCGCATATGTATATCACAGTTTGCCCTGGGGAATTGCTATTCCAGCTGGAATTATCCTCACATTCGTACGCTCATTTTACGACAGAAAAAATACGGTTGTAAGGGCAAAATCTTTTGTAGATACCATTCTGAAACGAACGATTATAGCATTCAGTATTTCCATGTTTTTGGTTTGCCTGACTATGCCTGCAGGTAGTCAGTGGAAAGCATTTTACCCAACGCTGATGGTAATTTACGCCATTTGGTTATACCTGTCGGGAAGTATACTCCGTTTCAAACCACTGGTTTTTGGAGCATATATGAACTGGCTGGCAGCAGCCATCGGGTATCTCTGGGTTGATCATGGCATTCATTTGTTATTGATTGCATTTGCGGTATTGGGTGGATTTATTATTCCGGGAACACTGTTGGAAAAACGGTATCAGAAATATGTTCAGGGAACTTGATCCTTTATTGCATTCGCAACTCCGGTTAGGGATCATGTCGATTCTGATGAATCTGGAGGAAGCAGAATTTACATATATCCGTGAGAAAACGGGAGCAACCGCCGGCAATATCAGTGTGCAAATTGATAAACTGAAAAAAGCCGGCTACCTCACAGTTGAGAAAACATTTCGAAACAATTACCCCCTTACCGTATGTCGCAAAACAAAAAAAGGAGCAAGGGCATTTGAGGAATACGTGGAAATATTAAAAGGATATCTGGGAAAACATTAATACTGTTTTCCGATTGTTGCCGGTAATCAAACGGTTCTATCTTTTTCAAGTGATCTGGGTGTATTTATTTTTTCAATCCGTGTCCGCTAAACAAGGTTACCACAGATGCAGAAGAATAACCGTTCAAAAAGCGTTTTACTCCTGCAATGGTTGCGGCAGCAGAAGGTTCTATATAAAAGCCGTGCAGGCCACATTCCCGCTGGCTTTCCATGATTTCCGACTCTGTTACGCCAATAAAGAATCCTTGTGTTGAATGAACGGCGTCAAGAATCTGATGCATTCTGACCGGATGTTCAATGGCAATACCTTCGGCCAGTGTAGGAGTAATTGCAGGCATGGAGGTTTGATTAAAAGCATGCAAAAGCGGAGAGCAGGCTTCCGCCTGAATGGCAATAATTTTCGGTACGCGATCCGTTATTCCGGCCCGCATCAAATCATTGAATCCAATAAAGCAACCCAGAATCAGTGTGCCGTTTCCGGCCGGTAAAATCAGTGTTTCCGGCACTTTCCAATCCATTTGTTCGCAAATCTCGTATGCAAATGTTTTGGTACCCTGAAAAAAATAGGGATTGACGCAATGACTGGCATAGTAACTGGATCTGGATGCCGCCCGGGCAGCTTCGGCAGTTTTTTCCCTGCTTCCTTCAATCAGTTGAATCTTTGCTCCATAGGCCTGAATCTGACGAATTTTAGATGAAGAAGTGGATGCGGGAACAAAAATTTCGCAGGAAATTCCGGCCACGGCCGAATAGGCGGCAATGGCACATCCTGCATTTCCGGATGAATCTTGTACTACATGCTTGATCCCCAGAGATTTGACTTTGCTCATTAAAACCGATGCTCCCCGGTCTTTGTAAGATCCGGAGCTGAATAATTGTTCCTGTTTTACCCAAACCTGATTACCCAGAAAATTTAAGGGCAACAATGGTGTAAAACCCTCATTTACAGATACAATATTTTCATCCAGTGCGATTGGTATGGCTTCCCGGTATCTCCAAAGATTTGGTTTTCTCCGGGCAATGGCCTTTAAGTCAAAAATAGGCTCAAATTCCAGATCCAATAAATCGCCCTCAGGGCTAATAAAATAAGGCTCTGAAGCCAATATGGCAGCACCTGTTCGTGTATTTCTTAAAATTCCCTCATGCATGATAGGTGCGCAATGTACCAAATTTATTAAATTAGCCGGAATGACTAAGTACTCTTAAACTTTGCTTAATAATGGTTTCGGGGGTATTCTTAAGAAAAAATTAAGAAGGGCAAGTCATAAATTTGAAGCTAAAATAACACAAGATATACAGTCCGATCGCGGGTAAAATTATCTCAGGTTATTGAGACAGATTAGAAAAATTAGAGGATATGAAAAGTATAAATTTAAGTAGGGAATGGAAAACCAGAGTGATGCGAATGGCATTTCTGCTGGCCGTTTTTCTGTTCGGATTCAGCGCACAGCAAGCTCATGCTTCGCACATGGTGGGTAGTGATGTTACTTACAAGTGTATCAATGCAAGCGGAGACTATCGGGTAACACTGGTATTCTATCGCGACTGTGCGGGTATTCCAACTTGTAGCGGTAGCTGTACAAATATTGCGGCATGTACAAAATCTATGACCGTACGTGGAGCAGATCCAACCTGTAACGGAACTACATTTCTAACTTTTACAGTTACTGGTGTGAGCGTGCGTGACGTAAATCCGAATCCACGTTGTTCCAATGGAAAAATGATTTGTACCAATATGGGTTGTGTTACTGCCGGAACTTTAACGCCGGGTATCGAGCGCTACGAATTTCAGGGCATTGTAAATATCGGTCCAAACTCTGGTATTCCTGCAGGATGTTGCAATCTTGTATTTTCATTTGAAGAATGTTGTCGTAACGGAGCTATCCAGAATATCAGTCCTCAGAATTTTTATACAGAGGCTACCGTTAATCGTTGTGCCGCTACATATCCTGATTGTAATTCACCGGATTTGACCAACGACCCTTATGCAATTTTATGTGCTGGTCAGGGATTTGTTTTTAACAATGGAGCTTTTGATCCGGATCTGGATTCACTGGTATACTCTTTTACTTCTGCTTTGTATGGTTATGGTGTAAGTGCAACTTATATCGCACCTTACTCGTATGATATTCCAATGCCTTACAAACCACCGTTGAGCGGTAACTATCCTTTTGGTATTAAAGTTGACCAGCTTACAGGTGATATCATGTTTACTCCAAACGCATTTCCATTCACCGGAGTTTTGTCTCTGCGTATGGAACAATGGCGCCTCATCAATGGTCAATATGTGGTCGTCGGGGTCACACGAAGGGATTTGCAGATGTTTATAAAATTCTGTGATCCGAATTCGCCACCTACATTACGAACGGACCCACCCGGAATTCCACCGCTCAAACCTAAAACTAAATACGAGATTTGTGCGGGTGATCAATTGTGTTTTGATGTAATTGCAAAGGACACCGATTTTAATCCGCCAACAGTTTCCGATACTACATTCTTAGCCTGGAATAAAGTAATGGAGAATTTTGGTGCGACCTTTATTCCAAATTACGACCCTACCAAACGTACTCAACTGGGTCCGCGTGAAGATTCGTATAAAGTTTGCTGGACACCGCAGGACGTTCATTGTAAACGTGGTCAACCAACTACATATCCTTTCACTATTAAAGCAATTGATAGCCGTTGTCCATATCCCGGTATTCTTACCCAGGCCTTCCAGATTCGAGTCTTGCCAAGAGCCAGCGTAAGTATCGAACAGGTTCCGCACCAATGCGGATATTGGCAGGTCAGGTACAAAAAAGATCCTTCGATATTACCACCTCAGTCTTTTCAAAGTACCACGTTACTCATTGCTAAAAACCCCGGTGATTTCTCTTTTGCCGGAGGTGCATATTCGTATGCCAATGTGCAAAGTTCTCCTATAATATACTTCTCCCGCGGAGGTAAATATCTGATTGAACTTTCTGTGAATATGTTAGGCCCGTCAACAGGTGGTTTCTGTACACGCACCTATCGCGATACCCTCATTGTTGATACAATGGTTGACGCAACGGTGCGGGATACATTTACCTGTAAAAATGTGCCGATGACCATTGGTGCTTCGGCCCGATGGGGACAATCGCCGTATTTTTATCGTTGGTTTAACAATATCAAGGATACATTTACTCCGCTGAATGGTCCTATTTACACTTCAGCCAATCTTAATATTACTCCGCAATTTACACGCAACTATACATTGCAGGTGCGCGATATCAACGGATGCCGTACATGGGATTCCATAACTGTACAAGTGAAACAATTACCGGTCAGCACACTTATTGATTCAGCCCGAATTTGTTACGGAGATACATTTGCGATTGATCCTGGAAATAATTTGGGAAATATCCGTTCCTTCCTCTGGAATACTGCGGATACCACTCAGGTAATAGTCCGGCAGGATTCCAATACCTTCTTGGTTACACTTACGGATACATTTGGCTGTCAAAGTACCGACAGTATGAAACTGTTTGTGAATGCGCGTATCATGGCCAATGCAGGATTGGATACTTCCCTGTGCCAGAAAGATACAACAACCCTTATGGCAACCGGCGGTCAATTATACCTCTGGAGGAATCTGACCAGCGGAGCAACCATTGCTTCCAAATCGCATATTCCTTATGTACAGGTGAGTCCGACCAGCCTGGGATTGCCAACCAAATATGAGGTCACGGTCTTTCAGAGTTATCCGGATACCACTACCAGGAATCTGGAGTGCAGGGCTGTAGATACTGTTGCCATTACGGTTCGACCGTTGCCTACATTAAGCAAGCCTTCTCAACCGATGTTAACCTGTTACGGAACGCAATTGATGAACCTGATTCCATTTAATACTCCGGTTCCCGGACAGCAAGGGGGTACAGGTATCTGGAGCTATCCAAGATCTCCGTTAGCGGTGATTTATCCAACTACCGGACCTGGTGTTACTACGCAGCCACAAATTAAAATTGACAGTCTGAAGAGTTTACCTCCGGGCGATAATTATCTGACTTACACCAACTATGTTCAATATTCTTATACTGAGCCTTTGTATGGTTGCCGCAACTCAGATTCGGCTGCTGTGATCGTATATGGTCGTCCGCCTGTAAATGCGGGAACGCATTTGTTGCGGTGCGAAAATTTGGGATCGCTGGAAATTTCAACTCTTGCAAATCAAGGAGCGCGTCAGGTAACTCCGGTTATGACTTCTACGAATTCGCCTCAATGTACATGGACCGGTAATGGTATTGATTCGATCATGATTCCGAGCAAACGCTATTTCTTTAATCCGACAAAACCGGGTGTATTGAAATTGCCTGCACGTAATATTATGACGTATCGATACTACCAGACTTATAATTATACCTACAACTTTGTAAACTATTCTACGAATTGTGTGAACATGGATACCACCATATTTACAGTAATTCCGGTGCCGGTGATAGATGCCGGATCTGAATTCAGTATTTGTAAAAACGAACCTACATTCAATATTGCTACCAAGAGCGGAGCCAGCATTGTTCCGGTTACTGGAGGTACATATTGGTATTCTGATAATTTAGGAATCAATTCGGGAATTATTAACAGTGGAACGGAGTTTGACGCATCGATTACAACAGTACCAATGTCTACGAGCAGTCGTCAACGTATGATTTACAAAGACACTACCGGTGGATGTATCGTTGCTGATACAACCTATATTAATATAGTAGGTTACCCAACAGTGAATGTGTCATTCTCCTCAACCAGCGATAATCAGAAAGAGCTTACGGTTTGTCGCAATACCGGTAACTACGATCTGTTTACCAAAATTGATGGTGAGTTCCGCAAAGGAAATACCAATCCAAATCCGAATGCTACTTATTCGTATCAGGGTACAACCGCATGGGGACCTATTACAAGTGCAGTAGATAACACACCAAATCCGAATGCATTCTTCAATTCCAGTGATCCGTTGGTAACACCGGGTGTACACAGTGCTATTTTCCAGGTAATACAATCCAATGGTGCGGTAACTTGTTCAAATTGGGATACTGCGCGTATCACCGTGGAGCAACCTCCGATTGTAGTGGTTACACCGGGAGGGGCATTATGTCAATATACGGATGAAATTGGCGTTTCTGCGGATGTGCAGCCATCTGTAGATTATGATCTGGAGTGGACTTCAAGCGGTGGTGATTTTACGGATAAGACTCAATTGTATACCAATTTTACACCTTACGGCGGTAAAACTAAACCTGCCGGTACCGTATGGATATATGCAACCAGTGTGAAAAAACCGGGTGTTGGTGTAGGAGTTTGTGCTGCTCATAAAGATTCAACAGAAATCCGTATAGATCAGGTGCCGGTGGCTTCCTTTACTTGTCCGGATTGCGATGGTTGTGAACCATTGACTTCAAATATTCACGCTAATCCAACCGGAGTTCCGAATGCTACTTATCTGTGGGTATGGGATGACAATTATAGCGGCAATACTGGTGATTCTTCATTTGCGCGAACAATAGCAGAGTATGGAACCAACGGAACACATCCATTTAAATTGGTTGTAACCAGCGGTGAATCTACAGCTTGTACCGCAACTTCTGAGCAGGGGCAAATGATTGTGCGTGCAAATCCTGAAGCCGGATTTAGTTTCGACCCTCCATTTACTACCGTAGCGAAGCCATTCTATACGTTTACAAACGAATCGTATGTGCGTGATAACAGTGCTATGAACTACAAGTGGGAGATGGGTTATTTGCCGCAAGCAGATGACGCCACCCGGATTTTCACCGAACCGAATCCGAAAAATGTTCAGTTCAAAGAAGATACCACACTCATTAAAATGACAGTAACAACAGAGTACGGATGCTGGGATACAATGACACTGATTATGCGTATTCAACCGGATATCACCGTGTTTACTCCAAATGCATTTTATCCGAATTCACAAGTAGATTGTCCGGATAGTGATCCTGATTGTAACCGTCATTTCCAGATTGCTGCTACCGGTTATGCCACTGTTGAAGTATTTGTTTTCAATCGTTGGGGTCAACAAGTATTCTATTCGAATAAAGCAGAAGAAGGTTGGAATGGAAGAATAAACAATACAGGTGCTGAATGTCCTCAGGATGTTTATATCTATCAGGTTAATGCTACCAGTTTCAACGGTAAACTTTATAAATATTCCGGTTCAATTACGTTGCTCCGATAACCGGATCTGAACAAGTCTCCCCGGTTTTTATTTAATTATTCATAACGATCACGCGGCCTTGAGCCGCGTGAGTCGTTTATAGGGGGTGTAAATTATTGCGGACCATTTTCAGAATCCTTTCAAACGGTTATCTTGGCCCATATAATTATTACGGATGAAATACCTGTTCACATTATTAGTTACCATTGGAAATTTCTTTGTTGTTTCAGCACAGCCTTCCGTTCCGGTTAATGGACCGGCAAATCCGGAAATTCAATGTTATGCTTTTACACATGCAACGATTTATATAGACTATAAAACTAAACTGGAAGATGCTACGCTGGTAATCCGAAAACAAAAAATTGAGTCAGTTGGAAAGGGAGTAAAAATTCCTCTTGATGCAATTGTATTGGATTGTACAGGCAAAATGATCTATCCGGCCTTTGTGGATTTGTACTCTTCATACGGAATACAATTTAAACAGGACAAAGGAGAAACGGGCGAGCATGGATTTTTGTCTTCCAAGCAGGGCGCTTATTCATGGAACGAGGCTATTCGGTCGGAGGTGAATGCCGTAGCATTATTCAGGTATGATGAAGAAAAAGCAAAAGTTTTATCGGAATGCGGTTTTGGTGCTGTACTAAGTGGAGTTCAGGACGGTATATGCAGGGGAACTTCGACGTTGGTGCTAACAGCGAAAGCTAAAGAACAAGATCTGATATTGAACGAAAGAGCAGCTGCTGGTTATTCGTTCAGCAAGGGTACTTCAACGCAACAGTATCCTTCTTCGCTTACCGGAATTATAGCCTTGTTGCGTCAAACATATTACGACGCTCAATGGTATAAAACGCAAGCAACCGAGAAAAATATTTCGTTGGAAGCATTTAATCAGTTGCAGACATTGCCTTCCATCTTTGCCGTTAACGACAAACTTGATATTTTCAGGGTGAATAATATAGCAAGGGAATTCAACACGGCTTATATCATTAAGGGTTGCGGGAATGAATATCAACGGTCCGGCGATATTAAAGCCATAACCGGAAGTCGGATCATATTACCCATAAATTTTCCAAAACCCTATCAGATTGATAACAGCTTTGAAGCCCATATGATTTCAACCAGTGATCTTAAACATTGGGAACTTGCACCTTCCAATCCGTTGCGGATGTATCAAACTGGAATAGAATTTTCATTCACTGCCTCAGGTTGTGAAAATGCACAGGAATTTTTGAGCAATCTGCGTAAGGCTGAGAAGCAGGGATTGCCTCCACAGGAAGCATTAAAAGCATTAACATACAACCCTGCTAAATGGCTACAACAAGAACATCAATTGGGTTCGTTGAATGCAGGAAAGCTGGCAAATTTTATCGTGGTTTCAGGTGATTTGTTTGAACCTAGTTCGCAGATACTGGAATGCTGGAGCGGCGGCAAGCGTAGAATCTTGCAGGAAAAGTCTGGTCTTGCGTTGAATGGAGAATATCGTTTTCTGTGGCCGTTAAATTATTCCGGATTTTCCATTTCAGGAAACCGAAAAAAAACAACTTTAAGTTTGTTGGGGAAAGATACTATCAAAGGTACCTTGACAGAAGACGGTGCACTTTATAAGAGTACTTTACGCATAAAGAAAAAATTCATCTCAATGGTGTTATGGTTGGAATCTGAAGATACCATACCTCCTTCCGTTTTCAAATTGGCAGGAAGTATTACTGATACCCTTGGCATTACGACATATTTCACAGCACAACGAATCAAAACGCTGGCCACAGAACCGATGAAACCGGATACCACCATTTTGGAATCAACCGGTGAAATCGTTTATCCGTTTACCGATTATGGAAGGGCAACGATTCCGGTTCAGGAGTCGGTTGTGATACGAAATGCAACTGTTTGGACCAACGAAACAGATAGCATCTTATACAATACAGATGTTTGGATTGAACAAGGTAAAATCAAACAGATTGGAAAAGATTTAAAGCCCAACGCAGCCCGCGAAATTGACGGAACCGGGAAGTTCTTAACCAGCGGGATCATAGATGAGCATTCACATATCGCCTTGACCCGCGGAGTAAACGAAGGAACACAATCTGTAACGAGCGAAGTAAGAATGGGGGATGTCATAAACAGCGAGGACATCAATATATACCGGCAATTATCGGGTGGGGTAGTGGCTTCACAATTGTTGCATGGATCTGCAAATCCTATAGGAGGTCAGAGTGCCATGATCAAATTACGCTGGGGTATGTTACCCGATGCAATGAAAATAGATGGAGCCGATGGATTTATCAAATTTGCTTTGGGTGAAAATGTTAAGCAAAGCAATTGGGGCGACCGTGCTACCATCCGTTATCCTCAAACCCGTATGGGAGTGGAACAAACCGATTGGGATGCTTTTGTACGGGCCCTGGAATATGAAAGACAGAAAGGCAAACATAGAAATCTGGAACTGGAAGCGCTTGTAGAAATTTTAAACAAAAGGCGATTCATTACCTGTCATTCGTATGTGCAATCCGAAATCAATATGTTAATGCATCTGGCTGATTCGTTCGGATTCACGATTAATACCTTTACCCATATACTGGAAGGGTATAAGGTTGCCGACAAAATGAAAAAGCATGGTGCCGGTGCCAGTACATTTGCTGATTGGTGGGCGTATAAAATGGAAGTAATGGAAGCCATTCCCTACAATGCCGCTCTGTTAACAAAAATGAATATTGTTACAGCTATCAATTCCGATGATGCGGAAATGGGTCGCAGGCTGAATCAGGAAGCTGCAAAAACAATGAAATACGGAGGAATGAGTGAAATGGAAGCATGGAAAATGGTGACGCTCAACCCTGCTAAACTGTTGCATCTGGATAAACGCATGGGGAGCATTAAACCCGGTAAAGATGCTGATTTGGTGTTGTGGACGGCAAATCCACTCAGTGTTTATGCTAAAGTAGCTTATACTTTTGTAGACGGTCGTTGTATGTTTGACTATCAGCTGGATGAACAGATGCGCCAGACCATTGATCAGGAAAGACAACGTATTATTCAAAAACTGATTGCTTTACAGGAGAAAGGGGAGAAAACCGAAAAGAAGAAATCCCGGATAACAGAAGAATATACTTGTGAAACCATAAATGATTTTGGCAATGAATAAGATGAAATGCAGCAGTTTGCTTATAGGGATAATTCTGAGTTTAACATCTGTTTTAGCTCAGGTCACACCTTTACTTTTCCGAGGAGCTACCTTGCATTTGGGCGATGGTACACGAATAGAAAGCGGTGATATTTTGATTCAAAATGGAAAGATTGTAGAAGTTGGGAAGCAAATCGAGGCAAATTCGGCGCAGGTAATTGATGTTGCAGGGAAGCATATTTACCCGGGAATTATTTGTCTGAATAGTTTTATCGGATTGAATGAAATTGATGCAGTTCGGGCAACGCGGGATTATATAGAAACAGGAATGCTCAATCCCAATGCAAGATCGTTGGTTGCTTTCAACACCGATTCAAAACAATTACCAACCGCTTTATTCAACGGAATCACTTATGTACAATCCGTTCCGCAAGGCGGTTTTGTTTCAGGGAGTTCATCGTTGATGCGTACAAGTGCCTGGAATTGGGAAGACGCAGTGATTAAACAAGACGATGGTATTCATGTATTTTGGCCTGAAGCCAATCCGTGGGAAGAAATGGCTAAGCAGGACGAAAGAATGGCTAACGCAACACGTATGATTGCAGATTTGTTTTTGCAGGCTGAGAAGTACAATAAACTTCCTTCACCCGAACAAATAAATTTACGCTATGCATCCCTTAAAGGATTGTTTGATGGAACCAAACGGCTGTATGTGCATGCTGTATCGGCAACTGCAATTTTGCAAAGCCTGAATTATTTCAAACAATTTGAAGAATTGAAAGTGGTGCTGGTGGGGGCGGATGAAGCCTATTTGCTCATTGATTTTTTAAAGGAAAGAAAGGTCTCCGTGATACTGAATCATTTGCATCGCCTGCCGCGATACAACCATGAAGATATTGATATGCCTTACAGATTGCCCGCATTACTGATGAAGGCCGGTATTCCTGTTGCCATTGGTCATACCGGAAGCTGGGAATCAAGAAATCTGATGTTTAATGCAGGTACTGCAGCAGCCTATGGCTTAACCAAAGAGGAAGCATTGATGTGCATCACAGGCAATGCAGCAAAAATATGCGGTGTCGATCATTTAACCGGAATCTTGAGTCGGGGAATGGCTGCTACCATGCTGATCAGTGAAGGAGATATTCTGGATATGGGAGGCAACCGACTGCGCGCTGTTTATCTGGATGGTATTGAAGTTCCATTAACCGCACAGCAGCAAGAGCTTTACGAGAGATATAAAAGAAAGTACGGATTAAATTAGATAGCATGAAGCATACATTTGACCCTTCTGTTTATACCATTGAAGCAATCAACAAGCGTAATGAAAATACAATGGCGGATTGGATTGGATTGGAGTTTACAGAACTTACTTCCGAATACCTGCGGGCCCGCATGCCGATTGATCGCCGGACAGTACAACCACTGCGCATTGTAAATGGCGGAGCTTATTGTGTACTTGCTGAAACAGTAGGGAGTATGGCAGGGAATCTTGTAATTGACAGGGATAAATTTTCTGCGGTTGGTCTGGATATCAATGCCAATCATATACGATCAGCACATGAGGGAGGAGGTTTTGTTTATGGCACTGCAAAACCTATTCATTTGGGAAGAACAACACAGGTTTGGGAAATTCGGATCACGGATGAACAGGAAAGATTATGTTGTATTTGTCGTTTAACAATGGCGGTAATAGAAGTAAGCAAAGATGGATTTAAACGAGCTCAACCAAAGATTTAATTCAGGAACAAAAAGCTATTTTGCTGCAATACGTTTTCCGGGAGAAAAGGATACGTATTTTTTTTATGCCTCTCCAAGACCCGGATTAAAGCCGATGAAACTGAAGACCGGCAAGCCATCCTTTGTTTGTTCTCCTTATGCCGCGGGAAATCTTGCCTACCTGTTTGATGCCAATTTGATCTATAAAAATGACACTGTGATTTATCAGGATCAATGGTATAAGGAGTTGGATGATCTGGATTCCGAAATGTCTGGTGAAAACAGGTATGCTTCGCTTGAGCACTATACAGCTTATGTGAATGAAGCCATCCAAACCCTGAAGCAGGAAAAGCTCAATAAAGTGGTAGCTGCACGATCTGAGAAAGTTGCTGTACCCGATTCATTTAACCGCGCAGCGTATTTTCTTCGACTTTGCGAACATTACCCTGAAGCTTGTGTTTATTATTTTTCCATTCCAGGTATAGGCACATGGGCAGGGGCGTCGCCTGAGAAACTTTTGGCTCTGGATGAGCATAAGTTGTCAACGGTTGCTTTGGCAGGAACCAGACTTCAGAGTGAAAACCGGGCATGGACCATTAAGGAAAAGCAAGAGCAATCCATTACCGCATCTTATATCCGGAAAAAGTTGCAACAGCAGGACATAACATTTAACGAATCTGAAGTTGAATCAATCACTACAGGTGAACTGCAACATTTAAGTTCATGGTTCGAAGGAACATTTCCACAGGAGGAGCAGGAAGAAAAATGGAACCGGTTATTGAACAAGTTGAATCCTACACCGGCTGTTTGTGGTGAACCGCGGGATAAAGCCATGTCGTTTATTGCGGAACACGAAAATCTGGAGCGCCGGTTTTACTCGGGCTTTATTGGCATGACAGATGGAAACGGGAATGCCCGGTTGTTTGTAAACATACGTTGTTTGCAATGGGTAAATGATGCAGTGATTTTATATGCGGGTGCAGGTATTACTCCCGACTCGGTAGCTAATGAGGAATGGAAAGAGACCGAACGAAAACTCAATGCCTTGAGAAATCTGCTCTAAGCCGTTACTACTGGATGTGTCTTATAAATTTTTAACCAGCTCAGATACCCGGGAATACAAATTCCGGCATACACCACCATCAAAATAGCGTAAACAGTCAGATCCTGCGAATAGTATAACCAGGCTGAACCAAGATTGATGATAAACCAATACACCCAGCTGCTCAATATTTTTCGCGCTTCTTTAATGGATGCCAGCAATCCGAATGCCGTAAGAAATGCATCCAGCATCGGGCTACTTGCATCGGTATACGTTTTCATCAGAAAATAGGTTATACAACTGATGAGTGTAAATAAGGCAATAAACTTAATATGACTCATCGCATTCCACCGGTGAATATGTTCATGTCGTTGTTTTGCCCGGATCCAATATATCAAACCATATACACCTACTCCGGCATAATAAATGCTGATCAGACTTTGTGCATACAAACGCGTATGATAAAACAAAATTATACTGAGAACACTGGCCAAAATTCCAAAATACCAGCCTGCAATTTTTTCGCGCATCAATAGCAAACTATAGACAATGCTGGATAAGGATGCGCAGATTTCAAGCAATAAGGAGATAGTCATTTCAAATTAAAAATTATTGCAACATAAATAAAACTATGGTTACATTTGCCCTGTCTTTAGGGGTGCACCGGTAAAACGGAGCTGAGATTAAACCCTTGGAACCTGATCGGGATAATGCCTGCGAAGGGATAAGACGAAGCCACCGGGCTTTGCCATCAATACCTGAAAAGGTATTTCCAAGTAGTTAAACAAGTTCAGCAACAACCTGCCCCGGTTGTTGTTTTTGTTTATACTCAAATAAATAAATTATGTGTAAGCACATGATCACCGGAATGTTCCTTTGTAGTTCATTCTTAGTAAACGCGCAAACCGGCAACGATACATTGCCCGCACGGCAGAAAATTCAGGAAGTTATTGTAAGTGGGATACGCGCCAGAAGCGTCATGCCTGTTACGCAGCTAACACTGAATCAGCAACAAATTGAAGAGCAGTATTACGGTGCTGATCTACCTTCCGTTTTTAATTTTACTCCATCCGTCAATATGTACAGCGATAACGGAACAGGTATTGGTTATTCATTTTTTCGCATTCGCGGAATTGACCAAACGCGCATCAATATGACCGTGAATGGTATTCCGGTAAACGATGCCGAATCGCAGGGAAGTTTCTTTAATAATTTTGCCGATCTGGCAAGCAGTGCCGGCAGTATTCAAATCCAACGCGGTGTTGGAACTTCTACCAATGGTACTGCATCCTTCGGTGGTTCGGTTAATATTCAAACCAAGTTGTTGAGTGATAAACCGGAAGTTACCGTTCATGCCGGGTATGGATCGTTCAATTCAAAACGTTTCACCACTGAATATCAGTCGGGTCTCATCGATAACAAATTTGCGTTTTATGCACGCATGAGTGATTTGTCGACCGATGGGTATCGCCAAAACTCAGGTTCACATATCCAATCAGCATTTATGAGTGGGGGATATTTTGGTAAGCAGTCTATCTTGAAAATGAATGTGATGATTGGCAATGCAGCATCTACGCTTGCTTATATGGGTGTTGACCAGGCAACACTGGATACATCAAGAACAACCAATTATTTTAACCACAATGAGCGGGATGCTTTTACCCAGAACTTTTACCAACTACAGTACTCGTACAACTTAAATGCTTATTCAGGCATTTCTGCATCTTTGTATTATGTGCAGGGCAATGCTCCACGGTTTCAGTATTTCCTCGACGGTTCATACAATACCTATGGTTACATGAACATGCCGGATGCCATCACCGGGCAGGATACTTTCTATACTACTGATGCTATTGGTAGTTATCGTCTCAATCAACAATTTTCAGGAGGCTTTGCCAACTATTATTACAACAAAGGGAAGATTGATTTTAACGCAGGATTTCATGCGAATACATTTTCAAGTGAGCATTTTATGGAAGTAAACTGGGCGCGAATTTTACCTTCCGGAATTTTGCCCGACCATCGGGCCTATTTCAATACGGGTTATAAGCGTGAAGTTAGTGCTTTTTTAAAATTGAATTATGCAGTGTCGGATAAACTTTCAGCTATGATCGATCTCCAGGTGCGCAACGCACAATTTAGTTATACAGGAGAAGACCTTCCTTTTCACCGCGATACATTCTCCGTTGAAAATATGAGCTGGCTTTTCATCAATCCCAAAGCAGGATTGAGGTATCATCTGAATAGTAACCTCAGTTGCTATGGAATGTTTGGTATGACCACCCGCGAACCAACACGTTTTGATTATTTCCTCGATGAATATCCGCATCAGGATATCAAACAGAATGATATAAAGCCCGAAAAAGTAAGCGATATCGAATTTGGATTTAATTATCACGATTCGAAATGGAATCTGCAGGTCAATGGATTCCACATGGCTTTCACGGATCAACTTGTAAACACCGGACAATTAAACATCGTTGGCATTCCGATTACAACAAACGTATCCGCCAGTTATCGCCAGGGCATTGAAATTGATTTGCTCTGGAAACCGGTTGCTTATCTGTGGTTGATGAATAGCTCCTCCTTTATGAAAAGCAATATCAGTAACCTGACGCAATACTATGATTCGGCAGGTGCATATACTACCTATGTCGGAGTTGGTTTTACCAATACTACCTCAGCCTTAACCCCTGCGATGATTATCAATCAGGGAATCCGTTTGATTCCTTCCGATTTATTTTATCTGGAACTGATGAGCCATTATGTTTCACAACAATACCTCGACAATACACAGGATCAACAACTGAGCATAAAGGAGTTTTATTTTGTAAATGCTAGATTGGGACTGGAATTGAAAAAATGGATTAAAGTTGGTGCTCCATCGATTGTATTGCAGATAAACAATATTACGGATGCAGAATATGTAACCAGTGGAAATACGATGGGAAATATTATGAACTATGATGTGAACGGGATTGGACAAAAAAGTTCAACCGGATTGTATTTTCCTGCAGCAACTCGCAATCTGTTTGTAACACTCATCTGGAAATTCTGAGTGAATAGATTGGGGTTATTGCCAGATGGTTTTAACGGAACAAAATTCTTTTAAGCCCCATTCTCCCAACTCTCTTCCGAATCCTGATCTTTTCACGCCACCAAAGGGAAAATGTGCATTGGATTTAACGAGGCCGTTGATGAAAACCTGGCCGCATTCGAGGGCTTCGGCCATGCGCTTTCCGGTGGCGAGATCAGAGGTCCAAACGGTTGCGCCTAAACCGAATGTGGTATCGTTGGCTATACGAACTGCTTCTGTTTCATCGGTAAAAGTAAAGGCTGAAACCACAGGTCCGAAGAGTTCTTCCTTATAAGCCGGTGCATGCGAAGGAATCTCAGTTAATACAGTTGGAGGAAAGAAGTATCCTTTAACCGGTTCAGCCGGATGCTGGTAAATAATTTTCGCACCAGCAATTACTGATTCATCCACTTGTTCTTTCAATTTATACAACAAATCTCTACGGGCGAGGGGACCAATTTGAACAGATTCATCCGTTGGATCTCCCAGTTTTAGTTTGGAGATTCGGGCAATGAATAGCTCAAGAAATTTGGCTGCAATATCCTGATGTAAAATAAATCGTTTCGAAGCAATACAGCTTTGTCCATTGTTCTGAAAACGTGCAGTAATTGCCGTTTCGGCTGCCTGATGTAAATCAGCATCGTGCATAACAATAAAAGGATCGCTTCCACCCAGTTCAAGCACTGATTTTTTTATTTGCAATGCTGCCTGTGAAGCAATCGAAGCACCGGCTTGCTCGCTTCCGGTTAATGTACAGGCAGCAATATATTTATGCCGGATTAACATGGTGACCTGCTCGTTGCTGGCAAGAACAGTTTGCAATAAATCTATGGGAAATCCGGCTTCATAAAACAAATGCTGCAATGCCATTGCAGATTGTGGTGTATTGGGTGCCGGTTTGATGAGCATTGCATTTCCTGCCATTACAGCCGGAATAGCACTCCGGATGATTTGCCAATATGGAAAATTCCATGGAAAGATACCGAGAATGACCCCCATGGGCTCATGATGGATTTCTACCCGTTTGTGATTATCTGAAATGGAAGAAATGGGTTTTAATATTTGCTCAGCATTTCCAGCATAATATATACAGGAGGAAATGCATTTTAATACTTCAGCCATTGCCTCCTTTACGGGTTTACCCATCTCGTGAGTAGCGAGGAGTGCCAGTGAATCTGCTTGCTCCCGAATAAGTTCGGCTAATTTCAGCACCGGTTTGCTTCGTTCATGAAACGATAAGGTTTTCCAGGTTTGTTGGGCTTCCTTTGCCTTTAACAGATGTTGCAGTATTTCTTCATCGCTTCTGTCCGGGAATGATTTTAAAGTTAAACCGGTGTAAGGATTGATAGATGTATATAAACTCATATAAATGCAACGTGCTGTATTCAGGAATATTTCAAAGTCCTTTTTTCATTTATAAAGAAAGTGACAGAAATGTTTTATCAATGATATCACAAGCCTCATTCATTTCAGTCTCGCTGATTACAAGAGGAGGGGCAAATCGAATGATATCTCCATGTGTTTGTTTGGCCAGCAACCCGTTTTCTTTCATAGCCAAACAAATATCCCAGGCTGTTTTGTTATCGCCGAATGGTTTTACAACAATAGCGTTTAGTAAACCTTTGCCCCGTACGGTAGTAATAAGCGATGTTTTCTGCATCAGTTCTTCCATACGTTTGCGAAACAGTTTACCCATCTTTTCTGAATTCTCATCCAGTTTCTCTTCTTTTAAAATACGTAATGCCTCCATAGCAACTGCACAGGCCAATGGATTACCTCCAAAGGTGGATCCATGTTCACCCGGACGAATGGTCAGCATAATGGCATCATCAGCCAGTACTGCAGAAACCGGAATAACACCACCCGAAAGTGCTTTACCGAGAATCAGTACATCAGGTTTTACGTTTTCATGTTCACAGGCCAGCATTTTACCGGTACGGCATAATCCGGTCTGTACTTCATCGGCCAGCATCAACACTTTATAACGAGTGCAAAGTTCACGAACTCCTTTCAGATAACCTTCATCAGGTACAATAACGCCGGCTTCACCCTGTATGGGTTCAAATACAAAACCTGTTATATGCGGATCAGATTTGAACAGGGATTCCAAACTTTGCAAATCATTGTAAGGTATGCGTGAAATGCCCGGCAGAAACGGGCCAAAATTCTGAAATGAATCAGGATCGGTAGAGGCCGATACAGCAGTCATTGTGCGGCCGTGAAAATTCCCTTCCACAAATACAATCCGGGCCTCATTTTCGGGAATCTGTTTTACCACATACCCCCAACGTCGTGCCAGTTTAATTGCGGTTTCGACGGCTTCAACACCACTGTTTACAGGCAATACTTTATCGTAGCCAAAAAATTCCGTGATAAACTTTTCGTATTCACCCAGCAAATTATTGTAAAAGGCGCGGCTCGTCAATGTGATTTTCTGTGCCTGATCAGTCAATGCTTTTATCAGGCGTGGATGACAATGACCCTGGTTAACGGCACTGTATGCAGATAGAAAATCGAAATATTTTTTACCTTCTACGTCCCACATAAATACCCCCAATCCGCGATCCAGTACTACAGGCAGCGGATGATAATTATGCGCACCATAATGATGCTCCAGTTCGATATAATAGGCAGAACCTTTGCCCCGTTGAATTGAGTCCATGCGGCAAATTTAGAGCAATTGGCAGGATAAAAAACTGCTTTATGTCGGGTTTCTGTGTTTTAAGAAACAGCGTTAATACCGGGACTTTCAATAACTCAATTACCTTAACTAAAAATGAATCGCGCATTCGGAAATGCGCTGCAGCTTTCCTTTATGAAGAATATCTCCGAACCAATAACCAATTCCCGCGAAGACCTGAAAGCTCATCGCGATGGTTTTTTAACTGAAGCTAAATCAATTGCTTTTTCACGATTTTAAGGTTGTTGTTGCAGGAGACCAATTACAATTATATCATCCGCCGAAGCTTTAGCGAAGGTGGACGGAATTACGAATTACAAATTACGAAGTACGAAGTACGAAGTAGCTAACCAGAGAACTATTACTCAAAGACACATGATCCGTACTTAAAAACCAATAACTGCTTTCGGATAAGGAAAATTTATCATTGGAACGAACACAATTACATAGTTACAAATTACGAAGTACAAATTACGAAGTACTTGCCTCGCTGAAGCGCAGCGAAAGAGGGCGAAGTAGCTAACCAGAGAACTATTACTCAAAGACGCATGACCCGTACTCAAAAACCAATAACTGCTTTCGGATAAGGAAAATTTATCATTGGAACGAACACAATTACATAGTTACATAATTACGAATTACGAAGTACGAAGTAGCTAACCAGCGAACTATTACTCAATAACGCAATAACTTAATAACTTAATAACGATTAACTAATAACCAATAACAATTACCTACCGGGTTCTGTTTTGCTCAATCATCTTATAGAGTTCATCCAGTTTTGGTGAGAGGATAATTTCTGTTCTTCTGTTTTTTGCGCGACCTTCTGTAGTTTCATTGGTTGCTTTCGGATAATATTCTCCGCGGCCGGCTGCTTCCAACCGTTTAGGATTCACAGCATTTTCATCGCTCAACAAGCGCACGATACTCAAGGCACGGTCGGCACTCAAAGCCCAGTTGTCGGGATATTTAGCTGATTTGATCGGTACATTATCGGTATGGCCTTCAATCAGCACATCAATTTCCGGATTTTTATTCAATACATCGGCCAGCGTTTTGATGGCATCTTTACCTTTATCTTCTACAGCGGCGCTTCCGGATTTGAACAGCAATTTATCACTCATGGAAACATATACTTTTCCATTTTTCATTTCGATGGAAATCTCATCGGAATTGAACGCCAAAAGGGCTTTGCGAACAATGTCGTTCAAGGCATTTAACAAGGAATCCTGTTTATCGATGATAGCCTGTAATTCGGCCAGTTTCCGTTCGCGCTCAGCCAGCTCCTCGGCTTTTATTTTCAATGCATTGTTGAAACGTTCAGCATCGGTCAGACTTTTCTTCATGAGGTCGTTGTAGCGTGCATTGAGTTCTGCAAACTGCGCTTTCAGGGCGTTGTTTCTTTCGCTGCATTCATTGAATCGATTGGTCAACGCTTTGAATAACGAATCCAGGTATCGATAATCTTTACCGCGTTGCGTAGTGTCTTTGTTGAATGCGATTACCAAATCGTTGAGTGAATCCCGTTGATGCATGGTTTTCTTCAGTCGTTTCGACAAAAAGAAATTATACGACTTCTCACCAAAGTCTTTCGGGTTTTTATGAGGTGATGGCGGATCAAACTGTGCCAGTACAACCAGGTTGCTGCTTAAAGCGATGATCAGGATTAGGAATTTCTTCATACACGTATATCGTTTGGGTACAAAGGTTTCTGCATGAAATGGATTTACGAAATTTTCGGCCTTTGATTTATCCAGTCATTGTCGGGTTTGTTCAAATTACTGAACACACCTATCCATTCAGTTTTTCGCGCCAAAGCTGATTGAAGGATTTATCCGCCAGTTTTGGGAATTCACGCTGATCACCCCATTCCGATTTCAGGAAAGATTTTAACATGAAAGTTTTGATGCTTGCACTCCTGTTTAGATTCTTACGGTTAAGCATCATTTTCTTCCAGCTGTACCACATGATTTTGTCGGAACTCTTATTATTACCGCTGACAACTACATCGCGTCTGTTTCGTAAGAGGTGATTACCAAGATCAATTTTTACCGGACAGATATCGGCACATTTTCCACATATGGTGGAAGCATAACTGATATACCCCATTTCGCCTAATCCTTTCATATGGGGATGCATAACTGCACCGATGGGGCCATTCACCATGGCTTGACCACCAAGTGTGTTAAATACCGGACAAACATTACTGCATGCACCACATTGAATGCAGGAGAGAGACTGGCGTTGATCAGATTGTGCCAACAGATTGGAACGACCATTATCAGTCAGAATAACCAGAAATTCACCAGGACCATCCGTTTCTCCCGGCTGGCGGGGGCCTGCAAGCGTATTGAATGCTGTCATCTTTTCACCATGGCTGTATGAAGAAAGCAAGGGCAAAAAGATATCCAGGTCATTCATTGTTGGAATCACTGCATCTATTCCTGCAAGAATTACAAGTGTTTTTGGCAGGGATGCGGCCATCTGTTGATGCCCTTCATTATCACTCAACACTGCCATTCCGTTTTCTGCAATCAAAAAATGAGCTCCGGTTATGGCCAGATCAGCTGTATATTTTTTACGCAATTCGGCAACAATATCCCGGACGATGTCTTCCGGTTGCGCTTCCATCGAAACTCCAATTGAAGGATTCAGGGCATGTACCATCTCTTCGATGGTTTCATTCATCACCGGTGCATTCATTTGAAAAGGATCCTGTCCTGTTTTGGCGGCGATGAATTCACCAATTCCGCTATGCGTCAGATCAATTTTTTTACTTTTAAGAAATGCGACCAAACCAATTTCCTGACTTAAAGGAGAAGGACAATGCAAGATGGTTTCAGCTTTATTCCGATTGATCAACAATTCAATCTCTGCATGCACAGCGTCGGCATCAATGGCCCATACTACCTTTCCGCCTCGACGGATAACATTGGCTTCAAACTCGATCAGATATTTATCAAGACTTTCAAGCACTTTCCATTTAAAATAGGCGGCGCGATCTTTTGCCAGATCTAAGCGGGTGTATTGATCGGTAGCTAATGTCGTTAATGCTAACTGACCTGCAGAAGCTTTTGCTGTTTGTGCACGTTGAGCCTCATTCCCAATAAAGGATTCCGACATTTTCTGGAATTCGACGTGGCTACGCATTATTTCAAATTAAGCGAAAAAATATGTTACCCGCTCACTAATAGGTTGTCAATTAGCCTGACATCCCCGCACCATGCAGCGGCTAAAATCACGGCATCTTCCTTTGCAGCAAGCCTGCTTTTAGGTTCCAGCGTTTGTAAATCTGCAATCACGAAATATTCGGGTTTTAAATTTTTACCCAATCGGTACATTGCCTCTTCACACAATTGGTCAAGAGGTATTTTATATATATATGCTTTTACCCAGGTTAAGGTTTGAATTATTTCCAGAGCCTGTTGTTTTTGTTCGCTGTTCAGACGGGAATTGCGCGAGCTCATCGCCAATCCGCTTTTCTCCCGAACAATGGGTTGCCTGTGCAGTTCAACTGAGAATCCGAAACGACGTATCATTTCTGCAATTACGGCACATTGTTGAAAATCTTTCTGACCAAAATAGGCATGCGAAGGCTGAACCACTTCAAACAAACGTTTTACGATGGTGATTACACCGTTAAAATGTCCCGGTCGGTGCATACCTTCAAGGGTTTGGGTAACAGGACCAAAATCGTAGTCGTTGACCTGAAGTCCTTCGGGATACATCGTATTGGCTTCAGGATGGAACAATACATCGCAGCCGGCTTGCAACAGCAGTTCTATATCAGCAGGGGTATGACGGGGATATGCGTTGAAATCGGATTCCTGATTAAACTGGGTGGGATTTATAAAAATACTGCAAACTGCCAGATGTCCCTGTTCTTTGCAAGCGCGGATCAATGAAAGGTGTCCTTGATGGAGGGCACCCATGGTTGGAATGAAGCCGATTGACCGCCCATTTTGCCTGTAAATCTGGAGAAATGACTGAAGTGTAGGGATATCTTTAAATAAAAACAAAGCTTAGGGTATTAGTTATCTGATAGTTATGATATCAGGTTAAATATTTGGGGCGTATATTACTAATTTTTTTGTCAAATTAACTAACTTTGCATACTTTTTTAGGAAGGAAATATGCGTATGTCAAAAAAGAAGGTTTTGTTCATTTCATCAGAAATGACTCCCTATTTACAGGTAAGTAACGTTGGAGATTTAGCGAGGAAATTACCCCAGGCGATTCAGGAAAAAGATAACGAAATTCGGGTGCTGATGCCACGATTTGGCTGCATAAACGAACGTAGGAACCGTTTGCATGAAGTTGTCCGACTGTCGGGGATCAATATTACCATCGACGATAACGACAATCCACTTACCATCAAGGTAGCATCCTTGCCGGAAGCCAAAATGCAAGTGTATTTCCTTGATAATGAGGATTATTTTCACAGAAAATTTGTTTATACCGACGAAAACAATGCGTTTTACGGTGATAACGACGAGCGTACCATCTTCTTTTGCAAAGGAGCGCTCGAAACTGTAAAAAAGCTAGGCTGGCAACCCGATATCATTCATTGTCAGGGTTGGATGACCGGATTGATTCCCTTGTATATGAAGACCATTTATGCCAACGAACCGGTATTTAAGAATGCCAAGGTAGTATTCTCGGTTTTCGAAAATCAGTTTGGAGAGTCATTGGGCAAGGATTTCGCGCGCAAAGCCAGCCTCAATTCAATTGACAACAAACAAGTGTCTGCATTAACGGCTGATTCTTCCTGCACAGGTTTATACAAATCGGGCATTACTCATGCTGACGCGGTAGTCCGCTGCAGTCCTGATATTGATCCGGAAGTGACCAGTTTCATGAAGAAACAAAAAGGAAAGCTGGTTATGGAACACAATTACGAAGACGGTTACGTGGATGCATATATCGAACTCTATGACAGTTTGTTGGGAAGGCAGAACTAAGCACTTTTTTCCCGTATTCTTCCTGTTTATTCTTATGCTTGGTGCTTGCCGGGATAAGGAAGAGTCTGTAGCCGCCGACTTTGTTGGTCAGCGAAATCCATTTGATGTTTCTTACCACGACACCACCACACTAATAGCGTATACCACACGCTATGATTCGGTGCGTACACGGGCTTTAACCTATTATATGCTGGGAAATCTGAATGATCCTGAGATAGGTACCACAGCAGCCAATTTGTATACTCAGTATGGTTTACCTTATGGAGATTTTAGTTTTGGGAGCAGTGTAATTATCGATTCGGTGGTTTTGCAATTGCCGTATGCTACTACAACATCTTTTCACGGAGAATTGAGTACTCCTCAATCTATCCGCGTGTATGAACTGAATGAAGACCTCTCATCAGCCGAAGATTCTTTCTATTTCTCCAATCGCAATTATACTTTTTCAGCAGTTCAGCTGGGAGAATTCACGGGATCATTTTCCAATATCGACGATAGTGTAACCATTAAATCCGGGAGCATAACTACAAAGCTGGCACCTCATATCCGAATTCGTCTCGATCAGCTTTCAACCGTTTTGAGAGATCGCTTTTCAGATCCTGCCACCCAAAGCAGTGGTACTTATGTGAACGATACCTCCTTTAAATCAAAATTCAAAGGATTGGCCATAGTAAGCTCAGCAACACCACCTCCGGGAAGCGGCTGCATGACCTACCTGAATGTACGTACCAATGCAGCAGCTGTGGTAGTTTATTACAACGATTCATTAAAAGCTGAATTTCCTATTTACAAAAACAGCATTATTCATACTAACCAATACCTGCACACCTACTTACCCGGAATTTCCATACAACCAGCCTATTCTTCGATTCATAGTGATATTAATTATCTGCAACCGGCAACCGGCTTGAAAACAAGAATTCTGATTCCCCATCTGTTCGATTATGTAAAGCAACATAAAATTGCAGTTACCGGTGCCGAACTTGTTTTTACCGTGAAGCAGGGAACCTTCAATCCGCTTTTTTCTTTACCTTTGACAGTGAAATTACGGGCATCTGATTCATTGGGCCGTAATGCGATAATTCTGGATGAGGTCATTTATCCTTCTTATTATGGAGGGTTATTGGGATCGGACCAGACTTACCGGTTTAATGTGGTCAGAGAAATTCAAAACATTATAGGCACATATCAAAACCAAAACCAAAATATCAATTATGGTCTCAATCTGATTGTACCTGCAGATTATCCTGTAACGGCACAACGTGTAGTTTTGGATACCCGAAGAGAAACCGGAAATTTAAAACTCAATTTAACTTACACTGTTATTAAATAAACCCTTGATCATCGAATTAACATCATACGGAAATCAACAGGCTGAATTGTTGAAGCAGCATATACGATCATTGGGAATTTCCTGTCATACCGTACCTGGTCAACCCTTGTTGATTGCGGGGAATACTTTAAAGGCAGAAGCGCTTAGCGCTTTTGCAGATATGATCGTGCGAACTGTTGATGTCGATACAACCTATCAGTTGGCCAGTAAAAAATTTAAGGAAGAAACGATACTGGATATTAAAGGAGCAAAAATTGGCGCCGGGCATTTTCAGGTAATTGCAGGACCTTGTTCCATTGAGAGCGAAGAGCAGATTTTTGAAACTGCACGTTTATTATCCGCTTTGGGCATTCCATTCATACGCGGAGGAGCATTCAAACCACGAACATCTCCCTATACTTTCAGAGGTATGGGCATGGATGGATTGAAATTGATTCATCAAGCTGCACGACAGTATAATTTACGCGTAGTTTCTGAATTGATGGATTTGAAATTGCTGGATAAAGTTGAGCCGTATATCGACTTGCTGCAAATCGGTAGCCGCAACATGCAGAATTTCTATATGCTCAATGAGTTGGGTAAATTACAAAAGCCTGTTATGTTGAAACGGGGTATGAGTGCTAGGGTTAAAGAATGGTTACTGGCAGCCGAATACATTCTTAGTGCCGGTAACCAACAGGTAATTTTGTGTGAGCGTGGAATTCGCAGTTTTGATCCGGATTCAAGAAACGTAATGGATCTGGGTGTTATTCCATTGATTAAGGAATTAAGTCACCTGCCCATTATTTCGGATCCAAGTCATGGTACCGGAATAGCGGCCAGAGTATTACCAATGGCATTGGCTTCTGTGGCAGTGGGTGCTGACGGTTTAATGATAGAGATTCATCCGGAACCGGCCAAAGCGCTTTCGGATTCACAACAGGCATTAACGCTGGAACAGTTCGAACAACTGATGCATCAGCTTACACCGCTTATTCAACTGATGCATCCTGCGGTGAATACCGAAGGTTCGGTTTTTAAACTTCAATCTTTATAGTATTTTTGGTTTATTATGTGTGGAATAGTTGCATATCTGGGACATCGGGAGGCTTATCCGATCATTATTAAAGGACTGAAACGTCTGGAGTATAGAGGTTACGACAGTGCAGGCGTGGCTTTGGTAACAGAAAAACAGGAACTCAATATTTATAAAAAAAGCGGCAAGGTTGCAGATCTTGAAAATTCAGTAACCGGAAAAGATATCCATGCCAATCTGGGAATGGGCCATACGCGGTGGGCAACACATGGTGCTCCGAATGATGTAAACGCACATCCGCATCTGTCGCAAACCGGTGACTTTGCAATTATTCACAATGGTATCATTGAAAATTATGCGTCCCTGAAACAGGCATTGCTTGAACGTGGTCATGAATTCAAAAGTGAAACCGATACGGAAGTATTGATTCATCTGATTGAAGATGTGTATACCAAAAACAATATTCCTTTTGAAGAAGCGGTACGTATGTCGTTGACACAAGTGGTAGGTGCATATGCTATTGTGATTGTTTCAAAGAAGGATCCGCATTTTCTGATCGGGGCCCGCAAGGGTAGTCCCATGGTAATTGGTGTGGGAGAAGGCGAACATTTTATCGCATCGGATGCAACTCCTATTGTGGAGTATACCCGCAATGTGATTTACCTCAATGACGGTGAAATTGCCGTGATCAATGGTGATCAGCTGACAGTTAAGACCATCGACAATATTATCAAAACGCCTTATATCCATGAATTGGAAGTAAACCTCGAGAGCATTGAAAAAGGGGGGTACGAACATTTCATGATGAAGGAAATATTTGAACAACCCCGTTCGATTCATGACTCATACCGTGGTCGGATCCATATCAACGATTCGATAATTACCATGGCAGGGATCGATCAGTTTGAAGATAAACTAAAGAATATACAACGCATTCTCATTGTGGGTTGTGGTACCTCGTGGCATGCAGGTTTGGTTGGCGAATACCTCCTGGAAGATTTTGCCCGGATACCGGTAGAGGTAGAATACGCTTCAGAATTCCGTTACCGTAACCCGGTGATCAGCGAAAAGGATTTTGTGATTGCTATTTCTCAAAGCGGAGAAACGGCTGATACACTTGCTGCCCTTGATCTGGCAAAAAGTAAAGGTGCAACCATTTTTGGTATTTGCAATGTGGTTGGTTCATCCATTCCCCGCTTTACCGATGCAGGAGCATACACGCATGCCGGTCCGGAAATTGGGGTGGCATCCACCAAGGCATTTACCGCACAGGTAACGGCATTGCTGCTGATATCCCTTTCCATTGCACAAAAGAAAGGAACGCTTACATCAGCACGGCTGCGCGAGTTGCTGATCGATCTTGAAACCATTCCGCAAAAAGTAGAGCAAACTCTGCAGTCAAACGAATACATCAAATCCATAGCTGAAAAGTTTAAGGATTCGAAAAACGCCTTGTATCTCGGTCGGGGATATGGATTTCCGGTAGCTCTTGAAGGTGCCTTAAAATTGAAAGAGATTTCTTATATCCATGCCGAAGGCTATCCTGCTGCCGAAATGAAACATGGTCCGATAGCATTGATCGACGAAGAAATGCCGGTAGTTGTGATAGCAACTCAACACAGCAATTATGAAAAGGTGATCAGCAATATTCAGGAAGTTCGTGCACGTAAGGGAGTTGTTATTGCCATTGCTACCAAAGGTGACGAGCATATTCGTCAGCATGCCGATTATGTTATTTATATTCCTTCCTGCGAAGAATGTATGTTACCGTTACTGGCTACTATTCCATTGCAATTGTTATCGTATCATATTGCCGTCATGCGTGGTTGCAATGTAGATCAGCCTCGTAATCTGGCTAAGTCGGTAACAGTAGAATAAAGCGATTATTTTATAATCCTTTTATCCATTGTACAAATTCCACCTCATTCACAATAGACCAGGAATGTGGATGACGTTGCCCGTTTGATCGATATCCGGTTTGATAGGTTTGCATAAATTCCGCCCTTTTATTTCCCAATTGGTTTAACCGCTTGATCAGTTCGGAGGTAACCATATAGTTTGCTTCCCGTACTGATTGATTGCGGTTTTTCAGCCACCACGAGACATCTACATCGTGATAAGCCCGCACAGGAGTTGATTTTAAAAACCGTTCATTTTCACCTAAATTTATGTTCATACTGAATGGATTCATCCGGGCATAAAATGTTGGATTATCTTTAGGGTTGCCATGATCACCGGATATGAATTTCATAGCTCTTACAGCCTCTTCCACTGCAGCTTCAGATGATTTGCTTTTAGCCGCTTCTTCCAATTCATTCCATATGGTAAAAAAATCAACCGGCGAGTCAACCACGAAAACTCCTTTGGGCTGTATGGGAAACAGATTTGGAAATTCATTGCAGAGTTCAACATATCTTAATGCAATCATTCCACCGGCAGAAAAACCACCAATGACAAAAGAATTTACCTGAACTTTATACCGTTTTAATACATCCTTTATTACCCGGTTTAGTTTAGCCTGTGTAGAAGAGTCGGCATACAATTTGTTACCAGCAGCATAAAAAACGGTTAAAATGTTGTTTGCAAAAGCAACGTTGTGAAGTTTTGTTTCTGGAGGAGTGTCCTCGGCACGTTGACCAAAACCTGATAACAACACCAAAACGCCAGCTATGCTGTCGGATTGTGGTTGAACAGCTAAATAATGCCCGCAATAAAAATCGGAGCTATCCAAAATAATTTTCCTGATAGTTTGTGCCAAGGTTATATGGCCAAAAAGGATCAGCATCATAAGCAGCGAAACACCTTTTTTCATATTTTGTCTGTTAATGATTGTTTTCAAATTGAAACCAAAGTACTATTGAATGGTATACCTTAATGAGAATCCACCACTTTGAATAATGGTAGGATACGAACTCGAAACCTTTGGATCGGTTTGACGGTAATCATAAAAAATGCGCAACATCAGTTGCTTGGAAATCATATAATCGATTGTTGGACGTAAGGTATAAATGGTTTGTCCCTGTACCGGTTCTGATTGAGGACTATCCAGTGCGCGAATATTGGTCACCACTTCTTTCACCGAAAATTGCAGACTGAAGTTTATCTCGTTTTCGAAAACTAACCTGCGACCGCCTGCACCTTTAAAAGGTAACATTAACCCGCTCTTTTTATATCCGGTATTTATGCTGATTTCATCTCCTTTCATTTCAGTTAGTTGAAGATTAGCCAGACTAAAATTTAATGTGCGGTCGCGCTTATACTCTACCTTAATATTTAAGTTATTTATAAAAATAACTTCCACGCCGATAAACGGACCCCAACGTTCAGAAATGGAAATCATTTTGATTTGCAAATGCGGAACATAATCGCCGGTAAAAGTATTGGTGTTGGAAGAATCGTCCTGCAAAATACTTTGAAAGGAAGAAACGGTATAGGTAGAAGAATAGGCATTGCTGAACTGAATATTGCTGGCCCAATCTTTAACCCAGTCCATTTTACCAAAGCCACTGTATGTGATTCTCCAGTTAAGTTCAGGCATATTCGGGAACGGGGTTGTGGCAATCGTATTGGCATCTTTGCCACTGTATGCTGCAAGGAAAGCAGGGATAAGTACATGTTGCGATGCACGGCTGTAGCCTGCGCGGTATCCATCGTCGTTGGTGGCACCTCCCGGGTAATTCGGATCTTCGGCCAAGCGTTGCGAAATAATTTTTCGATTCTCGCTAAAAGCCTGAAAGGCTTCCGTTGTTCCTCCGGATTCTTTATCGAAGGTGGTCATGAAAATATTGTAACTGATGCTGTATGATCCGATTTCGTTGGGTTGATTCACATCTTTAAATTCCTGTGTGGCGGAATCAAAACGAAATACTACAGAGGTGGTCATGGTTCGGTTGCGCATCAGGTTGGTTTCAATGCGAAGATCGCTGATGGGTTCCAGTGTTATATTCCCGGTAATATTTTCTGAAGTACTGTGGAGAAACGAATTGGTAATGCGGTAATCGTTACTGATCCATCCGTTGCGGGCTGCTTTATACCGGTAATCGGGGTCCTGCAAAGCCAGGATAAAATCGAAACCGGGTGCTTGCTCTTCAAAATTCTGACCCAGGTATTTGGGTTTTGGATTGAAACCGGGTAGGGTTGTGGATTCCGTTTTGGTATAGGTACCTCGTGCATTTTTTACCGCAGTAAGCAATTTAAACGGAATGGTTACATAAGCAGGGAGCTCTCCTTTGGAGGCATTATTGGCATCTCCCCGAGAAACCCCACCGGGAGTTCGTCCTCCTCTTCCTGTATTGTTCACACGTTGCAAAAACTGGGATTTATTGTATAAGGAAATAAAACTCAAACTGAGATTAAAGGATTCTGTGCGAGAGTTAGAAATGGTGTTGCCTAAACTATCTGCCGCCGGAGGTGCCTGTTTCCATTGATAGTTCGCCTGATAATTATAGGAAGATTGAGTAATCCAATCCAGGTATGGAAGTTTCTTGATTGGTATATCGTAATTCATGCGTACCGACTGATCGAACTGCATTAACCGACCGCCTTTTTTCAGATTTTCCCAAATGGTATCCCGTTTTTGAGGAGTACTTTCATCAATCTGACCCAGGGGTTCGTCGATCCGTGCAATGGCAGTAGCGTTGTAATTAAATTTCAGGCCTCTCGAGAAATCGTAAGCAAATTCATAATTACGGGTCATGGTATACATTTTGTCGTACAAAGGTTCAATGATGGTCAAAACATTGTCGTTGTTGCGGTTGATGGTTACTCCATAACGCCGGTCGAGTTGTACCCGTGCACCCCATGACTGCGGTTTGTAATACACATTGAAATCTTTGATCAGAGTGAGGTATCTCGAATTTATTTTTTTGAATGGTTCCCAGGGCTTCGCTCCAAAATTGTAGGTATAGGCAACCATTCCCATATAATTCTGCAGGATATAATAGGACATGGTTTGATTGCGCCGGTATGTTTCACTGTAAGAATATGTAGCCGAGAAATTCTCAATATCGTAAACATGATTTTTAGTTTTATTCACGCGTTCTTTCCGGACATTGGTCAGGTTAAGACTTTTTCGCATGGTAAAATCATCAGCAGCGCGGCTGATATTGTCTTTTCTTACTTCATCGGTTGTTTGATCAATTTCTTTCTGAAGCCGGGTATCAGGATTCAGTGGATTGTAGTACGGTCTGACAATGGTATTGCCATACGATAAAAAGAGCGGGATTTGCAAACCGGTTTTTTTAGGAAAGAATTTTCCCAATTGGAAACTGGATTGAATATCGTACTGATATTTATCGTCCATATTGCGTTCCTGAATTTTTTTATCGATCCCACCAAAGCCAACGGTAGATAAATTTCCGGCAATCTGCATATTCCCGAAATCGGCCAGTTGTGCCTGCATACGTCCGGTAGCAGCCCAGCCTCCCCGGTTATTGAATTCTGTCATCCGCAATTCGTTGAACCAAACCTGGGCACACTTGGGTAAAGCGTCGTCGCCACTTCCCGGTTTTGCCTTCGGATTTCGAACACCCAGCATCATCACTTTTACATTACTCAGATCCGGCAAACCAATAACCGTAATTTTTCCCGATGCAGTTTGTTTATAATAAGGAGCGGTAAACGGGAAATTGGCATTGGTTCGATCTATTTTGGCGTCAATAAAATCTTCCAGTGTCAATACTATCTGATTGGCATCAGGCCATATCGCTACATCGGTAGCAGAACTAGTGCTAACCTGTAAAGGAATTTCCAGTTCGTAATAGTTGTTTGTTAAATCGGTACCCAAACGAATAAATGCGGTGAGGTCTCCATCGTTTAAGACCTGCCCTTCTGCCTGTGCATGAATAAACATACGCAGTTTTCCGTATTGCCTCAGGTCAACCTGTGTATTTTTAAAAACGGCTCGTGCATCACCATCGTTTAGGTCGCATACCTGAAGCGAAAGAGATTGCTCATTTTGTTGAATGCTCTGAGGCGTACTGAAATCAACTTCCCGCTGAATGCCCGGAGGTAATTTATAAGCAGGGTTCTTCTCAACGTTTACTGTAGATACAATAAAACGGGTATCATCTCCGGCATCGTTGGGCTTACCTTCTTTTCCAACTTCAAGGCTTCCGATATATTTCCGCCAATCGGCACGTACGAGTTGGAGGGAACCAAAACGCAATACCTGTTCGTTTTCAAAACCGGTCATGAGCAAACGCATAAACCGGATGGATTTGAAGTCCATGATTTCACCCACACGACGTTGGTATTCGCGGATTGGAATTTTTAACTGATACCAGGTTACGTCTTCTACTTTTCCATTATCCAGTTTACGTGAACGGCGTACGCTGTCGGTAACAAAGTTCTGACCAATTACCAAACGGTCTTTCGCAATGTCAATTTCATACTGGAAATATTCTTCAATATCATTCAGGGTATAGTCGCGGTTAACATCTTCGTTGTCGGGGCTGTTGGTTGCCGAAGTAGGAGGATCGGAGGTAGTTGGAGAATTGCCCTGATGGCGGTTGTATTTTTTATAACGATTAATAATATTCAGGAGCTGAGCGTCATAATCATCTCCAAGGTAATAATGGTAATTGTCGGATGAAGGGTCGTCGGATGCTTTCTCGTACACCGGAGAGTTGGGACCGAAATTGGCCGCCAGTCTTGCCAGATACGGCGAATTATAAACGATAAGTTCGCCTTCATCAGAGAAGCCATCCAGTCCCACATCTTGCTTGGCACGGGCATCCGGGTCGGCATCAAATGCAAAATTGATGACAGGGGTACGTGGCACCCTTGCCCACGCCGTAGTATCTACAAAATGCTCAGCAGGATTATCGCTTTTCGGAATTCCATTTTCAGCCGATTTACGTCCGTCGTGTAAAATGTCTTCAGAAATATTACCCAGATTAATAATCAGTTTCCCGGAATTGGAGGTATAGGGAGTCGACAAGTACGGATCCATTATCCAGATTTCGATATAATCAATATTGGAAGCTTCAAAATCGTTGTTGTCGATTTTACGCATAATACCGGCCCAGTTTTCAGTTGGTTTCAACAAGGTGTCGCCTGCATTTACTTCTGTTGGATTGGCATTGTAGTTATAGGGTCCACGTTCTTTTGGAAAATAGGCCAGATCGAATGTTGGAATATTGGTTGGCATACCTGCCTGCAATTGCCGGTTCGGATAAATTTCAGAAACATCTACCTGACGCATGCGATGATCAGAGAGCATATTATTGTCGTCTTGAATATGTTGAGGGGTAAAACTATTTCTCGCATAGAATGTAGTTGCGATGCTATACCAGGCCAGATTTGCACGCCGGTATCCATAGGCCAGATTATCCAGAAAATTGCCTTCAGGAAAACGATCGGGCTGACCTTGTGGTGTACTTGCCAATACCCAGTTATTGCCCATGCGCAAATCGATTTGTGATTCGCTGTTTTCGAAATCGTCGAGATAGGCTGTTCCACTTTGTGCCAGTGAACTTTGCACACCCGGAAACAAATGGGCGTATTCACCGGCAATGGTTACCTGCGACTTTTCTTTGGTATCGATGAAAGGAATACGATCTACTATTTTAGTTAGTACACGCGATTCGGATTTGTAACTTCCATCCAATCCTATCATCACATTGGATATAGGCTCTTCTCCCAGGTTTACCTTAGGAGTGAGGGGACGTTCGTTGAGATACAACAGCGTTCCACCCAATAAAATGTCATTGCTCAATTTGTAATCGAGGCGTGTACCCATCAGCGTTTTTTGTTGTATGCTGAAAAGTGAATTGCTTTCAGAAGAAACTTTGATAACTGCACCAGAGTTGAGCAAGCTGGTATTTAAGATTTTCACACGGCCAATATTGTAATCCACCGTATAATCTATGTTTTCTGTTAACGGAGCCCCATTGGCCGTAACACGCACAGAACCTCTTGGAATATTGGTTGAGTTGAGAGAAACCTCCGAACTGGATTGCCCCTGAAAGGTTCCTCTCAGAAAAAATTTATTGTATTGGGGCAATTGTGATGCAGCAAAACGCGTGGAATCATACAATTCGAAGTAACAATAATACCGTGCTTTTGTCGGATTGACCTGAAAGCGGGATTGCAGGTATGATCCGAAAGGTTCTACTACCGGAAAGAAAATCCGGCCTTGCTGTGAGTTGATGGTTAAGCCTTCGTAGAAATCGAACAATCCGTCGGGTGCTTTTTCCTGTTGGGTATTTACATTATCCAGATTCATCACCTGAATCAGAGGTTTGCCGGTTAAGCCGGGTTCTCCCTGAATCGGAATATAATTCAGGTCGGCGCCTGATGGATCGTCAGCGTAAACAATGCTCAGTTTAAAATCTTTGGTTTGAATGCCATAAGTCCCGAGTGAATACACATTTTTCATCATCAGATCCCAGATGGGTAAATCCGGACGAAGCGATGGACCTTTCAGCATTTTCAGGAAAAGCACATTCGGGGTTAGTTGGTTTTGCGGGATATCTGTGGTGAATTCACCCACACGGTATGTTTTCCCGTTTAAGGTATATTCATAGGCGACGCATAAAACATCATCGTTGTTCAGTGTTTGATTGAGGGAAATATAGCCAAGCCGCGAGTTGAAAGAGAAATCATTTTGATTCAGTAATCGCGCATAGCTGATCATCTGAAATTGGGTGATCGGTTGTAATCCGGTTGCCGATTGATTACGGATCAATTCGTTTTGTACAGTTGAACTGGCTCTCAACCGGGCTGTATCCGGATTGATACCTTTCCCTTTCAGGTAATCAAACAGACTGTTCGTACGATTTTCAGGACCTTCATACGCAGGATTGACCACCCAGTTTTTATTATCGCGTTTATCGGTTTCGCCCAAATCTTCAAAACCGATTACATCGCGTGAACCGTCAAACGATCCCGAACGATTGGTTACCCATACTTCCACACGATTGATGATCACGGGTGAACCAACTATAGGTAAACCACGCATCCATTCGTCGTAATGATCACGAAAATATTGACCCAGAAAATAATGACGGTTGTAATCGTAATTGTCGGATTGAATATCAAATTTCGAAGTTTGTGCACCGCCGGTAATTTCTGTTTCCGTTGTTTTTCCTCTTTGCTGGGTAAAAATGCTGGTCACTTTTAATTTCCCGAATTGCATTTCTGTTTTTACTCCAAACAAACTCTGACTTCCCTGAATCAAGGATGAAGTAAGAGGTAAACTCACATTTCCCAATTCAATTTTCTTGAGAATATCATCGTCTTTACCGGAGTAGTCCAGCTTTACCTGGTTTTCAAAATCGAAAGTAGCCTCGGTGTCATAGTTGATATTGACCTTAAGTTTGTCGCCAATGCTACCCTGCACATTCAATTGGATTTTCTGGCGGAAATCGAACTGACCGGTGGTTTGTTGTTGAGGCGGAAATGCAGGATTGCGAACTGTATTGAACAATCCCTGAAAAATGAGTTCAGCTGTACCGCGTGGTCGTATGTCGACAATGCCGCTACCAAAAATGCGTTCAAAAACTTTGGGTCCGAGTTTCAAAGGAGGAATGATTCCGCTGCCACTGGCAAAATTATTGGCCTGAGCACGTTGCCTGAAATAAGATTCATTACCCTGTTTGCTGTCTTCTTTCAGTTTGTCTTTGATAGAAACAGTAGCCGGTAACCGATACGGTTGGTTGCCTATGGTAGATGAGTAGTTGTAGGAATTGGTTTCGGGATCAAGAACGTATTTGTTTTTAACTGCAGAAGGTTCGCCCAGGTCGAAAGGATTACGCGGACTGGTACGTTCATATGGTTTCCGGTCACGGATCGGGTACCTTAATTTGATACGCGAAGTATCTTCATCTGATGAATCAGGGGGAGCCAGATAATTGGGTAAGGCCGACAGTTTCGTTTCAGAAAATTCAGGCAATATTTCAGCAGGAGCTCCCCAAACTAAATTTACGAGGAAAGCCAAGGCAATCGATAACGATATGTGTTTAAAACCTGAACTACTCAACTAGTAGACGTGCGCCATCAAATGATTTTTAATGTATTTTTAACCAACTCCTCTACTGAGTAATCGGGATTTTGTTGTTTAACCCTGGTAATTCCTTTTTCTGCTTCGGCTTTCGAAAAGCCTAACATCATCAGAGCCGCCAATGCCTCATCGGCTAATGAACCGCGGCCGCTGCTAAACATGGATGTAGCATTACCATCACCGCGTTTCACTTTGTTCTTAAGTTCAATCACTACTTTTTGGGCGGTTTTTTCTCCAATCCCCTTGACTGTTTTGATTAACGCCCAGTTTTCCAGCATTATTGCTTCACGAATTTCGGCAGGCCTAAGGGATGAAAGCATGAGGCGCGCTGTATTGGGACCTACCCCGCTTACCGAAATCAGGTGAATGAATAGCTGTCGTTCATCTTCATCGGCAAAGCCAAACAAAGTATGGCTGTCTTCTTTGACGATAAGATGGGTAAACAATTTTTGCTTTTCGGAATTTCCCAATTGATCGTAGGTATGCATGGAAATATGAATCATATACCCAACCCCTGCACATTCAATGACCACATAGGCGGGGGTTTTGGTTACGAGTTTTCCGTCAATATGAGCAATCACGTGATTCTTGGATGTAAGTTGAAATTCCGATAAGGCCGCTAAAATAGTAAATGTTCGGGAATATTGAAGGCTTGATTTTACAGGTTTTGTATGCTGTTTAAGGGGTCTTCAAGCAAACCTGAATATTATATAATTAATTGAAAATAAGATAGATATCATCTAATTGGAGCATTCAATCCAATCACCATACGTTTAATTCAAATCATGCGTTGAGCTAACTTCAAAAAGCGCATAACACAACCTGAGCGGATTTGATATCCTATCCGTGCACTCATGTCTGTTGTAAAAACAAAGGGTATAATGTCATTCAGAAAAAACGGGAAAGAGGCATTAAACAGTATCAGCCAATTCTTATCTAAGCAGAGTAATTCAACCCATTGATCAATTTATGTTAAGATTTCTGATCCTCCTATTTACCTGTTTGTTTTCATTCAATATGGAATCATCAAAGTGCAAACTGCATTTTCGCCAGATTAATACTGTTGCAGGCATGGAAAAAGCATGTACTACTGTAGCAAAACTGTCACACAAGCAATGCATCCGGTTAGACTAAGTGCGGAATTTTACAAACCGCTTTTACTCCGGCATTTTACTATTTCAATAGCTTTTTTATCTTTAAGCACAAACGCATTTATCGTTCCGAATTCTTTTGATTTATATCATTGAGTCACTTATTTAAAGTACAATAAATCAATTCATTAGTTGATTCACAATTTAAGCCTGACCGGAACACCTACGCATTATCAGGCTCTAACTTGCATGAGAATTTTGGTTACAACCCTGTAACCTTTTATAAATTTTAATCCCCGAAATATGAAAAAGCTGCACATCCTTTTATTGTGTATTGGAGTTTCTTTTTTCATGAACTCCAGGGCAGCCACCAATGTAAGCGGTAGCATTTCAGCGAACGCTACATGGTTATTGGCCAACAGTCCCTACATTGTTACATCGAGCATTTCAATAAGCCCGGGTATAACATTAACCATTGAAAACGGAGTAGTTGTTCAATTTAACGATGGGTATGGTATGTCGGTGTTGGGAACATTGAATGCAACCGGAACCGTGTTTACCTCATCGAGTGCGATGCCTTCAGCAGGCAAGTGGACAACCTTAAATATCGGCGATCCTATGTCGGCAGGATCTGTAACTATGATTTCATGTCAGGTATCGTATGGGCAATACATATCGGTAAATAAAGGAACTTTTGTAACCAATGGAACAAGTATTTCCAACTTCCAGTATTACGGAGTTTTGATCAATGGCTTGTCGTATAATGTGGCTTCCGCCAATCTAACCGGTGGAACCATTAACAATATCGGACAAGCTTGTATTCGCATTAATCAGGGTGGAAGTTTCAGTACCAACGGAACAAATCTTTCCAACTCGAATTATGGCGTTTTCACGCAATGGTCGCCTTTCAGTCCAAGTTCCTTAACAGGAGGCACCATCAGTGGAATGACGCAAGCGGCTATTTATACCAATTACGATTCATTGGTAACTTTAACCAGTGTAACTATCAATAGTTGCCTGAGAGGTCTATTCCTGAACAACAGCAGAATTTCACTTTCCGGTTGCACCATAACCGGTTGCACTACACCCATTGAATATGAGAATCCATCGGATTTAACCATCCTGGGTACCGCAAATTCGTTTACAGGAAACACAAACAGTGTTGTACATATTAATCATAGTTCGCTGTATAAAACCATGATTCTGCCTACTATTGATCTGCCGTACTATTTTCAACACTATTATACTATTTACAATGGTGGAAAACTTGTATTGAGTGATGAAAATATTTTGAAATTTTATTCCAACGGAATCAATGTGCATGAGGGAAAGTTAATAGCCAATGCATCATCCGGTAAGCTAATTTATTTTACCTCATACAGGGATGATAATATAGGAGGAGATGCCAATAACGATGGAAATGCCACAGGTCCCGAAATGCGAAACTGGAGCGGGATCACTTTTTCTTCCGGTTCGATCGACTCGGCATGTATCCTGCGAAGAGTAGCCATACGTTTTGCTGATCATGGGGTTTCTATCAACAGAGCTTCACCACTTATTGACGAATGTACATTCAACAACAATTACTTTGGGGTATATGCAACCGATGATTCATATCCGGTAATTAATGGCTGCAATTTTGGATCGAGCGGAATGACTCCAATAGCTTTAACATTCGATGCAGATCCGGTGTTTACCGGAAATATTTTCTCCTTTCAGGACAATGTTTATGATGGTATCGGGGTAATCGGCAGTTCAATTGTAACCGATGCCACACTTAAAATCAGAAGCGTAACCAATATTCCAAATATTACATATGTATTGTTGGGAGATATTACTATCCCGGCAGGCAAAACGTTAACCATCAATAAAGGTATCGTGATCAAATCGCCTCCCGACAGTTATTACAAGATCAATGTGCAGGGAGCCTTGTTTGCGAATGGAACAGCCGACAGCAATATTATCATGACTTCAGCACGGGATGACAATGCGGGTATGCCTGGAGATTTGAACAAGGATGGAACACAATCGTCGCCGGTTAAAGGCGACTTTGGGGGAGTTGTTTTTGCTCCGGGAAGCCTTAGTTCTTCTGTCATGGATTATTGCGATGTCCGGTATGCGGTATTGTATTGGATTAATTATGCCAATCAATGGCAAAACAACGGATCGATCACCATGATCAATGCCAGTCCAACTATTTCTAATTGCAAAATCAGCAATTGCAATATTGGGATCATGAGCTATCAGGTTTCAAATCCTGTTTTGAGCAATAATCAAATCATCAACAGTTCATTGACTCCGGTTGCAATTTCCGTTTCAGCCAATCCAACATTTACCGGAATCACATTTACCAATGCAGGATTAACCGCTATAGGAATTATTGGTGAAGATGTAATGGCTAATGGTAGCATTAAGAAAAGAAATATCTCCGGTTTTACGAATATCTCTTATGTGTTGCTGGACAACTTAATCATCGCTAGCGGCTCCAATGTAGACATAGAGGCTGGGATCGTACTCAAATGCATGGAAAACCGTCGTATTGAAATCAACGGCGGGTTGAAAATATTCGGGAATGCATCCAATCGGATTACATTCACTTCGATCAAGGACGACAATGTAGGCAACCCATTTGATACCAATGGAGACGGCAATGCTACTACACCGGAATCGGGTGACTGGGATTATATCAGTTACAATATGACCAGCGACGACAGTTACTCAGTGATTCGTAGTGCGGACTTTAAATTTGGTGGCCGAGGTAGCGGATATGCTGTAAACTGGAACAGTGCAGCAGCATCCATGGATGATTGTGTTATTGCAAATACACGCGGAATGGGGTTGCGTTTTTCTGGAAATTCTAATCCAATCATAGACAGCATTCATTTGTTGAACGGAACAAAAGATCCTATCGGAATGTCACTTACATCCGATCCTACTTTTACCAATATTACCTTTACAGCTAATGCCACGAAAGGGATCCAGATCATCGACGATAAACTTTCATCAAACGCTTTACTGCGTAAACGCTCTTTGGCAGGAATCAGCAATATTGCATACTTCATCAATCACCTGGTGATCGATGCCGATGCAACACTCACGATAGAGGCAGGGGTAGTTATTAAATCCAACAATCATTATCCGAATTACGAATATTCCCGTTCCATTACTATCAACGGAGCAATTGTGGCACTGGGAACAGCATCCGATAAAATAATTTTCACTTCGCAAATGGATGATTCGTATGGAGGAGATTATAACAACGATGGCAATATAACCTCACCTTCAAAAAATGACTGGAATGGATTGTGTTTCTACGGGTCCAATCTCAGCAGCACATTAAAGAATTGTGTATTCAGATACGGAGGAGGCCGATACTATTATTATTATCCGAATGAAGGTGTAATCAATCTGAACAGTACAAACAATGTAACCATTGATAGTTGCATTATCGAACAATCAGATCATACAGCTTTGGCTATTCTGGGATCTACTTCATCCATTATAAAAAATACACAGATTATCAATATCAATAAAGTGCCTGTTGAAATGTCGATGTTCTCTTCACCGGAATTTATCAATATTACTTTGTCGAATGTGCTGAATGTTGGATTGGGAATTATTCCCGAAACCTATTCACAAACTGCAACAGTGCCTATCCGGAATTTCGCCGGATATTCCAATATCACCTATATCGGTTTAGGTACCATTGTTGTCAATTCAGGTACAACAATTACGGTTCCGGCCGGTATTGTATTTAAAGGCGGCGACTGGAGAGTGAATGGTAAATTGTTGCTTAACGGTACGCGTACATCGCCAATCGTATTTACATGTATTGCTGATGACGCATATGGAAGTCCGATGGATACCCGATTGGATGGAAACCTGCAGGATCCGAAAGACAATATCAACGATAAGATAGCATTGCAGTTTGAAGATATCAGCGATGATGCAAGCATTATACGAAATACTATTTTCCGTTATCAGCGTACCGATCTGCAATTAAATTCGGCATCTCCGCTAATCGATTCCTGTACATTCCAAAGATCTGTTTATGGTTTATTTCTGACCGGTGTATCGCAACCTTTACTTACCAATTGCAGGTTTGATAATATGTTTGAATACCATAGCTATTGGGGTGAATACAAAAACGGTTATCCAATGTATACATCTATTTTGTCCTATCCTTCTTCAACTGTGAATAATACTATTTCGGGTGAACACACTTTCCGCGGAATCGGAATTCTGAACGAAACCTTATCGCAGGATGTTACTCTTACCAAACGCAATTTTGCCGGAATTCCAAACATTCCTTACCTTTTTGATGGATTTACCATCGGTTCGGGTGCTACCTTGACTATTGCTCCCGGTGTTGTTTGTAAATTTACGCGCAATGCTTTAACTGTAAATAAGGGATTAATCGCCGAAGGTGGATTCACAGCCGACAGCATCATCGTGTTTACCGTGATAACCGATGACTTTTATGGTGGAGATACCAATGCAGACTCTAACGATACGAAGCCTTCCATATACAATCAGAATTGGGAAGGCATCATTATCAACAATCAGGCAATTAACACATTGTGTCGATTTAAAAATGTAGTAGTGAATCATGCCAATTATGGTTTGAATGTAACCAGTAAGAGTCCATCTGTTTCTAATTCACTCTTTAGCTGGAATCAGGAAGGTTTGCATCTGACAGGAGCTTCCAATCCGGTTGTGAGTAACTGTGATTTTATGAATAACTATAATTATGGCATAAACAATGTCGATAAATCCTTTACGATCAATGCCGAGAATTGCTGGTGGAATGAAAACAACGGACCAACCCATTCATCCAATCCGGGAGGAACAGGCGATAAAGTTTCTGACGAAGTGGATTACAATCCGTTCCGCATAATTGATGCTCAAAATCCAGTTATGGGTGATGTAAGTCTGAACGGAAAAGTGCAGGCGTATGATGCAGCACTCATTTTGCAAAAGGCAGTCAGCATAATTACATTCAATGAGATTCAAACCCGTGTGGGTGATGTTTCAGGATCTGCCGGAATTACAGCATTTGATGCATCTCTGGTACTGCAATTTGTGGTAGACCGGATCCATTCCTTCCCAGCCGAAGAATTGTTTAAAACCGGATTGACACCGGCCTTTGCCAGTCTGAAAATCGAGAATAAATCGGTGAAAGCCGGCGAATTATTTATTGTTCCGGTACATGTGTACGATGTGGATCAGGCCATGTCGCTGGATCTTCATCTGCAATACGATAACCGTTTGCTTGAATTGATTGAATGGAAATCAGGAGCATATACTGCCGGATTAAACCTGTTGGCTTCATCTGATGTAGCCGGCGGCAATCTGATGTTTGCACTGGCATCCGCCAATTATCTGGAGAATAAAGGGGATCTGGTATTTGTTACGTTCAGGGTTAAAAGCGATGTAACACAATCGGCTGTGACAGCTATAAGCATCAACCGGTTTCTTGCCAATGAAAACAATCGCATTCAGGAAGTAAGTGGTGGACTGGTTTCTATTGAGGCTACCACAACAGGTATCGGTGGATCAATCAGCAATAGTGCAATTTTAAAACCATATCCGAATCCGTTTGTACATGTTTTGAATATTCCGTTGATGACAACTTCTGAAAACAATCCTGTTGCAGTTGAAATATATGCGTTGAATGGCAAGCTGATTCAACGGTGGCAGTATTCTGCACTCACTATTCCGACAGCGGTAGTTTGGGATGCCCGAAACATGGATGGTATCACTGTTCCGAATGGAACGTATTTAATAAGAATCCTAACCGGGAACAGCAGTATTGTACATCGCGTTTCATTTTGTCAGTAACGGTTGATCCATTAAACACGCATTGTATGAGAACTAAATTTTTATGGGGTTTCATCCTGATCTGGATTTGCGTGGTGCAATCAACCGCGCAAACCATCCGGGTCAGAATGCCCGATACAACCGGAATTACCGGTACGGTGATGGAATATCCGATCTACGTTGATTCTTCGGTAAGTGGAAAGAATGTACTGGCCTACCAGTTTAAAATCAACGTTTACAACAATCCGGTTTCTTTTCTTGGTATCGTAACAACGGGAACCATGAGTGCCGGATTTGCAACGCCTACATATTCCGTGAATACCGCTTCGGGTCAAATAACAATTTCTGCTGCCGGCGCAAATGCATTAACCGGAACAGGAGTGTTGTTTTACCTGCAAATGAAGTTGAATACTGCAGGAAATTATTTTACTTATTTCAATGGCAGCTCAACGTGTTTCTTCAATCAGGGATTACCTGCGTTGAATCTGGATGATGGGAATCTGATCGTGACTAACCCTCCCAGTATACAGGCATATTTTAACAATAATAATCCAATAACCATTGGCGACAGCACACGTGTTTTTGTGAATGGCGGAATTCCACCTTACACTTTTCAGGTGTTGAATCCGGTGGTAGCCAGCATTACTTCGACAGGTATGCTGCATGCACTGGCGGTGGGTAAAACAGCGGTAAGGGTTCAATCATCGAATGGAATTGTGGATACTACAGACGCCATTGAAATACGTGCCTTGAAATTGATTTTGCCTGATACAACTGTGTTACCTTTAGCCAATATACTGTATCCTATTCGGATCAATAATACCACTGCATTAGGTGTTATATCCGGAAGTATGCGAATCAATTTTTATGCCCCGAATGCAGTTCCCGATTCCGTTATTCTCACCAATACACTTTTGCAGAATTACATAGTGAACTATAAGGTCTATTCGAATTATATTCATATCACTTTTGCAGGTGTAAATCCTTTGGTTGGCCAGGGAGATTTGTTAAAGATCCGCTTTCGAGTTCTCAATCCAATAGGATTCAATATAACAACTCAGGATATTGTATTTAACCAAAGTATCCAGGTGAATCCGGGAAATGGCTGGCTCTATTTTTATAGCATCAATGCCCTAACCATTAATCCCCTTTATGGCAACTATTTCACAGGTCAAACGCAGCAATTTACGGCAAACGGAGGACGTGCGCCTTATCAGTTCTCTGTGTCGGATACTTCGAGTGGAAGTATAAATGCATTGGGTATTTTTACAGCACGCAAGGGTGGCAAGGTGCGCGTAATAGTGAAAGACAGTTTGAATGCTATCGTTCAAAGTGATCCCCTTCAAATTTTTGATGCATCCATTGAATTGCCTGAAGTCAGCGTGTTGAAAGGAAGTTGGATAACCTACCCGGTATTTATTGCTAACCTGACCGGCCAACGCAATCTGAATTCCATTCAATTTACCATACAATTCACCCAGGGTGCTTTGGATTCCATACAAATTACGAATGCGAATTCAGTGAGTTCCAATTGGTCTGTTACCCAACATGTGCAGGGGAATAAAATCATTGTTGCGATGGCAGGAGTAAATCCGATTCAAACCAATGGGATTTTGTTACGCATTCAAATGAAGCTGGATACCGGATTAAATCCGGGATCTGGCGTATATTTTCAGCTTTCTGATTTGTTGTTTAATGAAGGAGATTTTTTTGGTAAACCGCAAAACGGTCAGCTCAATATAGTTGCCGCATTGCAAAAGGATTTGGGCATTAGTTCAATTCCAGGAAGTTGGAATACCTGTCCGAAACAAATTCGCGATACAGTGAGCGCCGTAATTTACAATTACGATAATGTAACTTTTTATCCGGGCGATACCGCGTTAGTTGGATACCAGTTGAATAATGGACCGGTGTCTATGGATACCATAGTTTTTACTGCCAATCTCAGCAAAAACAATTCATTGTATTACCGGTTTAAACAAACTGTAGTGCTGGATACACCGGGTATGTTCAATTTACGGGTATTTGTGCATGTCTTGGGAGATGTATATGCCAACAACGATACCAACGCGATACAGTTTCAGGTATTTTCAAATCCGGTGGTGAATTTGGGCCCTGACACGTCATTTTGTTATGGTGCAACCATTTTTCTGGATGCCACCGTTCCAAATGGAAATTATTTCTGGAGCAATCAGGAAATGGGATCAGCTATTTCGGTTGATACGTCAGGACTATTTTGGGTACGAGTTACCAGCCCGGGCGGTTGCTTTGCAATAGATACAATTGTGGTAACGGCTGTACTTCCTCCGGATCCGATATTGATTGCTTTAAGTGCTTATGGTAATTCTTGTGGAACCGACAGTGTTAAACTCAGTATCCCGCTTACAAATGGAAATCAATATCGTTGGTATTTCAATGGAACAATAACTATGAATAATGCGGATACAATGCATGAATACATTGCACTGCAATCCGGAACTTATTCTGTGCGGGTTACCAATGCATCAGGATGTTTTACCTTCATGCCAGATACCATAATTAACTTGTTCAATATTCAACAGGATGCGCCGGAGATTCAGTTACATCCTGCATTATGTGAAGGCGATACATTAAAACTGACTGCATCCTTTTTGGCCAATATTACGTACCGTTGGAATGGACCGGGTGGTTATAGCGACACTGGCCAGCAAATAAGCAGAGGAGCTGCAACAATGCTGATGAATGGCATCTATTCGTTGTATGCAATAAAGTGGGGTGCTACCGGTGCTTGCGATACCAGCTTTACCAACAGTACTGAAGTTATCATTTATCCACGTCCTGCAAAAATAGCGTTGGGTGTTTCCGGTAATCTTTCATTTTGCATAGGCGATAGTGTTGTTCTTTCAACTCCTGCAAATCTCTTCCGCAAATACCTGTGGTACAAAAACGGTACTCCTGTGAGCCTGAATGATACGATGAATAGCTTCGCGGCCAGAACTTCGGGTGTATATACTGTTTTGGTTACTGACACCAACGCATGCGCAAATTTAATGCGCGATACTTCCGTTGTATTGAATCCAAAACCGGTCACTTCTGTGATTACCGGAAATGCCAATGTATTTGTAAATTCCGTACAAACGTATTCGGTAACTAATACAGCCGGATCGGTTTATTTCTGGATCATATATAACGGGATACAGTCGGGAGGGTTCACTACGAATTCCATTTCGGTTACCTGGGGGAATTCACCTGACTATGGTGGTGTAAGGGTAGTTGAGCGTAGTGCCGCCGGTTGTTTGGGCGATACGGTTTCTAAACTTATCACGGTAAATCCACTTCCGGATAGCTTGCGTTTGAGTGTAGATACCTTGTACTATACTGCCGCAGGGGGAGGTCAAAATGTGAGTGTAACCAGCAACCGCAGTTGGACTGTGAACAATCCGGTAACCTGGGCCGGTGTAAATCCAATGAGTGGAAGTGGAAATGCAACCTTGTTTGTATCCTTAAATGCGAATCCATCATCCATAGCGCGTCAGGCTACCATTACGGTGCAGGCGGGAACGGTTACCCGGAATCTGACTGTGAAGCAGGCTGGAACTACTGGATTGCAAGAAATGGGAAAGGCTACCTGGTTGCAGGTTTATCCAAATCCTTCAAACGGAGAATTTACCATCGAGAACAAAGTGGGTCATTCATACAAAGCAATCATTACAAATCTTGCAGGTAACACGATTGGTCAATTGCAGATCGATGCCAATTCGCGTAATGAGCTGCATTTTCCCGAGTTACCTTGTGGTGTTTATATTCTTCAATTGCACAATGCCGGCGAAAACTGGTTTATGAAATTTATTGTAGTCCGATAACCGGAAAGAAACCAGCATCTACTTAAAAATAAATGAGTTTAGCGCAGCAGATCCGGATAGGGTTTGTTGCGCTAAATTTGTTTAAGAAGGGGATGAATTAGGGCAATAAATTGAAAAGGAATACCTTTACGCCACGAATGTTTAGCTTCAGATCATATGTGTTGGTGATGGCCGGTGTACTCATGCTTCAGCTTGCTTTAGCAGGTACTCCGGACGGGAAATACCGCGAGAAATATGCGAATGGAAAAGTGAAAGTTACCGGATATTATAAAAATGATTCAAAGCACAAGGTTTGGATGTATTACGACGAATATGGGAGAATGACGCTGAAAGAAAAATGGAAAATGGGAACACTCTTGTGGAAGGCGGAATACGAGGAAGGGCGGCTCAGCCGGACCATTGACAAAGACGGCAAAGTACTGGAAAGACCCAAGTGCGGATGCAATTAAGTTGTAAGTACAACTTTTTACCCAATATCTTTGTTTTCTATCACAGACATGAAAATTTTAATTCAATACCTTAAGGGGCATAAGCCTCTTATTGCTCTGGCCTTGTTATTGGCTACTATCAATCAGGTATTCTCCCTGCTTGATCCGTTTATTTACGGAAAGCTGATCGACCGGTTTGCCCAGCATCCAACAGGGTTTACGGAAGATACCTTTGTACGCGGTGTGGCTACGCTTGTAGGAGCAGCCATTGGGGTTGCCATGGTAAGCCGCATTGCCAAAGCCTTTCAGGATTATACCCAAAGCCTGATCATACAAAAAGTAGGAGTGGCCATGTATACCGATGGACTGAAGCATTCGTTGTCGTTGCAATTCCGCGAATTTGAAGACCAGCGTAGTGGTGAAACGCTGAGCATTTTACAAAAAGTCAGATCCGACAGCGAAAAGCTGATCAGCAATTTTATCAATGTATTTTTTACCAGTCTGGTGGGAATTGTATTTGTGCTGATCTATTCCATTCAGGTTTATGTATGGCTCATTCCGGTCTACTTTGCAGCCACGCTGTTGTTAGGTTATATTACCAGTATTTTATCGAAACGCATCAAGGCCGTGCAAAAGAATATTGTGCGCGAAACCAATATTCTGGCCGGATCTACCACAGAAAGTTTACGCAATATTGAATTGATCAAGAGCCTGGGACTTACCAATCAGGAAATCATACGACTCAACGATACTTCGCATAAAATACTGAAGCTGGAACTCAAAAAGGTGAAGGACATTCGCAGTATCAGTTTTGTACAAGGTACTTTCGTGAATTTATTGCGCCAGACTATTTTGTTTATGCTGATGTATCTCTTGTTTCACGATAAAGTAACGCTCGGGCAATTGATGACCCTGCAATTTTATTCCTTCTTTATTTTTGGTCCCCTGCAGGAAATCGGCAACGTAATCCTGAGTTATCGTGAGGCGGAAACATCGCTCAATAATTTTGAACGCATCATGCAATTACCGGCTGAAACCGCTCCGAAAGATGCCGTGGAAATTGGTCCGGTAGAATCGTTGCGTTTTGAGGCCGTTGGGTTCAAACACCGCACTGCTATGAACAGGGCTTTGCATCAGATCAATTTTGAGGCACATAATGGAGAAACAATTGCCTTTGTGGGACCGTCAGGGTCGGGTAAAACTACCCTGGTTAAATTATTGGTGGGCTTATACAAACCCGACGAAGGTGAAATTTATTATAACGGTATTTCTTCAAATCAGGCAGAGATCAATAGTTTACGCAACCAGATTGGATTTGTGACTCAGGATACCCAATTGTTTTCCGGTTCTATCAAAGAAAACCTGCAATTTGTAAATCCGGAGGCAACCGATCATGAGATCATGGATGTATTGCAGAAAGCAGCCTGTCAGAGTTTACTGGCACGAAGCGATAAGGGCATAGATACATTGATCGGAGAAGGCGGAATGAAAATATCCGGTGGAGAAAAGCAACGTTTATCGATTGCCCGTGCACTGCTGCGCCATCCCAAACTGATGGTATTTGATGAAGCCACCTCGGCCCTGGATTCTCTTACGGAAGAAGAAATCACCAATACCATCCGTTCTGTTTCCGAAATGGGCTCTCAGATCACCGTCATTATTGCACATCGTTTATCTACCATCATGCATGCCAACCGCATCATTGTTTTAGAAAAGGGAGAGATTGCAGAAACGGGAACGCACGAAAGTTTACTGCTGGAAAAAGGTTTGTACTATGCAATGTGGAGGCAGCAGATTGGGGAGAGGAAAGAAGAGATGGCTACCGCCTGATTTAAACAACAGGGCTTTCATATAGAGATAGGTTTTTTTGATTCTGCTGTTGCTCCTAAGGCTATTCAATAATTTTTGGCCCTCATTTTGGATCCTGCATTCGGAAAGGCAGGAAGTGCTATGTTTGAAGAGTCTTGAAGGTTTTAAGCAGGTTGACTGGTAAGTTAAATAGGTGGTTCGGACCCTGCTTTCCACCCTGTCTGTTTATCAACGACAACAACTGAACATCATTTGTGAAAAGTTCGAAAAATGACTCGTTAGGGACCCCAAACCCTTTATTCTGGTGTGACTTTAAAAATCCCTTTCTTAATTGCATGTATCACCAAACCAGCAACATTAATTGAATCTGTTTTTGTGAAAAGGCGTTGTTTATGCCTTTTTACCGTGTTAGGAGATATGGATAATTTTATTCCTATTTCCTCAGCTGAGTATTGCTCACAAATAAGCTTTAGTATTTCACATTCTCTTTCAGTGATGTGATCCTTGTGTTTATCGGGAACTTCTTTTGTTTTAGTTCTTTTAATTAAAACTTTAAATAGAACATCCGCTACCTCTTTGCAAAAATACTGTTCGTTTTGACTTGCTAAATTGATTGCTTTTGTTAACTCATCTAAATGAGTGTTTTTTTGCAGATAGCCTATTACACCTGCATCATATAAGTCCAAAATATATCTCAGGTTGGTATATGTTGTCAATGCTATAATTTTCACGTGGGGGTACTGCACTTTTATTTGTCTTGTTGCCATTATCCCATCCATTACAGGCATTTCAATATCCATTAAAATTATATCAAACTTCTCCTTTCCACAAATAAGTAATGCTTTTTGCCCATTCTCAGCATGAATGACTTTTTTAATAAACGGAATTCTATTAAGTAATAATTCCAGGCCTTCCCTGAAAAGGGTATGATCATCTGCAATTATTATTTTAAGCCCCTTACTTTGCTCCATTATGATTCTAATTTGCTGAGAAGGAACATAATGTTATACGATGTTCCTTTATTAAGAATAGTAGAAAACGTCATTTTTCCATCCAATAATTCAACTCTACTTTGAATATTCTGTAATCCAATGCCCTTTCTAGTACTTTTCATTACTTTTTCTAAATCGAATCCTTTTCCATTGTCAGATATATCTATGATAAAATGTGCCTTTGTTACTTTAGGTAGAACTTTAATAATGCTCGCATCAGCATAATTAATCGCATTGTTTACTATTTCCTGGACAATTCGATAAATATTCAACTCTGCTTGTTTATTAATGTTAGGTAATTCTCCTTCAGAATTATACTCAATCTCTGTTTTCAGTCCTCTCGCCATCATCTCACATAAATCTTCCAAAGCAATTAATAATTGGTGACTTTGAAGCACACGAGGCATGAGATCATATGAGGTTGTTTTGATATCTGAAATAAGTCGCTCAATCAATTGTCTATTTTCAGTCTTAAACTTAATCCATTCATTTTCCTTTAGTCCTTCTCCGAGAATCTCTATATTCATACTAATTTTAGAAAGAATTGGGCCTGTTTGATCATGCAAATCTTTTGCAACTCTTTCTTTTTCATTTTCGACGGCAGTTAGAATGGCATAAAAGGATTCAGTCTGTTTTTGTCTGATTTTTCTTTGTGAATAAATGATTAATGAGGCCACAAAAATAATTATGGTCGTAAATACCAAAGTTAAAATTATGAGTAGATTGCCAATTTCTTGGTTAATATGGGACATAATAATCCAATTGAATATAAAATATTTGAAATGATATTTGCAAGACTATTAGTAATGCTGAAAACATGAGAATAATACGCATCTTCTATTAAGAGGTTGGCTAAGCCATAAATTGCAACTGTTAGGACAAAATATGTAAATATTCCAATACCAATCCAAAATAATGACTTTTTAAATATTTGAAAAGTAGTATCTGAAGTAAAAAGAACAAATAGAGAATACAAGGAAGCAATAATCATAAGTAAGTTTTTTGCAAGGAAGATGTTTGAATTTACTGTCACGATCCCTTGCATAATAATACAATAACACCAGAACGCTATATAGAATGGAATTAATGGTAAGAGGAATTTAGAATATTTATCCAAAGATGTGATTGAATAGAGGAAAGAGAGTAGCAAGCTTGTTTCTATTACAGCGAAAGTATTGACTATATAATGATTGCGAAGATGTAGAGCAGTCGTAAAAAAGATAAATACTTCAGCTATAAAAGAAATAAAAATGTAATACGAGAAGAATCGTTCTTGATTGTTAAAGTACTTGAAAAAGGCTATCCCCATTATAAATGGTGTAATACTCCCAACATTCTGTACCAAAAGGTTCTTGTGCTAAGTTAATATTTCTATTCATTAAGCGGCTATTTTCTGGATAGATTTTGTGTACGCATCATTTGGAGTCATTCCTATTCCTTG